>JAKSLF010000013.1 GCA_024401355.1 Bacteroidales bacterium | reverse complement strand
ATCGGCATCTGCTGGGCATGACTGGTCATGAAGCAGATGGTCAACAGGAGCAGTATGTAGAGTAAACGTCTCAATGTTTTCGTACCAGTATCACTCCACCTCTTTCACGAGGTACTCGTCGATGCCACGTATCGCATGGCAACGCTCCATGACATGAACTGTTTATCGACACAAAGATAATGTATTAGTGGGGATTATGCAAATCTGTCACACAGGCTCCAAACGTTGATATGAATGTTAAAATCCATAGAGTGAATGGTCTCAAGACATAAAGCAAAACAAAAAAAGTATTAAAAAAAAGGGCGAAAACAGTCAAAAATCGACTTTGACAACTTTGACCATGACCATTGTTAACGCAAGTTAAAGAAATGCCATTTGAGATGGAGTCAGAAAGGTATGGTAAGGGTACGGTAAGGTACCGTTATCCCTCCGAGAAAAGTGCCTAAAGTCGGGACGGCTTAAATTGTGAAAGATTACTAAATATCATTAAGAGAAAGACGCCAGAATTAACATACGTTATTGTGTTTTTAACCATAAAACATAAGAATCATTTGGATGAAAACGCAGAAAAGTTGGAATGGTCACGGTCAAATGGTCAAAGTTGAATTTCAGTAAAAGACAAAACAAGAAACTTCCTATGAACTTTTTATAGTAGTCGTCGTATAATAAAGTATTATTGTTTAGAAAAACTATTATGGATAAACGTTGGAATGAGTTGACTACACTGATAATGGCTCCTGTTATTGGTGCCATTGCAATATTTTTAGGACTCCTTGTAGCCAATTACTTTGTAGTAAAATCGGACATCAAAGAATTGTCGTTGGCAGATTTGCACTCGAAGGCAGGTGTTTTTGGCAATGCGTTTTTCCATCATGGCCAGGCGCTAGCACAGGTCAATGCAGCGTTGAATGACAACTATACAGAACTTCACGAGAAGATACGCGAAAGAGACATGGAATACCTTAATACCGAAATGGAGTGGTATAGGAAGGTATCGAAACTATATGCGTATATACTTACAGACACAGAAGGAGAGCTCATAATAGCCTCGCAGGACAACATCAACACAGAGACACTTTCGGGGATTGCGGCTGCAGTAAAAGAGCGAGGACAGGTATCTGGTATGGACCCAATATTTGAAAATCAATATTGTACGTTCAATGCAGATTATATAAGAGATGACAATGATGAGCCAGTGGCAATATATGTAGCTGTAGGCATGAATACAAGCATAAAAGGGCAAATGGCATTAGGTGTTGATATAGTAGGTGCAACATCATTATTGTTTGACACGACACATTGCATAGCGTCAACCCATCTGGATGAGAGTGAATATACGCACATTCCAACACCTCAAATAATCATAGACACCTGTTTCATTGGGGGGAAGGGTCCGGTAATGGAGTTTGAGATTAACAATGTATATGGGTACTATTTTTGCACTCCTATTCGTAGCTACAAAGGGAACGTGTCGGCTACGGTAACAGTCCATGCGTTTATGCAGAAGACAGAAGACGTAGTGTCGAAGCAAGGCATTATTTTGGCAATGTGTACCTTTGTTGCTATATGTGTATGTCTGCTTTTGATATTCCTTTTGAGGTACCGACTGATAAATCCGGTAAAGCGATTTGTAGGAAAGATGAAGAATCTGGCAGATGGTGATTTAACGTGCGATGTGGTAATAAACGACTCATGTACTGAAATAATCGCGATAAGCGAGAGTGCTCAAGCGATGAAAGACAACATAAGGAGCGTGTTGGTGCCGATAATAGAGAAGACAAAAGAGACAAGCCAAAACACGAGCAAACTGGCCCAGATGTCGATAGCAGTATCAGAAGCGGCAGGCAACCAAGCGGCAGCATTGGAGGAGATTTCGAGCACGATGGAAGAGATGAATTCAAACTCGGAGCAAAATAGTTACAATGCGAAGAATGCCAACGAGCTAGCCAAGAGCATAGGTCAGGAGATGAAGATAGTGGGAGAATCATCGGCAAGCAGTTCTGAGTCGATTTCCCGTATAGCCAGCAACATACATGCCATAAATGACCTTGTGAAGCAGACGAACATACTGTCGCTGAATGCTTCGGTAGAGGCAGCCAGAGCAGGAGAGCAAGGCAAAGGTTTTGCTGTTGTAGCCAAGGAAGTCGGTCGTTTGGCAGAACAGACAAGAGAGACAGCAGAAGGCATTACGCAGAATGCAAACAGCAGTATTCAGGAAGTAGACGGCACCAATGAGCGAATCAAGGATATAGTTCCGAAGATTGAGCAGATAGTATCGCAGATGGACGAAATCACAGCAGCCAGCATAGAACAAAATGCAGGTGCGGCGCAAGTCAATTCAGTTATTGTCGACTTGAACCAAATCACGCAAAAGAATGCAGCTTCGGCAGAAGAGATGGCATCGCGAACAGCAGAGATTCAGAAGATGGTAGCTGACATTGGTGAGGCGATAAAAGTATTCAAGGTATAAAAGACAAAACAAAAAGGTGTCTCGAACGAGGCACCTTTTTTTGTACATGTGAAGAAGCTCGGACTATGAATTGAGCTCGACATATTTCTTGAGAGTGTTGAGTGCCTTCTTAGAGTCGAGTGATTCGCGTGCGATAGCGATACATTCGTCGATGCTCTTATCAGGCTCCATGATGCTGATAGCGAAGCCTGCATTGGCAACAACGACATCGGTCTGGCTCTTGGTACCATTGCCAGAGAGGACATCATCGAAAACCTTCTTAGCATCGTCGACCGTCTGGTATGACATACCGCTGAGGTCGGCCACATTGGCATGTTCGAAACCGAGGTCGGCAGGCGAATAGATCTTCTCCTGAGTCTTGGTAGTCACCTTGAAATCGGAAGTGAGTGAAATTTCGTCGTAGCCGTCGATAGAATTGACAATACCATAACCGATACCCATCTTCTGGTAGACATTGCTGTAGAGACGCATCTGGTTGAGATTAGCGACACCAAGCATCTGATAGGCAGGACGGCAAGGATTGACAATTGGTCCGAGAAGGTTGAAGCAAGTAGGGATCTTGAGTGCCTTGCGAATAGGTGCGACAAACTTCATTGCACGAGCGAAGAGAGGAGCGTGGAGATAGACGATACCAGACTCTTCGATGCTGCGACGCAACTTGTCGTTGTCGTTGGTAAACTTAACGCCATGCCCCTCGATGACATTACTGGCGCCGCTGACAGAAGTGGCAGCATAGTTGCCATGCTTAGCGACCTTATAGCCAGCGCCTGCGACAACGAAACATGAGCAAGTAGAGATATTGAAAGTATTCTTGCCATCGCCGCCAGTACCGACGATGTCGATAGGCTGATAAGGCGAGAGGTCGACAGGCACGCCTGTCTTGAGGATGCCGCTGCGCAGGCCGAGCAGTTCGTCGACGCTGACGCCACGCATCTGAAGTCCCATAATGAAAGCAGTAATCTGCTCCATTGGATAAGCCTCCTGGGTGATATTGACCAGGATTTTTTCAGTCTCTGCCGCCGTCAGCTCTTCCTGAGCCACAAGGCGAGTAAGAATGTGTTGCATATAGATCGTTTTTGTTATTATTCCTCTATAATCATATCTACCATCTCTGTGTCCTATAGGTTTTCAGTTGCCTCTCGTGGAGTGCAGCACGTCCGCCGTCGACCTTGTTGAGAAGATTGTGGAAACGAGGTCCGTGGTTCATCTCAACAGTATGGCACAACTCGTGGAGCAGGACGTGGTCGATAAGTTCGTCGGGCAGACGCATCAGCTGAACGTTGAGCTGTATGCCCTTCTTGCTTGAGCAGCTACCCCATCGGCTCTTCATATCCTTGAGTTCGACAGAAGAATAGGTAAAACCGTGGATGCGTGCGAGTTCGTCGAGCCTTTGTGGGAGCACCTTCTGCCCCTCGACCTTGAAAGCGAAAGCGATGCCCTTGCGTGCCAGACTCTGTACCACCTCGCTCTTCGACGGATCGACATCGGACGGGAAAGTAACCTCGATGAGACCCTGCTTGACCTTGACGTGAGCATACTTGTCGCGGGAAGTTGCCGACATCACAAGTCTGTGTTCGCGTGTGGCAAAAGTGGAGTCGGGAGTGAAGATTGTCACGGCGACGCTCTTGCGAGCCATCCGCTGACGAGCAGCCTCAATCCACTCGGCCTGTTCGACCACATAGCGTCCGACCTCGAGCTGAGTAGTCGATGGATGTACCGTAACCCGGACCACGCCACCTTCGTGAACGCGAATCGACATGCCACGTGCATTGCGCTTTTCGAGCACCTCGATAGTTCCCAGACGGTCGACAGAAAACGAATAGGTACAAGGCATGGTTCAGACCTCCATCAACGCAGCAAAGCGAACTTAATGCTTGAGCCAGTTGCCAACAATCTTGGCGCCATCGGGCGTCAGTACAGACTCGGGATGGAACTGTATGCCGTGGACATCGTAGGTCTTATGTCGGAGAGCCATCACCTGACCCTCGTTGCTCGTAGCTGTAATCTCGAGGCACGAAGGGAAATCCTTAGTGTCGACCACCCACGAGTGGTAACGGCCGACCTCGATCTCGCTAGGGAGCCCCTCGAAGATGTAGTCGTCGCCCACAATTGTCGCTGGAGTCTTCACGCCATGGAACACATCGGACAAATTGGTCAGCTTGCCACCAAAGAACTCACCGATAGCCTGATGGCCGAGACAAACGCCAAGCATAGGCTTCTTGCCAGCATAAGTCTCGATGACCTTGAGCAGGAGGCCAGCCTCGGAAGGGATGCCAGGACCAGGCGAAAGGACAATCTTGTCAAAAGCCTCGAGCTGTGACATCTCGAAGCAGTCATTTCTATATACCGTCACCTCGGCGCCGAGCTCCTTGAGCAGATGCGAGAGGTTGTATGTAAACGAATCGTAATTATCTATTATAACAACTTTCATAAAGCAATCATCAAAAATCAATTGGCAATTATCTCATCTCCTCGGCCATAAAAATAGCCTTTCGCAAAGCGCCGAGCTTATTGTTGACCTCTTGGAGTTCGTACTCCTCGTTGCTCTTGGCCACGATGCCACCGCCGGCCTGGAACCACAGTTCGTTGTTGCGGCTGACGAAAGTGCGGATAGTGATAGCCTGGTTGAGCGAGCCGTCGAAACCGATGCAACCGATGCATCCGCCATAGGCGCCACGGCTATGAGGTTCGATTTCGCTGATGAGCTGCATAGCCCTAACCTTAGGAGCGCCAGAGAGAGTGCCGGCAGGGAAAGTGTCGATAAAAGACTTGACAGGATCGGCATTATCATCGAGCTTACCGCTCACGCGGCTAACGAGGTGAATCACATGGCTGTAGTACTGCATATCCTTATAGAAATCGACCTTCACATTGTGGCAGTTGCGGCTCAGGTCGTTGCGGGCCAAGTCGACAAGCATCACATGCTCGGCATTTTCCTTAGGGTCGTTGCGGAGGTAGAGAGCATTTTGTGCGTCGCGCTCCGGGTCGCCAGTACGCTTAGTCGTGCCGGCGATAGGGTCGATATAAGCCGTGCGGTCGGCAGTAATGCGGCAATGAGTCTCTGGCGACGAGCCGAAGATGCGGAAACCGCCGAAATCGAAATAGAAGAGATATGGCGAAGGGTTGATGCTTCGAAGAGCTCGGTAGAGCTTGAAATCGTCACCCTCATACTTCTGCTTGAAACGTCGGGCGAGAACAATCTGGAAAACATCGCCACGGAGGCAATGAGCAATACCCTTGCGAATATTGGCCTTATGTTCTTCGTCGGTCAGCGTGCTTGTAGTCTCGCCAACAGGGTGGAACTCATACTGCTTGATATCGTTGCGGTTGAGTTGCTTCTCGATGCGAGAGAGGTCGGCAGTCTCTCCTTCTCTAACGAGAGAGACAATCGACATGGTGTTGGTGAAATGGTTGATTACAACCATGCTCTTGAAGAGCACGTAGAGCATGTCGGGTGCATCGTTCTTCTCCTGCATCTCGTCCTTGACATTAATATTCTCGAAATATCTGACAGCATTGAAAGCCGTATATCCGAAGAGTCCCTGATGCAAACCCTTCTCGCCAGAGATCTCGAATGAATTGATAAACTCGTTGATAGCCGAGTCGCTCTGGTAGTCCTTCGTTATAGGCTTCTTTGTCACGCTGCCGTCGGGATAGGTGCAAGTAGCTACGCCGTGGTTGATACCGACCGAGGCAATAGGCTCGAAGCAGATAAACGACTTAGCATTTTCGCCTCCATGATAGTCGGAACTCTCCATCAGGGCGCTCTGTGTGTAGAGGTCGCGCATCTTCATATAGATGCTCACTGGCGTATGCATATCGGCCAGCAAATTTTTCGACACAGTTGTGTAGTTATATTTTTTCATTGTCTATTATGTTATCACATCAAAAAATTAAGGCCCACCGGAGTTCGGCAGGCCTTTTGTATTATCGACTGATTCGATTAACAAATGAGGTAGATGCTCACTCCGGTTTGTTTGAAGTAAGTCGCCACCACCACCAGTTGCTGTTCATCTGAATCATGTTCTTAGTCTTTTATATTATTATCGGATGCAAATATGAAAACTTTTATTTTTTTCTCCAACAAAAAGCTCCACTTTTTTATCGTTACGGTCTCATTTTACGAAAATCACTTACATTTTGGTATAAGGAGCGATGAATCGCCATAGCTGAGGAAGCGGAAGTCGTTGGCCAAAGCATAGTCGTAGACCTTATGCCAGTCGAGTCCGATAAAAGCACCGATGAGGAGAAGAAGCGTGCTGTGAGGCTGGTGGAAATTGGTGACGAGCATATCGACAATCCTGAACTTATAGCCTGGCATAATCATGATCTGAGTCACGCTATGGAGCTCGGTAGTATTATTCTTCTCCATCCAGTCGAGCAAAGCGCTGAGAGCATCCTGCGAAGAATAGTCCTGTGGCAGTTCGTAGGCATCCCACTGGCTCAGTCCGTCGTCGATAGACTTACCGGCAAGTAGCTTCACGCCGAGCCAATAGATAGACTCGAGAGTGCGGACCGACGTAGTGCCGACAGCCACGAGTGGCTTCTTGCCCCAACCGATACGTCGGATAGCATCAGCCTCGACCACCACATGTTCGGCATGCATCACGTGCTGCTCGACATCCTTAGTCTGCACAGGCTTGAACGTGCCGGCGCCCACATGGAGCGTAAGATTGACAAGATCGTTGCCGTGGGCCTTGAGGTGAGCCAGAATATCGTCGGTGAAATGGAGTCCGGCAGTAGGAGCCGCCACCGATCCCTTATGCTCGGAGTAGACAGTCTGATAGCGAGTGTTGTCGATATTTTCAGTCTCGCGATTGAGGTAAGGTGGAATAGGCATAACGCCAGCGTTCTCGATAAGTTCGGCAAAAGTGACCTCCTCGTTGTCCCACCTGAAGCAGATTTCGGAAGCATTGCCAAGCACCTTCACACGCTCGGCACGCATCACGACATCGCCCTTAGGAGTAGCGACGACGAGACGTAATTCGCCTTCCTTCCACTTCTTAGAGTTGCCGATGATGCACTTCCATGTGGTTGACCTGCGCTCGACAAAAGCCTGCTGCACCTCGGCAGGGACAAGAGGCTCGAGACAGAAAATCTCGATCTGTGCGCCAGTCTCCTTGTGGAACATCAGTCGTGCCCTGATAACCTTAGTATTATTGAAAACCATCGTCACGCCACCCTTGGGCAGAAAGCTCTCAATATCGGCAAAACGAGCCTCGCCGATTTCGCCCTGGTTGTAGACCAGAAGTTTGGAACCGTCGCGTTGAGCCAACGGATAGCGGGCTATCCTCTCCTCGGGGAGTTCATAGTCATATAGTGCTGTATCAATATGTGGTATCATCAGAAAAAGAATTGTCTATATAATAATAAGTATCTTACAAGAACGTCACTTCACCCTTCCAGGATTTTTGGCGATGAACTCCTTCCAACTGCGTGCGCCGCCGTCGGACATCACAGGAGCCGAAATCTGAAGGAAGTGGCAATAGGCGACACCCAAAGCATCTGTGGCGTCGAGATATTTAGGCAAGTCGGCAAAATGGAGCATCTTCTGCAACATGGCAGCTACCTGTTCCTTGGCTGCATCGCCATGGCCCGTTATAGCCTGCTTGACGCGGAGTGGAGCATATTCGGTAACAGGCATATCGTGGGCAAGTGCAGCCGCCATGCAGACACCCTGAGCACGTCCGAGTTTCAGCATACTCTGAACATTCTTGCCAAAGAACGGAGCTTCGATAGCCAACTGCTGTGGCTTGAACTCGTCGATGATGCCCATCATGCTGTCATATATCTTCTTGAGTTTGGCATAGTGGTCGGGGTACTTTTTGAGTTCCAAGACACCCATCATCACCACCTTGGCAGACTTTCCCTCACAGTCGATAATGCCAAAGCCAAGCACATTGGTACCAGGGTCGATACCGAGTATCCTTGTCATCTTCAAGTCGGGCAACTGCTGCATTTACTACTCCTCCACAGAAAGCAACTGAAAATCCTACAACTCAACGCCCTTCATCATGGTAGAGAAAGTGAGACACTTCTCGCCCTTCTGATCCATCAGGTTTTTGCTCAACGCCTTATCGTATCGTTCGACCTCGCCAAGTTCCTGCAGCGTATAGCATCGCCACTGGCATGAGAAAGTGAGGCTTCCGGCAGTCTGAGCATTGCCTTCGACCTTATAAATCTCGTTGTTCACATTAGGAACCATCTCGAAGATTGTCGGCATGTAGCTGCGGCGCATCCAGTCGGCCCACCAGTCGACCTCCGACTCATCAATAACAAAAGTAGTGTTGTATAGATACATGTCACCAGTTTTAATTCACCGCAAAATTAATCTTTTTATCTCGTATTTACCCTCAGATTGCCATGTAATTATGAATCAAAAGAGTATAAAAAGCTTTATGAAGGCATTTGCAACCAAACCACACAACAAACGTATACACACATATACTCTAATGACTACAAGGGAAACAATGTATTTATACAGACATATACTATTAACTATTCTATCCGTACTGATAAGCGTGTGTGTTGTGGCGCAAGAGGATGAAGATATGCGCTTTCAGGACAGCCTTTACTCGGCCCTGTGTGAAACAAAAGACGACATGCATCGTCTAAAAATTATACACGAGATAGCCCGAAGCCACCCGAACATAGACTCAGTCGAACACTATGCGAAGAAAGAAGTAGAACTCGCCAAGCGTCTGGGCAAGCCACACTACGAATCACTCGGCTACTCATACCTAGGCTGGAAGGCACTCGTCTCGTCGGAATACAGTTCGGCAAGCAACTACATCTTCCGAAGCATCAGTATATCGGACTCACTGGGCGAGAAAGACCAGATAGCATACGACTACACGTTGTTGGGAGATTCATACATGCTTACCAACGACATCAGTTCGGCCAACGCAAACTATCAGAAAGCCATAGAAATATACCAAGAAATAGACGACAAGAAAGGCATTTGCGAAGTGCTAGTACAGATGGCACAGATTGACAACGAAAACATGATGTATGAAATGGCCGAGGAATGTGCAAAAAAAGCCCATAAGATATACTCTGAAATAGGCGAAATTGCAGGAGTAGGACACAGTCTAGCGATAATCGGTGACATCTACTACACAAAATATGGTAATACCCGCTTCACCAATCATGACCCTTCGCTTCTTGACATAGCCCAAAGCTATACCAGGGAAGCCATATCAAAAATCAACTCCAACTCGCATGCAAGCAGTGTTTGCAACAACAGATACGCAGACATTCTGCTCAGCAAGGCAGCAATAGCCACCTCACCAGTCAACAAAGCCATGCTGCTCGACAGCAGCAAAATATACATCGACAGAGCCATTGAAATATCGCAAACCAATGGACTCACATTTCCAGAGACACAATATGACATGTGGCTCATACTTAGCAAGAAATATAAGGAAGCTCACGAAGCGACAGATTCGGTATACAACAACTACAAAAACGACCTCGAACACTTTGCAGACAACAACTACCAATTCTTAGAACTCTACTCTACCCTATACGAACACGAAGGCAATCACAAGGAAGCCCTGCGCCTGTCGAGGATATACAATGAATTGCGCCACAACAGCCACAAGACCGACTTCGCGGCCAACGCTGCACGCAACATGGCAAAGAATGAATTTGACCAGCAATTGCTCGAAAGGGAACTGCACTATCAGGCAGAAAACCTCATACGTAATGCCATACTGATATTCATCAGCGTCTTCCTTATCATGGCCATAGTCATGATTGTTATAATCATACGAAGCTACCGCCGAAGCCGAGAGATAAACCATATACTCGACAACCAGAACAACGAACTGACCACGATCAACAAGCAAATGACCGACGGCATCAACTATGCCAGTGTCATACAGAGAGCCGCATTGCCATCAGACACACAACTAAGCAGCACATTTGGGCAGCACCTGCTGATATACAGGCCACTTAGTACCATATCGGGTGACTTCTACTGGTCGACACAAATCGGACGATACAAATTTCTCGCCGTGGCCGACTCGACAGGACATGGAGTGCCTGGAGCCTTGCTGAGCATGCTTGGCATATCGACACTTAACGAGATAGCCACAAGAGTCAACATCAACAACCCATCGGCAGGCGACATGTTAAACGACATGCGACGTGCATTCAAAGAGTCGCTACACCAAAATGGCAACCTAGATGAGAACCATGACGGCATAGACATATCACTTGTAATCATCGACTCGTCGAACCTCACTATGCGCTATGCAGGAGCATTCCGCCCTATAGCCATAGTTCGTGACGGCACATTCCACAAACTCAAGGCAGACCGAATGCCAATAGGCACACACCACAACGAATCGAATCACTTCACGGACCACACATTCCAGCTGCGTGCCGACGACGTAATATATCTCTATACCGACGGCATGACCGACCAATATGGATTTGACGAAGGACACAACTTCCGCAAATTCACCTCACAACGCTTCAGCGAGATGATACTCGACATACACAAACTGCCTTTCGACGAACAGAAAGAACGCATAGACGCGACATACACAAAGTGGCGTACCATCAACAACTCGTCGGAAGAACTGTGTGAACAGACTGATGACGCACTTATCATAGGCATCAGAATAGAACAATCGGCACCATCGCTCCAGCAGACATTGCCACTAGAATTCTGAGAAGAAAGAGATAGCAAGCACCATAAATAGATATATGTTAAAAAAATAGGATAATTGAATATCATTAGCTATTTTCGCTATTAGCATATTAGAAAAATGAAGCTAGGCAGTCAAATAATAGCACTCGTGGCATTTATAACCGCCATAATTGGCGGCAGCAACGCCTATGCGCAAACGACAGAACAGGACAACAAACTCGACAGTCTGCGCCGCATACTCAATACGGCGACCGACGTCGAAAGTGAACTGGCAGCACTTGACGCCATAGCATACAACCATTACAACGCCGACTCGACAGAAAATTATGCCAGAAGACTCATCAGCCTGGCACAAGACAACGGCAATAAAAACTACGAAGCCAAGGGACTCGACTACCTGTCGTGGGCAATATTCTACCATGGCGAATACATGCGCTCATGCGAATATGCATACCAGGCAATACTGATAGCTGACTCGATAGGCGACCAGTCGCTCAAGGCGAACAACTACTACCTTCTAGGTCATGCATGCACAAGGATGCAGAACCAGCTAAAGGCCAACGAATACTTCTACAAGGCTCTCGACATATACAGCACACAGCGTGACAGTTCACACATCTGTGACGTCTTGCGTAACATAGCAGCCAACAACTACGAATATGCCATGTATGACGCCGCTGAAGCATGTCTCGACAAGTCGATAACTATAGATTATCTGCGCAACGACAAGATAGGACTCTCAGAAGACTTCTACTACCTTGGACGATTCACATTCAAGAAATTCCAGACTCACCAATACGAGAAACCAGACTACTCGATATGCCGCAAAGCCAAGGAGCACCTCAAGAAAGCGAGGGAATACGCTATGGCATCGGGGCATGGACAGGCACAGATGAGAGCATGTCGACAATTAGCCATCGTCTACTCAGTGTTTGCCGAAACAGGATACTATACAGGAGCCACCCGTCGCAAGATTCTCGACAGCTGCAGCATACTCTTCGATGAAGCATACGACATCTGTGAACGCAGCAAAAACCAAAACGCTCGCTTCGACATAGACTACTCATACGCCTACTGGTTGATATGTAACGACCAGCCTGACAAAGCTATTACCGTCGTCGACTCACTCAACAACACAATCGATGAGAATAGTGACAATTACACAAACAACCTAATAAAGATATCGTTGCTCAAGGCCAAATATAACGAGTCCATAGGCGACCACGAAAAGGGCAAATACTATTATAACCTCTACAATGAACTGAGTCGGAACAGCAAACAGGCAGACTTCGTGGCACGCACCACACAAGACATGGCACAAACAAGTTTCGATGCACAGATGCGTTTACGTGAACATGACCTCGAGACACAACGCATAATCATCATAAGTGTTGTCATCGTGTTGCTATTGGCTATAGCCATTATCATCACCACCATAGCTTACTACATCAAGAGCCGCAAGCTCAATCTCATACTCGACCAGAAAAACGTAGACCTCGAATTGCAGAAGACCAACATAGAGAGCCAGAAAAAAGAACTGGAAGAGCAGAACACCGTCATCGAAAGAGCCAACAGGGCGCTGACTGACGGAATCAACTATGCTAGCCTCATACAGAAATCTGTGATGCCGACACCCGAACAGATGAACGGCATATTCGGCGACAACCTTGTCTACTACCATCCGCTCCACATCGTCTCGGGCGACTTCTACTGGGCTACACAGGTTGGGCATCTCAAGATGTTTGCCGTTGGCGACTGCACAGGACATGGCGTGCCAGGAGCATTCCTCAGTATGCTCGGACTGTCAATACTCAACGACATGTCGACACGAATAGACGAAAACAACCTGTCAGCAGCAACCATGCTAGACAACATGCGTCGAAACATAATGAAAGCCCTCCACCAGAATGGAGAGCAGAACGAGAACCACGACGGCATGGACATAGCTCTTATCATAATCGACACACATACACTAAAGATGAACTATGCCGGAGCATACAGACCAGTAGTAATAATAAGGAATGGAGAAGCCATAAAACTGAATCCAGACCGCATGCCTATCGGCACACATTACAGAGAATCGGACCACTTCACAGACAAATTCATAGAACTCAAATATGATGACATAATATACCTGTTCTCTGATGGAATGACCGACCAGTTTGGATATGACGAGAAACAGGAAATACACAAATACTCTGACAAGCGACTTGTCAATCTGCTCACAACAATAGCGTCGCTGCCATTCAGCCAACAGATGGACGCCATAGACAACGAGTATAGAAGTTGGCGATCGTTTAACGGGATGTACCATCTATACGAACAGACCGACGACGCGATACTAGTCGGCCTACGCATGTGGGACTTGGAAGACTAACAAAGAAGACTATTCGGTCACTATCTGACCATCGCTTACGCGTATCATCCTGTCACACATCGAAGCAAGATTCATGTCGTGAGTAACAATCACGAAAGTCTGCCCATACTTTTCGCGCAACGAGAAGAAAAGATTCTGAAGCTCCATGGCATTGTGAGAGTCGAGATTGCCAGACGGTTCGTCGGCAAAGACAACCGATGGATGATTAATAAGAGCCCTAGCAATAGCCACACGCTGCTTCTCACCTCCACTCATTTCACTTGGCTTATGGTCGATGCGGTGTGACAAATTAAGGAACTCGAGCAAATCGAGTGCATCCTTTTCGGCATTACTCTTCGACTCGCCTCCGATGAGGGCAGGAAGCATTACATTCTCGATAGCCGTAAATTCTGGCAAGAGCTGATGGAACTGGAACACAAAACCAATGTGCTTGTTGCGGAAATCGGATAGCTGCCTCTCATTCAAAACATTGACATCTACACCATCGATAGTGACACGTCCGGAAGTAGGCTTGTCGAGAGTGCCCAAAATCTGAAGGAGAGTAGTCTTTCCGGCACCACTGGCACCAACTATCGAAACGACCTCGCCCTTTTGGATATGAAGGTCAATGCCACGAAGCACTTCAAGCGAGTCGAATGACTTGGTTATATTTTCTGCCTTTACCATTTTTCAGTTCAGTATATTCATTAATAACTATGTGACGACACCATGTCGTAGATACTCTTGCTCTTTGTAGGGTTTTTGCGTTGTACCTCACGCTTATACTTCTTTATTTCACCAGCTATTGCCGCCTCGAAATTGTCGGATGGGGCAGGTGCGGGCGAAATAGCGATACGGCCTTCAGGGTCGATAACGAAGTAAGTAGGCAGTGACTCAACGCCATAGTCGAGAACAACACTTTGCATATAGTTGTATGACAACATAGTCCACTCAATCTTCTTCTTGGCGAAATAGGTGCCGAGTTTGTCACTCTCTTCATCGGTCATGATACCGACAACAATCATATCTCTCTTATACTTACGTTGTATGCCAGACAAGGCAGGAATGTCCTTCATGCAAGTATAGTTCTGCGTATGCATGAAAGCTAGATAGACGAACTTGCCTCTCATCTCGGAAAGAGAATGTTCCTTGCCATTGACATCGAGGAGCACAAATTCGGGAGCCTTGGTACCAGGCTTCAGCTTATTCTTCTTCTGAAGAATATCGAAAGCAATCTTCTTGGAACTTTGCGAGACAGCCTGATTGGTTGCCGTAATGAGCAGAGTATCGGTAAGTCCAGACCCAAAGAAACCTGTATAATAGGCATCATAAATGCCCTTGAGGAGAAATGCTTCACGCATATTGTCGTTGTTGAAGACAGTATCGTTGAGCAAAGCATCGCTGAAGTCGGCAAAAGTAGGAGGATTGTATTCGAGAGCCTTCTTGAGATGGTCGCCAATCTTCATCCTTGAATAAGAGGCAATAAAACTCTGTCCGACAAGTCCGAGGGCATCCCAATAGGAAGGAATCTCGTAGGCGACATCTTCGTTGGCGAACTTCTGAGCAATGACTGTACGTGTTGAACGAAGTCGTGGAGTAGCATAAATCTGTGCAGATCGATACTTGACATACTTCTGGAAATAGGGATGGTCGCAATGCTGAAGCTGGGCAACAGAGTCGCACAAGGAAGTCAGTTCGTCGGCTTTCCTGATATTGCGTCCGCGGACCATTTCGACAGCATTCTTGTGGTAGACAGAATTGAAGAAAAGATCGTAGTTGCGTATGGCCTCGTTGAGACATCCGGTACTATTAATGATACCGAGTTCGATGTCCTCTGGCTGATAGAAAGGATTGAACCTGTCGGCATCGGGACGAGGGCGAAAAGGAGGAAGTGCCACCTCATATTCAGTATTAGGCTCCATATATATATGAGCTCTATAAGAACTAAGATCGAGGAAGACATAGGTAACATCGTCGACATCGAAAGAATAGTCGAACTGGCCAATGCTGTCGACCATGACGACACCGACAAGTTCGCGCATACGAGTGATATAGTCGGCATACTTATATATTTCGAGATGATAACCAGCATAGTCCTCGGCGACGCCATGAAGACGAACGGTAGCCTTGGTACTATTGAATGCTGCGAAGAGCAGCATGAGGGTCATCAGACAGCGTATTATTCTTGACATATTCAGTTCGGACCTATTTTTTAGGTTTTACAAAATCACGTATTTTCTCAGGCAACATGGATGAAGCGTCGGCACCATACTTGAGCAACTCCCTGACAATAGAACTACTCACGGGGAGATGTTCGGGGCGGGAAAGGAGGAAGATAGTGTCGATGCCACTCATCTGCATATTGACCTGGGCAATTGGACGTTCGTAGTCGAGATCGGCTGCAGTGCGGATGCCACGCAAGATGTGGGAAGCACCAATCTGACGGGCGAAATCGACAGTAAGTCCCTGATAGGTTTCGACCTTCACTTTGTCGAAATCGCGGAATACAGACTGAATCTGCTCCTTACGTTCGTCAGCGGTGAAATAACCTTTTTTCTCACTATTGACACCTATTGCAATGACAACCTCATCGAAAAGGCTGAGAGCCCTGAGGACAATATCCTCATGTCCGACAGTAAATGGGTCGAACGCGCCAGGGAAGATTGCCCTTCGTATATTGTTATTATTCATACCATTCATCCTTATACATTAATTATCTGAAACGAATCTTCATCGCGGCAAAGGCACTCATCTTGAGAAGAAGAAGTCCGTGCTTGAAACGCGAAATATTAGTCGTACCATATTTTCTCTCCCTATAACGAATAGGAAGATCGATGATTTTCAGATTGAGTTTATAGGCGCCAAAGAGCATGTCGAAATCGCCAAAAGGGTCGAAATTGCCAAAGAACCGACGTCCTTCAGCGAGCTTGAGCCAGTCGGTACGGAACATGACCTTAGTACCACAAAGAGTATCCTTGACAGGGCTTTCGAGGAGCCATGAGAAGAGTCGGCTGAAGAAGTGATTGCCAATAGTGTTGAGAGTACGCATGGCGCCTTCCTCCATGGCATAGATGAGACGGACACCATTGATGAACTCACCTTTGCCAGTAGATATTGCGTGATAGAACTTAGGAAGATCCTCGGGCGGAACAGTAAGATCGGCATCGAGAATCATCAGCACATCGCCAGTAGCAGCAGCATAGCCTTTGCGGACAGCATCGCCCTTGCCACGTCCGTCTTGTTGCATTATCTTTATGTCGCGTCGTCCCAGATACTCCTGCTGAACCTGCTGGATGACATTCCACGTATCGTCGGTCGAATTGCCTTCGACAAAGATAATCTCGGTATGACTACCCATGTCAGGGATGCGTTCGACAGCTGCTCTGATATTGCCACTTTCGTTGCGGGCAGGGATAAGGACAGAGACGGAATATTTATGCTTCCATCCTTCCTCGACAGGAAGTGGACGAGCGAAAGTATAGTTGTTCAGATTGAACCAATTGAACAGAGGCAGATGAGACAATATCCTGTTGCAGAAAGGAGCAATGAGAGGAATATTGAACGGGACGAGCATGCTACTGTTGGCTCTATAGGTTTCAAAACCAGAGAGGTAGAGCAGATTCTGGAGGTCGGCCTTAGATATCCAGTTCTGTTCGGGCGTCTTTCTCTTGATGCCGATGAACTCAGCGAATCCAATCATTGGTTCCCAGAGACGACTGTAGGAAGTGACTATAATACGAGTCTTCTCGTGACACAAAGTAGAGACTTGGTTGAAGACAGTCTCGATATCGTCGAGGAAGCCAATCAAGTTGGACATAATGATAACATCGAACTGCTGTCCATGGAGTTGAGAGAGATCTTCGGCAGCCATGGTATAGAACTCGACATTGGTGACATTGGACTCGAGTGCAGCCTGCCGGGCCTGGATGATGAGTTCGTCGCAGAAATCGACACCAACCTTTCGGGAGCCATTGACCTTAGAGATAAGTTCGCCAGTGCCACAGCCTATTTCGAGCACAGAGTTCTGAGGGTGGAGAAAATAGTTGCAATAGTCGGTTATCGAATCCCAATAATAGGAACGATGACTTCTATACTGCCGCCATTTCTTGGACGCCTCGACGAAATAGCTGTGCATATCATTCATTTGCGTCTCCTCCATTATTATCAGCCATGCCTTGACGCATAGCATCGACATAGTCATAGTCGACAGCGAAGAGATAGGCTGGTTCGGAATTCTCATCGCCACACATACCATAAGGGATGAACGTCTTAGGATACTTCTGGTTGATGAAATTCATGTAGCGGTGGATGGTGTTGATGACCTGTCCGTTTGGAACGAGAGGGTCGCGACGGAGACTTGCAAGGATAACATGAGTCACCTTATGGTTGCGAAGATCGTCGACAAGTTCGTCGGCATCTTCTGTATTGAAATTGTAGATACCATAGAACTTATGTCCACCAGAGTAGATGCGTGCCATATTGGGTTTGCGACATGCGACGTAGGAACCTTCGGGGAGCTGGGCATATACCTCTTTGCAGATGCTAAGATAGTTGTACCAATCGGGAGTATAACCATAAAGGATATCGCCAGAAAAATTCTCACGGAGGACATGAAAATCCATCTTCTCTACTGACTGTGCGAAAGTCATCAGTCCGCTGAGGATGACGACAAGCATAAAGACGAGATGTGCCTTTTTACCTGCGACAATCTTGAGCAGACAGAATATGCCATAGAGGACTATCATGAGGAAGATGGCAAAATAAGGTATTATGAGTCGAGCCTGATCCCATAATGACTGGAGTACGACAAACGTGAGACCAAGCATCACGAAACTGGTGATGGCAAGGAGTAGAAGACAACGGTTTTTCTTCCATGCCTTGTATGCTCCGAAGAAGAACAATGAGTATAGGATAATCGTGACTAGAGGATTGGTTCCACGATCCTGTGCCTTACGGAATCCGAGCATACGCATCATGTGCTTGGAGAGGTAGAGGTTGGAATTGTCGACCAAACGTCCAGCATATCCACTTATTGTTTCGAGTCCCTGACTTTCGTCGTAAGGATGAACCTGCATGAGAGACTCGAGCTGTTTGTTGTCGCTCTTGATGTCACCCCAAACAACAGTACGGATGCCCGTCCAAACTAATGAAAGGACTATTACGGAACCAAGGAACATGAGAGCCTTGGCGTATTTCTTGCGTATGCAGAGATAGGCGACGCCGACGATGGAGAAACCGAGTCCGACAGTACGGATGAGGAAGGCGACGACCGCCAGTGCTGCTGGAGAAAGTGAACCGAGAATGCCTCGAGTTGCCTTGCCATTGTCATCCTTATTCTCGAAGCGGAGAAGGAGAGCGAGAAAAGCATATTCGACAACCATAAAGAGAGCCTCGGAATAGGTCATGCTGCCAAAGAAAAGAAACCATGAGTTGATGCTCATGAGACCCATGACACCTAAGACGAGACGTATGTTGACATGTCCCTTGAGCATCCTATAGAAGAGGAACTGCGAGACTAGCATGAGTGCGAGTGACGTAAACTTCAGGTAGAGGAGATTGGCACCAAAAAGTCCGACAAACATGGCTAGGAAGATGGGATAGAGAGGTCCCTGATAGGTAGGATAAGTGCCATTGTAGAAGAGGTCGATAGCACGAGTGATGTATGTGCTGTCGTCGCCACCTTCGTCGACCCTCATATTAAAAAGGAACATACCCATGAGCATCGTGACGATGATGATGAGCGAGGCAATGACATCGGCATGCTTCTCGAAAAAGCCGAGATAGTTAGGATTGTCATTGGGCACGAGCTGTGCGTTGGGCTTATCTGTTTTGTTTTTCATTATTATTATTTCTGCATTTCCTCCATATCGAGAGTAGAGGCGTGTTCGATTTTGTCTTGTGCCTGTACGCAGTGGATGCCACGTTGTCTCATTGCCTTGCTTTGTCCGATGTGCTGAGAGTGGAAAGTTCCACCTTTCTTCAGCAGTACGCGGATAGCGAGAAAAAGGACGGCGATGCCGATGAGAGGCAATATGGCTAGGAATGTGTTAATCATTAAGTTCTTTCTAAAAAAAGCAAACATTCGATGTCAGGAGACGAAGAGCCGCATCGTGACAAAGATTTTACAAAGATAGCAACAAAATAAGCAAAAAAACAAAACGACGGAAACGAAAATATGCTAAATTTGCGAATCGAAAAAAGCGGACCACAATAATCAAGACATAATGAACAGAATGACATCAGACCAGGACTCACGAAATTTGTCGACTGTAGCATATTTGTTGCCGATAGGCTTTATTGTTGCCTATTTGGTCATACGATTCTTCAACTACAAGAATGACTTTACGACATTCCATCTACGCCAGAGTTTTGGTGTAAACATGTTGTTTGTGGTTTTGGGTCTGTTATTCAAGACTTTGGATATCTGGGTGTTGATACAGATTGGTGCTGTAATATACGTATTGACTTTAATATATGCGATAATAGGTGTAAGGGAAGGCAAGCGACTTTATGTACCAATGCTGGGAAAGATTTTTGACGGGATGTTTACGTTTATTTGAGAAGAGGAGAAAAGTATTTTATTCCTATGGTATCCCTACGGTATCCCTATGGGAAAGTGAAGGGAGAAGTTCCATTTTGATAAATCAAGAAAAATTTGTACCTTTGTATGTCAATTTTTCAAACCACAAAACTTGAGACGTTTCCTCCACATTATAAGTGAACGTATATCTGACTCGCGAATCAGCATCGTCTTGCTGACTAGTATCTTGTTCATAGGTTCATACGACCTATATTATGATTTTTCATCAGCCATATTCTGGGCTTTTATATGTTTTGCCAATGCTTTGATTATGGTCATTTTATCTCAATCCACAAATCGTTTCATAAAATATTGTGGCATTGCAGTCATCTCTTTGAGCATTTTACTCAGTATCGTCAATTATATATCTAGCTATTTCTGGGGCTTCGGCATTAGTGGACGCATGCTTTTGTTTTTTGTCGAAACAAACCCTCGTGAAGTTTCCGAGTTCATCTCCACCATCTCAACAAACATACTGAACCTCATCATTTCTTGGCGCATCCTCGTCGTTCCTACCATCTGTCTTTTTTCTTGGCTCACACGCTTCATCCACAAGTCTGTTTGGATCTCTATGGCATGGTGTGCAACTCTCATCGGCATCTGCTTTATCGGTTACCATTGGACAACAAATCTCACTGGCAAGAAAAACGTCTCCATAATCCTCCGCACAGCAATATGCATTATCAAAAGTCACGCAGACATCAACACATTCGCACGAATGAAATCTCAGTATTCTGAATTCTTACCAGACGAGTCAAGTGTCTCAAACGATGGTCTAGTCGATGACGTTATAATCATTATGGGCGAATCTTCCAACAAAACTCATTGGTCTATCTACGGCTATGAACTCGCGACATCTCCACATATCAATTCATTGGCTGATTCCATGGTTGTATTCAATAACGTTTATCCACCATTTGGCTCCACTTCCGAATGTCTCAAGAACGTTCTAACATTTCGCAATTCATCCACGAACACAAAGGAATGGTACGAGTATGCAAACATCGTTCAACTCATGAAGAAGTCTGGATTCAGGACCTCATGGCTCTCAAACCAGGAAAAAATCGGATATCAAGGTTGTACGGGAATTATTTCTGAAACGGCTGACTACGCTAACTATGTTGGTATAGTTTGTTCTGGAGATAACGACCAATTGAAAATAGACAATGCTCTATTTCCTGAAATAGACAATGTGCTCAGCCACCAAGGCCGCCACTTCATATTCATCCACACTATGGGTTCTCATATAATCTACCGAAGCCGCTACCCAGATTCTTTCGACCATTTTAAGGCTAGCGACATTAATCGTCCCGACCTCGATGATGCTCGTCGCCAGATCATATCACAATATGACAACTCCATCCTCTATTCTGACTTTTTCATCAACGAAGTCATTCAAAAAGCGAAGGCTCTCAATCGTTCATCTATTGTCCTTTATATATCTGATCATACAGATGATGTCTACGACACAAACCCCGATTTCTATGGTCATGCAACTATTAGCAATATGCAAATCTCTATACCATTGTTCATTTGGGCAAGCGACAAATATCGCATGTCCAACCAAAATTTATGGGACACAATGGCAGGCAATAGCGACAAACTATATTCCTCAGAAAATCTCATCAACACCATCCTCGGCCTTTGTCATATTTCATATAGCCTTTATGACCCTAGTCAAGACCTTACTGACTCTCGTTTTCAGTCTCAACCTCTCTTCTTTGAGGGCAAGTCATATACCCCATAAATTTCGGATTTAATAATTAATACACTATCTTTGCAAAACATTACACACTTATCGACATGCAGAAGTCAAGATACAATCAACTGAAGGCAATACTTGCCGAGCGCGTCCTTATTTTGGATGGTGCTATGGGTTCACTAATACAGAAATTTGGTCTCACGGAAGAGGACTTTCGTGGTGAGAAGTTCAAGAACCATCCTTGTGCACTCAAGGGTGACAATGATGTATTGGTCATCACACGTCCGGACGTTATAGAAAACATTCACAGGCAGTATCTTGAAGCTGGTGCTGACATCATCGAGACAGATTCGTTTAATGCAACAGACATCTCGCAGGCAGACTATCAGATGGAGGCATACGTGTATGAGCTGAACAAGGCTGCGGCGGCATTGGCACGAAGAGTGGCAGATGAGTATGCGACAGAAGAGAAACCACGATTTGTGGCGGGTTCGATGGGGCCGACGAACAAAACGGCATCGATGTCGCCAGACGTGAACGACCCAGGATACAGAGCTGTGACATTTGACGACCTGGCGAAAAGCTATGGCGAGCAAGCGAGAGGACTTCTTGACGGAGGAGCTGACATACTTCTGGTGGAGACCGTGTTTGACACCTTGAACTGCAAGGCGGCTCTCTATGCCATCAACAAGGAACTGGAAGCGAGAGGTATTGAGAAATACCCAATAATGGTGTCGGCAACAGTAGCAGACAAGAGTGGGCGAATATTGTCGGGTCAGACAGTAGACAGCCTTTTGTATAGTGTTTCACATATTGACCTTTTGACAATCGGACTAAACTGTTCGTTTGGTGCACGCGACCTAAAGCCTTATCTGCAGAAACTGGGATATATTTCGGCATTCAATATAAGTGCATATCCTAATGCGGGAATGCCAAACCAGTTTGGCCAATATGACCAGACGCCAGAAATGATGGCGGAACAGATAAAGGAATATCTCAACGAGGGACTGGTGAACATACTCGGTGGATGTTGCGGAACAACACCTCAGCACATTGGAGCCATGGCAAAGGCTGTAGAACTGCTAAGGGAGAGAGGCGAACTGAAAGTGCATACGCCATCGGAGAAAGCACATGAGATGCGCCTGTCGGGTCTTGACGGACTGATAGTAGACAAGAGCAAGAAGGCATTCTATAACGTGGGTGAAAGAACCAACGTGGCCGGGTCGCGAAAATTCGTAAGACTCATATCCGAGAAGAACTATGAGGAAGCACTTGACATAGCACGAGCAGAAGTGGAAGCCGGAGCAGACATCATAGATGTCAACATGGACGATGCGATGCTTGATGCTGAGAAAGAGATGGTGACATTCCTCAACTTGCTTGCAGCAGAACCAGACGTGGCCCGACTACCTATAATGATAGACTCATCGAAGTGGAACGTCATTGAGGCGGGACTGAAATGCATGCAAGGCAAGGCTATAGTGAACTCGATAAGCCTCAAAGAGGGCGAGGAGAAGTTCCTAGACCACGCAAGAACAATAAAGAAATATGGTGCGGCAACAGTAGTGATGGCGTTTGACGAGAAAGGTCAGGCCGACACGTATGAGCGTCGAATAGAGATATGCGAAAGAGCATATAAATTGCTCACGGGAAAAATTGGCTTCAACCCAGAAGACATTATATTCGACCCTAACGTACTAGCAATTGCTACAGGTATCGAGCAGCACAATAACTATGCAGTAGACTTCATCAGGACTGTAAAATGGATAAAGGCGAACCTGCCATACGCCAAGATAAGCGGTGGCGTGTCTAACTTGTCGTTCTCGTTCAGAGGAAACAATCCTGTACGTGAAGCCATGCATTGCATATTCCTGCATCATGCAGTAGCCGAAGGAATGGACATGGGCATTGTAAACCCAGCCACGATGATGAACTATGAGGACATCGACCCAGAACTGCGTGAGAAACTTGAAGACGTGATACTCAACCGACGTCCGGATGCGACGGAGATAATGGTGGAGTATGCTGAAATAGCAAAAGCCAAGGCACAGGGAACAAAAGTAGTAGTCAATGACGAATGGCGCCAGGGAAGTGTTGAGAGCCGATTGCAGTATGCACTCCAGAAAGGAATCACCGAACACTTGGAAGTAGACCTCAAGGAGGCAATGGGAAAATATCCGATGGCAATAGACATCATAGAGAAACCGTTGATGGACGGCATGAACATGGTGGGCGAGCTCTTCGGACAAGGCAAGATGTTCTTGCCGCAGGTGGTAAAGACAGCACGAGTCATGAAACATGCTGTTGAGATATTGCGTCCTGTCATTGAGGAAGAAAAACGCAAGAGTGGCAAAGAAGGTTCATCGGCAGGCAAGATAATAATGGCGACAGTCAAGGGCGACGTTCATGACATTGGCAAGAACATAGTATGTGTAGTGATGGCATGCAACAACTTTGACGTAGTAGACCTTGGAGTTATGGTACCAACAGAGACTATCGTAGAGAAAGCCATCGAACTGAAAGCCGATGCGATAGGACTCAGCGGACTTATCACGCCATCGCTCGACGAGATGATAAAAGTAGTACAAGCTCTTGAGGCAAAAGGACTGAAAATTCCGGTAATGATTGGTGGTGCCACAACATCGGACATACACACATCGGTAAAGATTGCACCAGAATATAGTGGTCCAGTTGCGTATGTCAAAGATGCATCACAGAATGCATACGTAGCAACAGCACTTATCAATGGTGACAAGAAATTCATTGAGGAACTGAAACAGCATCAAGAAGACGTGCGCAAAGCCAACATGGCAAAACATGCAGTAGTTGAGTTGTTGTCAATAGAGCAGGCACGTAAGATGGCTCCGAAGAGAGACTGGACGAAAGCAAAAATAGCAAAGCCACAAACAACAGAGAGAATTGTGATGAACGACATAGACCTGACGAAGATTGCACCGTTCATCAACTGGAAGATGCTATTAATAGCATGGAAGATAAGCGGCGACTTCACAGGACTATATGACATAACGACAGAGGCAGAAGGCCAAAAATGGCTCAACGAATACGATGGTCAATTGCCAGAAAAAGCCAAAGAAGCGGTCAAAATACTGCTTGATGCAAAACGCATATTGGGCAAGATGATTGATCAAAAACTGACAACAGCCAATGCCGTCATCCAGATAATGCCAGCATCATCGGAGGGAGACATCGTGAAATTATATGCCGATGAGGGACATCAGAAAGAAGTGACACAGATTCATTTCCTACGTCAGCAGAAGGCAGATAGTGACGGACATTGTTATTCGCTTGCTGATTACATAGCACCAAGCGAATATGGAGACCATATCGGCATGTTTGTCGCATCAGCAGGAATCGGCTTGAAGGAACATACTGACAGACTCACGGCAGAAGGCAATGACTATGAAGCTATAATGATGAAACTTCTGGCAGACCGACTAGTTGAAGCTCTTAGCGAATATCTGCATTATGAAGTCAGAACAAAAAAGTGGGGATATGCAGAAAACGAGAAATGCGACGTAAAAGAGATGATAAGAGGCAATTATGTCGGAATACGTCCTGCAATAGGATATCCAGCGGACCCTAATCATAAGCACAAACGCATAGTGTTTGACATATTGGAAGCAGAGAAAAATACAGGTGTGCAGTTGACAGAGACATTGGGAATGAATCCGGCAGCATCAGTATGCGGATATTACATTGCTGACAAAGAGGCAAAATATATATCGGTAGGTGAGACTGAAGGACAGGAAGAGTAGAAAATAAATCTAAACAACATGGAAGATTTGTTTTGCCGTTTTTCCCATTTATTTATTATCTTTGCATAGTAAAAAAACAGACAAACAATAACTGCAGGACAAAGAATCTCCATTCACGGCATATCATGTTTCCTAAAGAAATATACATCAACAGGCGTCAGAAGTTATCAAAGGCTCTCGATGGCGGTTTTCTACTTTTTATAGGTAACCGCAATGCTGCTTTCAACTACCCAAGCAACGAATACGCCTTTCGTCAGGACAGCACTTTCCTATATTTGTTTGGTATTGACGAACCAGACTTCGCAGCTGTCATAGCTGACGGAGAAACAACTATATATGCCGATGATGTCACCATGGACGACATCATCTGGATGGGGCCACAGAAAAGTGTAGCCGACAAAGCAGCCGAAGCCGGCATCAGCCACACCAAACGACGCAACGACATAGCAACAGATGTTGCCAAAGCCATCCGTAGCGGACGAGCAGTACATTTCATTCCACCATATCGTGGTGAAACCATCATCGAGCTTTCCGAACTTACGGGAATACCTACTGCAAACGTAAAGCAGTCGTATTCAGCAGAACTTGTCAAAGCACTCGTTGCTCTACGTTCGCAGAAAGAGCCATGCGAAATAGAAGAACTCGAACGCCATCAGACGATAGGATACAACATGCATGTAACAGCCATGAAAATGGCTGCCGAAGGACGGACCGAGAAAGAGATTCACGCAGCCATAGACTACCAGTCGATGCTAGGAGGTGGATCTGTTGCCTTTCCTACAATATGTAGCGTCAGCGGTCAGACACTTCATAACCATACCTATAATAATATACTGCGCAACGGACAAATGCTCCTCGTCGATGCCGGAAGCGATTCGCCACTTCACTATGCGACAGACCACACACGTACCACACCAGTTGGAGGGCGCTTCACACAAAAGCAGAAGGAGATATACCAGATAGTCCTCAACGCCAACAACGCAGTAGCAGACAACTCAAAACCTGGTGTCAGATACCTCGACATGCACCTTCTTGCAGCGCGGACCATTGCCGATGGACTAATATCTCTCGGCATCATGAAAGGCACTGCTGAAGAGGCCGTCAGCCGTGGAGCACATGCGCTATTCTTTCCTCATGGCATAGGGCACATGATGGGTCTCGACGTGCACGACATGGAGAACTACAACGAAGACCTTGTCGGCTACGATGAAAAGACAAAACGTAGCAGCCAGTTTGGACTTTCATCCTTACGTCTAGGACGAGAGTTGAAGCCAGGATTCGTTGTTACAGACGAGCCAGGAATATACTTTATCCCAGAGCTGATCGACAAGTGGCAAGCCGAAGGTCTATTTAAAGACATTATTAATTACGACATATTGAAACAATATCGTTCGTTCGGTGGTATAAGACTTGAAGACGACCTACTGGTGACCGACAGCGGATGCCGAATACTGGGCAAACGCATTCCGATCACAATAGAAGAAGTCGAAGCTCTACATTAATATAATAGAAACAATAAACAACAACTATATACGTCGCAAGACAAACATTATGCACATAGCAATAATAGACATAGGCACCAACACCATCAACTTGGCTATAGCAGCCGTTGATTCTGACCAGTATCAGATTATCTACTCGAGCAAAGAGGCTGCTCGCATGGGTAAAGGAGGTATCAACGAAGGCGTCATCACCCCAGAAGCAATACAGAGAGGACTCGATGCAATAGGCAAACACATCGACACCATCAAGAAATTCAATGTCGACCGTACCATTGCCATCGGCACATCAGCTCTGCGTAACTGCTCAAACGGTCCAGACTTTGCCAAGATGGTAACCGAGCGCCACGGAATCGAAGTTCGCATCATATCAGGTGACGACGAAGCACAGATGATATTCGACGGTGTAAAGCAGGTAATGCCTATTGGCTCCGACCGCGTGCTCATCCTCGACATTGGTGGAGGAAGTTGTGAATTTATCATCGCCAACAAAGAAGGCATCATTTGGGAGCATAGCTTCGAACTTGGCATGGCACGTTTGCTTGACAAGTTCAAGCCATCCGACCCCATTAACGTCAACGAGATAAAATCGATTGAAATGTACCTTCGTTCAGAGCTCACACCTCTCTACGAGGCACTTCACAACTACCCAACAACGACCCTTATTGGCACGTCAGGATCGTTCGACACCATCGCTGCCATTGTCGCTGCGATGAAACATCCTTATCTCAACGTAAAACTGTCAACATCTTACAACATACGTGTACCTAACTTTGAAGAGGTGCATCGCAAGATTATGGCATCTACCGCACAGCAGCGTCGCGAGATGAAACAAATGGACCCAAGCCGTATCGACCTCATCATCCTCGGCAGTTTGTTCATCAACTTCATCGTACGCGAAATGCGCATCGAAGAAATCTTCCAGTGCGGATATGCACTCAAGCAGGGTGCAGTTTACCAGTTTATAAACAATATACTTAAATAAAAATATACATCACTATGGCTAAGATATTAGTAATCGACGACCAGAGAGCTATTCGCACTTCACTCAAGGATATTCTCGAGCTTGAAGGCTACGAAGTAGAACTAGCCGAAAACGGCCAGGAAGGCGTTGACAAATTCGCTGCCAACAAATTCGACATGGTCATAACTGATATCAAGATGCCAGAGATGGATGGCATGGAAGTGCTCTCCAAGATCATGGAGCAGCGTCCGGATACTGCAGTAGTGATGATTAGTGGACATGGCGACATCGACACAGCCGTGGATGCCATAAAAAAAGGCGCATACGACTTCATTGAAAAGCCTCTTGACCTCAACAGACTTCTCATCACAGTCAAGAATGCGCTTGAACGAACAGACCTCGTTGTAGAGACCAAGGCACTCAAGAAAAAAGTCAATCGCACATACGAAATGATAGGCAATTCAGAGCCTATGCAGAAGATGCGTGAAATGATAGACAAAGTAGCACCTACTGATGCCCGTGTACTCATACTTGGAAGCAACGGCACAGGGAAGGAACTTGTTGCCAGAGCAATGCATGAAGGCAGCCGACGAGCACAAGGACCTTTTGTTGAAGTCAATTGTGCCGCCATACCTTCCGAATTGATCGAAAGTGAACTGTTCGGACACGAAAAAGGTGCCTTCACATCGGCCATCAAACAGCGCATTGGCAAATTTGAACAAGCCAACGGCGGAACAATCTTCCTTGATGAGATTGGTGACATGAGTTTGCCGGCCCAGGCGAAAGTGCTGCGAGCCCTTCAGGAGAGCACTATAACACGTGTCGGCAGCGACAAAGATATCAAAGTAGACGTTCGAGTACTGGCTGCGACAAACAAGAACTTGGCCGACGAAATCAAGGCCAACAACTTCCGTGAAGACCTTTATCACCGTCTGAGTGTCATCATAATAAATGTACCATCGCTCAACGAACGCAAGGATGATATTCCTGCCCTCGCAGACTATTTCCTTGATTTAGTCCGCCAAGAGCTCAACATACCGAACAAGACCATCAGCAAGGAAGCTGTGGCCGAACTTCAGAAGATAAATTGGACAGGTAACATACGTGAATTCCGCAATGTAATTGAACGTTTGGCAATACTCACAAATGGGGCGGAGATATCTGCTGATGATGTGATTGCCTATGCACGTCCTATCGCCTGATACCACTATTTTAGATAATTGGAAGGCATAATATAAGCCATTTTAGTTAAAAATACTATCGTCACGGGAAATATTTTCCTCTTACTATAGTGGTTTTTATACTAATTTAATATCTTTGGCACGCAAATACTTTATTGTAGTAGGCACTTATAAAGATGTACAACACACAACCAACTTTCACCTATTGCCTTCGCGAGCCAGGTCAAGCGGTTGCGTCACTCAAAGTCAATGACGATGAGGTCGACTTTGAACTTACGAATGTAAGCAACCCACTTGGCGATTTGCTTGAAGGTCTGGTAACAATGATTACCACACCATCCCAGATGTGGGGTGAGGAGAATGTGTGCCGTGTCATCTGGTATGGAGAGTCGTCAACATATAATTGGACTATATCACATGTCGACGAATCGCACTGCAATATTTCAATAGCCGAATCAGTCGACTTTTTTGGAGACGACACCGAAAGTGAACTCATAGAATTCGATTGTTCATTCCTTGATTTCATCCATGCTGTCATAGTAGAACTTGATAAATTCATCAAAGCGATGGGTCTTCTGAACTACTCACAAATGTGGCAGAAGGACGAATTTCCTATCACCCAGTTCCTATTTCTCAAAAAGACACTTATCGACAATGGCAAATGGGATGACACTCCATCTGCAGACAACCACAAGAATGTACTTAGCGATGAATGCCTTATGCTTCTTGCATAATGCTTAATGTGCTTCAAGCCAATTTTCGCCTATTCCTATCTCAGCCAGCAATGGGACACTCAATTTGCAGGCATTCTCCATCTTTTCCGTCACAATCTTCTTCACTTCCTCTATCTCATCCTTGGGTGTATCAAACACAAGTTCGTCGTGTACTTGCAGGATCATCTTTGTCTTCAGTTGTCTTTCACCAAGAGCTCTGAATATTTCTATCATTGCTATTTTAATGATATCAGCAGCCGTTCCTTGTATTGGTGCATTTATGGCATTTCTCTCCGCCACTCCCCTAACCACGGAATTCTTTGAATTAATATCGTCCAATTCACGTCGGCGGCCGAATAGTGTAGTGACAGCACCCTTAGTTTTGGCGTCTTCTATGCACTTGTCCATGTATTGTTTCACGCCACCGAAATTCTCAAAATAGCCATCGATGATCTCCTTAGCCTCCTTGCGTGGAATGTCGAGTCGCTCGGCAAGACCAAAAGCGCTGATACCGTATATTATACCGAAGTTGGCAGTCTTGGCCTTCCTTCGCATATCTTTAGTCACATCATCATTACCCACCTTAAACACCTTGGCTGCAGTAGCTGCATGGATATCCTCACCACGGTTAAATGCTGCAATCAAATGCTCGTCACCACTAAAATGAGCCATCAGACGCAATTCGACCTGCGAGTAGTCGGCAGCCAGAAGCACGTGGTTCTCATCCGTCGCAACAAAAGCCTTACGAATCTCCTTACCATTGTCATCACGTATAGGAATGTTCTGCAAGTTAGGATTTGTGCTTGACAATCTGCCGGTGATAACAACAGTCTGGTTGAAAGACGTATGTATTCTGCCGGTTCGTTCATTGACAAGTTTTGGCAAAGCCTCAGAATAAGTATTGAGCAGCTTAACGAGACCTCTGTAATTTAATATCTCAGCAGCAATTGGATGGTCATGAGCGAGTTTCTGAAGAGTCTCTTCGTTAGTTGAGTATTGGCCGGTTTTGGTTTTCTTGGCCGAAGCATCAACCTTGAGTTTTTCAAACAGGACTTCTCCGACCTGCTTTGGGCTTCCTATGTTGAAAGTCTCGCCAGCCAGTTCATATATCTTTTTCTCTGACTCGATGATTCTCTCCTTGAGGTGCTCGGAGAAAACGGCCATGGCCTTCGAATCGAGTTTCACGCCAGTCTTTTCCATGTCAGCCAAAACTGGCATGAGAGGCATCTCTATTTCTTCGAAGAGTTTCTTCATCTCTGGCTGTTCTGCAAGTTTCTTTTCCAGAACGTTCCACAACTGCAAAGTCACATCAGCATCTTCTGCTGCATACTCCTTTATTTTGTCGAGTGGTACATCTCTCATATTCTTCTGCTGACTACCCTTGCCTATCAGTTCCTCTATTTCTATTGGCTGATATTTCAAGAGAGTCATTGCCATGTCGTCCATGTTGTGACGTTGTCCGGGATAGAGCAAGAAATGAGCTATCATCGTATCATAGAGCACACCCTTCACCTCAATACCATAATATGACAATACCAATATGTCATATTTCATGTTCTGACCGACCTTGGCTATAGACTCCGACTCGAAAACATCTTTCAGCAGAGCGAGACGTCGTTTTGCCTCACCATAATTGTCGGATGCGAAAAGACCTTCGCTAGCATCGAAAGGAATGTAATAAGCCTTATGAGGTTCAGTAGAAAAAGAGAGTCCGACGATATCAGCTTCCATAGCTTCGATAGACGTCGTCTCGGTATCGAAGCAAACCACCTTTGCCTTTTTCAGTTCGCTGGCCAAAGCTTTAATCTCATCGTCAGTCTTTATTACCTTATATTCATGCTTTGTAGTCGACGCCTTGGCTAACACTACCTCTTCGACTGGTTCAGATTTTTCCTCATTAGCATCAGCGGCAGCGAACAGACCGCCGAGTTCAGCTGGTTCACCACCCGACAAGGCAGCGATGCGTGGCAGGACACTTCTGAACTCAAGTTCGGCAAAAAGCTTCTGAATTTCAGCCATGTTGGGCTCCTTCATTTTGCTTGCTTCGAAATCGAACTCGACAGGTGCATCAGTAACTATAGTAGCCAGTACCCTTGACATCTCGACCTGCTCGCGGTTGGCTAGGAAAGTCTCCTTCTGCTTTCCTTTCAGTTCATCGATGTGCTCGTATATTCCATCAATCGAACCGTATGTAGATAGAAGTTCCTTGGCTCTCTTCTCACCGATACCTGGACAGCCAGGAATATTATCAGACGAGTCGCCCCATAATCCAAGCAAGTCGATTACCTGTTCAGCTCGCTCGATTCCAAACTTCTCCTTAATTTCATCAAGTCCCCACTCTTCGATACCACTTGTAGATGGCCTGTACATTTTAACATTGTCTCTGACCAGCTGACCATAATCCTTGTCGGGAGTCATCATATAGACGACATCGACCTTGTCTTTCAATCTGGTAGACAAAGTACCAATTATGTCGTCGGCCTCATATCCAGGGCACTCTACAATAGTAATATTCATTGCACGCAGAAACTGCTGTATATAAGGTACAGCAATCCTGATATCCTCAGGCTGAGCCTCGCGCTGAGCCTTATATTCGGGATACATCTTGTGTCTGAAAGTCGGTTCATGAACATCAAACGCCACGGCGATATAGTCTGGCTTTCTTTTGGACAGCAGGTCGACAACCGTATTGACAAATCCGAAAACAGCCGAAGTGTTAATGCCTTTAGAATTCATGCGTGGTGTTCGAAGGAACGCATAATAAGCTCTATATATCAAAGCGTATGCGTCGAGTAGATATGCTGTAGTCATGTTTTTCTTCTTTTTGTTTTATTCGCAAATATACAAAATACATCCATATTTATGTCTCTGACGTCTTCATTTACTCGTCAGATGCTAATTTTTCTTGCTTCAGCATGACAATGAATAAAAATACCTCTTAAATTTGTATTTCGAAACGACATGTTTCCACTCAAATTATAATTAAGATGAGAAAGAAATACGATTACCTAGTCATTGGTTCTGGAGCTGCCGGATTGAGCTATGCACTCAAGGTGGCCGAAAACGGAAAGGTTGCCCTCGTCTCAAAGACGACACTTGAGGTGACCAACACATCGAAGGCACAGGGCGGCATTGCTGCAGTTACCGATATCGAGAAGGACAATTATGAGAAGCATATCATCGACACTCATATAGCCGGAGCAGGCATCTGCGACCCTGACACAGTCCGACTCGTCATCACCAAGGCTCCAGAGCAGATAAAGCAGCTGCTGGAATGGGGAACCGATTTCGACAAGAAAGCTGATGGTCAGTTTGACCTCCACAAGGAAGGCGGACACTCAGAATTCCGTATACTCCATCACCTTGACAATACTGGCGAGGAGATTCAGCGAGCTCTCATCTCACAGATAAAGAACCATCCAAATATCGATGTCTACGAAAATCATTTTGCCATCGACATCATCACCCAGCATCATCTGGGTCGTTCGAACGAACCATGGATGAGAGACATCAAGTGCTATGGTGCATACGTGCTGAACGAGAAGACACATGAGATTATCACATTCCTCTCAAAGGTAACGATGATGGCAACTGGTGGTGTGGGTAATGTCTACCAGGTGACAACAAACCCAACGATTTCGACAGGTGACGGCATTGCGATGGTATTCCGTGCGAAGGGTATTATCAAGGGCATGGAGTTCATCCAGTTCCACCCAACGTCGCTCTACAATCCGCAGGAGCGTCCTAACTTCCTCATTACAGAAGCCATGCGTGGCTATGGTGCCATCCTAAAGCTCAAAGACGGCTCGACATTCATGGAGAAGTATGACGAACGTGGATGTCTTGCACCTCGCGATATCGTAGCACGTGCTATCGACAATGAAATGAAGATATCGGGTGACGACTTCGTCTACCTCGACGTTACTCACAAGAACCCAGAGGAGACAAAGCACCACTTCCCAATGATATATAACAAGTGCTTGTCTATTGGCATCGACATCACTAAGGAGATGATACCGGTAGTTCCAGCAGCACATTATCTTTGTGGTGGTATCAAGGTCGACCTCAACGGACGATCTTCGATCAATAACCTCTACGCAGCAGGCGAATGTTCATGCACAGGTTTGCATGGTGCCAACCGTCTGGCCAGCAACTCACTCCTCGAGGCGATAGTATATGCAGACGTTGCAGCCAAGGACTCAACAGAAGTAATGCGTCAGACTGAATGGCGTGAGGATGTACCAGACTGGGATGACGAGGGAACAGTCCACAACGAGGAGATGATTCTCATCACTCAGGCGAACAAGGAAGTAGAGACAATCATGAGCAACTATGTCGGCATCGTTCGCTCTAATCTCAGACTGAAGCGAGCACTTGATCGTCTTGAGATTATCTATCGTGAGACAGAGGACCTCTACAATGCATCGAAGGTATCCATGAAACTTTGCGAACTCCGCAACAAGATTAATATTGGCTACCTCATCATCAAGATGGCCCAGAAGCGTCATGAGAGCCGCGGCCTCCACTACACTCTTGACTACAAGGAACGCAACAAGAAATTGGACACATATCCTATAGATTAGGCGAGAAAACAATCGGGGAATCGAGTTTGACCACTTTGACCACGACCATCGTTAACGTGAGTTAAAGAGATGCCTTTTTTAATGGAGTCAGGAAGGTATGGTAAGGGTACGGTAAGGTACCGTTATCCCTCCGAGAAAAGTGTCTGAAGTCGAGGCCGCCTAAACTGTGAAAGATTATTAAATATAATCAACGGGATTGCGCTCGAATTAACAAATGGAAGTGGCTTTTTAACCCAAAGATGGATTAACAAGAACATTTCGCTTTTCGGCCGCCTTTGTGTCATTATGTTGACATAATATATTTAATGAGAATCGCATAACATGAGAGCAACGGCTCGCGATACGAAAATATTTTCGTGAGGAGTATTAATAAAGTAAAAAATTCGTTATCTTTGCGTCAGAATATACGCAGTTATTTTAGGAGAAAGTAAGTTATGGCTGACGAATTAGACCTCACTGGCAACAAGACCAACGCATCATACGACGAAAGCAATATCGTAACCCTCGAATGGTATGAACACATACGTCATCGTCCTGGAATGTACATCGGACGACTTGGCGATGGTACATACGATAACGATGGTATCTACGTGCTTCTCAAGGAGGTAATGGACAACTCAATCGACGAATTCATGATGGGATTCGGCAACAAGATTGAAGTGACCATAACGGATCATGCCCGTGTTTCTGTACGTGACTATGGTCGTGGAATACCATTGGGCAAGGTTGTCGATGTAGTCTCAAAGATGAATACAGGTGGCAAGTATGACAGTTCGGCCTTCAAGAAGTCAATAGGTCTTAACGGTGTGGGTATCAAGGCCGTAAACGCTCTTTCTACTTCATGCGTTGTCGAGGCAATCCGCGATGGACAGAAGAAAAGAGTGGAATTCTCAAAAGGTGTTGTTGTCAAAGAATATGACATCGAGCCAACCAAGGAGAAGAATGGAACGCGCGTATCATTTGACCCAGACGCTACCCTTTTCGAAAACTATCAGTACAACGATGACTTCATCATCAAAATGATGAAGAACTACTCATACCTTAACCGTGGACTCTCGCTCGTCTTCAATGGTGAGACATACAAGAGCGACAATGGAGTTGTGGACCTCCTTCAGCAGAACATGAGTGACGATGCGGTCTATCCAATCATTCACCTAGAATGTGACGACCTGGAACTAGCTATCACTCACGCCAACCATTATGGCGAGGAGTACTACTCATTCGCCAACAGCCAGAACACAACACAGGGTGGCACACACCTCATCGCATTCAAAGAAGCAATCGTCAAAACCGTCCGTGAGTTCTACGGGAAAGACTTTGACGTCAACGACATACGTTCAGGCATCACAGCAGTTGTCTCTATAAAGGTACAGGAACCAATTTTCGAGAGCCAGACAAAAACAAAACTCGGCTCGAAGGAGATGGCACCTTCAGATGCACAAGACAATCCACTTGCCGGTGTCACAATCCGTCAGTTCATGCTTGACTTTGTCACCGAGCAACTAGACAACTACCTGCATCGTAATCCGGAGACTGCCAGGGCTTTACAAGACAAGATAAAAGACTCGGAAAGCGAGCGCAAAGCCATCAGCGGCATTCAGAAGCAAGCTCGTGAGAAGGCCAAGAAGGCCAACCTCCACAACAAGAAGCTGCGTGACTGCACGCTACACTACACGTCGAACAGCGACCTTAAAGAAGACACATGCATCTTCATCACCGAGGGAGACTCTGCATCGGGTTCTATCACCAAGGCTCGCGATGCAAACACTCAGGCGGTATTTTCACTTCGTGGTAAACCGCTCAATACATTCGGACTCAAGCGAGACATCGTATACAAGAACGAGGAGTTCTACCTCTTGCAGGCAGCTCTGGACATTGAGGAAGGAATTGACAATCTACGTTATAATAAGGTAATCGTAGCAACCGATGCCGATGTCGACGGAATGCACATCCGTCTGCTCGTCATCACATTCTTCCTACAGTTCTTCCCTGAAGTAATCCGCAACGGTCACCTCTTCATTCTCGAAACGCCGCTTTTCCGCGTCCGCAACAAACAGAAGACAATCTATTGCTACTCAGAGGAGGAACGAGACAAGGCCATATCGAAACTTGGTGCGAAACCAGAGATCACACGATTCAAGGGTCTCGGTGAAATCAACTGGGAGGAGTTCCGTGAATTCATCAATGAAAACATGCGACTCAGTCCTGTCAACATGAAGAAGGACGATGCTGTCAAGGAACTTCTGGAATTCTACATGGGCAAGAATACATCCTCACGCCAGCATTTCATCATCGACAACCTCGTGGTCGAAGAAGACCTTGTCGAAGAAGAGCAATACGATTAATAAAATGATTTCCAACAACCGATAATAACCACTCACCATGAGCGACGAGATAAATGACAGCCAGGACGAACTCGAAAACAGCGAAAGCCTTGACGAGAACACTCCACTTGACGACAATACTGATGACATTGTCGAAGATGACGGTCTTGCTCCATTGTGGAACGACGAGATTGTAAAGCACAGCCAGCTCCACGGCATGTTCAAATCGTGGTTTCTCGACTATGCCTCTTACGTTATTCTCGAACGAGCCGTGCCACATCTCAACGATGGTCTGAAGCCAGTACAACGACGTGTGCTCCACTCGATGAACCGCATGGAGGACGGACGCTTCAACAAAGTAGCAAACATCGTGGGTCACACCATGCAGTTTCACCCTCATGGTGATGCATCAATCAAAGAAGCTCTCGTCGGTCTTGGACAAAAGGAACTACTTGTCGACACTCAGGGTAACTGGGGTAACATACTCACAGGCGACGATGCTGCTGCTGGACGATATATAGAAGCGCGACTTACTAAGTTTGCTCTCGATGTTGTCTTTAACCCTAAGACTACCATCTGGAAACAGTCGTACGATGGACGAAACGAAGAGCCAGTCACTCTACCAGTTAAGTTTCCTCTGCTTCTTGCACAGGGCGTTGAAGGTATTGCCGTAGGTCTTGCTTCAAAGATTCTGCCTCACAACTTCAACGAGCTTATCGACGCATCTATCGCATATCTCAAGGGAGAGTCGTTCGAACTATATCCAGACTTCCCTACAGGTGGTTCTATCGATGTATCGCGCTACAACGACGGACTGCGTGGTGGTGTAGTACGTGTACGTGCTAAGATCAACAAGATTGACGCCAAGACACTTGCAATAACAGAGATACCATTCAGCAAGACAACAGAATCGCTCATCGACTCAATACTAAAAGTCAACGAGAAGAAAATCAAGATAAAGAAGATAGATGACAAGACCGCCGCAACGGCAAACATCGTCATAACACTTCCACCAGGTGCTTCGCCAGACAAGACAATCGATGCGCTCTATGCGTTCACCGACTGCGAGCTCAACATCTCGCCAAACGCCTGCGTCATCTATGAGAACAAACCTCACTTCATGGGTGTCAGCGAAATTCTCAAGCACAACGCAGACCAGACCGTAGATCTTCTCAAGCAGGAACTTGAAATAAAGCTCAACGAGCTGGAACACCAGTGGCACATGCTCTCGCTCGAAAAGATATTCATCGAAGAGCGTATATATAAGGACAAGAGATTCGAAGAGGCTCACAACAACGACGAAGCATGTGAGTATATCGACGAGCGACTGACACCATACTATCCTCAGTTTATCCGTGCAGTAACCAAGGAAGACATTCTTCACCTTCTTGACATCAAGATGGCGCGCATCCTTCGTTTCAACTCAGACGCAGCAGAAGAGAAACTTGTTGCACTCAAAGAGGAGATGGAGCGAGTGAAGAACGACATCGAGCATATCATCGACTACTCGATAGCCTACTTCAAGCGCATCAAGAAGCAGTATGGCAAAGACCATCCACGTCTCACCGAGATACGTTCGTTTGACAACATCGATTCGACCAAAGTTGCAGTACGTAACGCAAAACTCTACCTTGATCGCGAAGACGGCTTCATGGGATATGGACTTAAGAAGGGCGACTTTATCTGCGACTGCTCAGACATTGACGACGTCATACTCTTCTATGAAGACGGACGTTTCGTAGTCAAGAAGATTGACACAAAGCTCAACGTTGGCACAGGTGTAATCCATATCGCCATATTCAAGAAAAACGACAACCGAACGATATACCACGCCGCATATCTGGATGGTGAAACTGGAACTACATTCGTCAAGCGATTTGCAGTCACAGGTATCACACGTGACAAAGAATACTACTTCATCACCGAACACAAGAAGTCGAAACTATTCTACTTCAGCGCCAACCCTAATGGAGAGAGCGAAGTGCTCAAAGTACTCCTCAAGCCAAAACTGAAGATGAAGAACCTTGTATTTGACTACAACATGGCCGAACTGATGGTCAAGGGACGTGCTGCACGAGGCAACGTGCTCTCAAAGCACGAAGTACACAAAGTAGTCTTGAAGCACAAGGGTGGTTCAACATTGGGCGGACGCAAAGTATGGTTTGAGCCAGAAACACTCCGACTCAATCCAGACGGACATGGACAGCTTCTCGGTGAATTCGGAGCCGACGACCTCATCCTTATCATCAACAACAAAGGCGAGGCCATCACTACAGGCTATGACTTTGAACAACACTTCGAAGACAACATACTACGCATAGAGAAGTATGACCAACGCAAGACATGGTCAGTAGTCTACTATGACGGAGAACAGAAGTCGTACTACCTCAAGCGCTTCAAGCTCGAACCAGAGAAGAAGCCACAGCTCATGATTAGCGAGGCACCGAAATCGAAGATGATACTATTCTCTGATGAAGACCATGCACGCATCGAAATAACCTATGGTGGCACCGACAAGTGGCGAAACAAAGAGGAAGTAGACGCAATGGACTTCATAGGAGAAAAGAGCGTCAAAGCCAAGGGCAAGCGACTCACAACATTCGACGTAAGCAAAATTGTCGAACTCGAGCCGCTCATCCCAACAGTACGTGAAGAGCCTGTCGTTGAAGAGGAACCAGACAACGACAAAGAAGACTCTACACCAACAGAGAGAACACTCTTCTAAAGAGTTAAAGACATAGACTAGCCTATTCCGATGCCCTTGATTTTCTTAAATAAGTCAAGGGCATAAAGGTCGGTCATTCCGGAAATCATGTCCACCACCGACAGCAGTTTATCGTAGGTCGAAGCATCTTTACCTACCTTATACTGATCTGGTACGTAAGGACTGAGAAGTTTAGAATAATACAACGAAGGGTTCTTCATCGCTTCAATGAACACTTCAAGCAGAGAACCAATTATCGTAAAACCGGAAAGTTCGATTTCAAGTACAGACTGGTGTCTATAGATACGATTGACAGACAGTTTCTTTACTGCCTCCATTGCAGCCGATTCAGTCGGAGGAAGATCTTTGATAAGTGTGTTTTTGTATGTGCCGGTCAAGATAGCTTCACGGTTTTCCCAGAAAATCTGCGAACACCGTTCAACAAGGCGACCTATGACCTTCGAACGGATGTAAGCCACCTGTTCATGACGGTCTGTAACCATTTTGCAAACCTCGTCAAGACGGTCATAGACTTCTCTGTCCTCTACCTTGTCATAGAAAGACATCAGCAGTTCGCGAGTCTCATCGTAGAATAGGATACCAAGCTTATAGGCGTCCTCGATGTCCATTATCTGGTAGCAGATATCGTCGGCCGCCTCGACAAGATAGACAAGCGGATAGCGTACATATTCCAAGCCAAGTCCTTCGGGTGCTTTGGGAATGTTGAGACGCTGCATGATATAGTCAAAAGAAGCCTTATCTTGCTGGAAGTAGCCTATCTTTTTATAACCTTGTGACGAACGAGGATATTTAATTATAGATGCTACCGTCGGAAAAGTCAAGGCGAAACCGCCATCACGGCGTCCGTTGAACGAGTGAGTCAGTAGTCTGAAAGCATTAGCGTTACCGTCAAAATTAATAAGATCGGACTGCTCAAGTTCGTTCATATCCTTGAGATATTCCTGTCCGGCACCATTGGTAAAGAAGTGAGAAATGGCACTTTCGCCCGAATGGCCAAAAGGCGGATTACCCATATCATGAGCCAAGCAAGCTGAAGCGACAATGGAACCAATCTCTTCAACATACTTATTTTCATCAGCCTCGCCACTTTCCACTATTTTGGCACCAATAATATTACCAAGCGAACGTCCGACACTCGACACTTCAAGACTATGTGTCAACCTGTTGTGCACGAACACAGCACCTGGAAGAGGGAAAACCTGTGTCTTGTTCTGCATGCGCCTGAACGGTGCCGAAAAGATCAAACGGTCATAGTCTCTTTGAAACTCAGTTCTGCGGTGGTTTATGTTATCAATGGACTGTCCAGTCCTTTGAGGTATCAATAGATCCTTCCAATTCATCGTCTTTCGTTTTAGTACCACAAATATACACCCTTTTTATAGACTCAAAACAAATAATATCTCTATTTTTTTGGAGTGTTTTGCTTAAATCACTATTTTTGCGTATTCAACAAGATATTTCCGTATCGGTAATCATCTACCTAAACGGACAAACATTTTGCAGTGTATCAATGAACAATTATTTTAATACCATATTTCCAAGCGCCAAAAGACTGCGCAACGCATTTGCAGTCATCTTTGCCGTAGCAGCATCTTGCAACATGGCAATGGCTGACAACGACAAGCCACTCAAATTGGTATCAAAGCCCGACACAGTAATATGTGGCCACGGTCAAATTTCTTTTGACGTAAAGATAAAACTCAACAAAGCCGAAAACTGCGAGGTACCTTGTACGACCATCATCAACGGCAAGGAGATAAAAACCGAAAACATCAAAGTAGAAGCTGGCAAACTCGACAATAACGGCTATGGCAAAAGCGTGAGCCTGCAGGTACCAGAAGAGGCAGACGTAAAGAACGACCCAGAAGGCAAACACGTAGTTTATCAATACGTACTTGGATTGAGACATGATGATTTCGAGACGGTGCATAGAAACCTGGATACACTTACCGTCCACGTCTGGGGCATTCCAAAAGCAGAAATAATTTCTCCAGTATCTGATGATATCTGCGGTTACACTCACACCCTTGAAGCCGACGGACGCTGGTCAGACATATCGAGCTACCACTGGTCAGCAGGAGCCAACATCGACCTAGAGAACAAGGACGAACGCATAGCGACCATGAAACTCAACACCCAGTCGGAACGTTCAGAGACAATTTATCTTGTTGAGACAACAGGTCCTGATGGACTTTGCAAGAGTGAGGACAGCCGTACCTTTAATTTCAAGAAGGCACCTAAGGGATCAATCGTACTGAACGATGATGAAGAAACTGGACTCGAGGCTCAATACATTTGTTCGGCACTCACAGACGATCCGGCATTCGAATTCATGGGTGACGTCACACTTGAAGGCAATGGTCCGTTTGCTGTCACCCTATCAAATGGAGAGAAATATACCGATTTGCCTATTGGAACAACAAGCCAGACCATACATTCAAGAGTAGCAGGAGACATTACAATTAAACTCATCTCTGACAAAAACGGATGTGAGACTCATGATGACGGAATCAGTGGTACAATAACAGTTATTGACCGCAAACCTATAATCACAGCACCTGTCGACACCACCGAGATAGAGGGACGTGAAGTCATGATATCAAGGGTAATGTCTGACATGGGCACAACATTCCGCTACGAAGTTGCCGAAATCTTCCACCGTCACTATAATAGTAAGGTAAAAGTAGACAACATCATCAGCAAGGAACGTACACGCCTCAATGGCAATTCAGCCGAATATTACTTCTCGACAAACAAAACCGGTCTATTGGCTATCGACTATACTGAGATTAACCAGATGGAGGACCATAAGGATTGTGAAGTAACTATTCGACAATATGTCAACACTTATGCCCCTGTGAACGCACCTAATGGATTCAGTCCTAATATCGATGGCAAGAACGACTACCTGGTTATTCAAGGCATCCCAGACGAGAATCATGTTGCTGTCTATGACCCTAAGGGTAAGATTGTTTTCGAGCAGGATAATTATCGCAATGATTGGAATGCTGAAGGTCTTGAAGATGGCTATTACGTGTACATATTCGAAGGCGATGGTATTAAGACTACTAAGGCCACTTTGGTGATTAAGAGAAACAAGAAGTGATGAAAAAATTAATATCAACAATTCTACTTGTCGTACTTGCCCTTTTTGCGAACACAAGTAATGCCAAGGCGCAGAACGATTTGATTGTCGGACAATACATCCACAACCAATTTGCTATAAATCCTGCGTTTGCAGGTAGCCGTGAAGGATTGACATTCTTTGGTAGCTGGCGAAAGCAGTGGACTGGCATCGAGAACACACCAACAAGCATCCTGTTCAGTTGCCACACACCTCTAAAAAAGGAGAACATAATCATTGGTCTACAAGGATGGAACCAACAGATACATCAGGCATCCAATACAGGTATTGAATTGGCCTTAGGTTATCGTTTCAACGTAGCCAAGAACACATGGGTTGGACTGGCACTTCTTCCTGGTGTGTCAATAAGAAGTACTGACTGGACTAAAGTCAAACTTATCGATGAGGGAGATGATGTTTTTGCTGAAAACACTAGTAACACGACTCCTCTTCTTGGCTTCGGTGCATCTGTCTATAACCAGAGATTCTTCTTTGGACTCTCAGCAACATCACTCTTCATTAGCGATGAATTTGATCGTGTTGATGCTGAATTCGCTCCTGCCGATGCTCAATACATTGCGACAGGCGGTGGACTCATAGGCAATGGCCAGATAAAAGTTCAGCCATCAGTCATGGCTTCATACAGCAAGAAATATGAAGCAGACGTCACTGGCACCCTCAGTGTCATCTGGAAGGATTTCATTTGGGTCGACGGTTCATACAGCACAAAAAACGAAATAAGCGCTGGCGTTGCAGTACAAGCATTGCCACAGATGCGCATTGCCTACAACTATGGCGTTACAACAGGAGACTTGAGTGGATATAGCCGCGGCTCACACGAGATTTCTATCCAGTACGACCTAGTATATAAGGTAAAAACAGTAAATCCTCGTTTCTTCTAATGTTTAATGGGTTATGATGATTTATACAATGAATACGATATTGAAATTTGCAAAACAACTTGGCACGATTGCCGCTGCTTTGGTTTTCGCCAATGGAGCATTCGCCCAAGATATAGATGTTATCAACATAGACCTTCTTGGCAACAGTTCCACTATCAATCCTGTTGTCCATGACTCTGTACTAATCTTTGCTTCAGATGCAAAGAATGATATCGTCATAAACTATTTCAACCAGGAGTTCGACCGACTCTATCAGCTCTACTCAGTCAGTCTGAAAGACAAAAAGCCGAACGGACGCCCTAAGAGCTTCCTTGACAAGAGTAACAGACCATATAATCAAGCAGCAGTCGCATTTGACGCCGACAACAAGATGCATATAACGCAGAACACCCGAGTTGAGTCAACCATCAAGGGAGCTCCGCTTGCAATTTTCGACTATGCATCAACTGCTGATGAGACAGACGGGATTCCAAGTGAGGTAAAGGTGCGCTATGCCAACGCTGGCTACCCGACATATTCACAGGATGGCAATCTGATGATTTTTGTCTCTGACGTACCTGGAGGCGAAGGTGGTACAGACCTCTACTACTGCGAAAAAGTCAACGGACGTTGGGGAGCGATAACCAACATGGGAGGTGTAATCAATACCCGAGGTTCAGAAATGTCTCCATTCATTCATCCTTCTGGTAAGATATTCTTCGCCAGCAACGGACGTGAAGACAGCAAAAAACTCGACATCTATTATACCTATCGCACATCTACAGGCTTTGCTGAACCAGTCCGTTTTGATGTCAAGATAAACAGCATGGGCGACGATTACGGCTTCTATTATAGTGACGATGAAGATTGGGGATATTTCACATCCAACCGACATGGCAAAGACAAGATTTACTTCTTCAAGCAGAAGTTCCCTACATTCAATGAAGAGAACGAATATGTTGAAGAAAACTATTGCTATACATTCTTTGAAGAGTCTGCTGAAAATTACGACCCAGATATGTTCAGCTTCAAATGGACTATCAGCGATGGACAGCAGCACGACGGCCTTGAGGTCGACCACTGTTTCAAGGGTCCGGGAGACTATACAATCGCGCTTAGCGTTCTCGATAAGACATCTGGTGAAGAACTTTTCACTATTGCCGAATATGCGATGGAGCTACGCCGACCTGTACAGGTAAATATTCATGTTCCTGAAAAAATCAAGGCTGGTAAAAAAGTTACATTTACAGCCGACAACAAATATCTAACTAACATTACGCCAAAGGATTACTACTGGAATTTTGGCAATGGAGTCAAGTTCAAAGGACAGAAGGCAAATGTAACTTTTGATAAAAAAGGTACGTATCGTGTAAAGTGTGGCACGATTGCTGATGAGGATCCATCAGTGAGAATCTGTACTTGGATAGATGTCACTGTTGAATAAAACATTTTTTGTAACGCATAAACTTAAGAATATATGAAAAAGAAAGTTCTTATGGCATTACTTGCCTTTATTGGCTTGGCAGAGATTGCTGGTGCGCAGCCTGTTCCTGGTGCCGATGAAAACATACCTTTTCTTATGACTTTCGGCAAGAATGGACAGACAGAATGGGGTGATGACAACTGTCTTCAGGTCATTTTCTTCTCTATTCCATCCGATTACACTCAGCCTATCTATATCCGCATCTTCGACCCAGATGCTGGTGGGCAGAATGACGAGCTCAATGGCGCATGGAATACCAAGACTCGTTTCTCAGTATATGGCGGAGTAGGTTCATGCTCTAACAAAGATGCTCAGAAGTGTAACGAAAAGGGCGACTTTGACAGTGGAACATTGCTTGCCACCAAGACTTTCGGTTCAGAGCCAACATACGACAACAAGTGGTATACCTTTGGCCCATTCAACCCTTCTGAAGGTGAAAACCTCCCTGAATATGGCGGTCGTACTTTCAAAATATGCGTTGAAGGACTTAGTGGAGATGACGGAAACATGTACCGCATGTTCCTCTCTCGCAAATCAGACGACAACATCAAGGTCGATGGAGCTTTTGCATACTACTTCAAATACAAGTTCCGTATGTATGACAATGGCAACGAGATTTCTCATATATATCCATACATTGACAGCAAGGTTGTATCGATCAAACAGTCTAACTTCGACTGGGATAACGATGGTATGATTCGAGTCATCTCTGTATGTAAAAATGGTATTCCAATGAAGGTCAGCGGAAACGACGAGTGGCAGACAAGTACACACAAGGTTGATGATGCAGAAAAGGGGACTTCATGGGATATACAGATGGTCAAATTCAAGAACAAACCACTCAAGAATAATAATGTGGTCATCTTCCTTGAGAACCAGTATGGTGAACTGATGCCTTTCTATAGTGTGCCTATCGGTGGTATTCCAAAGTACAAGTACACTATCGGCGTTAAGCAGAAGACAAAATAATACAGTAATTACAAACCATAGGGAGCCTGCCTTGGCAGGCCCCCATTATGCGTTACATAGCGAACGCCTTTGCCGTTTTTGAAAGTGAGTTGTCTTGAGACATTTGAATTATCAATAATATGAAAAAGATATTCGCAATTATAATGTTGATATTCGCATGGGGAGGATCTCTTTATGCCCAGAATTTCAACTTGTCTAAATATACCATGGTTTCTGGCTTGCCTCAGAACTATGTCTATAGCATCACACAGGACAAAAACGGTTTCATCTGGATTGGTATGGCCGAAGGCTTGTCCAAGTACGACGGCCTCAAGTTCACCAATTACACAACACGCGACTCACTTGCCGACAGTTTCGTAAGCTCTATGCTCATCGACACAGACGGACGTCTGTGGTGCGGACATGGCAATGGACAGTTCACATACAGCATTAACAGCCAGTTTCATAAGATTCATGTCGATGATGTATCTGCACCTATCAAGGATATGTGCCTCGACGACAAAGGCAATATTTGGGCCGTCGAGCAAAACAAAGGTATTCTAAAAATCGCTCCCGACCATTCTGTAACGACATACTTCGACCGCGAAAAATTCGGGCGTCGTATATACTACTCTGTCAAGGCAGTAAACTCTCTGACACTCCTTGTAGGCACATCAGATGGCACAATGCTTGTCAAGTTTAATGTCGACGGATCTCTCCGCGACCCTGAAGACATCGCAGACCTGCCAAGTTCTGCTACAAACTGTATTACAAAGTCACACGAAGATGGGACTTACCTCATCGGCACAGAGGATGGCGAGATATATAAATATGCTCTTGACAAGGGCGCGACAAAACTTGACAGATGTATCGAGACTTGCTCAACTGATAATACCGCCTATGATATCCGTACTATCTTCGAGGCCGACAATGGTGACCTGTACATAGGCACATGGGGGCAAGGACTTCGTCAGTGGACGTTCTCATCTGAAACTCAGCAGTATACAGAAGCTCTCACGCTCAACGAAAGCAATGGTATGGATAACAACTTCATATCAAGCATCATGCTCGATCGTGAAGGCATCTTCTGGTTCGGCACTTATGGTGGTGGAGCTGTAGCATGGGTCAATAACTACTTCGCTCAATATGACTTGACAGAAATAGGTTTCCAGCGCAACAAGATAACAACCGCTACCGTTGACGACAAACACCTATGGATGGGCTTAAACACAGGTCTCATCAAGATGGACAAGCAATGCATTGCCAATTTCGAGTACTTCGACCCAACTATGGGCCTACCAAACGGCACATCAATAACAAGCATCGCTTTCGATGACAAACGTTCTGTCCAGTATGTTGGTACTGAATCTTCTGGTATTTTCTTCCGCAAGGGTGAATCTAGAAACTTCACGTCTTTGGCTTACAACGAATCATCACACACAAGTGAAATGATCAACGGATTGGCCATCTCTGATGACAAACTCTATATTGCAAGTCAAGGTGGATTTATTGTCTACGACATTCCTTCCGGTGAAAGCAGATGCTACACCACAGTGGATGGACTTCCACACAACAACATCAACTTCGTATACATCGACAACGACAATCAAGTATGGTTTGGTCCTAAGGATAGTGGTATAACCATGTTTACCAATGATGGAGAATTTGAAACTCACAGATTGTCAGATGTTCCTATCAACGTGGCAGGCATGGCTGTAGATGACCGAGACAGATTTTGGTTAGCTACGGTCAACAATGGCGTTATATGTACCAGCAATGACTCTATCGTTTCTATTAGTGTGGCCGATGGACTCGAAAAGAATTATTGCTATGGCATCGCAATTGATGGTAACAAACGCGTTTGGGTATGTCATCAGCCTGGTCTTAGCTGTATCGATCTCAACACCGGAAATATTCGCGCTTTTAATCTCACTAACGGACTCGGACAGGAATTTAATGGTGTGACAGCTGATGGTACTGGCGACCTGTGGTTCTCTTCGTCTTCTGGCGTTGTCCACTACATTTCACAGTTTGACAAACGGAATAGTGTAGCTCCTATCATTAACCTTACTAAGGCTACAATATCAGGACGTAAACATTCTATTGGTGAAGATATAGATTTGCCTTATCCATACGATGGCAATGTCGCTAAGTTCGAATTCGATTTTGTAGGTATCTGTATGAAGGACCCACAAAAAGTGAGATATGAATATTGGCTGCAGATGGACGGCAATGACAACGAAAGATGGATGCCTCTGGGCACTCAAAACCATAAGGAGTTCGACTTCCTTCCTGATGGAGACTATATTCTTCACGTACGTGCATTCAATAGTGATGGCATCGTAAGCAAGAAGCCACTCCAGATAAAGATTCATATTGATGCACCTTTCTGGAAGTCTATATTCTTCCCTCTATTATTACTTATGCTCATATTCGTAATTGTACGAATTATAACCAAATGGAGAGAAAAGAAACTCCGCGAAAGACAGAAGGAGCTTGAGGACGAAGTCGACAGACAAACCATAACATTACGCGAACAGAAAGGCGAAATAGAAAAGAAGAATAACGATATCATGGATAGTATCAACTATGCTAAGCGTATACAGACGGCTATTCTTCCTCCTATCGACAGCCTTCAGGACTATCCTTTTGCAGATTCATTCATTCTGTTCATGCCACGTGATGTTGTTAGTGGAGACTTCTACTGGTATAGCAAGTACGACAACAAGATTCTCATTTGCTGCGGCGATTGTACTGGCCATGGTGTACCGGGTGCCTTCATGTCCATGATTTGTGCGGCCCTCCTCAATGATGCGACACATGACGAGGAAAGCCGACGCCCAGCCGCATTGCTCGAGAAACTTGATAAGGAAATCAAGGCTACTCTCAACAAGAATCAGAATGTTGAAGCACAAGATGGTATGGATTGCTCGATAATTGAAATCAACTTCGATACTCTCGAGGCTGTTTCTGCGGCAGCACGCCGACCTATATATGTCTTCAGCAAGGGCAAAATGAACGAGATTCGTGGCACACGCCGCGGTGTTGGTGAACATCGAAACAGCAACGAGTTTACCGAAACTATCACACAACTTCGAAAGGGAGATACACTATATTTCTCTTCTGACGGTTTCTCTAGCCAGTTCGATGGCTCATCATCTCCAGGACGTCCACCATATACAGCAGGAGCTCTCAAGCGCTTCCTCGAGGAAATTGTCAATGAACCAATGGAAGACCAGAAGAAAAAGCTTGAAGCTGAATTTAAGCGCTGGAAGGGCAACTGGGAACAAATTGATGACGTTATAGTCATGGGTATCAAAATATAACATTTGAATTTTTCACCCCAATATGGCATTTCTAGAAGCACATAACATTATAAAAGACTATTATAACCACAGAGCTCTCGACAATTTCAATATATCTGTCGAAGAAGGTGCTATTTATGGTCTTTTAGGTCCTAACGGAGCCGGGAAAACTACATTTATCCGCATAGTAAACCAAATAACCCAACCTGATAGCGGAGAGGTGTTTTTCAATGGGCACAAACTATGTCCCAATGATATTTCCAATATAGGATACCTCCCAGAAGAGCGTGGACTATATAAAAAGATGAAGGTGGGCGAACAGGCTATCTTCTTTGCACAGCTTAAAGGCATCTCAAAGAATGACGCCAAGTCAAGACTAATGGACTGGTTTGAAAAGTTCGAGATCACCGAATGGTGGGACAAGAAAGTCGATGAATTATCAAAAGGTATGCAGCAGAAGATACAGTTTATTATAACTGTTCTTCATGAACCGAAACTTCTGATATTCGACGAGCCTTTCAGCGGCTTCGACCCTATAAATGCCAACCTACTAAAAAAAGAGATTCTCAACCTGCGGGACAATGGCGCTACCATTCTTTTCTCAACTCACAACATGGCTTCTGTAGAAGAGATATGCGACTCTATTTCTCTTGTCAACAAGTCTCATGTCATTCTAAGTGGCACTGTATGGGATGTCAAACAACAATTCAAGGAGAATGAGTTCAATATAACTTTCAAGGGTTCACCAGACTTTCTCTATTCTGATGACAATCCTATTGTTTTAGCCGACTTGTCATCATCGCATGATATAAATTCTGCAACCGTCAAAATGAAAACTCCAATGAGTACCAACGATCTCATTCGGTTTCTTATCAACCATATAGAACTTGTCGGTATAAACGAAAAATTACCATCAATGAATGATATTTTCTTGACCGCTGTAAACGACAATAACATCACAAATACACCATCCAAATAAACCATTATGAACAATCTATTTTTAGTTATTCAAAGAGAATACCTGACTCGAGTCAAGAAAAAGAGCTTCATTGTGATTTCACTTCTGGTTCCTTTCAGTATGATAATCATGATGATTCTCCCTATCTTGCTGACCTCTGTTGGCAGTCAGACTACATATAACGTAGCCGTAGCAGACAGAACAGACCAATACATACATGCACTACAAAGCAACGATATTGTCCACTACACTCCTTTCCCTAATGATATTGACGAGGATTCTATCCGACACATTTATATCAATTGCGGCTATGACGCATATCTTTTAATCAATGGCACACCAAACAAAAAGGGAAATGTTAAGCTATGTTCTTCATCATCTCTAACTACCGATGCATGTACAAAGATTAGAAATGATATTCGTAATGAATACCGCCAGCAGTTGACTGACAAATTGCGTAATGATTTTCCAGAAGCAGATTCACTCATTGCACATCTCAATGATAAAACAGATATATCAAATATAACAATCAGCGAGAATGGAATTGATGGCGAATCATCACCGTTCATAACAGAATTCATTTCAATAATCTCAATGATGCTTATCTATATGACTGTTCTCATCAGCGGAACTATGGTGATGAATAGCGTGATGGAGGAGAAAACAAACAAGATTATCGAGATACTTGTCTCGTCAGTAAAGCCATTCGACCTCATGATGGGAAAAATTATTGGCATTGCATTGATGACTCTCACTCAAATTGCTATCTGGGCAGTCGTTGGAACTGGTATTATGATATGCACCAGCATTATAATGCCAACTCCAGATGCATCTGTTACTGCCGACATGAGTCAGGATGTAACGTCCGAATTGGCTATGGAAATTATTTCCGCACTACGTTCTATTGATATTGTAGGCGTTTTGACTTTATTTGTATCTTATTACATAGGCGGATATCTTCTCTACGCAAGCCTTTATGCATGTATAGGTGCTTCCGCTGATTCGAATACCGATGGACAAATGCTAAGCATGCCTATTAACATACTCATCATTACTTCACTATATCTTGCAATGTATGCTGTACACGACCCTCATGGACCTGTTACAGTTTTTGCGTCTATTTTCCCATTTTCTTCACCATTTGTAATGATAGCCAGACTACCTTTTAATGTTTCTTTATGGCAAATATACACGTCTATTACCGTACTCATCCTGTCATTCATTGCTACGACATGGGTATCGGCCAGGATTTATCGTGTAGGAATACTTATGCATGGAAAAAAGGTGACTTTAAAAGAATTGTGGAAGTGGGTAAAACTAGCTAACTGATTTTCAGACCATGTCCTTGTTTCAATATATAAAAATCCCATCCTTTCCTGAAATGCTATCCGGATTGGCTCATTTGGTCTATCCCTCAAGATGTCAAATATGTGGCAATATGCTTGAGGCCAACGACAATGACTATGTTTGTTTAAATTGTATAAAGGAACTACCACGAACTGGCTTCGAATCACAACGAGGTAATTTCGTAGAACAAAAGTTTTGGGGATTGACCATGATATATTCTGCTTTCTCAGGGTATTATTTCCGCAGAGGAGAGCGATTGAGATTAATAATCCATGCTTTCAAATACCATGGGAGGAAAGATGTAGCACAACTCATGGGAAGGCAACTAGGACTAATGATGTTGCAAAGTGGATTTCATAAGGACTATGATTTCTTGATTCCGATACCTCTTCACCCTCAAAAAATAAGACAAAGAGGCTACAACCAGACTGCCGAAATAGCCAAAGGCATAAGCGAAATTACAGGAATGATGGTAAGAGAAGATATTCTCTTCCGCATTAAAGTTGGACAGTCCCAAACCAAGAAAAATAGGTTTGACAGATGGACGGATATTCAAGACACCTATGTATGCGAATCCCCAGAGAGACATGCAGGTGCAAGACTGTTGATTGTTGATGATGTTCTGACTACAGGCTCTACTATTGAGGTATGCTACAAAGCACTGGCAAAAATACCATACGTGCGTATCGGAGTGGTCACTTTAGCTGTTGTTGATAGTAGGCGTTGAGCTCATCTTCTTCTGCAAGTCCTTTTTCCGTTATCCAATCTGAAAATTCTCCTATGCAGTCTTCGCATTTATCTATTATTGCAATTGATGGACATCGATATCGTCTGGTATAGTCTATCTGCTTTTCTAGTGTTCCAAACAATGATGCATAATCACCACCTCTAATCGAAACAGTACTAACCCTCTCTTTATATAACGATGTAAATCCACCTAACATTTTCAATATATCACTATTCGAAGCAGTTGTCTCAGCATTCCCCACATTATATATGACATATAACAATGGCAGTTTCTTGCGTATTATCTGATATGCGAAGTCAAATGAAATGTCCGATGTAGCGTATACGATTATGTTTGGCACATCTATGTTGTTCACTTCTGCAAATATATCAGTATATGACATCAAGTTCTTTGCCATCTCTGGCTTCCCTTTTGCCAAATTATAAGCTATATTTATTTTAGATGAAATAAATATATCTTTCTCACCTATAAATTTGGATAATACTATCTGGGCAAGATCACAATTTAGGATGATGTCATCTCTATTGTCAGAATGCATCTCTGTAACAAGACGTCGGCTCCTGACAATGGTCTTATAGTCATCAACTACAAGACGTTTGAAATCAGCAATTGTAATCTTCATATCAAGTGAAAATAATCTATTCTTCTACCGCATTATTAAACACATCACGCAATGATGCGTATGTTTTAGATGACAGTTGTTTCAACTCTTCCTTTGATACCCACTTGGCAACAACGATGTCTTCTTCTGTCTGAGGAATAAGCGCAGGAGATCCATCAACTTCCATATTATACCAATGGGTACATTTCAGCACTCGTTCCTCACCAATCAAATAAGTATGATATGTATCAACAAGATGTGATGTTATTCTTACGTTCTCAACTCCTGTCTCCTCATTCACCTCACGAAGAGCGTTCTGCTCGTTGGTTTCGCCTTGTTCTTTTTTCCCTTTCGGCAAGTCTATATACCCACGACGGTCAATCACAAGGTATTCATTATTGCCATTCTTTATTAGACCACCTGCTGCATCAATATTGCGAAACAAACCAGAAAAATCCTTCCAAATGGTCTCCTCATCACCTAAACAGATACACGCATCAGGCATAGTTTCTGTCGAGACAAATTCTTCTACAAAATCCCACAAATCACCTGTCACACCACCATAATTATAGTTCAGCAGTGTGTCTGATGGCTCACTTGCAATAACAATATATCTGTCTCCAAAATATACTTTTTTCATTATAGCATACCTTTGGTTGATGGCAACTCATATTTATAGATATCACGCTTGACGGCCATTTTTATGCTTTTAGCCAGAGCCTTGAATATGCCTTCTATCTTATGATGTTCGTTTTCACCTTCTGCTTTGATATTAAGGTTCATCCTTGCGGCGTCACTCAAACTTTTAAAGAAGTGCAAAAACATCTCTGTTGGCATATCACCTATTTTCTCTCGAGTGAATTTTGCATCATACACTAACCATGGACGACCACCGAAATCCAATGCCACCTGACACAAACAATCATCCATTGGCAGACAGAATCCATATCTTTCTATTCCACGCTTGTTGCCAAGAGCTTTCAGTATCGCCTCACCCAATGCTATCGCTGTATCTTCTATTGTGTGATGCTCATCTACATTCAAGTCACCCTTTACCCTGATGTTCAAATCCGATCCTGAATGCTTGCCTATCTGCTCCAGCATGTGATCAAAGAATCCAAGTCCTGTGCTGATGTCACATTTGCCTGTTCCGTCCAAATTTATCTCTACAAATATGTCGGTTTCTTTTGTTGTTCTCTTGACAGTCGCAGTTCGCTCACCAGCAAACAATATCTCACTTATCTGGTCCCACGACGAACAACGTCGACAGTTCTCGATACCAACTGGCGACTCTTCATCTGACAACATCAGACCTTTACACCCAAGATTCTGTGCAAGTTGCATGTCTGTCATCCTGTCTCCTATGACATAACTGTTTGCAAGGTCATATTCACCCGTCATATACTTTGACAAAAGTGCTGTACCAGGCTTACGTGTAGGCTTGTTGTCTTCAGGGAATGATGTATCTACTAATATATCACTGAAATGTATTTCCTCCCCACTAAACACTTGCAACATTTTTTTCTGAACATTGTCAAAGTGCTCCTGAGGATAGACTGGTGTCCCCAAACCATCCTGATTAGTAACTATCACAAGTTCAAAATCAAGGTTCTTCTGTATAAAATACATGTTTCTCAACACTCCAGGAATGAATTCCAACTGTTCGAGTGTGTCTACTTGATATGTTACTGGAGGCTCAACTATCAGTGTGCCGTCTCTATCTATAAATAATGCTCTTTTCATCTGTTAATTGTTTGCTGTTTTCCTCTTTCCCATCTCCGAATCAAGTTCGTCGAAGTTTCGTCTTCTAAGCACGAAGTCACTGCCAAGATATACACGCCTTACCTCCGCATCACCGGCAAGTTCCTCTGCTGTTCCCGATCTGAACATCTTTCCACTTACCTGTATATATCCACGGTCGCATATTGCCAATGTCTCACCTACGTTATGGTCCGATATCAATACTCCGATGTTCTTCTCTTTTAGCTTCGACACTATCTTCTGAATATCGTATACGGCAATAGGGTCGACACCCGCAAATGGCTCATCCAACATTATAAAGCGTGGATTGATGGCCAATGCACGCGCTATCTCTGTTCTACGTCTCTCTCCTCCCGACAACTGGATGCCTTTGCTCTTTCGTATATGGCCAAGACTAAACTCTTCTATCAGTTCCTCCACTCGCTTCTTCTGGTAGTCTTTTGGAAATTTTGTCATCTCCAATACCGAAAGTATATTGTCTTCAACTGACAATGTACGGAAAACCGAAGCCTCCTGAGCAAGATAGCCGACACCAAGTTGGGCTCTCTTGTATACCGGATAACCTGTTATTTCTTTGTCATCAAGATATACATGACCTTCATTAGGCTCGATAAGTCCTACTGTCATGTAGAAGGTTGTTGTCTTTCCTGCTCCATTTGGACCAAGCAGACCGACAATCTCTCCCTGCTGCACCTGTATCGACGGACCATCTACTACACGGCGCGAGCCATATATCTTGACAAGTTTCTCTGTGCGAAGCACCATGTGCTCCTGATCCGGTGTCTTCAAGCGCTCCAATGCCGCATCAGAGGTGTCATCTTTCTTGAAGATGCTGAATATACTCATACCTTTAATTCCTAAATTTCCGCACCACCAAATTCCATCAGATAAGCTTTTATGAAGGCATCTATGTCACCATCCATCACTGCTTGCACATTCGATGTCTGATAGTTTGTTCGATGGTCTTTTACTCTACGGTCATCAAATACATAACTCCTTATCTGCGATCCCCATTCAATCTTTTTCTTGCTTGCCTCAAGTTTTTCTCTTTGCGCCATCCTACGCTTCAACTCTCTGTCATAGAGCTGCGAACGAAGCAAACGCATCGCATTCTCTCTGTTATCCTGCTGACTTCGTGTCTCTGTGTTTTCTATAAGGATTTCCTCTTCCACTCCAGTGTCCGGATCCTTAAATTTGTAGCGCAAACGAACTCCTGTCTCCACTTTATTCACGTTCTGACCACCAGCACCGCCCGAACGGAAGAGGTCCCACGTTATTTTCGAAGGGTCTATCTGCACTTCTATAGTGTCGTCTACAAGGGGGGTGACAAATACCGATGTAAATGATGTCATTCGCTTCCCCTGAGCATTGAACGGCGACACTCTTACCAGACGATGCACTCCCGACTCGCTCTTCAAATAGCCATATACCGTATCGCCCTCTATCTGCATTGTCACTGTCTTTATTCCTGCTTCATCACCATCCTGGAAGTTGGTCACGGTCACTTTATAACCCTTCGATTCACAATATCGTGTATACATTCGATACAACATCGACGCCCAATCCTGGCTTTCCGTACCTCCCGCTCCTGCGACTATCTTCAACACCGCACCAAGCTGGTCTTCTTCACGTCTCAACATGTTTGCTAACTCAAGACGCTCTATGACTTCCTGTGCATGCACAAATGCCGCATCAAGCTCCTCTTCTGTCGCTATGCCATCTTTCAGGAAGTCAAATGCCAACTGAAGCTCTTCAACTGCCTGTCTCGACTCTTTCTGACCTTCTATCCACTTCTTGTTCTCCCTGACTTTCTTCATGTGGGCTTCAGCTTTCTTCGCATCATCCCAAAATCCAGGTGCCTGCGAACGAAGTTCATCATCGGCAAGTTCCATCTTTCGACGTTCTATGTCTAGATACTTCTCAAGCTGAGCATCACGCTGAGCCATTTCTTTTATCTGTTCGGGTGTTACCATCCTTAATGTGTTATTTCTGTTCTTTCTATTTGTTCATGTCAACAAGACCTTCCGGCAATTCAAAGACTACAGTACGATTTTCATCGTTCACTTCCTTGACGAATTCGTCGGCTATAGGCACCAGCAGCTCCTCACCTTCGTTGTCTATGACAAACAACGGATTGGCACCTACCTGGTCGTCTATCTCGGTTATCACTCCCAGCTTCCCACTCTCCTTGTCAAATGCCATATAGCCTATGAGCATTCCTGTCGATACGTCCTCCAAATCTCCCTCTTCGGTTTCTGCCCACTCACGACATATATAGACATCGCGTCCCGCTAGCCTGCGCGTATCGTCCTGAGTCTCTATCAACTCAAATTTCACCAACGCATCTTCATTGTTCTTGACTCGGATCTCTTCCACATAGAAAGGAACTAATCCACCGTCTATTTCAACAAGAAGAAATTCATAGCTCAAGTCGTCCACGTCAAAGCCAGATTCCGCCCTGACGACTACTTCGCCATTCACTCCATGCGATTTGGCTATCTTGCCAACTCTGACACAGTCGTCTTTCTCTATCATTGCCTTACTCCGTCCACTATTTGAATGTCTGGGCACCTGTGACTGTCCTGCCTGTCACGATTATCGAACCCTTGCCACACTTCAGTGTCTTCTTCGAGGTCCTCTCTCCCTTTGCTATCAGTCCAATGTCACCCTTGTGCGAATGCTCAAGGTCAAATGACAAGTCCTCTTTCTTGTTGAGCAGTGTCATGTTTATCTTACCTTCTGTTGTAGTGAAGTCTGACGATGCTGTGAGTGTAACTCCATTTGCCGACTGAGCACCAATTATTGATCCCTTCTCCGACTCTATGTGGAATTCACCCTTCACTTTAAAGAGGTTGAGGGTTGCCGATTTGAGCGAGCCCTTGAACAAGCCTTCTGAATCTGATATCTTTATCGCACCTGTTCCACCAAATATCTGAATGTCACCATTCAACGACTTATATGTCTGTGTTCCAGTTATTGTCTTGCCACTCAAGTCACCCTCGAAGTTTGTAACTGTTGCGTCACCATCCGATGTGTCAAATTTTATAGTTCCCTTGGCGTCAGTGATGTTCACTTTTCCGCTCGCTGTCACAATGTCATATTTTCCTTCCACTTTTGTGAATGTCACTGCACCACCTTTTGTTTCTATGTTCATCGAGCAGTTTGTGTTCTTGCATGTCACTTTCCCCTTCACTGTCGTAATGGCAAAGTCACAGCCTTTCATGTCATTGATTGTTATATTTCCCGAACCACTGACTATGTTTATCTTCACTCCTTCTGGAACCGCTATCTGAAATTCACCGGCATACGATGATTTTGCTTCCTCTGGTACTACTATTCCTGCCGAGATTTTCGTCCCCTCTTCGTTTATTACTACTTTATAGGCATCATTCGCCTCAAGTGCTTCTAGTTTACCCGACACTGTTGTCGATGTTCCTTCTGCCTGACTTATGCTGACTTTGCAGAACTGAGCATCAAGCACTACTTCTTTTGCCGATGATTCCTTGCTGTTTTCTGCTACTGTTATCATCTGCTTTATCTGCTGAAGCTGTCCATAGCCCATTGTTGTTGCAAAGACCATGGCTGTCATTATCACTGCTTTTATTGCTTTCATCACATCTGTTTTTTAGTTAGTATATCTTCTTATATCTATATTGTCCAATACGTTTCAACGTACTGCTATGTTGCGTTTTTATTCTCCTATTTCTCTGTCTCTGAACCCGATAAGATAGAGTATCGTGTCAAGACCGCTCTCCGATATAGCATGCTGGGCGGTGGCTTTCACCTTTGGCTTCGCATGGAACGCTATTCCAAGTCCAGCCAACTGTATCATCGGAAGGTCGTTCGATCCATCACCTACTGCTATCACCTGCTCCAGATGTATCTCTTCCTTGAATGCCAGCAGTTTCAGCATTTCTGCCTTCTTTGCTCCATCCATAATGTCGCCCAAATGACGTCCAGTAAGTTTTCCGTCCACTATCTCCAGCTCATTGGCAAATACATAATCTATGCCAAGTTTGCTCTTCAGGTAGTTGCCAAAATAGTTGAATCCACCCGAAAGTATGGCTGTCTTATATCCATATTTCTTGAGTGTTCTAAAGAGTCGCTCCGCTCCTTCTGTCAGCGGCAGGTTCTCTGCTATTTCTTTCATTACCGATTCGTCAAGACCCTTGAGCATCGCAACTCGCCTCTGGAAGCTCTGCTTGAAGTCTATCTCTCCTCGCATCGCCGACTCTGTAATTGCACTTACTTCGTCATATACTCCTGCCCTGCGAGCAAGCTCGTCTATCACTTCTGTCTGTATGAGCGTCGAGTCCATATCGAAACATACCAGACGTCGGTTCTTTCTGAATATGTTGTCTGCCTGGAATGCTATGTCAACACCTGTTGTCTTCGATACTTCAATGAAGTCCTGCTTGAGCTTTGTACTGTCCACAGGTTCACCACGCACCGAAAATTCTACAACTGCCATCATCTTCTCTCCGTCATTACCCAACGGACGACGACCCGACAGACGTGTTATAAGGTCTATGTTTAGTCCCTGCTCTGCTATTATTTTTGTCACGGCTGCTATATGCTCACCCTTCAGCCTTCGTGCCATAAGAGTGATTATGCTGCGCTGCTTACCCTGCTGCTCTACCCATTCCGCATATCTTTCCAATGGTATTGGGGTAAACTTAATGTTCAATCCTAGCTCGTATGCCTTAAACAACAAGTCTTTTAATATAGGCGACGATACCGAATCACCATACAGACCGAATAATATACCAAGTCCCAAGTCGTTGTGTATTGTGGCCTGACCCATATCCAGTATGTCAACATTGTGCTCTGCCAGCACTGCTGTCAACGTTGCTGTCACACCAGGATGATCCTCTCCTTGGACATTCATCAGAATAAGTTCCTTTATCTTGCCTGTCATAGTTTCCTATTTGCTGTTTCTGAATCTCACCTCGTTCGCTATGCTCTGCTCTATAGGTGTGAATTCTATGTTTATTGCTTCTTTTACTTTCTTCGATACATATATCCGGCTTCCTGCTATCTTGACAGAATCAGCCAGTGTTTTGTTTCCTGCTATTGCTTTTTTCAATGCTTTGCCTATCGACGACATGTTACGCTTCAATGCTACTCCACCCTCTTTCTCATACATCTCTTTCAGCTTCGTTGTTGAGATGTTTTCTGATACAAGGATATATCTCTCACCATATTTCTTGGCTTCCACGAGTTCTGTCATTGCTTTCGCAACATCACGCACGTCTACATATCCCATGCTGCCGATCCCCAATTCCGACGCTATATCACCGGCCATTATTGCTTTCTCACTTTCACTGTACGGACCGACTACTATACCCGGATTGACTATCACTGCATTGAGTCCATGTTCGATGCCTCGCCACACTTCCATCTCCTGACGGAATTTGCTCTGAGAATATACTGTCCTCTTGTCGTCTGGCTGATATACCGTCATTTCGTCTATCTGACTCCCATCTGATGTATGACCTATGGCGCCAACATAACTCAAATGGCAAAATGACTCTACATTACTCTCCCGGGCTACTTCAACAACGTTTGCTGTTCCATCTACGTTCACACTCCACATCAAATCTCTCTCTTTCTTGTCAAACGACATCATCGATGCACAGTTATAAACTTCCGCAGCCCCTTTAATTATCTCACTCATCGCCAGACGGTCCCTGACGTCACCTACAACCCATTCAAGGTTGCCGGCCACTTCTATGCCATAGTATCGTACTATTCTTTCTACATACCCGACATCTGAAGTTTCTCGTCTGACGGCACACACTTTCTTCCCTTTGGCCAGCAAACACGCCACCACATGCGCACCGACTAACCCGGTCGCACCTGTAACTACTATCTTACGCTCACTCGCCACTTGCCACTACTTTAATTCTTTGCTTCCGACTTACGCCATACAGCAAACAATACCATTGCTACAACAGCTACAATCAGACCAATCACATGGCCCGACCACTCTCCTGCTGCAATGCCCATGGCTGGCAACAAATGCGCAACAAGAAGATACGAAGCGCTCACTCCTGTCATCAATATCGCTGGAAGAAGACTCACCATATAGTTCCTCTTGTTTCTGACAAGATATACTGTTATCGCCCACAAGGTGAATACTGACAATGTCTGGTTCGCCCATCCGAAATAACTCCAGATTACTCCAAATCCATCCGGATTCGCTATATTGAACCACAACAATGCCATTGTCGCCAAGAACATCGGAACACATATATATAGTCTCTTTGCTATCGGCTTCTGGTCAAGGTGAACAAATTCTGCCACTATCAGGCGAGCACTTCTCAATGCTGTGTCACCACTTGTTATTGGCGCAGCCACTACACCAAGCAGGGCCAATATGCCACCAAATGTGCCAAGCCATCCTTCACTGACCGCTGTCACCACTTCTGGCGCCTGAAGCGTCAATGGCTGACCAAGGTCTGCCGCACCACCGCCATAGAAGAAATACATCGATATCGTCGCCCATATCAAGGCTACTATGCCTTCTGTTATCATGCTGCCATAGAACACCGGACGACCAAGTTTCTCGTTTGTCAAGCATCTTGCCATCAACGGACTCTGTGTCGCATGGAATCCACTGATAGCTCCACATGCTATCGTAATAAACAAGGCTGGGAATATTGTCTTCCCATTGAATGCATCACTCATCACGCCATCTGTATACAGCTCTGGCAACGATGGACATTTGCCTACAAGCACTACACACAAGGCTACTGCCATGAATATTATCGCTATGGCAAATACTGGATATATCTTGCCTATAATCTTGTCTATAGGCAACATTGTTGCTATCAGATAATATACGAAGATTATTCCACACCAGATATAAACCGAGTCACCGCCCAAGAACGGTGTCAGCGATCCCAAGATGAGCGCCGGACTGTACACAAATACAGCGCCAACCATTACCATCAGGAATACTGTGAAAACCAACATCACTTTCTTTGTCCTCTGGCCAAGATATTTGCCTATTATCTCTGGCAATCCAGCTCCATCATGACGTATCGACAGCATACCACTCAGGTAGTCATGCACGGCTCCTGCAAAGATGCAACCCAATACTATCCATAGATATGCCGACGGACCAAACTTGGCTCCCATTATCGCACCAAATATCGGACCCGTTCCTGCTATGTTCAAGAATTGTATCATAAACACTTTCCATACCGGCAACGGCATATAGTCTACTCCATCCGGATGCGCCAACGCCGGAGTAACACGCGAATAATCAGGTGCAAACACTTTCTCTATATACTTGCCATAAAACAAGTATCCGCAAACTAGCAGTACTATTGCTATACTAAAGGTTATCATTTTAGGCCTATCTTATTTAATCAGTGCAAATATAATACTTTTTTCACTTTTATTATCGGCTTTTTTCAATAAATGGACATAGGCAATCGATACCATATCGACTGCCTATGCTCGCCTATTTGTTTTTTTCAGTTATCTTACCATTATTTTCTCCGTCTTGCCATTTCGCTCCACTATATACAAGCCTCGTGGCAATCCTTCGAGTGTCTCTACTCCTGTTGCTATTCTCTTGCCCGAGATGTCATAGATGTTCATCTTCACATCTGTTTCTTCTATTGCGTCAACTGCTGTGGCTGGAGTGTTTTCAACCACGGTCACCCTACGCTCGTCACTGACGCTGAAACCATCCACTTCTATGCGCAATGTCTTGGTTCCCAATTCTGTTGCCTCTGGCATGGTAAACGATATGGTTCCATTGGCTGCCAACTGAGCTGTCGCAATCTCCTCATTATCGTTTTCACCAATTAACATCACCTTAATGTCACTTCCCAAGGCACTTGGATAACTGTCTACAAATGTATATGCTATCTCCACTGCCTCACCTGCCATGATCTCCGATGGATACTCCACTGTCAATGATGCTTGAGGATATATAACATAACCATCCAGATACTTATGATATCCTGTTGTAGTTTCTATATGTATTTCATATCCCTTTTTCAATTTATTCACCCCAGGTATAACGCCGGTTATAACTCCTGAACCCCTAAAAGTCTGTTCAAACAAAACCTCTTTGTCAACACGAGATAAGAATAGAGTTATTTTTGCGTCATCAGTCAACGAACTTTGTGGATATGAGTCAACAAATGTGTATTCTACCGACAATTCATTTCCAGCTACCATATTGGTCTCCTCTGGGAATGTTACAACAAATGATGCATCACGCTTGATTGTTACATCAAATGACTTCATTGCCACTTCCGAACCATTCACACTGAGCACTATTGAATATTCACCAGCCTCAGTATCTGATGGTATAATAAATTTCAATTCACCATTTTCCAAAACAGAAGCACCCGTCAGTTCTATTCTGCTATTTTCCTGAACAAGAGCTACCGATATTGCATCTTCACTCTCAATATCTTTGCCCATTCCTGCAAAGTATTCGTATGGAACTGAAACCTCCTCACCTGGATAGAATTCCTTGACTGTAGGCTCCTCTATCTTGAGCGATGGCTCTACAGGATCCTCTACACCATAATATGTTATCTGGAAGTTGTCAAAACATGTCCACGATGTCACATTAGCCTTATATGTATCTTTATGAACACCGACAACCATCTGGCCATCAGTAACCTCTACAAGCAACTCCAGAGTATAAAGACCAGCAGAGAAATATGCCGATGCAGAAGCTATGTCATTAGGAACAAATTTTCCACTCTTTATTGCTGCTGCTTTTTCATGCAATTGTTCGTCTGTCGCACCATCATACACTGTTGGCAATGTTTTCTTGTTTCCATTTACATAGAAGTACGGATTTGTAGTCGTCGATTCAGCAGATTTTTCACCATAACGATAAAAACCTTGCATAGTCACTTTATACCATCCATTGTTTACACTTATTGTCTGGCTGACATCTGCCGAAATGTCCGCATAGGCCGCGTCATACCACATATATTTAAAATATGGTGTTTCATTATATAATTCGCATATCGGATTGTCACCACCTATATTCAGATTTTGCTTTACATCTTTACTTCTCAAAACACCTGATCTCAAAGTCTGATTTGGTATATATACACATTCCCATCCATTCGAACCATTATCAAAGTTAGCATTCGCTATCAGATATGTGATATCTTCAGGCTTTGCTCCCCATGCACCAGCAGATATTTCTTTCATATCTGCCTCACTCATAAGCTCCCACTGAGAGTTCTCACCGTCATTTTCTGCTACAGCAACATTCATGCCTGCTGCTGTGAGATACCTGCCATCCAATGCCAATGTAAACACATTGCCCGACACGTTCGCCAACTTCCACATGCTCTTCGTGCCAACCATCGACAACTCTTCTTCATCGTCCGCAACAAAACCCAAGAAATGGTTGTCTGCTGTTTCACCTGTCAAGCCTGTACTAAATGAGCACAATCCCTCTGATAATTTCAAGCTGAATCCAAATGGCGTATCTGTCATTGCTGCCTTTGGATTGCTTCCACCACCGCTCGATAGCCACTTGCCTGTAGCTACGTTTCGCAGATAATATGTTCCTTCTTCTATCTCTTTTGGATTATATATGAGCTCTACATCATCTACATAAAGCACGTCGTTGTCACTTCCACCACCTGGCACGCTGTTGGTTGCAAAGTTCACTATTATATAACCTGGTTTCACATCGTTGTCTGTCCTCACAAACGGAAGACTCAAACGCTGCCATGTATAGTTTTCTTCTTCATCTTTTACTGCAGGAAAGTTCAATTCACACGATGCAGCAACATGGCTCCTGTTCGCGTCATTATCATATTTGTCACTGCCATACACTATATAATTATATTTATCATGTACGACCGCTGTCATTCGCGCTAAATATGTGTCATTGTTTGGCACGAATTTAACCCATGCGACAATCGAATCTGGCTGCACACCAAGTGCCTGGCTATATTCGTCCGACGACACGTCCGAGAAGTTATGGTTTCCTGCACTATTTGCCGTTGTCGAGCCAGCATTTATTCTTCCCAATGTCAGGTTGCCCTGAGCATTGGCCAGATTCATAATATTTCTTGAATATATTTTTACACTATATTTTCCCTCAGAATCCGGACGCACATCCTCCGAACGGTCAACTTGCTGACCATGTGCCGTATTAGCCAAACCACCAGTAACTGTCTCAAATGAATTCCAGTTGTCAGGCTCATGATTGTTATTACTATAGCCTTCCCAACTTTCAAAGTCACTATTACTTATCTGAGGGTATTTATTCTGTGCACTTGCCTCTATTGCCAACAACGATACCGCAGCAACAAAAAGACTCCTTATATTCAATTTCATTTTTTTCTTTATATTATTGTACGCTACAAAGTTAGACATTTTTGGCATCATATCACTCTATTTCGTCTAATAAATGTTGTTAACAACACAAAAGACGAGAACAGACCTCGTCCATTCTCGTCTTTTTCTATATCACTCAGATGATTATTTTACAATCTTCTGTGTCTTGCCATTCTTCTTTACTAGGTAGATGCCCTTGTCGAGTACATTCATATTAACTGCTCCCTCACCCTTTGCTACCAATGCACCTGTGATTGAATAAATCTCGTATACATTGTCTATTGTAATTGACTCAACTGCAGTAGAAACTGACTTGACAAATTTCACGTCAATAGCATCAAATCCAACAAATTCAATCTTAATATCAATATCTATACCGCCTGACTTATTTGCAGTTCCATTAACCGTCACATATATTTTATCACCATCTTTAGTTAAGTTTGGTCCCACCCAAGCTTCATCGCCAATACCGCTCAAATTTCCTTCGGCAATTGTGATCTGCTTACGTGGACATGATAACACAACATTATCACCACTACCAACGACAGACAACCTCACAACAACATTTCCAACATACATTGGATCTTCATTTGGTTGGTTAAGAACAAAATTATTAAGTTTAAAATCAACAACCTCATCATCAATCACATCGATTGCAATTGTCTCAGTTGTTGGAGTACAATCTGTCTTAACGCCATCCTGCGTCAACGATACTGCCAATGTACCTGTGTACGAGCTCTTCAAAATCTCAGACTGTGCCATTGCCGACACGCCTACTGTTGCTGCAGCAAATACTACTGCCAAATTACGTAATGTCTTTACCATAGTAATTTCTATTATTAGTTAATAATTTGTGAATTAAAAGCTATATCCAAATCCTACCGTCACGAATATCGGATGAAGTTCAAACGGTAAGGTACTAAAGTCCGAATGCATGATGCCACCCACACTCGCATCTACATTGGCAAATACCAGCAGATGATCCATTGGCTTGAAGTCAAAGTTCACTTCCGCACCACAGTTGAATTTCCTCATGTCGTCCGAGAAGTCAAATTCCGCAGGCGAGTCTGCAGTAAGGTCCACTCTGTCGCCTGTTGGCACCAGGTATATACCGTTCTTCTCCAATCTCTTCCTGTCCGGATTTGCCATGTCTATCTCGCCTTTCATCGCTTCAAAGCGCTTCATGTCCGATCTTATTGGGTCTATCTCGCCAGTTCTCATATAACCATTGCCTGCCTCACCTTTGAAGGTCTTCTTCACGTTGATATGCATCTGCGGACCAACTCCTATCGCAAAGCGGTCGTTGAAGTGGAATCGAACTGTCAATGGCACTATAATCTGTGTTGTCGACTCTTTCGTGTACTCTCGTCCCGTGTAGAATCCTGTCACCACATCCGACTGAACCGTGACATTACCTTCACCATCTGTCTCACTCGACTTACGTTCCATCTTCGTATAGAAGTTCTCTACTGTCACGTAGCCTTCCATGCCTTTCTCCTCAAAGCCAGCTGTAAGCATCAAACCCCATCTGTAGTTGAATCTTCTCTCCGCTGTGAGTCTCACACCGAAATGCGCGCCTGCCTTATATCTGTCCAACGATTCTATCTCTTCTGGTATCTCCAGCGGTGCTGTACCACCAAAGTTATAGCCTACTCGTGCCGAGAAGTCCCATGACGGACTATCTTTCTGCGCCGCTACTTGCAACGCAAAACCCGACATTAATACCGCTACTATTATATTTGCTATTTTCTTCATTTCTTTCATTTCTCGCAAACCACTTCTATTTCATCTATCTTGAGTGTCGAACCTATCGCACCACGGAAGAATCCGCCTTGAGCCGACGATGATGCCACAAAGGCAAAGCTATATCCGTTTGCTGCTAATACCTCTTTGTCAAATTTCATGGCAAAATTGTCATAGTCAAAATCAAGCTCGAAATATCTCCACTCGCCATTTGTACCGGCTTTTAGCTCACCACTGAGCGACGCTTTACCTACTATATACTCACTATATGGCACGTTATCTCCATCAAGATAATATGGATTGCCCTCATCATCTACGTTGCGATACAACACAGCATATATGTCACACGAGTCCGGATATGCCACATTGCCCTCGGCTTCCGTTGTCTCATTGCCATTCGCGTCTAGATAAAGTGCAAGTGATTTCTCGTTCTGGAATTTATCACTTGGCTGATAACTCATCCAGCCACGCAACTGTATCGGTTTCTTGTCAAATGGTATTCCAAAATGCGTACTCGCTCTAGGATTCTTTAGCGCTGTCGCAATATTGAATTCACCCATAAAGAAGTTTCCTGCCGCCAAAGGCATTTTCATCATCTTGCCAAACGCACCCGTCAATCTTGTCGTCAATGCGACACCCAAGGTATCAGGACCATTCTCTATACCACGGCATGGATATGTCGGGAAGTCAAATGGCAGCGAACTCGATTTAGCTATACCGAATCCACCGTTTGCCGTACACCAACCGAACAAATACTCACCATTCTTGTCCAATTCGCTGAAGGTGTAATATTGTGGCTTTTTAACAGGGTCATTCAACTCCACATAGTTGAAGTGATACTGTGTCGATGTCTCATTGCAGTTAAACGACAATGTATATATCTTGTGGCTCTGGCCATTGGCCGACTCAACCATATATTTCTGACCACCATTGCTGAAGTCACGGGCCACTTTGTCCGCATCTCCTATCACTTTGTTGTCCGCATCTACCATATATATCTTCGCACCCTTGGTCAAGCCAAAGCGTGGAGCAATCTTCGTCATGTCAGCATCTACGTTCAGACGTATCTCCGGACTGTTGCTATATACCGCCGTTACACTGTCCGACTTCACTTTCAATATCGACAGGTCATCTATATATATGTATCGTATGTCGGCCTCGTATGGAGTCGACGATTCATCAGTAAGTGTAAAGGCCGAATCGTTCTCATCACACCCACAGCACAATGCCATGGCGGCCATCATAATATATGCTATTCTAGCTATTTTCATCTCTTTCCTGTTTACAAGAGTTCACAAATTTAGGCATTTTAATCTCACAACAGCAATTATTCCGCTTAAATTTTTATAATAAATCATCTTATCCACCCTCCATACATCATTTTGCATATAACATTTTTCTATACAACCCCCTATTTAACTTTCATTCTCTCACACCCACAAACCGTTCCTCTCTTTCAATCCGTAAAAAAACAAGACAAGGGCGACCATCACTAGGCTGCCCTCGTCTCTATCTTGTCACACATCAACGACTACTGAGAAATCTCATTGTAGAATTCTGCATAGTCACGACGCTTGTCTTTCGTAAACTGTATCGCTGTTCTTGGATGCTGATTGAGCTGACCTGTCATCAGATACTGCATGTCAAAGCCCCATACTGTTCCCTCGTCCTTCAACTTCATCATCTGCTTCTCGATGAATCGATATACTGGATAGATGTCATACTTAGGGTTCTTCAAGAATCCAAGAAGAAGCTCCATTGCACAGTTACCTGCACCACGACCCATTCCAAGATATGTTGCGTCAAGCCAATCTACACCGTCGCTGCATGCCTCTATTGTGTTGGCAAACGCAAGCTGCTGGTTGTTGTGAGCATGTATACCCACTTTCTTGCCATACTTCGCAGCAAAGTTCATGTAAAGGTCTGCTATTCTTGCGATCTGCTCTGGGAAGAGCGAACCGAAGCTGTCTACTACATAGATGCAGTCCACTGGTGTGTCTGCCAACATGTTCAACGCTACTTCTACGTCTTCCTTCTGGGCACCCGAAATTGCCATGATATTACAGCTTGTCTCATATCCCTTCTTTGCTGCGTCATTGATCATCTCAATGGCTTCTGGCATCTGATGGATATATGTAGCCACACGGATAAGGTCTACTGGAGAGTTCACTTTCTGGTCAAAGTCATCAAGTTCATGACGACCTATGTCTGCCATAACAGCCAACTTCAAGTCTGTGTTGTTCTCACCTACTATCTCACGGATATGGTCATCTGAACTGAACTTCCACTTGCCAAATTTATTGACGTCAAAGACTTTCTTAGATGCACGGTAACCTACTTCCATGTAGTCCACTCCTGCATCTACGTTTGTCTTATATAATTCCTTTACAAAGTCATCAGTAAAATAGAAGTCATTGACCAAACCACCATCGCGCAATGTGGCGTCAACAACTTTAATGCTGTCTCTAAAACCCATAAGGTTTGCTATTTCTTTCATCTTACTATTATATTTTGGGCGCAAAGTTACTCTTTTTCTGCCAATAAAGTCCTCTTTTTGCCTTTTTTTTCTCATCTTTCGCTATAATACTTCTTCATTATATAATATGCCAGCTTTTTCTGCCCCTCATTTGATATCAATCCCTTCCTGTTATAGAAGTCCTGAACATCTGGCAAATAACGCGCCGGAGAGCGGAAGTCTACTAGTATCCATGGCGACATTCCCGACAATCCGTCTATCTTGTCCAACATTTTCAGGTTCTCCACATACATGTTCTCCTGAAATTCCTCGCTGAACCGTGTTTCTTTGTCAGCATGCCAGCCTGCTAAGGCTCCACCACCAAATTCACTGATGATAACCGGCTTGTTATAAGGTATCTCCCATGTCATTTTCGATGCGTCGTTAACGTCTCTATACCACCCTACATACTGATTGAAACTTACTACATCCACATATTTGTTCATGTTGTCGCTCAATCTATTATGATAGTTGCTTGCCGATGTCACTTCCATCGCCATCGATATCAGACGCGTCCCGTCCATTCCTTTCGCGTATGTCGCCAATTTACTTAGGAATTCATCTCGGGCATCACTATGCGGTGTCTCGTTGGCTATGCTCCATATCACTACTGCCGCACGATTCTTGTCTCGAGTTATCATGTCATGTAACTGACGCTGTGCATTGGCGTATGTCTCTTCATTTTTCCAGTCTATTGTCCAGTATACCGGTATCTCACTCCATACCATCACTCCCATTCTTTCCGCTTCTCTTACTGCATGCTCGTTATGAGGATAATGCGCCATCCTAACGTAGTTGCAACCCATCTCTTTGGCCCACGATAACATGGTGTGCGCCTGCGATGCATTGTTTGCCCTGCCACCCGAAAAGGGAGCTTCTTCATGCATACTTACGCCTTTCAGAAATATCTGTTTCCCGTTCAGCTTTATCTTTTTCCCGTCTGTCTCTATACATCTGAATCCTATCTCGTCTCTTATCTTCTCTTCTCCCTTCTCTATTCTGATGTCATATAGCTTAGGATTCTCCGAACTCCACAATGACGGTTTTGCTTTTATCGATAGTTCTGCCTCTCCGTCCGCATTGGTCTTCACTCTCTTCTCCACTTTCAATTCCGGTATACTCACTGTCACTTCAACACCCGCTTCTCGCTTGTTCAGCTTCACCCATCCTTTCAGATGCTGCCAATCTTTCTTGTCCAGTTCCAACGAATAGTCTTCTATATAGGTCTCATCTACTTCCAGTAGCATCACGTCTCGTGTAATGCCTCCATAGTTCCACCAGTCATAGATATTTGTCGGTATGTCTTCTTTATGTCTCTTGTTGTCAACTTTAACTATCACGTTGTTTTTCCCCTCTTTCAATGCGTCTGTCACGTCAAAGTTGAACGATGTAAACCCACCAATGTGCCTGCCCATCTTCTTTCCATTGACATATACTATTGCTTCATAATTCACCGCACCAAAATAGAGTATCGCCCTCTTTCCTTCCTTAGGCACATAGTCAAACGTTCTCCTGAACCATACTGTTCCCTCATAGAAGAACAGTCTCTCCGACTGCGTATTCCAGTCCCCTGGGACATGCATCTGGCTGCTTGTATCAAAGTTATATTCCACAAGGTCCATCGGACTTTTCTGATGAGCATCAAGAAAGAATCCCCATGGTGTCTCATTCATTCTGTAGTCATAGAAGCCTCGCTCCTGAACGTCCACTATGTATCGCCACATGCCATTCAACGATGTCACGTTCTCTCGGCCATATATGTTCGTCACTTGCCCCACTTCTTCAGCAACAAGTGTCAGACACGCCACTATCAGCATCACGACTGTAACTGCCAGTTTCTTCATCTCTTTCCTCTTTTTCTGTTTTCTACTTCACAAACGATCTCTGCTGCCACCTCTTGCTATGCCATCTCCAGATAAATATGGCGCCACGTATACCTTCATCAAGGATAAATGCTACCCACATGCCTATCAATCCCCATCCAAAGGCCAATCCAAACAACCATCCACAGAACACTCCAGCTATCCACTGCACGGTCACTCCTACATAGAATGGGAAGTTGACGTCGCCCACCGATCTAAGCACGGTAGTATAGAAGATGTTGCACACTTTACCCACTTCTACTGCTATGTCTATTATAAATATGGTGCTACCCAAGGCTATGATTTCCGGATTCTCTGTCAACAACGACAATATCTCTCCTCCTATGCACGCAAAGACTACGCTCATCACCATCGTCGCCACTATACCTAGTTTCAACGAATACCACCCTAGCTTGTAGCTAGCATAGTATCTGTTGTCCCCGACAAGATGACCTATGACTATACTTGCACCCTGCGATACACAAATGCAGAATACATAGACAAAGATTACTGCATTCACTACATACATTCTTGTCGTCAATGCTTCGTTACCTAGCATGTTGATGAAGTATGTTATCACTACCTGCTGGGCATTATACGACATGTTTTCACCTGCCGAAGGCAGTCCTATCCTCAACAGATTGTGCATCTCATGCTTCAGTTCCGCAATCGGCGAATGATATGCCTCTACAAGTTTTCCGAATGGCACGTGACGTGTAAACAGCACTATAAATAGTGTGACCATTGCCACTCCTCTCGATATGTTAGTCGCCCAAGCAGCTCCCTCTACACCCATCGCTGGCATTCCAAAGTTACCAAATATCAAGGCGTAGTTTCCTATGATGTTCACTATGTTGACCAGCAATACTACCATCATCGGATATATCGCTTTGTTATCCGCTCTCAACGATGCCGAGATTGTCATATGCAATGCCTGGAAGAATGCAAAGGCTCCAACAAGTCTCATATACGGCAATCCATACACCATCAGGTCGTCTTTGAGTCCCATGATCGACAACAATGTCGAGGCACCCAAGGATAATAACGCAGACAACAGGAAGCCACTGGCAAGGTTCAACAACAAGGCCATGGCGGTCACCTGCACCATCTTGTCTCTCTTCCCTGCTCCCAGATACTGCGAGCACAACACTGTCGTTCCTATGTTTATTATCTGAAATACTAGAAACGCAAAGGTTATAAGCTGGTTGGCCACACCCACGGCGGCTACAGCATCATCTGCATACTGCGACAACATGAAGGTGTCCGTTGCACCCATCATGGTCACCAACAGCATCTCTATAAATATAGGTATCGTAAGCTTGCGTACCTGCCCTCGCAGATTGACACTTACCGATGTTTCCGCTATAGCCATTTCTGTCTACTATTCGCCCAATAGCTCGTTTGATTTGTATGTTTTAGGTGCAACTTCTGAAAATTCCTTTGTCAATGCCGTTATTTCCACAAGTGCATCTTCTTTATAAAGCATTTTGAGAACAGGTGTCCCATCTTTCTTCAACATCACGTTTCCGTTGCCGTCATTGTCAAGTGCATAATGCTTCATCTCAGGTATTTCAGGAACCGGCGCATCAAATTCAAAGCTGGCTAGCGAGTTGCCAAACACATAGCTGCGTGTGTACAGTTCGTCACTCTTTTCAAGTTTCTCACCATCCCACTTCAACCACTTGCCACCATAGTTCATTATTGTCACAGCAACGTTGCGAGAATTGTTCGCATTACGCCTTACATTGTACATATATGTGTCAGGACTGTACGACTCAAATTCTGCAGGCGCACCACCAGAGACCCAATCAAACATCCAGTTGTCATATTCATCAACTATGTCTGCTGCAGAAAGTTCTGGAAGGAATGATTCCGTCTGTACAAGCTTATCGCCATCAAGGAGATAGAAATCTGTCATGTAAACTGAAGAAAAACCGTCAAGCGTTGTCATGTTCTGGTGAATTACCGCATACTTGCCATCAGTACGCTTGAGGCAGACAATATAATAACCCATGTACACATCGCCATTGAAGCTCGCCCATCTTGCGTCAAGCACATCACAATAACTGCCGTCCTCATTCTGGCCCACTGCAGACACCTCACCAGCCTCTAGCTCCACTGACTGAGCCTCATAATCTACAAGTACATTCTCACCCAAGAGCTTAACCACTTTTTCAATCACATTCTCGTCAAGTATATATGAGAATGACCCATCCTCTACGACGGCACCGTTTTCTACGCCTGTCGAATCTGTAGTCTGTCCATTGCTGCTCGAACTATTTTTGCCACCACACGATGCCAAAAACGTCACAGACAACGCAACCAAGAGTAACTTCTTCATTGTCTATAGAATTTCTATTTATAAGAATATTAAATTATTCGGCAAAATTACTGCATTCTTTTCACTTATGCAAAAAACTAAGCCTCTCAATATATGATATTTGCACGCCAGTTTCAAGGCTTTCTCTCATCTTTTGCCGTTGCTGACAAATAGGTCTCTGTCACCTATCGCCTCCACTCTTTCTTCTATTTCATCTGGTAGTGCCGGAAAAAAGTCATATCCCGTCATTCTCTCTATTTCATCAACAGAGTTAATGTACATGTTTCGCTTCTTTGGTTGAACTGCTCCTGTGTCATTCTTGCAGACGAAACCTATCGCTGCTGGAGCCTCCCCCAAGTGAAGCATCACTTTGAAGAATGCCGATGGTATCGGTATCCCATTCATGTATTCCTGATTCTGACGCGGAAACATCGGACCACACACTACATACACGTCCCCATAATATTCAGCCCAACGTCGTGTCTCTATCTCCATCTGGTTCCATAGCCCCGAGTTCAGACGCCCACTTTGCGGACAGCAGTTTGTCAGCAGAAAGGATTCCGCCATCGCCAGCGAATCCCATTTGCAGTCTGCTGCCGGACACATGTGCCCTCTCGATAGTTTCATCTTCCCGCATCCTTTGTAGTCCCATGGTGTCGCCCGTGGCATTGCTACGTCCTCGTCTTCATGAAAGCCATTTCCACTTCTATCCCATGGTCCGTCGGTATGCTCTGCTGTCAGATGCCACGCCACCCAGTTGGGCTGCATTGTCTCTTTGTTGTAAGACACGACATATCCGCGCCGATAAAGTATCTGCTCCGGAATGTCTGTTCGCGGAGCTGGCACTTCTATAAGTTCCGATGTAGTGCTCCTCGCACTAAACGACAAACCGACAAGGGCTACTATTACCGAAAGCAATATGGACAATGACTTTCTCATGGCATCTGCCTCTTGAATGTCACATCAACCATCATTGTCTCCAATGGCAATGTCAATGTTATTGTATCTGGCAACGATTTCATATATTTCATGAATTTGCCATCAAATATTCCTGATTCATAAAATGCATCGCGATAGGTGCGCGGTTCAAAATACAAGTCTCGCTCGTTTCGTCCATCATTCCACAATACTATGACACACACTTTCTGGTTTGGCATAAGGCCATTATGCACAGATGCCGGTGTCAAATCATTTGCTTCCGTCGAACCCGAATTGTTTTTAACCATCATGAAAAAGTTCTGTGGCGAATGCACTTTCACTCTTTGCTGCTGAGCATCATACTTGAGCGTAAACAAAGAGTCTTCCGACTGATAAATATAAGTCTGTGCCGATACTGCCATTGATACCATGGCGAATATCAATAATGCTAAATGTTTCATAGTTCCATCACTTAATGTCTTCTATGCATTTTTCCCCACAAACTTCATACCAATGCCAACGTCAATTCAGCAAATTGCTGATAAAATCAAGACAATGTCGTTCGTCACAATTGCTCGTTATACAATCTTGTAGTCGAAGAGTTTTTCACCCCTTCGACGTTTGTATATTATCGTTATGACTACCGACAATATGATGGTCAATACTCGACCGACGTTACCGGCGATAGTACCCACAGCACCATAGTATTCGTCGCTCAATGGGAACAACATCCAGGCTACGTCCATGAAGGCATGTAATGATATTGGAACCCAAAGGTTGAAGTTCCATTCGCGATAAAGCCATCCGAAGTAGAAACTGCCAAACGCCGTGACTGCCAATACTGATAATGCAGATAGTGCTCCCTGCTCACTCTGATAAAGATGAAGCAGGCTAAACAATATTGCTGCCGGTAGCGAAGCCCATATAAATCCCCAGTTGCACTTGCGGTGAAGCTGACCAAACAGATATCCTCTGAAGATTATCTCCTCTGACAAACCTGCCCACAACGCACTCATTAGATTGTCTGACGAGAAGACATATGTGCCACAAATGGCGTTAGTGATAAACATTGGCACCGTCATCAACAAACCTATCAACATGCCAAGTACAAAACCACGACCTGCTAGACCCCACTCACTGATGATATCCTTCGCCTTATGGAGAATGAACATCACACCTATGATTGGTATGGCAGCAATGCTATGCGCCCCAATATTGCGAAATATCTGGCTCTCATTCCATAACCCTTCTAGGGCATCCGGCAATAGTGTCCCGTAAAACGTGTGCAGTTCACCATCTGACCAAGGGACAAACCTACACCTCAGCAGGATGTAGTATGCTACATATCCTATGATTATCAGTAGAACTTTTATGAACTTGTTTTTCATAGCTATAATGACTTGAACTATACCGAGGCAGGTTTAGATCTCCTTGAGACGATCAAGCAATTCCGTGTTTTCCTCTGCTGTGCCGACTGTTATTCTCAAACATCCACCACAAAGTGACACACTATTCCTGTTGCGCACGATGACTCCCTTCTCCATGAGGTATTTATACACCGCATTGGCGTCGTCTACTTTGACAAGTATGAAGTTCGCATCTGTTGGATACACTTTCTTAATCAGCGGCATAGCTGCAAATTCCTTTGCCAATCTGTCTCGCTGTGCCAAGAGCATCTTCACCCAATCCTGCTTACGCTGCTCCATCTCGATCTGCTCATTGACAAATTGCTGTGTGAGAAGATTGATGTTGTATGGATATTTCACTTTGTTGAAGTATCCCATTATCTCTTCCGACGCAAATGCCATGCCACATCGAACCGCTGCCAAACCCCACGCTTTCGAGAATGTCTGCAGCACTATGAGGTTCTCATGCTTGTCAAGCTCCGCAAGCCACGATTGCTCCGAGGCAAAGTCTATATATGCTTCGTCTACCACTACTATGCCGTCAAACCCATTAACTACTTTGAGCATCTCTCCTCGGTTCAAAAGGTTGCCTGTTGGGTTGTTTGGCGAACACAGGAATATCACTTTAGTGTTTTTGTCGGTCGCAGCAAGAAGCTTGTCCGCATCAAGCGAATAATCCTCATTGAGCAACACTTTGCGATATTCTACGTTATTCACGTCAGCACACACTTCATACATGCCATACGAAGGAGCTATTGCTACAATATTGTCTTCCTTGGGTTCGCAAAAGATGCGAACTATGAGGTCTATAGGCTCGTCACTGCCGTTACCAAGCATTATCTGCTCAACCTTAACACCCTTCATCTTGGCTATCTTGGCCTTGAGCTCAAGCTGCAGCGGATCCGGATAACGGTTGTATGGACCATTGAGAGGATTCTCGTTGGCGTCAAGGAATACAGATGCCTCGCCAGTAAACTCATTGCGTGCGCAAGAGTATGGCTTAAGGGCAAATATGTTTGGACGAACTAATTCTTGAAGTGTTCTCATAATTGTAATTAAACTGTCAATTGCACATTGTCAATTATCAATTAGTATTCGCCACGCGAATTCTCAATGTCATCGCATTCTTGTGCGCAAACAGACTCTCGTTCTCTGCCATGACTTCAACTATGCGACCTATGTTCTTGATGCCTGCCGGGCTTATCTCCTGATAGGTCATCTTCTTGCGGAAGCTGTCGAGGTTCACACCGCTATATGCATGAGCATATCCACTTGTAGGCAATGTGTGATTCGTGCCACTCGCATAGTCACCAGCACTCTCAGGTGTCAGATGACCAAGGAACAACGATCCTGCACTATGTATGCGCTCTGCTATCTTCATATAGTCTTTGGTCTGTATGATAAGGTGCTCTGGCGCATATTCGTTGGTGATGTCTATCACTTCCTCAAAGTCATGCACGACAATGATTCTACTGTGGTCAAGCGATTTCTCTGCCAAGGCCTGACGTGGCAACTCTGCTACTTGCTTCTCCACTTCTGCCAATACCTGCTCGGCCAATATCTCACTCGATGTGATGCATATTGCCTGTGAGTCAGCACCATGCTCTGCTTGCGACAATAGGTCCGCTGCCACAAATGCTGGGTTCGCTGTATCATCGGCTATCACTTCTACTTCCGACGGACCAGCTGGCATGTCTATTGCTACGTCTTTCAGACTTACACTCTGCTTGGCTGCTGTCACATACTGGTTGCCCGGACCAAATATCTTATATACTTTAGGTACCGACTCTGTTCCGTATGCCATGGCTCCTATGGCCTGCACTCCACCAATCTTGTATATCTTGTTCACACCTGCCACTTTCGCCGCAAACAATACTGCCGGATGCACTTCTCCTTCTTTGTTCGGAGGTGTACAGAGCACTATCTCTTTGCATCCCGCTATCTGTGCCGGTACAGCAAGCATCAACACCGTCGAGAACAATGGCGCTGTACCACCCGGAATATAAAGTCCCACTTTCTGTATGGCAACTGCTTTCTGCCAGCATTTTACACCTTCCATGGTCTCTATGCATGGCAGCGGCGTGTCCTGGGCTGCATGAAACTTTGCTATATTCTCTTTCGCCTGACGTATCGCACTCTTGAGCTCGTCACTCAATATCGACTCTGCCTTTGCTATTTCGGCTTCTGTTACAGCAAGGTTCTTGAGCTCTACTTTGTCAAATTTGAGTTCATACTCCTTCACCGCCTCGTCACCACGTGCCTTGATGTCGTTCAACACACCCTGCACCGTTGCCATCAGGCTCGAGTTGTCAAATGATGGACGAGCCAAAAGCTCTGCCCACTGCTTCTTATCTGGATACTTAACAATCTTCATGATTCAATTGTCAATTATCAATTCTTACAATATCATCTTCTCTATTGGCATGACAAGTATGCCCTCTGCACCAAGCTGCTTGAGCTTGCCAATGATTTCCCAGAAGTGCTTCTCCTCAAGTACCGATGCCAATGACGACCATCCTTCTGTTTCCAACTTTGTCACTGTTGGTGCTTTCATGCCTGGAAGCAATTCTGTAGCGGCTGCTATCTTGTCGTTAGGGATGTTCAACACTACATATTTCTTGCCCTCTGCGTTCTTGTACGAATCAAAACGGAACAACAACTCGTTCAGTATCTCTTTCTTCTCCGCACAGATGTTCTTGTTGCCTATCAGAACGGCCTCGCTCTTCATCACTATCTCTACTTCCTTGAGGTTGTTGCTCACAAGAGTAGAACCTGAACTTACGATATCAAAGATGCAGTCAGCCAAACCAATGCCCGGCGCTATCTCTACCGATCCTGTGATTACGTGTATGTCACTCTTGATGCCATTCTTGTCAAGGAATTTCTTGAGTATTCCCGGATACGATGTAGCTATCTTCTTGCCGTCAAACCACTTCAAACCCATCTGGTCATACTCTGGCACTTTGGCGTTGGGTATGGCAAGCGATATGCGGCACTTGCTGAAGTCAAGACGCTTGATGATGTCTGCCTCTTCCTGTCGCTCCTCATATTCGTTCTCGCCTACAATGCCTACATCAGCAATTCCGCTCGCTACTGCCTGTGGAATATCATCGTCGCGGAGATACAATATCTCTACTGGAAAGTTCTTCGCTGGCACCAAAAGTGTGCGCTTGCTCGATTCTATCTTGATGCTCGATTCTGAGAGCATTGTCATCGTCTCATCAAAGAGACGTCCTTTTGCCTGTACTGCAATTCTAAGTAACATATATATATTCTTTTTTTATTTTTCCAAGTCAATAAAAAAGGCTCGCCTTTTCGGGCAAGCCTTATGAGTTTATCGTTGATATCATTGCACAACCTCATCGCAGCCGCCCTTAGTCGTCTGTATGGTGATGATGATGTTGATGCAAGTTATTCATATTTCTTCGTTATTTTGCTGCAAAAGTACTAAATAGGTCACAAAAGACAAAATAAAAACAACAAAATTTACTGTTTGTCCTTTATATCCTGAACAAGACGCACCGAACAGCCGTATGCTCGACTCGTCTCCTGCATCGGCGTCACACCACTCATGTAGAACGACAACGCTATGCAGTTGCCCTCACGTTCCTGCGCCCCAACTGATGTCGACCAGTAGAAACCCCAGTTCTGATTCCTTACTTCATAACCCCAACGACGACCTGTAACTGGCAAAAACAAGGCACCAGCACTCTCCAGTATCCGCCACTGCTCCACGTTATAACAGTTCGATAAAAAGTGGTCATCAACGAATCCATCGTCTACATACAGTCCCTTGTCAAATGTTACATTGTCGTCTACAGCAGGAACAAATGAAATGTCGTCCGGCATCTGGAAGTCATCAGCAAGCACCACCAGACCACTTCGACCATTGACCGTCGCAAGAGCAAACTTTCTCGCAGCATCTGCACGACCCGTCAACAGATAGTTCCACTCCTCTCCCGACAATGTCCTCCACTGCTCCTTATTACCATTAAGTATATATTTCGAATTCCAAAATCCCCAATCCGATATATATTTAGGTGTATAAAGGTCATTGCTCCACAGACCATTGATAAGATAATCCCGATAATCTGTCGACGCCTCTGTCGCCACATGACACTCATCTTTCCCATTGTCTAGATTGAAGCACGCACCAAATGTTCCCCACCCGAACAAATCTATCCACACTTCATTGTCATAGTCTCCAATTTTCGAGTTCATGCCACCTATGATGTCATACTGATTTTCTGCAAAGCGCCACTCATAATAAAGGTCACAATACTGGAGGTTGCCTTTCGAAAATCTCACCTGCTTGCCCACACCAACACTAAAAGCATACTCCTTTAGCGGATCATACGGCTTCTCAAAGGTTATGCTGTCTGCTATTCCCTTATCCATCATATATATTATGCGACCATCTTTCCACACATACATCTGCCCAACCATCGACAAAGGCAGCAACAGCATCGACAACACAGCAATTATATTTCTCATCTTCATATTCATATACTTTTATATTACATATACGAATACCTAATATATTGGTTGCCTCATATTGTCATCAACGAAGGTCAAAAAAACAACTTTGACCGTTTGACCGCGACCATTCCACATTTTCTGCATTATACTCCAAATAGTTTGTGTTCATATTAGTTAAAACACCAATCCCCTATGTTAATTTAAGCACTCTTTGTTTAATAACATTTAATAATCTTTCACAAAAAAAGCCGCCTCGACTTCAGACACTTCTCTCGGAGGGATAACGGTACCTTACCGTACCCTTACCATACCTTTGTGACACCATTAAAAAAGGCATCTCTTTAACTTACGTTAACAATGGTCATGGTCAAAATTGTCAAAGTCGATTTTGGGCCTTTCACCCCCATTTTCAAAACAATATTTAACATCCACATCGCACCATTTGCCCACCTCCTCCTCACATTTAACATCTTTCATCGCAACTTTTCAGTTATATCGGGGGAAATGGCGTGCCAGATAGTAGCATATTTAATGCGTTTGACTTTTGCTTATTGGCATTATTTAGCATACCTTTGCAATAAACGGAGTAATTGAAACTAATTTCAAAGCTTCGCACACGGCATAATAGGACCGAAACGATTATGGCAAAGAAATTTGAGATACGAAATAGCACGGCAGAGTTCCTCACCTTCATTGCCGAGGGCAAGGAGGACGGAGTCGAGGTGATGTATGCAGATGGAACCATTTGGTGCACACAAGAAGCGATTGCAACGTTGTTCGATAAAAGCCGTACCACTATAACAGAGCATCTTTCCAATATTTTCAAGGAAGGAGAATTGGACAAAGATTCAGTATGTCGGAAATTCCGACGAACTGCCACAGACGGCAAACCATACAACGTTCAGTTCTACAATCTGGATGCCAT
>JAKSLF010000012.1 GCA_024401355.1 Bacteroidales bacterium | reverse complement strand
AGAACGGTTCGGCTATGCTCTTCGTTTCTGCAAAGGTTAGCCAGTTCGCTCTTCTCCCACAGGGTCAGGTTGAGGCTACTCGTCGTGTTAAGGCAATGGTTGCTAAGATGGATGAGCTCGGCTTCGGTAACTGTACAAACACACGCGCTTGTGAGGCTGAATGTCCAAAGGGCATCTCAATCTCTAACATCGCTCGTTTGAACCGCGAGTTCCTCTGCGCTAAGCTTAAGGACTAAGCCACGGCTAATTGACAATTGATAATATACGATTGACAATTAAATAATGACTCCTCTAGCTGGTTACAGCTGGAGGAGTTTTTGTATCTATCCATATATATACACAAAAAAAAGGGACGCCATCATAAGACAGCATCCCTTTTTGATTTATAGCGTTTTCCGAGTTTATTTCACAACGCCTTCCTTGATAAGGTACTCAGCAATCTGAACAGCATTAAGAGCTGCACCCTTCTTAATCTGGTCACCAACGAGCCAGAATGTCAAACCGTTCTCATTAGCAAGGTCCTTACGTACACGACCAACATATACGTCGTCCTTGCCTGCGAGGAACAATGGCATTGGATATACCTTATTTGCAGGATCATCCATGAGCTGAACGCCTTCGCCGGCTGCGATTGCCTTCTGAGCCTCCTCTACTGAGATAGGCTTCTCAGTCTCAACCCATACAGCCTCAGAGTGGCTACGGAGTGAAGGTACACGAACACATGTTGCAGAACATGCTGCATCTGTATGCATGATCTTGCGAGTCTCGTTAAACATCTTCATCTCCTCCTTAGTATAACCATTTTCTGTGAATACGTCAATCTGAGGAATTACGTTATATGCAAGCTGATAAGCGAACTTCTCAACTGTTGGCTGCTTACCGTCAAGAACCTCGCGATACTGCTGCTCAAGTTCTGCCATTGCTGCTGCACCAGCACCTGAAGCTGCTTGGTATGAAGCAATATGAATACGCTTGATATGAGATATCTGCTCGAGGCACTGGAGTACTACTACCATCATGATTGTAGTACAGTTAGGGTTTGCTATGATACCACGTGGACGAACAAGTGCATCTTTTGCATTACACTCTGGTACAACCAATGGCACATCCTTGTCCATACGGAAAGCCGATGAATTATCAATCATGATAGCACCATACTTGGTGATGTCGGCTGCAAAATCCTTAGATGTGCCGCCACCTGCAGAAGTAAAGGCAATATCAACACCCTTGAAATCCTCTGGGTTGTGGGTGAGTTCCTTCACAACGATGTCCTTGCCACGGAAGTTATAGGTCTTGCCTGCACTACGTGATGATCCGAAAAGAAGGAGTTCGTCGATAGGGAAATTGCGCTCAGCGAGTACTCGAAGGAACTCCTGGCCTACTGCGCCACTGGCACCAACTATTGCTACTTTCATTGTTGTTAAGCGTTAAGTTATTATCTATAGTTTAGTTTTTTTTCTTTTTTCCCGACACATGTCATGTTTTACCGTAACATGTTTTGGATAATACTTAAATTTGGATTAATTTTGGACACCGTTTTGATCTATGAGGTTAAATCAACCTTGTTAAATGACTTCGCACGTTGTTAAATTTCCAAACATTGCGCAAAGATATAGAATTCAGCGGAAATAAAAGAATTATGAAAAAAATTTTACTCCATCTTTTTTATCTTTTAGCATTTCAGCTATTATCTTGTGCTTTTTTGAATGCACAAAACATTTCATTCTGTGGTTTGGAATGGACAGACAACAATAACGCATACGCTGTCGATGAAGATAATATACTCACAAATGTTACTTTAGCATCACCAGCAACATTATATACAGCCATACCAACGCCCGAAAAGACCTCCTCTTACCATATTGAAACAATCATATCTACAAATCTGTCCAATAACAACCAACTCCGTTTCTATCTTCAATCCGCAACGGCAGAACTTACCGACGGAATATGTATTCGTATCGGTACCAATTCCCGCAATATAACACTCGTAAAAGGGACAACCACTATCATCAAAGGTGATGAAATATTGGTTAAAGACAATTTTCCGTATGCTGTTTCTGCTACAGTCAACACTTCTACTGATGCTAGCGGGAATGTAACATACTCACTCAAAGCATTCGTTATTGGCGCCGACGGAACAGAACGAACCACTAGTGGCTCCACAACTGTCAAATCCACATCTCTCCCGCAAGCAAACTACATGGGATTGATCACAACCTTTTCAAAAGATGCACTAGGCAAATATGCCATTACCGACATCGAAGTCAAACATGATGCCACCTCACCAGACAACACCACAGAACCAGAATCTCCCGACATAGAAGACATCCCTGTCGAAAAACCACTCCCCGATAAGACTCTGACTTTCTCTGGTTACGAATGGAACAACGATTCACAATGCTATAATGTCACACCTGAGAGACACCTGATTGTCGAACGTGGAGATTCACCTTCTATTGTTTATACGTCCAACGCCAAGGCAGACAGCATAGCTTCATGGTCTATCCATTCCATCATATCTACAAATGTGTCAAGTGCCAATCAACTCCGCTTCCATCTTCTCTCTGAAGATGCCAGCTTTAAAAACTCACTATGGGTCAGAATAGGAACAAACGCACGCAATATTTCCCTTATGCGTGGTGAAAAAACAGTCATGCTCCATAGCGACACTCTGCTTAATGAAGGACATTACCCATACGACATTACTGCTACAGTAAGTCGCACCCTCTCATCATCAGGTGTATGGAAGTTAAAGATTAACGCTATTGTCACTACTTCATCATATACTTCTACTTATTCCGATTCAATAAATGTAAACGAAAAAAATATACCACAAGGTCCATATATGGGCATCGAAACACGTTTTTCAAAATCATCACTTGGCAAATATCTTGTCCTGTCCGTAGACACTACACGTATGCTGCCATTTACCGAGGAAGAACCCAATCCCGATGAACCAGACATTCCCGACACTCCAGCAATAGAGACTCTTCCCGACTCCATCATCTCTTTCTCCAACTACAAATGGCACAACACATCACGCTCATTTGATATTCTTGCCGACAATTCACTTTCAAATATCCGTGGAATATCACCTTCTATCATAACAACCGAAACATCGGACAGCATTGGATCATGGTCAATACACACCACTATATCCAGCAACGTATCCAGCGCCAACCAACTACGTTTCTACCTTATGACCGATAGTACTGACCTTAAGAATTCAATATGGCTCCGCATCGGTACAAATTCACGCAACATCTCTCTCATGCGTGGTACTAACATCTCTATGCTTAAAAGCGATACTACCCTACTCCCTAACATGTTCCCTTACGAGATAGATGCTCAAATCTATCGCCGACAACTTGCCGATGACAATTGGCGTTTTACAGTTAAGGCAAATGTCGATTTTGATGGTAAAAGAATCACGTATGAGGATTCTATTACTGTCAGCAGAAAAGTCGTCCCTACGGGCAAATATATGGCTATAGAAGCCATCTACTCCAAGACAAATGTTGGCAACTATGCCATACATGATTTGACGACCCAATTACTATCGCCTCTCAGTCCAACCGATTCCCTCCCGTCTGTCGATATTCCTGATATCCCCGACAAACCTTTCACTCCTTTTACTGCCGTGCGTGGCGATGTTGTCATAAACGAACTCATGACCAATCCATCTGGCTTGCTTGGTCTTCCACGATGTGAATATGTCGAGCTTTATAATATAACTGACTCTACCATTGTAATGACTGGATGGACTATCCAAATTGGTTCAACAGTTAGTCGCATACCAAGTTCTACTATTGCACCAGGTGGATATGCTCTTCTTTGTAGCAACTCCTCATTCCCACACCTTCAAGCTCTCGGTAATGTGGTAGCTGTATCACCAGCACCTACGCTTACAAATTCAGGAGGACGCGTCGTTCTTCGTAATGCCAATGGTGACGTTATAGATTTTACCGATTACTCCTCTTCCATATTCGACGGCTCTTTCAAAAAGGACGGCGGATGGTCGCTAGAGCGTATCGACCCATACAACATAGCCAATGACCTTGCCAACTGGGCTCCATCCAACAACTCCATGGGTGGAACACCTCTAACATCCAATAGCCAAACAGGCACTTTCATCGACATCACACCGCCATCTGTACGTTCTGCGATTCTAAGCGCTGACGGCAACTCTATTGACCTCCTTTTCTCCGAACCTATAGATCCCACCTCATTGGGTCATTCACTAAAACTAAATGGTGTAACTTACGGATTTTACATTGCTGCTTACGATGACGTTTCGCTTTCATATTTTACTCTCCGTCTATCAGAACCACTCATGCGTGGAACCATCTATAATTTGACTTCTCTCTCCGCAACCGACCTTGCTGGCAATCCAATAAAAGAAACAGATAACATACGAATTGCTATCACTTACCCAACAATAGATGCACACGTTATTATCTCAGAAGTCATGTCTGAAGCATCTCCTTCTTCATTCGACTATGTTGAACTGCATAATCACGGATCTGAATCCTACGATATGCGCGACCTCTGCATTGGCGTCTATACAAATGATAAGCTTACTAGCTGTTATCCACTCACATCATATAGCCGCACGTTCTTCCCCAACGACTATATTGTCATCTGCGATGATAGTCTAGCCCATGTCAATCATTACAATCCTCTTCACCCCGAACATGTCGTCGGCAATAGTCATTTCAACAACCTTCCGTCTCAAGGCACAATAGCAGTTTGCCTCGCCGATGGAACAATACTCGACCGACTTGACTACACTTCTTCATTCCATTCTTCCATGATTACTGACACCCACAATGTGTCTCTCGAACGTATTCTTACAAACTCAACAACAAACGATCCTGCCAACTGGACTTCTGCCACATTTATCAATGCTTATGCCACACCGACTGCCCAGAACTCACAAAACCGCGACAACTCATCTCTTGCCTCCACTTCTCAATTCTCCATCCGCCAACGATGTTTCACTCCTGATGCTGATGGCATAGATGATGAAGTAATTGTCGATGCTTCACTCGGTGACGGACTCTGGACTATAACTATGCACGTATACTCTGCCGATGGTATTGTTCTCGCTACACCATACAACAACCGTCCTATGCCAGTAAGCGGCGAACTAACTTGGAATGGACATTCTGATGATGGTTCCACCCTGTCACCTGGCACGTATATTATTTATATATCTGCATTTTCAAATGATGGTCGAACTCTCAAATACAAACATACCTGCACCATAACGACTACAATAAAATAGTCACTCATAAAAAGTGAGTCCGACATTTTGCACTATCCAACGAGTGCAGCAGCATTCTCTACAAGAGTTGATACATATTCTGGCGTAGATAAACCCAACCAAATACTCAATATTATCAATACCCACTGGAACATTGTCTCATACCATGGTGCACTCACAATCTTTGGCGCCTTGCTGTTTTCAGACGATGCATGCATGAAAAGTATCGAAAACATGTCACGACCTATTGCCCATACAATTACTGTCAGCAATATCATCGCCACACCCATTACTATCCACTGGCCAGCATCTATCATCGATCTGAATACCATGAATTCCGTAACAAACATACCCGAAGGTGGCATCGCCGTAATACACAACATGGCAAATATCAGCATAGTACCGCCCATGCCCGATATGTTCAAATACTTACCCATGCAGTCAACATATTTAGAACCATAGACTCTGTAGAGCTGGCCAATATGCATAAATATAGCCGACTTGACGAACGAATGCAGAACCAAGTGCAATATGCCAGCATATATACCGACGCCACCAGCTGCTATACCCAACATGACAACACCCATGTGCTCTACACTTGAATAGGCAAACAGACGCTTCACATTCTTAACTCTTACAAGGTAAACTGCTGCTACAAATATTGATAATATACCTGTCATCAGCACTACCATGTCGGCCCATTTCTTCACTTCCGTATGAGCCACTACGCCATACACTCTGTAGAATCCAACGAAACCAGCATTCATTACAACACTCGACAACATAGCTGCTGCCGGAGTTGGTGCCTTATCCTTCGCATCAATACCTGCTGTAAACATTGGCACAAGACTCATCTTTGCCGTATAACCTACAAGTATAAATGTAAACGCCAGCTTTAGCCAGAATGGATCTAGCTGCGACGCATGAGCCATAAGTTCATCTATTGTCAATCCCGTCTCAGCATTTTCACCCATTGCTATCGAGAAAAACAATATACCGACATACACAAATACAAGGCTTATTGAACATGCAAATACATACTTCCACGTCGCCTCTATTGAACCCGAATTACGTCGGTAGAATATCAATGCTGAAGCACTCAATGTGGTTATCTCTACAAATATCCATGTCATCGCAATGTGTACAGAAACAACCGCCATTGTAAGTGCCATCGTCAAAAATTGCATCGCACCATAATATTGTGCCCTGACACGGCTCGTATCCTCATCGGCTGCCAGATAATGGTTAGAATGGCAGAATGCCGCAGTCGAAATAATGCTCAACGCTACAAGCATCACAAGCGCCAATCCATCAAAGCAGAAGAAGTCGTACTCTGTCTGTCCACTAGCACTAAATGCATATACCGTGAACGCCCATTGCAAAATTATTGAAAGTGTCGATATAATATGGCTGAGACTCTTGTTGCGCAACATGAACTGAACAAGTCCCAACATAATCGCCAATGCAAGATATATTATTGTCATACTCTGTCTTTTTCTTGATCGTTAATCTTAATCCTTTAACTGATTGAGGTGTGACACATCACCGTCACCTGTCACATCACCAACCTTGTTAATGAATATGGCAAGAAGGAACACACTCACTAACACGTCAAGCAACACACCAAGGTTTACCATCAAAGGCATTTCGTTGCCCTGTGCAAGCGACAATATGAATGCACCATTTTCTACAATGACATAGCATATAACATGAGTAATCACCTTTCTACGTGTCGCTATCAGATACAGACCACACAATATCGTTGAAAGAGCTACTACAAAGAATGTCTTGTTCAAATTCACAGCCTCTACCATTCTCGATACAAGGAATGTTGCCACAACTATTGCTGTCGTAACAATCAAAGAAACGAAATATGGAACACTAGGCTCTGCCTCACGCGTTATCTTGTTCTTCTTTATCACATGACGGATAAACATCGGCATTGCTATAGCCTTCACAACAAGTGTCTCTAGCAATATCGTGCCAAGGTTTATTACATTCATCTCATGAAGCGAAAATATCGCTATGCCACATATCAACAAGCCCTGCATAGTCAGCAGACCCACGTATGTCATTAGGCGGTTAGCTATTGCAAAATAGAATAGCGTGATTGAAAAAACTATCAGCAATATATCTGTCATTTTCCTCTATTGTTAAATTCTACCCTGACTTGCCATTACACCAAAAAACATCAACAATGCAAGCGATGTCAACACAAGGATAAACTGCGCATTGTGACTCATTCTATATCGTGCCATGAACGATTCAACCATGCCCACCGCAATTGCACACAATATCTCAACGCCAAAGAATACACCTATCGATGTATACCATTCTAGGTTACCAATAAACAGGTTGGCGATGAGCGCACTATACATGGCAAATTTCATGTTGGTTGCCTGCATTATCAGACCCATGTCAAAACCCGAGTTGTCAAGCACCATCACCTCATGTATCATCGTCAACTCCAGATGCGTCTTTGGATCGTCTACAGGCATACGGCTATTCTCTATCATGCATATCATGAGCAACACAAAAGCTGCGATACCTGCAAAAGCATACGATGTATATGAACCAAAATGGAATGTCTCAAATATGCTCGCAAAAGACATATTCCCAGTCAAAAGACCCAGCGTGCCTATCAATATGAAGAATGCAGGCTCAGCCAACATCGAGAACAAAGCCTCACGCGCCGCACCCATTCCTTCAAATGAACTGCCAGTATCAAGAGCTCCAATTATCGTGAAGAATTTTCCGATTGCCAACACGTATGCAAAGAATACAAAGTCAGCCTCAAACGAGACAAGACCCTGGTTGCCACACAACGGAACCACGCACATCGCCATGAGTACCGATGCAAAATATATCGACGGCGCTATCTGGAATATTACACTACTTGTCGAACTGAATACCGAACCTTTACGCAGCAAACGCCAAATGTCATACATAGGCTGCAGGATTACAGGGCCCTTTCGTCCCTGTGCGAGACTCTTCACTCTGACTACTATTCCTGTAAAAAAGAAACTAGCTATCAATATCAAAATAAAACTTACCATACTTTTCTCATCATTTGTTTATAGAAGTGTAGCACTTGCCACCAATAGCAATATATATCCCAAACCATAAACGATGTACCTCTGAAGGTCACCATTCTGGATAAACTGGAATTTGTCAAGCACTTTCCCTATTCCACTTGTTATTGGATTCACAAGGCTATTCTCCCAAAAATCAGAATCAGCACTCATGTGCGACCTGTCCTTAGGAAATATCTCCTCTGTCGTAATTGCTTTATAACGGCTGCTCGATGGAAGCACCGCCTTGAAAAGTTCTATAAGTGTTCGCGCAAACGATTTACTTGTATACTGTATTCCTTTGATTGGAGCACCATAACCACATCCCCAAGTATTTGTCACATGTGTAGGAGCTTTCTTTACTGCATTGAAACGTAATGCAACCACAATGCCCGCAATCACAGCAAATATTACAAATCCTATCGATACCTTGCCTAATATCTCTGCAAATCCCGCTATAGCTCCTGTCGATGCAGCACCCATATTTAGATTATATGTTGACTCTGCTATCGATGTTGTCATTCCAAAGAATAATGTTGGCATCAACATAACCGCCAACATAGGCAACATGAGCAAATATGATGGCCAAAGCATTCCATTTTTCACTTCATGCACAACATGTGGACGCTGAGTTCGTGCTTCGCCAAGGAATATAACACCAAAGCTCTTTGTAAATGTCAGCATCGACACTCCGCCTATTATTGCCAACGATGCTCCAGAAAGTGCCATCAACACAGGTATGCTGAGCCCATCCGCACCAAATCCGTCAAGGAAACTACCATAGATTACAAATTCCGAAACAAAGCCACCGAATGGTGGAAGACCTCCAATAGCAAGCGAGCCTATCAAAAACACAAATGCTGTCTGTGGCATCACTTTTATAAGTCCACCCAATTCTTCCATGTTTCGTGTATGTGTTGCAACATATACGTTACCAGCACCAAAGAATAACAATGCCTTGAAAATAGCATGGTTTAAAGTGTGAAGCAATGCACCTGCAAAACCAAGTACTGCCAATGTTGAGTCTCCTCGGCCACAACCAATAAGACCAACACCAATTCCCATTGTTATGATACCAATATTTTCAATTGTACAATATGCCAGCATTCGCTTGAAGTCACGGTGTACGGCTGCATTCAATATGCCATACAAGCCTGTCATTACACCCAATATCAACACCGTTACGCCAACTGTTGTCTGACCGACGCTCATCATCGACGCAAAACGAACTATACCATATATACCTGCCTTCACTATCACACCCGACATGACTGCCGACACATGCGATGGTGCCGAAGGATGTGCATGAGGAAGCCATGAGTGAAATGGTATAATACCAGCCTTGAATCCAAATCCCGCTACAAGCATCATCATAAATACAAATGTCTGCATTTCCGATGCCTGGGCAAGAAACGATCGTATGCCGTCAAAGTTCAGCAGACCACTAACCGACCATGCCCATCCAAATGCCGCAGTTATAAGCAATACGGCGACATGGCTCTGAATGAAATAGTTTATTCCCGCCTTGAGTACCAACGGCTTTTCATTCTCAAATATAACCGCAAAAAATGAACCAATGGCCATAAGCTCCCAGCCAAGAAGGAAAACTAGCATGTTGTTTGTTGTAAACAATACCATCATTCCTATGTATGTCACCGCGTATGATAGCCAATGCATACGGAATTGTACAGGCTTCGATTCATAGTGGCCGAGATAGCCTTTGCCATACCACGCGCCAGCAGCAAATACAAAAGTCACAATCGCAATAAACCACCACGACAAGGTGTCTATTGCAAACGGCTCCTGTTCCGCTACAATGTTAAAGAGGTTCGTTAGAGACATCTTTCTTTTCTTTTAATCTCTGTTTATTGTATGTTATCGTCTTTTTTCTAAAAACAGGCGCAAGTTATTAAAAATATTGAGCCGTTATTTTTCGTTTTATACTCTTTTGCGAAATGTTAACATTATCCTACACGAAGAAACCATGTATGTAACCCTAAAATGCACATACATGGCTCTTCATTTTCTATTGGACTATCATGTGTCTACTTGATCACAATATCATATTCCATACGTGCCTCTATTGATGGCTTGCTTGCCATTTTCTTGGCTTTCACCATCATGTCGTATGTCTCGCCAAATATAAAATGACCAATGCTTGCCTTAGCATTCATTCCCATCTTTTTCATCATGCTTGTAAACGAATCGTCGAGCGATGGCAATTCTCTTACACTATAGTCATCGCCAAGCTCTGCCTGAGCTGCTGCATATTCTATTGCATCGTTAAGTGTACCTATTTCGTCTACAAGACCTATTTTCAGAGCATCTTCACCTGTCCACACTCTACCCTGACCTATCGAGTCAATGTGTTCTGTAGTTGTATGACGACCACTTGCACAATGACCAATAAATGTGGCATATCCATGTTCTATTGACTTCTGGAGATAATCCATCTGTATTTCATCAAGAGGATTGACTAAACTTGGCATTCCACTCTTGTTGCTCTTTGTCGAATCAAACGTTATGCCAATGCTGTTTGCTGCCTTTTCCACGCAAGGAACAACTCCAAATACACCTATCGATCCTGTCAATGTTGTGTTTTCAGCATATATCTTGTCTGCAGGACACGATATATAATATCCACCCGATGCTGCATATTCACCCATCGACACTACCAATGGTTTTACTGCCGCAGCCGATTTCACTTCACGCCATATCACTTCCGAACCTTCTATCGATCCACCAGGTGAATTTACTCGCAATACTATCGCCTTTATCTTGTCATCTCTTCTGGCTTTGCGTATTGTTCTCGCAAGGTCATCGCCATATATATTCTGCTGGTCTCCTTCGTTTGAACCGGCGTTTATCTCACCCTCAGCATATATTACAGCTACGCTTCCTGTCGGATCACTTGTCGTTGTATTATACTCTGCTATTGATATGCTGTTTATATCGTCCTTTTCGTCTACACCAAGTTCCTCTTTGAGCATCGATATAAATTCATCTCTATACATTACACTATCAATGAGATTGTCTCTTAATGCTGATTCTGTTGTCACAAAATCTAGTTTATCTGCATACTCATCGATAACTTTTGGGTCTATACCTCTGTTCTCTGCTATTGTCGTCTTCACATCAGACCAGATAATGTCAACCATTCTCTGTGTCTGCTCCTTAGAAGCCGGACTCATCTTGTCAAGCATATATGGCTCTACTGCACTCTTGTATTTACCATGACGAATGACTTGCATGTTTAGACCAAATTTCTCAAGGGCACCTTTATAAAACATATTGGTCGACTGGAGTCCATAGATGGCTACCGATCCTTCTGGCATAACATAAACTGCATCTGCCGCCGATGCCAAATATAGAGCACTTTGTGATGTCGATTCATTATAGTAATAGACACTTTTCCCCGATTCCTTAAATTTTTCTATATACGGCAATATCTCTTTCATTGTCGAATAGTTTGCACCCGATTCGTCTCCTGTAAGCATGAGTGCTGAAATTTTGTCATCGCTCGCTGCCTGGTCAAGTGCAGCAATAACCTGGTTGAGTCCCAAGCTTCCGCTATTTTCACCATACGCCACTTTTAGAACAGACATTGGATCATCTGCTTTTCTGTCTTCTACTATCGTAGAAAGATCATATATAAGCAAACTGTTGTCTTTCTCATTTGATGGGGTAAAAATTGAAGCTATTCCTGCAAACATTATAATCATTATAAATGGCAGAACAAGTAGGATGAATCCACCTACTAAAACTCCAAGAACTGTGATGATAAACTGTTTCATGCGTTTTTCTAATGTTTAGTTATTTGGTTGGTTATTATTTATGTTGTTTTATTTTCTTACTGTTGTTCTTCCTTTCGATGTCTTTCCGTCCGACTTCGCCTGTCCCGTTGTATCTGTCGTACCACTATTGCTAGTGGCATTTGTCGAAGAAGGCGCAGCTGCGGCTGCACTTGTACTTGTGTTTGTGGTAGCATTTGCTCGAGCATCATTGGTTCTTGTTGTTGTCTGTACCGATGATGTTCTCGATGTTGTCTGTTTTGCTGGCGCAGTCTTTGTTGTCGCTACTGCACCCATACACGATGTAATGATTACCATTGTGCATATTGCAACTATGGCCAATATTGCTTTACGTTTCATGACTATTCCTTTTTATTAACTTTTTCTTATCTGCAAATTTTCTTTGCTTTTACTGTCTTTCCATTTTCTTCTGTCCATCTGAGTGCCTTGTTCCCAAGCTCGCCGTTTTCTCGATGTGCGTTGATCATACATGCAATCTCTTCAGGTGAATATGTATTTGGAGAAGACGAGTTAACTGCACTCTGATGAGGCAATGTCGCATTCTTGTCTGCACGGACTTCCTTTATTGTGAGAGCCTTGTTATTGCCTATCTCATTCATTATGACACCATTCTTGATGTCCAATGGATTGCCGTCTGCTGTTGTCAGGAAGTAATAGTTATTTTTCTTGTTACTCTCTGTTACACCACCAAATGCATCTGCCATAAGAACAAGATAATATTTTCCTGTCGTCTCTCTACCATTAAACTTTTCAGGTATCTTATACGACCATGAGAAATATTCTCCCTTGTTTCCTGTTACGGCCTCACATACCGACTGCTTACCCTTAATGTCTATGTTGCTTATCGAATATCCCTGTGCCTTAACACCTAATGCACTAAATGCCTCGTCTTCATTCCAGGCACCATTATACTCTCCCTTCTTTATGCCACCCAACTTGTCTGTATACAGGTCAAACAATACTATTTCATATTCATTTGCATTATATGCGTTATAAAGCAAATAACAAATTCCCCACGTGCTTGAAGCATCAACTGTTCCATCACCAGCATTATACACATCATATATTAATGTACGCCATGTAGGGTCGTCCGAATCCGGGTCATCCTTTTCGTCATAGTCTACATCTGTACACTTATATGCCTGAAGGTCTATCTCCGACGACTCTTCTTCTTCAAATGGAATGTCCGACTCTTCGTTCAATCCATTCATTATAAATCCTGCGTATGCAAATTCACCGCTGCAGAAGAATTTCTGGTCTATCCATATATATCCTTTGTCACCCCATGTCTCGCCCCACGAGTTTACTACTTTGAAGGCTCCATTATTACCTTTGTTATCGTCATAACCTACACACACTATCGCATGATAGGCATGGATACCTGTCGTCTTGAATGTTCCATTTGAATACAATACAGCACTACTGTTCGACATCATGAAGTTGTCTCCCAGTTTCGCTCCAAACAACACTATTTTGCCTTCTGCAAGGTATCGTTTTACTGTTGTAGCGTCTTTAATGTTTATCTCTCTGTACGATTTGATCTTATTCTTCGACGCATCTGTTGTAGCCTTCGACGATGGCTGGCACGAACAGTCTGAATAGCTCTGTATGTTTGGTGATGCCTGCAATGATGCTACACCTCGTGTCACCATGTTGTCAAGCACATATTCAAAGTTCGTTCCCATGCAATTGTCTCCCTTCTGCGACGATTCAAGCGACTGAAATGCATCTGCCGGACTGAAGATATGATCCTTGCCTAACGATGTTCCTCGCTTGCCATTTTCTTTCGCATAAAGCCATGTGCGTCCATGATATGCAGCAGCCCATGCCACACATGTGCCAAACTGCCCCTGATCTCCAACTGGTGGAAGATATGCTGAAAGGTCTACTTTTGTTGGCAAACCCGTCATGTCACTCAAGTCACTTCCTTCACCCGGATTAATCTGTATGTCATCCTCTATCGACTCACAGTCTTCGTCACGACCAAGCCAACCAAGACTATGACCGTCTTCTGTTGTGATTGTTGTGTCATCGTCTGTTAGCACCATATCTATTATTGACAACACAGCATTCATTGTGTCTTCATCACACGAAGCTAATGTGCCTCCTGCTATAATAGCTGCCAGTGTTACAGGTATTAATCTCTTTTTCATATCGTGTTATTTCAATAGTCCATTTATTAGTCCTGCACCCGATTTCCCCATAATCCAGTTCTTGTCGGCATTCACTTTCCCATCCATTGTCGCCGAGTTCAGGTTTATGTCACCAAGTACTGTACTGCCCTCAAATGTCACATCTCCAACAAAATGGCATTTTGGCATATATAATGTTCCCACAATGTATGTGCCAATGCATTCTGTCTTGCCCGAGAATTGAGCATTTGTGAAGTTCATTTTGCCCATTGCATAGATTCCCGAAAAGTCAACATTGCCACCAAATCGCGAGTCAACAAACATTCCCTGACAGTTGATCCTTGCATTCTGCATGTTGCATGTATAATCAAACTTGCTCTTCATGAAGTTGGCTTCCACATCGATTATCGTGCTTATCATTATTGCTTCCTGTTGCATCTCTGTCTTCGCCATCGATAATCCACCCGCAAAATGTACTCCTGTCAAGTCTGCTACTCCATTTATTACGCACTGCTCTAGCAAAAAGTTTCCTTCAAACACGCTTTGGCTCAACTTCAGGTCTTTCATAAATCTGCAACCCTTGAATGTTACATTTCTTCTAAAGTCACCATAGACTATCTGTGTTCCTTCTTTTGTGGTTTCTGTGCTTATTACGTTGTCTTCAAATACACAATTCACAAATGTCAGTTCACAATCGATATACGATGGAGCCAATTCAAGCTGTCGTGCACCTTCACCACCATCATGTAGTTTTAACTCACCCGCAATATGTTTCCCTTCTATAGTCAGGTGCTTACTCTTCTGCATCTTCTTTATTAGGTCAGATGCTTCTATTTTGTCACTGTTCGCCGCATTTGAATTGGCGTTACAGTTGACAAATGCTGCCATTGACATAAATAAAGTCAATACGACTATGATTGTTGACTTGATATTCATATTTGTCTTTTAATGCTATTCGTGCGATGAATTATTATCTTGGTTAGGCCCAAGTGGTTTTCTGACGTATCATCTTGACTATTTCTGTTGTCTTGGCTACCGGATCGGCTGCATTCATTATCAATCCTGATACTGCTATGCCATTAGGTCCCGACTCAAGTATATCTGCTATGTCAGCCTCCACTATTCCACCAATTGCAACTATAGGTGTGTTAATGCCTTTTTCACGGCATTTCCATATTATGTCTCTATAACCATCCAGACCAATTACCGGAGATAATTTCTCTTTTGTTGTTGTATATCTGAACGGACCAAGTCCAATATAGTCTACTTGCGAGTGTATTCGACTTATGTCAGCAAATGTGTTACATGTTCCACCGATGATTTTTGTTTTGCCCAATATTTCACGAGCCTCTTGTGGATCCATGTCATTTTTGCCAAGATGAACACCATCTGCTCCTATCTGTTTGCATACTTCAACATGGTCGTCTATGATTAGGACTGCACCATATTCTTTACAGATTGGCACCAGCTTCTCACCTGTTCTTGCCACTTCGTCTTCCGATGCATCTTTCATACGTAGCTGTACCCACGTACATCCACCTTCAAGCGCCTTTAGTATAGAATTATACTGATCAAGGTGTTCGTTGTGGTGAGATATGAACTGAAGTCCAAAGGCATTTATTTGCGATTGTGTCATCATCTCTTCTAACCTCCACTCGCTGCTTTTATGACTATGATTTTTGCCCCCTCCTGAAGAGGAGTCGCCGCCCATTCCATGCGTGGCACCATCTTCATGTTGACCGCAACTGCAACTCCTTTCTCAGGCAGTTTCAGCTGACGTGCCAAATCATCAATGGTTGTACCAATGAGTTCTATTATTTCGTTGTTTACTACGACGTTCATTTCTTTATTATGGTCAGTTAATTAATCGGAATCGTAAATACGAAGTTGGCTCCTTCTTTATATGTAGTGTCCAAATACACTTCACCCGACAACTTTGTAGCAATTTTCTTGCAGATGCTCAAGCCAAGTCCCGTTCCCTGTGCAAAGTCATTCAATTTCTTGAAACGTTCAAATATATATGTTGCCTGACTTGCCGGCACTCCCGGACCAGTATCTTTAACTTCAAATTTTATACACGACTTGTCCTCTGAAAGCGAACTGCTGAGTCTTATAAAACCACTTGTGGTAAACTTGCATGCATTTTTGAGGAATTGCAAAAGTACATCTTTGACCAGCTTGACATCAGTGTTTATTTCAAATCCACCTGGAAGATTTATCTGACATTCATAGTTCACTTTGTCTTTCAAATGCGATGATACCACAGGCTGAAGATCCGAACACAATTCTTCTACACATATTGAACTTTTGTTTATTACATACTCGTCACCTTCAAGTTCAGAATATTCAAGTATGTCGTCAACTATCGTTGTCACCTGCTCAACGTTTGACCATATTCGCTGTGAAAGGTTTGCTTTCGCTTCATCGTCAAGGGTCAAACTAGGGTCGAGCATTATCTGCGAAAATCCTTGTATTGCGTTGAGAGGTGTACGTATCTCGTGTGATATGTTATGTATGAAATGTGTCTTCATACGGTCAGATGTCTCTGCATTGTCACGGGCAATTATAAGGTTATGCTCGTTCTCCTCAAGCAGTTTCTTGTCCACTTTCAACTGTTCGGCAGAAGCTTGCAGACTTTTTCTCATCTTGCTCATCCTGACCGAATATACAGACAATATACCTATAGTCAACAACAACACCGCTATAAGTGCTATCGACAATATTATTTCCGATTTATACATGTCGTATAGATTTGACAACGACATCTTGCTGTTGATTAGCATCGCTCCATCTGGCAAGAGGTCCTGATCATATCCATATTTTGTCATCAGCTTCAGGTCAAACTGATAGAAGTTATGGCACTTGTAGAAATATGGTTCGATGTCCATTCCCTGGTCTACCAACTCGTATGTAAGCAAAGATGGATGCATACGTCCGTCATACCAGTCATAATGTGGATTGCTTCCTCCAAGTGTCCAACTATCAAAGCCGCGACCTGTAAGTGACAATACAGGTATGTCATCTCTGCTTCCAAATATCTGGCGGTCAAGGTTCAACGAAAATGTGCCATTACGGTCATATCGCCACACACAATATACTATTGCTGCATTACTAGACAAGTTTTTTACTATCTCCTGCGCCGACTGCGATGCCTCTCTTATACCATCTATCTCTATAATATTGAGTTTTGGGTAGTTCTTCTTGAGCATCTCAACGCTATATCGCAACATGCTGTAACCGCTGTATGAATTATCACCAACTACGGCTATTGTATTTATCTTTTCATCAAGATGCTTTATCACCTGTATGTCTTCTATTATACCATATTCATAATAGTAACACATCTTGACATTGAAACCTTCCATACACTCAGAAAAGTTGATTATCATCGACCTGTTGTCGTCGTTTCGGTGTATTGAAGGTATATCATTAAATTCCATGCATGCTCCATATATCTGCGATGCTACAAGACATATCGGCACTTTACGCCATTTCTCTTCTGTTAGCGACAGATAACAAGCCCATGCTTCACCGCCATACAAGATTATCATTTTTGCATTTTCATGCTTCTTCAAAATCTCTTTCATGGCTGGCATCCATAGTTCATGCTGGTCTAGCGAACTACAGTTCATCATCTCGATTGACAAATGGCACTTGCCACCTACTTTCGTGTATGCATTTATAAAGTCATTTGTAAACTCATTGGCATAGAAGGTATCGGCATTGTACGAACTGATGAAGAGTATTTCATCTTCTTCAGTGGCCTTAGGTGCAGCAATGGCTGCAAGAGCCATCATTATGCTACATAGTATTACGGTCAGTCGTGTCATATATCTCTATTTTGTCAAAGGCATTTCTATCAGTTGTTGTCTTCAGCATACCACTCTGCGTATGATGTAGAGGTCTCATGCAACTTTACACAATGTAGTTCAACGTTTTTTGGCAATCGTGCACGTATCCTGTTGGCAAATTCTGTCACCATGTTTTCACACGTTGGCTGATAGTCTACTTCATATATCCTGTCTGCTATCCCTTTGAGCATCGTCGCTTGTTCTGTTCCTCGCATTACTAGCATTGCATGGTCCAGACGGTCAACAATCTCCTCTTTTACTATCTTCTTTAATACACTGAAATCTAAAACCATTCCCATTTTTGGCGATTTCGGATCCTTTTCTGGCTCACCTTTTACTGTGACAAACAATTTATATGAATGCCCATGAATATTACGGCACAATCCATCATAACCATCTAGGAGATGAGCCATCTCAAATTCAAATTCCTTTGTTAGTCTTATCTTCGCCATCTTCTCTCTATTACATTAAATGGTTTTACGTATTTTTTTGCCGTAAGTTTTATTTTTTCTTTTTTTTTGATAAAAATATGAAAAGCCTGATATTTCCTCTTCCCCTTTACTCACTACACCACTGTTACTCGAGCCAGATATTGATAATGGTCGTCCTCCATTATCTTCTCCACTTTCATTCCGACACTCTCTGCCACCGCACTCAATGTGTCATAATCTACAAAGAGCCACTCAAACGGTTCGCCCTTCTCGCCACCAAAACTCATCGTATATTCCAGCTCACCATAATAGTCACCATTCAAGTCTATCAACGCACTTCCATCTTCCTGCTCATACAAGTATATCAAGTCTGATGAATCCATTATTATCTGACCACCAGGCGACAACAGCTGCTTCGCATGACCAAGAAAATATGGCAATCTCGCTATCGTGCCTGCTATACCAGCACCATTCATCAGCAACAGCAATGTGTCATACTGACGCTCTTTCAACTCAAAGAAGTCTATCTTCTCCACACACTTTATTCCCCTCTGCTCCATCACTTCCACTGCTCCCTCCGATATGTCTATCGCATGTGCCTCAATGCCTTGATTCTGAAGCCACAACACATGACTTCCCGAACCAGCACCTACGTCAAGCACCTTACCACGACACGACTCAAGCGCCTTCCTCTCGATGGCACTCATATCCTTCCACTCGTGAAAGAATTCCTTCACTGGCCAATGCTCTGTCTCGGCGATGTTGCTTTCCACTTTGATCTTCGCCTTCTTCACACCACCATAATATGCCTTAAGTGCCTTGCCGTATGCGTCCATTATCTATTATTATTAGTGACAGTAATTATCAAAAATATTTCTTCTCCTCACCAACGATAGCAGACAACAATGCATTTGCCAGTCCACTTGCACCGATGCGGAACATCTTCGTACCACGCCACTCTTCACCAAGTACTGTCCTTACTATATTATAGTATAGTGCAGCATCTTCTACCGTGCGTACTCCACCTGCTGGCTTGAAGCCCACTTTTCGACCGCTCTTCGCATAATATGCCTTGATCGCCTGAGTCATCACGTATGCTGCTTCTGGCGTAGCACCAACTCCATTCTTGCCTGTCGATGTCTTTATCATGTCGGCTCCTGCCTCCATCGCTACAATACTTGCCGCCCAGATGTTCTCCACACTCTCAAGCGTACCCGTCTCAAGTATCACCTTCAGACGAGCCTCGCCACATGCTTCCTTTATCTGCGCCACCTCGGCACCAACAAATTCATAATTTCCCTCGAGCAATTCTCCTACCGATATTACTATATCTATTTCATTGGCACCAAACTCTACCGCTTTACACACCTCAGCACACTTGATGTCAGTAAATGTCTGCGACGATGGGAAACATGCAGCAACTACCGCACGCCACACGCCTTCAACATTAAGTGTCGATTTCAATACAGGTGCAAATACAGGATAGACACAGATGCCACCCACATTCTTCAAATGAGGGAAGTCCACAGCAAAACAGTTCACCTTCTTCACAAACGATTTCACGCTTGCTGCCGAATCTGATGTCGACAATGTCGTCAGGTCTATGCTATGAAACATATCCTGCAACGCCTCTTTGTCGTTATAATATTTTTCCGAATCCTTCCTTATCGACTCTATAGCCGCTCCAATGCTCTCTAGTTCCTTTGGCATAGGATATTGTCCAAACAAATCATTCATCTCTTTTCTTTTTTCATTGTTCATATTTAACTATCAGCAGAATCTTCTCGAATCCCTTTCAGTCTTTTTTTCTATGTTCTTTTTCAAGGCTTCCGTAAGGTCAACTCCAGTCTGGTTTGCCAGGCACATCACTACCCACATTACGTCAGCAAGTTCGTCAGGCAAGTCAAGCTTCTCACCTTCCTTCGCCTTCTGGTCACCATACTTTCGGGATATAATCCGTGCAAGCTCACCTACTTCTTCAGTCAGCACAGCCATGTTGGTCAGTTCCGAAAAATAACCTTTTCCCGTGGTCTTTATCCACTCGTCTACCATCTTCTGCGCCTCACGCAACGTAATATCCTTTTCCATGACTCCCCTACTACAAATCCTTATTCAATGTGTCCATCACTATCGTTGTCGGACCATCGTTTATTATCGTCACCTCCATGTCAGCACCAAAAACTCCTGTCGGGACAGGCTTGTTTATTGCCACACTCAGACGTCTGACAAACTCCTCATATAATGGTGTCGCCACATCTCCCTTTGCCGACTCAATATACGACGGACGATTGCCCTTCTTCGTCTTCGCATAAAGCGTAAACTGACTGACTACCAGTATCTCACCGTCCTCATCAAGCACCGAGCGGTTCATCACACCATCTCCATCCTCAAATATTCTGAGGTTGACTATCTTCTGCACAAGCCAGTCCATCTCCTTCAGCGTCACCGCATCTTCTATGCTCTCTGTCGCATGAACAGCAAAAAGTACCATCAGTCCCTTGCCTATCTCGCCAGTCACTTTGCCATCGACACTTACACTCGACCGCTTTACTTTCTGAATAACAACTCTCATCTTTTTTCTTTTACTTATGTCGAACGCAAAGATAGAAAATAATTAATAAAAAACGACCCCAATATCACACTTCATTTTATCGAACCTTCACCATAGGGATACCGTAGGGATACCATAGGAATAACAAATGAATAACGGACCATTAGCATACAACAAAACTAACCATAAGCATACAAAAAAAGCCTCATCATTACTGATGAAGCTTCTGCTCTCCAGGTAGGACTTGAACCTACGACCTACGGATTAACAGTCCGCCGCTCTAACCAACTGAGCCACTGGAGAATAAATAATTTATTGATAATCCACGAATCCGCTGACTCTGAATTACACTGCAAAATTAAGTAATTATCATCAATATCCAAAATATTAGAACTATATTTGCACAAAATTTTCTATACCTAAATAATATATATGGAAGCAAAAGTTCTTGGCATGGGCAACGCCCTTGTTGATGTCCTCGTGAGAATGCCTAACGACGACGTTTTGTCACAGTTCAACCTGCCTCGCGGCAGCATGCAACTCGTCGATAGCGAACATTCAGCTGAGATTTACGAAGCCATTAAAGGCATGAATCCTCAGACCGTGTCTGGCGGATCTGCATCCAACACCATCAATGGACTCGCCAACCTCGGCATCTCAACTGGTATGCTCGGACGTATCGGCAAAGACGAACTTGGAAAACTCTTCAAGAACGACATGGAAAACAGCGGTGTAGAAACACACCTCATCACTTCCGACACACCTTCCGGCAACTGCATCTCGCTCATCAGTCCCGACTCCGAACGCACCATGGCAACGTTCCTCGGAGCCGCTGTCGAACTGACTGCCAACGACATCAACGACAACCTCTTCGACGGTTTCACTCACCTCTATGTCGAAGGATATCTCGTCCAGAACTATGACCTCATCGAAACAGCCTTCCGCATGGCACACGAAAAAGGACTCATCTGCTGCCTCGACCTCGCCTCATACAACGTCGTTGAAGACAACAAAGAGTTCCTCGTACGCATCATCCGCAAATATGTCGACGTCGTCTTCGCCAACGAAGAGGAAGCAACCGCTTTCACCGGCAAGGAAGACCTCGACGCACTCAACGAAATCGGCGAACTCGCCGATACAGTTATCGTCAAGCTCGGATGCCGCGGAAGTCTCATCAAGATACATGACGAAATAACCCGTGTTGGCATTACCGACAATACAGCCATCGACACCACCGGAGCTGGCGACCTCTATGCTGCTGGATTCATCTACGGCATGATCAACGGACTCTCAGCTCAAAAATGTGGAGAAATCGGAGCCATCATCTCTGGCAACGTCATCGAAGTCATCGGCACCAAGATGGACACACAAAGATGGAATAAAATCCGACAGACTATTAAGAAGATCTAAACTGCATATAAAGTGAAATTCGACGCCTTCCGACTCGACAAGCAGATTGAAGCCAATCTCGCTGAGATGAACTTCAACCGTCCTACCGACATCCAGTACAAAGCCATCCCGCCAATCATGAATGGCGATGATGTACTTGCAATCGCACAAACTGGTACCGGCAAGACGGCTGCATTTGCCATACCTGCTATCGACAATCTACTCATCCGTAGCCGACGCGACGACTACACCGGCGTCCGCTGCCTCATCATGGAACCTACTCACGAACTCGCCCTGCAGACTGGCAAGGTCGTAGAGCAGATTGCCAAAGGTACCGGACTCAGCGTACTCGCCATTCATGGAGGTGTCGACCAGCAGCCACAAATCGACAAACTCAAAAAAGGCGTCGATATTCTCATTGCTACTCCAGGACGTCTTTTCGACCTTGTCCATCAGGAAGTGCTCACCACATACAGAGCCGAAATCCTCATACTCGATGAAGCCGACCGAATGCTCGACATGGGCTTCATCGACGACATCCGACAAATTGTCAAATATCTTCCTAAACACAGGCAGACACTCTTTTTCTCGGCCACTATCGACCAGAAAATCAAGTCACTTGCCTACTCGCTTGTCTACAAGCCTGTCAACATCCGCATCTCACCTAAGAATATGGTGGCCAAGAATGTCACTCATTCACTCATACATGTCGGAATGGACGACAAGCGATTCTTCCTCGAACGCATATTCCACGAGAACGAAGCATCACGCTTCATCGTTTTCGTCCGCACTCGCATAAGAGCCGAACGAGTCCTCGCCGCCATGAAACGAGTTGGCATCGAAGCCGTCAACATGCATGGTGACAAGTCGCAGAAAGAACGCACCGAAGCTCTCGAAACATTCCGCAACGGTAGCGTCAGAATGCTCATCGCTACCGATGTAAGTGCCAGAGGTATCGACCTTCCTGCTGTCGACTACGTAGTCAACTACGACGTCCCTGATATTGCCGAAAACTATGTCCATAGAGTTGGACGAACCGGACGAGGAGTTAATCTTGGCTATGCAGTTACCATGTGCGCTCCTGAGGAAAACGAATACCTTAAAAATGTAGAAGAATACCTTGGCGAAAAAATCAATGTCATCGACATGGACAAGGACGACCGACAGGCAACTATCGACTTTAGTGCCGACAGTTCAACCAACTGGAAAAACCTCCTTGCCGAAGAAATGATGAAGGCCGACGACATCAAGCCTAAAGCCTTTGCCAAAAATGAATCTTCGAAAAAAACTCCTCCTAAGAAGAACATAAAAAAGAGCTCTCCTAAGAAAAAGTAAAAATAAACCGCATACTCCTTTCCACTTCCATGACAACAGGAAAAATACATTCGCTCGAAAGTTTCGGTACTGTCGACGGTCCAGGCATACGTTTTGTCGTTTTCATGCAGGGATGTCCGATGCGATGTATGTTTTGCCACAATCCCGACACATGGGACCCACAGGCAAAAGTCCCGTACAAATGGACAGCAGAACAACTGATGGATGAAGTGATGAAATACAAGAATTTCATCAAGAGCGGTGGAGTGACAGCCACTGGAGGCGAACCACTGATGCAGGCTGACTTCCTCATAGAGTTTTTCACCCTTTGCCATGAAAAAGGAATACATACGGCACTTGATACATCAGGTGTAATATTCAACGACAAGACAAAAAAACTTATTGACTCGTCAGACATGGTGCTCCTTGATATAAAGACAACAGACAAGGAACTTCATAAACACTTGACCGGACATTCCATAGACAACAATATGGCAACTATGGACTATCTCGAGACAACAGCCAAACGCACCTGGATTCGCCATGTCATAACACCTGGCATCAATGACGACGAAAAACATCTTACCGATGTAGCCAGATACATCTCTGGTTATTCTGTCGTCGAGCGTGTCGAACTCCTTCCTTATCATACTATGGGAAAATATAAATACGAAAACCTCTCAATTAAATATCCACTCGAAGGTGTCGATGACCTTCCACAAACATCACTTCAAACAGCCAAAGATATTTTTTCTGCAATACTGAAATGTAAAATAAGTTGAAGTACACAACAATATTTACATGACAAATAGCATCAACATATATATTTATTTATAACTTTGCGGAAAACGATACAATACGAAAAAATGAAATACCTACTTATAATATTATTAGTATCTGCATCGATTAACAATATCTTTGCACAGACAGAGAAAAAATTCAAACCACTCTATTACGACATAGAATGGGGACTCATGGCATGCAGTTCCGACGATCTCGTAGCAAGCAAGAATCGTCGCAGCATATATGAAGACGACTACTATTGTTGCCACGACTTCGGCCGCGACGGACATGTCCGCCAATGGTTCATAGGTTTCAAACCCGAATTTCAGTTGACACGCATTCTCGGATTTGATGCCGGACTTCGTTTCACCTATTCCTATGGTGAAACTCGACGCAACTCTATATGGAAAATTGGAGAAAGAGGTCTCGACACCTACTGGGCAGAAATCGACCGTCTCGACCAGAAGGGTTTCTACCTGGGTATTCCAGTCGATCTTCGTTTTGCTCCTTGCGACCTCGATGATGTCAGCGTCTTCCTCAAACTTGGTACGTCATTCAACTTCAGAGTTGGATATAAAAACGAAGCATATTGCACAAACAGTGCACTCAGCACCATAGAAGAAGATGTCGAAGAAGTCATGGGCAAACCAAATCTGTTTTCAGTACCTATCAATGCTGGTGTAGGTGTACAGTTTGGTCCCGACGGCATAATGACATTCGAAATAAGTTTCCCATGTTTCATGCGACATGCCGACACATTCTCCATGTATGACCTTAAAGGAACAGGTTTCGGATTTGCCTTTGGCGTTCGCATACCACAATTCAACGAATAACAAATGGAGGGCTACAACATGAAAAAATACATAGCATCGGCTCTCGCAGCCACAGCACTATTCACTTCGTGTCACCACGATTCTGAACTCGAAAATACAATCTGGATTGACAGCGATACACATCCTGGACTTCCAGAGTATACCGAATGGGGATACAACACATTTGGCGCCTACATCAACAACGAAACATTCACAAGTGGCGAATGGTATAGCTATACTCTCGACGACAATGTCATCAAATCAGGAAACGACACACTTACATTCAATCTCACAGGACCATCAGAAATCAATAAAGTAAAAAGACTTGAATTTTCATTTCCGTTCAAGCACCTTCAATGGTATGAAGACCTTGCCGAACTCGACAAAGTCAAAATAGACCTTGCCAAAACCGACGTAATAGTCAACATGACCATTTGCTACGACTACGAAAAAGACACGACATTCACCATGATGGTAGACAAGGGAGAATTGTTCTTCAAGCGAGTACAGCGCATACATCTCAACAATCGTCTGAAAGAAGTTGCCTTGTCAGGTATATTCTCGCTTGCCGGCGAATTTACAGACGATTCAGGCACTAAAAAACGTTGCAAGATAGAAGAAGGTCGATTTGACTTAGGCATCAATTCACGAAATTTTAGTGACATTATCACGAAATAGGACATATCCGTTCGCTTTTTGACAAATTTTTAGTATTTTTGCGCCCGAAATCAATATCAGATCTGTGTCGATGGAAAACGCAAAGATTCTTTATGTCTCGCAGGAGATAATGCCATATCTCCCCGAAAGTGAGATTTCACGAATTAGCCGCAACCTTCCTGAAGGTGTAATGCAATTCGGCAAGGAAGTTCGTACCTTCATGCCTCGATTTGGCAACGTCAACGAACGACGCAACCAGCTCCATGAGGTGATACGCCTTTCTGGCATGAACATCATCATTGACGACAACGACCATCCTCTGCTCATCAAAGTTGCCAGCATTCAAGCTGCACGTATGCAGATATACTTTATCGATAATGATGACTTCTTCGAGCGCAAGGCAACATTTACAGATGCGGATGGCAACGAGTTTGACGACAACGATGAACGTGCTATTTTCTTTGCACGCGGAGTTCTCGAAACCGCACGCAAATTACGTTGGGAGTCCGACCTCATACATCTCCATGGCTGGTTCACAGCCTTCATTCCAGTATTTGCCAAATACCTGATGAAGGACGATCCTCACTTCAACCATGCTAAATACGTAGTCTCACTCTATAACAACGAATTCTACAAGCAATGGGATGGCCAGATTGAACGAAAGCTCTTTGTCGATGGTATTGACACAGAAGCTATATCACAGATCAAGGCCAATGATTACGTATCTTTGATGAAAATGGTTATCGACTTCGCCGACGGCATTGTACTCGGAAGCACAGATGTCAACCCAGAGCTCATCGAATACGCTAAATCACAAGGCAAGCCTATCATGGAATATCATCCAGAAGACCAGCTTGCCGAAGCATGCAACAAATTCTACGACCAGATACTTGGTTAACAACGAAAAGAAACTTTTACTATGCAGTTCAAAAGAATATTACTGAAGCTCAGCGGTGAGTCGCTAATGGGTAAGCAGGGTTACGGCATCGATCCAGATCGCCTCAACATGTATGCATCACAGATAAAGCAGATAGCTGATAAAGGAATCCAGATTGGAATAGTAATTGGTGGTGGCAACATCTTCCGCGGACTTAGCGGTGCATCAAAAGGTTTCGACCGCTACAAAGGTGACCAGATGGGTATGCTCGCCACAGTCATCAACTCTATGGCATTGAGCTCAGCTCTTGAAAGCATCGGACAGAAGGCACGCGTCCTTACAGCAATACGTATGGAACCAGTAGGCGAATTCTACTCAAAGCCAAAAGCCATCGAGGCTCTGAATAATGGCGAAGTTGTTATTATGTCTGGCGGTACAGGCAACCCATACTTCACAACCGATACAGGATCTTCATTGAGAGGCATAGAAATCGAAGCCGACGTTATGCTTAAGGGTACTCGTGTTGACGGCATCTATACAGCCGACCCAGAGAAGGACCCAACAGCAACAAAGTATGATGAAATCTCATACGATGAAATATACAACAAGGGACTCAAGGTTATGGACCTTACCGCAACAACAATGTGCAAGGAAAACAACCTTCCAATTATAGTCTTCAACATGGACAAGGAGGGCAACCTCGTACGTCTTATGAGTGGCGAAAAAATCGGCACATACGTTCACAACTAGTGTAAAAGACAAACATCAATATATAAAGGAAGAGGCGCAATGCGTCTCTTCTTTTGTATTGTTTTATACCCTTCCAATAAATAATTTCAAAAAAATCCACCTTTCGATGTTACACAAGTCCCACTTGTTCGTTATGCCTTATGAAACGTGGTTAAAAACAAAATGGCGAACAATAACGACATAATTACGGAAGCCTTTCTGTCAGCAAAGACGCAGATGACATCAATGATCGGACGAATGCTCCGGTCACACGATGAAGCTGCCGATGTCATCCAGGAAGCATTCTGCCGACTTTGGCCACGGCGTGATAGCATTGCCAACAGTAGCGAAGCAGTAGCTCTTGCCACAACAACGGCCAAAAACATCTGCATCGACCGACTAAGGAGCAATAACCGACACCCGAGTGTTAGTGTGGACGAAGAACGAGACGCAACGCCATATATGGCTGCCGACAAACTCTATGAAACACGCGAACAACTCGAATATGTTACTAGATTCATCGACGAAAAACTGAGCGAAACACAACGAACAGTAATGCAGATGAAGGAATTTGAAGGGCTCGAGATTTCTGAAATTGCCGAACGACTCAACATGGAGGAGAGTGCAGTAAGAATGAATCTCAGTCGAGCTAGAAAAACAATCAGAGAATATTATCTGGAGGTGAACAAATGAGAATACAAAGAACAAAAGAAGAGTGGAATGAACTTCGTGAACGATACTATGACGGCCAGACTACTGAAAACGAAGAACAGCAACTTGCCGACTATGTATTTAATGCCGATGAAGCTCAAACTCCAGAATGGGATGCCGAACGTGCCGTATTATCATATTTGCATACACGCAAAAAGATAGAGGCAAAAAACACTGGAAATGCAAGAACTAGATATCGTAAAATATGGCATTCGATAGCAGCTGTTGCAGTACTAGCTTTTGCTGGATATGGGATATCAACAATAAGTACTCGTCACAATGACTGTTGGGTATCTATTGATGGCAACCGATTCTATTCCGATGAAATTGCTTCAGCTCAGATGGAGCAAAACCTTGAACTGGCATTTGCTGACTTTATAAGTGTTGAAGATGAACTGTCATTAATATTTATAGAATAGAAAACCATGAAAACAATAGCAAAAATATACATAGTCTTGGCCATGATATTGATATCTGCCGAGACCTTTGCCCAAAAGAACCTCAATGTCGAATATATCTTCGACCACATTGAAGAGATGTCAAAGCAGCACAACCAAGTGTTTATGTCTGGCGACAATGTAAGACAATATGGCTTGGAACTCTTTAGAAGCATAACATCTCAACGAAGTCGAGATGTTGTCGACAAGATGCGTCAGGCAGCTCTAAAGGATGGAGAATCAGCAGTAGCTCAAAAGACCATCGTACGTGATGGTGTAACAGTAGCATGCTACTACCAGCTTCCACCTGCCGAAGGAGCAAATGTCAATCGCTTCGTTCTGTTTCGCCAAATGGACGAACAAAGTGCAATGCTTATTTATATAGAAGGAAACAAGACACTAGATTCAATAGTAAATATAAAACTTAACAAGAAATAGTCATGAATAAATTCATTTACACCGTTGCCATAATAGCAACATCTATAATAGCTAAGGCAGAAGAAGTATGTGACACTACAATCGTATATAATGGACATACAGTCACTATAACAGACGACTCTCTAAACAATGGCAACGATGGGGAATCGTCATATCAGACCGAATATGAGGAATGGACAATAATGGAATCATTTAATCTTCCATTTATCAATTTGATTAACAGCAACAAGGATAACTCATCTGAAATAAACAAACACATCAACAAATTTCAGTCGCACATTTGCGGATTTAATGTTGGATTTACAAATGCTCTTAACACAGCTGATAACTTCAACACCAACATGGGGCGTTCGGTAGAATTAGGATTCATATTTTGTGAACAAGCAATACCATTTTCAATCAATACTGGATTGACATTTGGTTTAGGTTTCAACTGGCGCAATTATAAGATTGATGACAACTGCTGGATGCGCAAAAACGGAGGATTCGTCACAGTAGAGAAACTCCCTGAGGGATACGACCTCAAATATTCCAAATTGCGAGTCTTCAGCATAAATTTGCCTATGGTATTTGAACTTCAGCAGAAAAGTGGCAATGGATTCTATGGTTATGTTGGTACACAAGCCGACTTCCGTTTAGCAAGACGTGTTGTAAATAAATATAGCGATGAAGACGGAAACTCACGCAAGAATACAGCAAAACACGTACGCACATTGCCTGTTGGGTGTGACCTTATAGCTCAAATAGGCTGCAAAGACATTGCAATATATGGAAAATATAGCATAACAAGTTTGTTTGAAGATGGTCGTGGTCCTATAGGCAAAGCCATAACTGTTGGAGCAAGACTTATGTTCTAGGAATTATCTGAAAGAGTTAGCTTTAGACTTGTGTCTTCTCACGATATTCAAGAGGTGTCTGCCCTACAGTCTTTTTAAAAAGTCTGTTGAAATATGAATGGTCTGTGAAGCCAAGAGAAGCAGCAATAATCTTGACCGACTGCGATTCAGTACTGAGCATTATCTCGGCGCATTCAATCTTACGTTGGGTAATATATTGCATAGGAGTTTCACCCATTTCACGTTTGAAGACTCTGATATAATGGTCTTTCGACATACACGCCATTTGTGCAAGAACTTCGATGTCTATATGGCTTCGGAGATTCTTGCGTATATAACTGACTGTTTTCTGTATGCGATCATCACCTACTTGCACCTTCGGTTTTGCACCATATAGGAATCTCGATAAAAGAAGAAAAACTATTCCACGCGACTCCAAACGTTCTGAAAAAGTTCTTACCTTGCTTTTGCGAACATTTTCAATAAGAGTTGGAGCATTGTCATAGGTAACAGGATTGGACTGCTTCAAACGCATTTCAGGATTCATCTGACATAGTCTCTGAAAAAGTTGACAGTCAAACGAAGACCCTTCTACCTCAAATGGGAAATCGAACTCTTCAAATATATGCTTATCGCTGTCGGGCTCCTCATACAGGTGTATGTAATAGTGTGCGAAATGGCCGCTGCATATATCTGTATGAAGTGTAAAAGGAGGAATGAAGTACAAATGTCCAGGCTTTAACATTAAAACACCACCAGGCAGACTAACATGAGCCTCGCCCTCAGTCACATAATATAGACGGGCAAATGGACTGCGAACGTTGGACCAATTCCAGTCAGCATTGTGAATGGCATATCCAACATTGAGCACTAATGGAGCGAAATTTTCGGGTCTGTAACTCATGACATGAAGTCAAATCATAATAAAAACATAGTGTGTAATAGTATAATATCGGCAAAATAGATGCTATTATCGACATATACATCACTATTGCTATGCAAAGGTGCACATTTCTTCTGTATTCATCTTATTTTTACGGAAATAAATTGAGTAATCAAGATTAATTCAACCATAAACGAAGTAAAAATATTATGACATATCAAGAAATTGGCAGTACAGGCATGAAGGTTTCCAACCTTTCGTTTGGTGCATCGTCACTTGGTGGTGTATTCCACGAAATCAACGAAGGCAAAGCCATCGAAGCTGTTTTTGCAGCCATTGAAGGAGGCATGAATTTCATCGACGTATCGCCTTACTACGGTCACTACAAAGCCGAGACAGTCCTTGGCAAAGCACTGAAACAGATTGACCGCAGCAAATATTATCTTTCAACAAAAGTTGGCCGTTATGGCAAAGACGGAGTAAACACTTGGGACTATAGCGCAAAGCGTGTTACCGATAGTGTATATGAAAGTATGGAGCGCCTTAACATCGACCATATCGACCTCATCAACGTTCATGACATTGAGTTTCAGGCATCACTTCCTGGGGGACTTGAAAAAGTTGCCAAAGAGACTCTACCAGCACTTGTAGAACTGCGTGAAAAAGGCATTGTTAGCCATGTCGGCATTACTGACCTACAACCTGAAAATCTCAAATGGGTTATAGAAAATGTTCCTGCAGGTACCGTCGAAAGCGTTCTTTGCTTTTGCCATTATAGTCTGAATGACGAACTTCTCAACGACTATTTTGACTTCTTCGAAGAAAAGAAAATAGGCATTATCAACGCGTCACCACTTTCAATGGGTCTGCTTGGCACACGTGGTGTTCCAGATTGGCATCCTGCTCCAAAGGCACTTGTTGAAGCATGTGCCAAGGCTGTAGCTCATTGTAATGCGAAAGGCTACCCTGCCGAGAAGCTTGCCATCCAATATGCGATATCAAGTCCACGCATAGCTACAACACTCTTCTCGTCGGCCAACCCGGACAACGTCAAGAAGAACATCGAATATGCGAATGCACCTATCGACTGGAATCTAGTAAAAGAAGTACAGGAGATTATTGGTGACCAGATGCGTGTACGTTGGAAGAATTCATAAATCACGAATAATCAGTTGGTCAAATGCTAATAATTGATGCACATAGCCATTTATGGCTCAAACAAGACACCGTGGTTGACGGACAACCTATACACAGTCTTGACAGCAATCCGTCGCGTTCATTATTTTTTGGTGAAGAGCGACAGATGCTTCCGCCATTTATGATTGACGGGCGCAATACAGCCGAAGTATTTTTGAGCAACATGGATTATGCGCAAGTTGGTGGTGCCGTAGTAGTTCAGGAAGTCATTGATGGCAACCAGAATGACTATCTAGAGGAAGTGCAACGACGATATCCAGAGCGATTCTTCTGCATGGGCATGGCATCTTCTCTTGATGAAGCTCAGAAAGTATATGAGAAAGGATTGCGTGGAATAGCGATACCAGGACATCGTATTAAAACACCACTCACCGACCTTATACCGATGTTTGAATATATGCAGGAGAAGAGTATGATATTGTCTCTTTGCCTACATGAAGACAACCATCAGTTGAGAGAAGTTGATGAAATAGTCAGGGCATGTCCCGACCTCATCATAGCCATAGGTCATTTTGGAATGGTCACAACCCCAAACTGGATGGATCAGGTACGCCTTGCCCGACACAAAAATGTTTATGTAGAGAGTGGTGGCATCACATGGCTCTTCAACAGCGAGTTCTATCCATACCCAAGTGCCATGCAAGCCATAAGGCAGGCGGCAGATGAAGTAGGAATAGAAAAACTGATGTGGGGCTCAGACTATCCACGCACAATAACCGCCATAACATACAGAATGAGTTATGACTTTGTAATTAAAAGCGAAGTACTGACAGACTCTGAAAAAGAGGCATTCCTTGGTGGAAATGCCAAGCGTCTTTATGGCTTTGACAGAATACCAGAATTACCATATATCAAAAACATGTCAGAATGAAAAACAAGAAATATCTACTACCGCTGACCTTAGTGTTCAGCCTTTTCTTCCTGTGGGCAATAAGCAGTAACCTGTTGCCTACGATGATACGTCAGCTCATGAAGTCATGCGACTTGAATCCGTTTCAGGCTTCATTTACCGAGAGTGCGTACTGGCTGGCATATTTCATCTGCCCTATTCCGATTGCGATGTTCCTCAAGCGATTCAGTTATAAGGCAGGTATTATCTTTGGCTTAAGTCTGGCTGCAGTCGGAGCATTCCTATTCTTCCCGGCATCGACAATTAACGTATATGGAGTATACCTGACAATATTCTTTCTCATTGCGACAGGCATGTGTTTTCTCGAAACGGCAGCCAATCCGTACGTAACAGCTCTTGGTGATGCCGAGACGGCCCCTCGTCGTCTGAATCTTGCACAGGCATTCAACGGACTTGGTGCCTTCATTGCTGCGATGTTCCTTAGCAAAGCAGTATTGGCAAGTGGCAACTTCTCGCTCGTCTATTTCATTCTTGGTGGCATACTCGTCTTAGCAGCTGTAATCTTTATCTTCTCACATCTTCCAAAGACAGCAGATGAAGTGATGCAAATGGAAGAAAACGAAAAAGACGGTAAACTTATAGACTTCAGCGTGCTGAAGCATCACCACCTTCGCTGGGGCGTGATTGCACAGTTTTTCTATAATGGTGGACAGACAGCCATCAACAGCCTATTCCTTGTCTATTGCTGCACGTATGCTGGCATTGATGAGGAGACAGCGACAACATATTTTGGCATCTATATGCTATGCTTCCTCCTTGGACGTTGGATTGGCACATGGCTCATGGGACAATTCAAGCCACAAAACATGCTCCTTACCTACGCAATCATCAACGTTGTTCTATGTATTGTTGTTTCAACGTTGGGAGGCGAGGCTGGAATATGGGCAATGATGGCTATATCGTTTTTCATGAGCATCATGTACCCTACACAATTTAGCATGGCGCTGACAGGACTTGGCAAGCAGACCAAGAGTGGTTCTGCATTTCTCGTCATGGCAATAGTCGGCAACGCGTGCCTGCCACAGTTCACCGCCTACGTGATGAATAGCAATCCGGATATTTATCAAATAGCATATATAATACCAGCAATATGCTTTAGCTTCTGTGCATATTATGGATGGAAGGGACACATTGTTGATTAAAATGAACAAGAACAAAAAAACATACAACAAACAATGAAAGCCGTACAGATCACTACACCAGGCAAACTGGAAGTAGTAAGCATCGAAAAGCCTCAGATAAAGGATAATGAGGTACTCGTAAAACTAAAATATGTCGGATTCTGTGGATCTGACCTTAACACATGGCGCGGACGCAACGCCATGGCCAAGATGCCTGTAATACCAGGTCATGAAGTAGGAGCCGTAATAGAGGCAGTCGGGAGCCAGGTGCCAGAGACTCTGAAGCCAGGGATGACCGTTACCCTCAACCCATATACGAACTGTGGCAAATGTGCCTCATGCCGCAATGGCCGTGTCAATGCGTGCCAGCACAACCAGACTCTAGGTGTGCAGCGCGATGGTGCTATGAGTGAATACGTAGCCCTTCCATGGGAAAAGATTATTCCAGCAGGTGACATCACGCCTCGTGATTGTGCTCTTATCGAGCCAATGAGTGTAGGCTTTCATGCTGTATCTCGAGCTGAAGTTACAGACATTGATGTTGTAATGGTTATAGGTTGTGGTATGGTTGGTATGGGTGCCATCGTCAGAGCTGCTCAAAGAGGAGCAGTTGTCATCGCTGCCGATATTGATGATGAGAAACTTGCTCTAGCCAAGCGCATGGGAGCGACATACGCAGTCAACACCATGAATAGCGATGTTCATGCACGACTTGAGGATATAACAAGTGGGTATGGACCAGACGTTATCATCGAGGCTGTTGGAGCTCCAGCAACATATCAGATGGCAGTAAATGAAGTGGCATTCACAGGACGTGTCATCTGCATAGGCTACTCAAAGAGTGATGTATCGTTTGAAACGAAATTGTTTGTCCAGAAGGAACTCGACATTCGTGGTTCTCGCAACGCGACACCTGCAGACTTCCGTGGTGTAATACGTTACCTAGAGCGTGGCACATGTCCGGTAGACGAACTCATAACAAAGATTGTAAAGCCAGAAGAGACAGAGGAAGTCATGGAATGGTGGGACAAGAATCCAGGGAAAGTATTCCGTATACTTGTAGAGATGAAATAATTACACATAGTAAGAGGTTTATATTATCAATGTAATGAAGGTCGCCTGATATTTTCAAGCGACCTTCATTATAATTCTCATATACGAAACTTACTTTTGCACATATTCCAATACAGACAAAAAAATCGACTTCATATTCTTACCCTTTATATTTAACTAATCGAATCGAAGCTAAGCCGCCCCTATCAAACAAAGCTATTCCGTTGTAGTATTTAGAAAAAAGAACAACTCCGGATGATCCATAGCTCAAAGAGGCAAATTCATTTTCGCCACAAGTTGTTTTTCCATCCAGTTTAACAATTCCCGTAGGCATAACGTTGAAGACACCTGATTTTAAAGCCAATGAATTGTCATTTCCATCTTGCCATCCGATTTCAGACAATAAAGAATCCCAATTTTTGCTAGTTGAAAAATACTTCTGCATACTAGGATCATGAGCTAGTAACTTTTCAATTTCTTCATCATTATATGGTATCTTTTCTTGTGGCATTTCTATATTATAATAAGAAAATAATTCATCCCAATTTTTATCATAGGCTTGGTGATAACCTGAAATTGGAGATATCCAGTTCCAATCCCTAAAAAAGAGCTCATCTCCACCATAAAAATTAGATGTTGCGACAGTATAAGATGCATCTTTGTCTTTCTTTTTCAAAGAAATCGCATTATCTATCGTCCAAATCTGATCGCCAATCTTAGCTATCCTGTATAGGTTATAATCTTTATCGCAAATAAAACGTTGTTTATCCAATAGAATTCCCTTAAGTGTTTCATGAAAATTATAATATCCATCTTCACCTATAGGAATCGTAACTTTAACATTGAAATTATATACGATTGGGAAATATCGCATAACTGCCTTACCATCTTTCCAATATCTATATGTATATGCAGGAACATCGGAACTCTCTGATATATAACAGGAGTCTGTTTCAGCAGGAAACTCTATCGGTTCTTTTTTATATTGAACATTCTCATCAGAAGATAGAGTCACACTTACAAATTTAACGGGTCCGTCGTAGCGTTTATATGTTTCTTCTCCATCATATTGATACATAACTTTCCAATGAATATTTGCTGCAGACTCTCCATCTCCATAATTTAATCTTGCTTCAAAATATTTACCGGGAGGGATTGCATTAATTTTTACCGTTTTTTCTTCGCCATATATAATATTGTCACCATTTTTGAAATAAGGCGTATATGTTACATAATATTGAGAAAATGGAGCTAAAGTATAGTCTTGATCAGTCAATTTTGTCATATTGTCTTTAGAAGTTCCTATGGACATTTCACAACCAGTTTCAATCTTATCCATACCTTTACGGGCAATCACTTCAACGACTTCATCTTTGTTTAATACTTGAGAATATATAGTGTAGTCATCCTTCAAAGGAGTACTAACACGTTCAATGCAATTATCCCAAGAATATTCATCCTCTTCTTCGCATGCGATAAAACCGAATGACACCAATGCCAGCATGAGCAGTGCTAATAATCTTCTTTCGTTCATAAGTATTGTTTTTATAGGTTTATAAAGTTTACCTGGTAAACTAATATTCATAGAGTATATGATTACAGGGGTACAAAGTAAAACAAAAACAAAAACAAAAACAAAAACAAAAACAAAAACAAAAACAAAAAAGTATTAAAAAAAAGGGCAAAAACAGTCAAAATCGAGTTTGACAACTTTGACCATGACCATTGTTAACGTGGGTTAAAGAAATGTCATTTGAGATGGAGTCAGAAAGGTATGGTAAGGGTACGGTAAGGTACCGTTATCCCTCCGAGAAAAGTGTCGGAAGTCGAGGCCGCTTTTTTTTGTGAAAGATTATTAAATGTTATTAAGAGGAAGGCGCTCGAATTAACACAGTGGATTGGCGTTTTAACTAATAAGAACACAAACTATTTGGAGTATAATGCAGAAAACGTGGAATGGTCACGGTCATTGGTCAAAGTTGATTTTCGACCTTGTCCATGACATTTTTCATGAATATAGCTCAGTTCAAAAACTTATTTGTCAGTCCTTGCTATTTTCCAACCCAAAGAGGCAACGATAATAGATGTCAGAGGACTAAGATAATTGAAGAAACAGAATGGCATATAAGCGACAGTAGCGATGCCAAGAACAGTAGCCTGAGTCATGCCACAAGTGCTCCATGGGATAAGTACACTAGTCACGGTAATAGCATCTTCGGAAGTACGGCTCAGAAGGCAACTAGCATATCCCTTGCTGGCATAAACATTCTTGAACATATTGCCCTCGAGAATTATAGAAATATACTGGTCGCATGTGGCAAGATTCATAACGAGACCAGAAGCGACAGTAGCACCGACGAGACCGGTAAGTCCCTTGATGCGACCAATAATTGCGGCAGTAATGCTCTGGAGCATATTGCTGGCAATCATAGCACCACCAAAACACATGGCGCACAAGATGAGCCAAATAGTATCCATCATGCCACCCATTCCACCAGTAGAGACAAGATCGTTGAGAGCGGCATTGCCTGTATCGACATTGGTGGATGTAAAAAGAGTAGTCATGGAACCCTTAATGTATGTGATAACGACATTGGTAGAATTGTCAGTTCCGGCAATTTGAGCAATAATATCTTGTTGGAGAATAACAGCAGTAACAATGGCTGTAAAAGCCGATACGGACAATGTGATTAGAGAAGGAACCTTTTTGTAGATAAGTATTCCAGTAATAAGAGGGACGACGAAAGTCCATGGAGTAATGTTGAAAGTATTCTGAAGTCCCTCGGTATATTCGGCGACATGCATTTCGCCTTTACCTGCGATCCAAAAACCGGCAATGAAATAGATGGTACAGCAGACGACCATGGTAGGTGTTGTTGTAAGCATCATATAGCGGATATGCTTAAAAAGGTCGGTACCAGTAACAGAGGCGGCAAGAGTAGTAGTATCGCTAAGCGGTGAAATCTTATCGCCAAAGTAAGCTCCAGAAATAATAGCTCCGGCAGTCCAGGAAGCATCGACACCGAGAGCTTCACCTATACCAATCATAGCGACACCGATAGTAGCGATGGTAGTCCATGAGCTACCCGTAACGACAGAGACGACAGCACAAAGAAGGCAAGTGCTAACGAGGAAGAATTGTGGTGACATGATTTGAATGCCATAGCAAATAAGAGTAGGGACCACACCGCTAATCATCCAGGCACCGGACATCATGCCGATGACGAGAAGAATAACAATAGAAACCGTAGCACCACTAACAGTATCGCGAATAGAGTCCTCGAACCGCTGCCATTTGGTTTTATAAAGTCCCATTGAGAGGCAAACGCAAATGGCGGTAGCGGCAAGAAGAGCAGTCTGACAACCTCCGGCAAGAGCATCTGTACCATAGATATATATAGTGAGAGCTATCATACCTATGAGAGTCACCAAAGGGATGAGAGAAATGGCAACAGAAGGTTTACTTACCATATTGAGACCTATTCGCAATGAGAATCCTTACGAATATCATGAGCTATTCGCATAGCGCAGAAATTTGGTCCGCACATAGTGCAGTATTCACCATCTTCATGACCTCCGGCCTTGAAATATTCGAGAGCTCTTTCTGGGTCGAGAGAGAGGTTGAACTGATCCTTCCAGCGGAACTCGAAGCGAGCCTTGCTGAGAGCATTATCGCGGATAGTGGCTCCAGGATGTCCTTTGGCGATATCGGCGGCATGAGCAGCGATTTTGTATGTGACAACACCGACACGTACATCTTCCTTATTAGGGAGGCTGAGATGTTCCTTAGGAGTAACATAGCAGAGCATAGCCGTTCCATGCCAACCAATCTGAGCGGCGCCGATGGCACTAGTGATATGGTCGTAGCCAGGTGCGATATCGGTCACGAGAGGTCCGAGTGTGTAGAAAGGAGCGTTGTGGCAAGCCTCGATTTCCTTATCCATGTTGGATTTAATCTTCTGCATAGGCACATGTCCAGGTCCCTCGATGAACGCCTGTACGTTTTTGTTCCATGCACGCAGAACCAGTTCGCCAAGTGTTTCGAGTTCAGCGAATTGAGCCTCATCATTTGCATCGAAAGTAGAACCAGGACGGAGACCGTCGCCGAGAGAAACAGCGACATCATATTGAGCGAGGATATCGCATATTTCGTCGAAGTGTTCGTAGAGGAAACTTTCCTTATTATGCTTCTGGCACCACATACTCATGATAGAACCGCCGCGTGAGACGATACCTGTGAGACGCTTGTCGGCGAGGTGGATATTTTTGAGTCGGATGCCGGCATGGATAGTGAAATAGTCGACACCTTGTTCGCATTGTTCGATAAGCGTATCACGATAGAGTTCCCATGTAAGATCCTCGGCTTTGCCGTTGACCTTTTCGAGTGCCTGATAAATAGGAACAGTACCGACAGGGACAGGGCAGTTGCGGACGATCCATTCACGTGTTTCGTGTATGTTATCGCCAGTAGAAAGATCCATGAGAGTATCGCCGCCCCATTTACAGCTCCAAACGGCCTTTTCAACCTCCTCCTCGATACTTGAAGTAGTAGCTGAATTGCCGATGTTAGTATTGATCTTAACCAAGAAGTTACGTCCAATAATCATTGGTTCGGCTTCAGGGTGATTTATGTTGGCAGGAAGCACAGCACGTCCGGCAGCAATTTCGCTACGGACGAACTCGGGAGTGATGTGAGTGTCGATGCCGAGTTGGCTACAATTCATATTTTCGCGAATAGCAACGTATTCCATTTCGGGAGTGATGATACCCTGCTTGGCGTACCACATCTGAGAGACGTTGTGTCCGTTCTTAGCTCGATATGGCTTCTGGATATGTTCGAAGCGCAGATGGTCGAGAGACTTGTCTGCAAGACGCATACGTCCGTATTCAGAAGTAATTTCAGGGAGCTGTTCGACATCGCCACGTTGTTTGATCCATTCTTCACGGAAGCGTGGAAGTCCCTTTTTGAGGTCGATGTTGAAATCCTTATCGCCGAATGGTCCTGAAGTATCATAGACGAGAACAGGTGCGTTGTCGCGGAAGACTTTCTCACCTTTGTCGTTGACAGTAACAGTAGGAGTAAGCTTGACCTTACGCATACCGACGCGGACATCGGGGAAGAGAGTACCGTTGAGATAAACCTTTTCGCTATTAGGGAACGTTATTTTGATATTATTATTCATGTTATCCATAAGATGAGCGGTGTTAACTATTAGTCATTCAAGAAGCTAGTAAGTGGTGAACTTGCTACGGCTACATCGGATACACCTCCGAGTCCGGCTTCATAGGCGCGACGTCCGGCGATCACAGCATCCTTGAAAGCAATAGCCATCTGAACAGGGTCGGCAGCAACAGCAATAGCTGTATTGACGAGGCAAGCAGAAGCTCCGAGTTCCATAGCAGCAGCGGCGTGGCTTGGTGCTCCGATGCCAGCATCGACGACAACAGGGACGTGAGACTGTTCGATGATAATTTTGAGGAAATCTTCGGTACGAAGTCCCTTATTAGATCCGATAGGAGCAGCGAGTGGCATTACGGTAGCGGCACCAGCTTCTTCGAGTCGTTTGCAGAGAACAGGGTCGGCCTGACAGTAAGGGAGACCGACGAATCCCATCTTGACGAGCTGTTCAGTAGCCTTGAGAGTTTCAGTCGAGTCGGGAAGGAGGTAACGAGGGTCGGGATGAATCTCGAGTTTGAGCCAATTAGTGCCGAAAGCTTCGCGAGACATTTGTGCGGCGAAAATGGCTTCTTCAGCATCGCGGACACCGCTAGTGTTAGGAAGGAGCTGTATGTTAGGATTGATGATGTGCTTGAGCATATCGTCGTCGCTGTTACCGAGGTTGACACGCTTCATAGCGAGAGTGACCATTTCGGTTGCCGAAGCTTCGATAGAGAGCTTCATGAGATCGTTAGTAGAGAATTTGCCTGTTCCGAGGAAGAGTCGTGAATTGAATTCGCGGCCGGCGATGACTAATTTTTCCATATTATGTGTTTTTTATTACCGCATTAAAATTGTTGGCAACTGAAGTTAGTGGTTGACGAGTGGGATGTTGTTGTGGCGTGAGTAACTGCTGTAGACGGTAATGATGTGTTTCAACAATCCCTGCGTCAGCATTACCCGCATCAGGTTCGGAGGGTATGTTCTCAGCCTTGTTGGCACCCCTTTGTCAATCAGCGGCAAAATTAGAAAATAATTACGAATTATGGAAATTTTTTGTTGGATGATGGGCTGTGAAATGTATTTGTTTGGTTGATGACTATATTTTCGTTGGAAAAAGTTGTTGTGTAAATTATATTTTATATTTTTGTGTTTGTAGTTGATTTCAAATGGCGCATAAAATTCAAATATTGGATAGATTATCTGCATGCATTGCCTTAGTGGCGATGTTGATGACATCGTGCGGACGATTGCCGGATGCTGATGTTGTATTATGGGAAGGCAGTCAGGAGATCAACAATGAAGAGAGCATCACGATTGATGCGAAATTGCTTGAAGGCATTGAGGTTGGAGATGAGATTGCAGTAAGTTTTGACTATGTGGGCAATGATCCGTTCCCAGGTGTGGGCATGATGGACAAGACGGGTCAGAGTGTAGCTGGAAGCAGCAGGGAGCTTGTAGATGATTCGAGGAGTGAGTCGTCATTTTATGTGACGAAACAGATGAAAGATGTAATAAAGAAAGATGGATTTGTTCTTGGTGGCGGTGGCTATGTAGCGAGAGCAATAGGCATACGCAAGCACAAGATGCTGGATACGTCGGAGAATGTGGTATGGATGGGTGATGTGCATCTGGATGACTGGCAGCAATACCTTAATATAAGTAGGACAACATTTGACAATTTGGAAATAGGCGATGTGTTGAGATTCAGACTGAACAATGTTGTTGACACAGCGGAGTTGATGCTACACACATGCAATTGGGGTGATTTACCGGACAGCCAAGCATGGATATATGGTGATTCGCTTTTTGAGTATGTAGCAGACAAGCAGGTGATAGACGAAGTGAAGAAGTCGGGACTGAAGATTTGCGGTGTTGGCTTTACGGTTAAGAAAGTAGAAGTGAAGAAGCCAATATGGAGAGGCGAGAAGATAATAAACTGGCATAACAGCGACAGTGTGATGTTTTCTCCGAAGAACTTCATCAACACAAAAGTGGGTGACAAGATTGTGGCATGCTTTGACTATATTGGTGGTACGAACTGGCCTCAGGTAACATTTATGAACAGCAGAACCTGGATGGATTTGCCTGGCACGAACAGAAAATTGATATATAGTGACATGTGTAACTTGTCGGTATATGTGACGACGGAACTGCTGAAAGCCATGCATGAGGAGAATATACATGTGAGTGGTGAGGGATTCAAGCTGCGTGCGGTAGCATTGGTACATTATCCTGCAGACAAGAAGGCAAGCACAGCATTCTGGATTGGCAACAACGTGATGCCAACGAAATGGTCGAGCCATGCACAGCGATTTGAGCCTACATATTTTGAGAACATAAAGGCAGGTGATGTGATAAGGTTTTCTATCAGCCATATACAGAAGAATGCGATGATATCATTCCGTCCGGGTGACTGGACAGTTTTTGAAGGATTGTCGGAGTATCCGTTGGACGGCAAGATGGAGTATTATGATTTCAAGCTAACAGCGTCGATGGTGGAGAAGATGAAGAAAGTGGGCTGTCTGGCATTTGGCATTGGCTATACGCTTAATGAAGCACATCTGATAAAGGCGGAGAGCCTGTAGTTAACAAGGCTGATGCATATTAAAAAAAGTTAATATCGTATTTTGTAACCATTTAGTGGCTATTTTTGTAGCTAATATCGGCAGAGTATGCCCTTTAGTGATGTGGTAACGATTATATAGTTACATATCGGGGGAAGGGAACATGCTGATGGACAAAGGTATATAATGGCTATTATGGCAAAACAAAACAACCAGGCGGCGACACGTAAGCTGCGTAGTTCATATTTCACAACAACGATAAGCATATCGCTTGTGCTTTTTCTGCTAGGAATGATTGGTCTTCTTCTGCTCAATGCCAATCGTCTTTCAAACTATGTAAAGGAGAACCTTGGTCTGATGGTGATGATAGAGAATGACGCCAAAGAAGCTGAGGTAAAGAGGATAGAGAAGACGCTGTCGGCATCGCCGATGGTGAAATCGGTTACGTATCTGGACAAGGAGAGTGCAGCGGAGCAGCTCAAGGCAGAGCTTGGTGAGGATTTTGTGGACTTTGTAGGATATAACCCATTGCTGTCGTCGATAGATGTAAAGCTATATGCTGATTTTGCGACAGAAGAGGGAATGAAGCAGATAGAGACACTTGTGATAGAGTATCCGGAAGTAAAAGAAGTGCATTACCAGAAAGACATGGTGAATCTGATTCATGAGAATGTGAACATCATATCGATGGTGTTGCTGGCATTTTCGGGTCTGATGCTAATAGTAGCAATAACTCTGATAAACAATACTGTGAGACTGATGGTGTATTCGAAGCGTTTTCTGATACGCACGATGCAGCTTGTGGGTGCGACGAATGGATTCATACGCCGTCCATTTGTTGGTCAGAGTGTGGCTCAGGGGTTGATTGGTGGTTTCATAGCGAATCTACTTTTGGCGGGTGTGATATATCTGTCGACACGAGAATTGTCGGGAGTGATAGGCTTTGACAACATCATGGTAGTTGTAGTGCTTTTTGCGATAGTATTTATTATAGGTATTATAATAACATTGATATCGACCCTTGTGTCGGTCAACCGTTATCTGAGCATACGCACAGCGGACCTGTATGTATAAAAGGTAATGAGGAAAGAAAATAGAACAAGAGGATTATGGCAGTTAAAGAGAACAAACAGAAGGAAGACCAGATGTCTGGTTTTGCATTAGGGAAGCAGAACTACATATTGATGGCGATAGGATTTGCCATTATAGTGCTGGGTTTTGTGCTGATGGTAGGTGGCGGATCGGATGATCCGAACGTATTTGACGAAAGCATATATAACTTTCAGCATATTACACTAGCTCCGATGATAGTATTGGTAGGCTTTGTGTTTGAGGTGTATGCAATAATGAAAAAGTAGTACACCTTAAGATTAACGTATAACAATAGATTTGGGTTAATGTCGGAATTAGAAGCATTGATATTGGGCCTTGTGCAAGGTTTCACGGAGTATCTACCAGTGAGCAGCAGCGGACATCTGCAGATAGGTCAGGCAATATTGGGTACAGGAGAAGTCGGCGGTCTTACGTTTGACATAGTGGTGCATGTAGCGACAGTGCTTGCTACGCTGGTTGTATTGTGGAAAGAAGTGTTCTGGATATTCAAAGGTCTGTTCAAGTGGGACGGTCAGTTGAATGGCGAGCAGAAATATGCATTGAACATCATTGTATCGATGATACCAATAGCAATAGTAGGATTCTGCTTCAAGGACTACATAGATGAGATATTTGAGGGGAGCCTAATGGTAGTTGGAGTATGTCTGCTGGTGACAGCATGTCTGCTGGCGCTGACACATTTCTACAAGCCACAGGAGCGTGAGGAGATATCACCTGTTCATGCCTTGATAATAGGAATAGCTCAGGCAATAGCAGTATTGCCAGGATTGTCGAGAAGCGGATCGACAATAGCGACAGGACTTCTGCTAGGCAACAGCAAGAAAAACCTGGCCCAGTTTTCGTTTCTGATGGTAATACCTCCGATAGTAGGCGAAGCATTGCTTGACTTCAAGCATATTGTAGCTCCAAGTGCGGAATATCTGGCAGAGCATGGTGCAAGTGAACCGTTGTCGGTATCGGCAATTATTGTAGGCTTTATCGCAGCGTTTGTAAGCGGATGCATAGCATGCAAATGGATGATAGCACTTGTGAAGAAATGCAAGCTGATATATTTCGCCATATATTGTGCTATAGTAGGTATACTGACACTCATACTGCTCTGATAGAATGGACTTCATAGCTGGAGAAACACTATACATAGACAAGCCTCTGAAGTGGACATCGTTTGACGTAGTAAACAAGATACGTCTGATGTTCAGGAACTACATGGGCATAAGGAAGATAAAAGTGGGCCATGCCGGAACGCTTGATCCTTTGGCCACAGGCATCGTGGTGGTTTGCACTGGACGTTCGACAAAGAAGCTGGAACAGCTGATGAACCATGACAAAGAGTATGTGGCGCGAGTAAGATTTGGACAGACGACACCATCGTGTGACCTTGAGACAGAGCCGGAAGGAAGCTATGCTACAGAGCACATCACGAAAGAGGCTCTGGAGAAAGTGATAGCCGAGAAATTTACCGGTGAGATAGAACAGGTGCCTCCAATGTATTCAGCCATAAGGATAGACGGCAAGAGAGCATACGAATTTGCACGCAAGGGAAAGACAGACGTGGAAATGAAGAGCAGGAAAGTAACTATCAACAGCATGAAAGTGGAGAGCGTCGAAAAGAGCAGTGAGGGGACCATAGATGCAATAGTGAGGATATCGTGTTCGAAAGGCACATATATACGCTCGATAGCCCGAGATTTGGGTGAAACCATGGATTCGGGGGCACATCTGGCGGCATTGCGCCGTACGGCCATAGAGCCAGCAGATGGCGAAAGAATAAGTGAGAAAGAGTGTCTGACAATGGAACAGGTGGAAGCACTGATAAAGCAGCAGCCACCGATCGTTGCAGAAGAGAATAAATGAAAAACGTTGTAAATTAATATAATATGAAACTATCGGAGTTTGGCTACCAAAAACCTGACGACGCCTTTGCACAGTATCCGAGAGAGGAGCGTGAGGAGGCACGTCTGCTTGTACTGCATCGCAAGACTGGCGAAATAGAGCACAAGATCTTCCGTGACGTACTTGACTACTTTGACGAGAAAGACGTAATAGTATTCAACGACACGAAAGTATTTCCTGCGCGCCTTGACGGCAACAAGGAAAAGACGGGAGCAAACATCAAAGTATTCCTCCTTCGCGAGCTTATACCGGAACAGCATCTGTGGGATGTGCTTGTAGACCCTGCAAGAAAAATACGTATAGGCAATAAGCTATACTTTGGCGAGGACAACTCGATGGTGGCAGAAGTAATAGACAACACTACATCGCGTGGACGTTCGTTGCGTTTTCTGTATGATGGTGATCCTGATGAATTCAAGAACATACTCTACAGCCTTGGACACACACCGCTTCCAGAATATATAGAGCGAGACCCAGAACCAGCAGATGCAGAAGCATATCAGACAATATATGCAAAGAATGAGGGAGCAGTTGCTGCACCAGCCGCTGGACTTCATTTTAGCCGCAGACTGTTGAAACGTCTGGAGATAAAAGGAGTAGAATTTGCAAACATCACGGCACATGTAGGTCTTGGCAACTTCAGAAACGTAGATGTAGAAGACCTCACAAAGCACAAGATGGAAAGCGAGCAGCTTTTTGTGGGTGACGAAGCATGTGGCATAGTAAATAAAGCTAAAGACGGCAAACGAAAAGTGTGTGCAGTAGGAACAACCACAATGCGTGCACTGGAGACAGCATATTCGACATTTGGCCATATCAAACCATACGAGGGATGGACAAACAAATTCATCTTCCCTCCATACGAATTCAATGTGGCAAATTCGATGATAAGCAACTTCCACGAGCCATATTCGACACTTTTGATGATGGTATGTGCATTTGGCGGATACAAGAACGTAATGAACGCATACGAAGTAGCGATGAAAGAGGGCTACAAGATTGGCGCATACGGTGATGCAATGCTTATAGTAGACTAATAAAATACACAATAATAGTTTTTTCATGTATTATTTGGCCGTACTGCTGTGACAGCAGGCGGCCATTTTTGTTTTAATGTATTTTATATATATATAGGATTCATTTCATGAATAGGGGTAATAAAAAATCTAACTTTGTTGTCAGAATAAAAGCAACAAAAAACAACAACGATGAAGTTATCAAATTGTATAGATCATTTCGATGGCTACATGTGGAAGCGTGAGATAAACGTACGCGACTTCATACAGCACAATTACACACCTTACACAGGCGACGAATCGTTTCTCGTCGGACCAACAGAAAAAACCCTCAAAGTATGGAACAAGCTCACCGAGATGTTCAAGGTAGAGCGTGAGAAAGGAGTCGTAGATGCTGAGACACGCATACCACAGACATTGACATCATACGGTGCGGGCTACATCGACAAAGAAAATGAAGTAATCGTAGGTCTTCAGACAGATGCTCCATTGAAACGAGGAATATTTCCACGAGGTGGCATAAGAATGGTAGAGGCGGCACTTGAGGCATACGGCTACAAACTTGATCCTGTAACAAAAGAGATATACACAAAACATCGCAAGACACACAACGAAGGCGTATTTTCAGCATATAATGCAGATATACGTGCAGCACGTCATTCGCACATCATCACAGGTTTGCCAGATGCATACGGACGAGGTCGAATCATAGGTGACTATCGTCGTATTGCGCTCTATGGAACAGACAACCTGATAGCGGAGAAGAAGCGTTTCCTAGACCGTCTCGACATACAGGAGATGACAGAAGAAGCCATTCAGCAGCGTGAGGAGACATCGGAGCAGATAAAAGCATTGAAAGACTTCGTGAAGATGTGTGCGAACTATGGTTTCGACGTGACACGTCCGGCACAGAACGCACATGAGGCAGTACAGTTTGTATATTTCGGCTATCTAGGTGCTGTAAAAGACCAGGATGGTGCAGCAATGTCGCTAGGTCGTGTATCGACATTCCTTGACATCTTCATAGAGAAAGACATAAAGGAAGGAAAATTGACAGAAGCAGAAGCTCAGGAACTCATAGACCAGCTGATAATCAAGCTTAGAATTGTCAGATTCCTTCGTACGCCAGAATATAATGACCTCTTTTCAGGAGACCCAATATGGGTGACAGAGAGTCTTGGTGGACAGGGTGTAGATGGACGAACACTGGTAACAAAGACATGTTTCAGATTCCTCCACACATTGACAAACCTTGGACCTGCGCCTGAGCCAAACCTGACAGTACTCTGGAGTGCCAACCTGCCTGAAGCATGGAAGAACTACTGTGCAAAGATATCAATAGAGACATCGGCAATACAGTATGAGAACGACGACCTGATGCGTGTTGAGTATGGCGATGACTATGGAATAGCATGTTGCGTCAGTCCAATGAAGATAGGCAAGCAAATGCAGTTCTTCGGTGCGAGAGCGAACTTGGCAAAGTGTCTTCTTTATGCTATCAACGGAGGTAAAGACGAGATAACAGGCGAGCAGGTATCTCCAGAATATGCGCCTATCACTGGTGACTACCTTGAATATGAGGACGTAATGAACAAATTTGAGCAGATGATGCGTTGGTTGGCAAAGACATACGTCAATGCGCTCAAGATAATTCATTACATGCACGACAAATATAACTACGAAGCATTTGAGATGTCGCTTCATGATGGTGACGTAGAGAGAACACGTGCGACAGGAATAGCTGGTCTCTCGATAGTGACAGACTCATTGGCAGCAATTAAGTTTGGCAAAGTAAAGATATTGCGTGACGAAAGAGGATTGGCAGTTGGCTTTGAGAATGAAGGATCGTACGTGCCATACGGCAACAATGACGATGCTACAGACAAGATAGCAATGATGGTAACAGAGAAATTCATGGAATTCATGCGTCAGCATGAGACATACCGTCATGCGATACCAACCCAGTCGGTATTGACAATCACATCGAATGTGGTATATGGCAAGAAGACAGGTGCGACACCAGACGGTCGTCCTGCAGGTGCGCCATTTGCGCCAGGAGCAAACCCAATGAACGGAAGAGACGTGAAGGGTGCGGTAGCCGCATTGGCATCAGTAGCAAAACTTCCTTTCCAGCATGCACATGACGGCATATCATATACATTTGCAATATCGCCATCTACACTTGGCAAAGAGAAGGAGACAAAGATAAACAACCTGGTGAACTTGATGGATGGATACTTCACACCTGACGGCGGTCATCACCTGAATGTAAACGTATTTGACAAAGAATTGCTTGTCGATGCGATGGAACATCCTGAGAAATATCCACAATTGACAATACGTGTATCGGGCTATGCAGTAAACTTTGTAAAGCTGACACGTGAACAGCAGTTGGATGTATTGTCAAGAACAATCAATCATTCTCTGTAAACTGATAAAACCTAAATAAAACGAACGCACTGTTAGAAATACTAGCAGTGCGTTTTTATTTCAGAATAACAGTTGGAATGGAGATAATGGAATAATTATTATCTTTGCTAACATGAAGATGATAGTAGTAACATACCCTCGAAGGTTCGATAAAGAAGTAGAAATCATCAAGCAGATGCTAGATGAAGGAGCAGACCGCATACACATCAGAAAACCAGGGGATGAGGCAGGGACAGAAGAAATTCTGGCAGCATTGACAACGGAAGAACTAAGTAGAGTGACAGTACATTACTACTATGATTTGGCTGAAAAGTATGGTGCCTCGGGCATAGAGAGAAACTTTGCCAAAGAAGAAAACATGCTGGATAACCACCAGAAGAATGACATAAAACAATGGAGAGGAAAAACAGCAGCATCGTGCCACAGCATAGAAGAAGTAGAAAAATATTCGGACAGATATGATTACTGCTTCTTGAGCCCTATATATGACAGCATATCCAAAGAGGGATACAATTCGGGATTCAGCATTGATGAACTGTTGAAAGCCAGAGACAAAGGCATAATAAACGAAAGAGTGATAGCCTTGGGAGGAATATGCACAAAACACATTGAAGAACTATCTAGAATTGGATTTGGAGGGATAGCAGTACTGGGAGGAATATGGGGGAAAAAGCCGGAAGAAGAAAACATGGAAGCCATAATGAAACGCTTTGAAGAATACAAAAACGCAGTAAGTAATATCAAGCCATGAACGCACCTATAATACTATTTGTATATAACAGACCGAAGCATACACTACGTACAATAGAAGCATTGAAAAAAAGTGACGGTGCCAAGGAAAGCTGTCTGATAATATATGCAGACGGCGCAAAAAATGGAAGAGACCCAAAAGTAGAAGAAGTAAGAGACATAGCGCATAAAACTGAAGGATTTGCAAATGTAGAAATAGTAGAACGAGAGAAAAACATAGGTTTGGCACAAAACATCATAGAAGGCGTCACGGATGTAATAGGAAAATATGGGAAAGCGATAGTACTTGAAGATGACCTGGAAGTATCGGAAGGCTTTTTGAAATATATGAACGCCGCACTTGAATACTATAAAGACAAAGGAGTATTTTCGGTGGCTGGATACAGTCCAAATATAGATATACCACAAGATTACAAACATAGTACATACGCAATAAACAGAAACTGTTCATGGGGATGGGGAACATGGAAAAAAAAGTGGGATAAAGTGGATTGGGACGTAAAAGACTTCGACACCTTCATAAGCAGCAGAGAAAAGAGAAAAGAATTTGACAAATCGGGTTCAGATCTATCGGCAATGTTATTGAGGCAGAGGATTGGGGAGATACATTCATGGTCGATACGCTTTTGCTATGCTGGATATAAAAGTGGTGAGCCGACCATATATCCAGTGGATTCACTAGTTGGAAACATTGGAACAGACGGAAGTGGTACGAACATGAGAAGAACAGAAAAATATGAGACAAAAGTGACCGACAAAATAGACAGCGATCGATTTGTAGAAAGAATAGAAATAGACAGCAGAATAGAGAAATCGTTCAGAAGAAAATATGGGTGTTCGATATATAGACGCATAATAAACCACCTTAAAATTTTGAAATACAAAATGAGTATGAAATGACATTCAAAAAACGACTATATATTGTAACTTTAAGCAAACAGATGCGTAGAACAAAACATATAAAATTAATAAAATAACAACTAAAAAATAGAATACTCTAATGGGAATGCTCAAAGAATTTAAGGACTTCGCAATGCGAGGCAATGTAGTCGATATGGCAGTCGGTGTAGTAATAGGCGGTGCCTTCGGCAAGATTGTATCATCACTTGTAGCAGACGTTATAATGCCTCCAATCGGTGTACTTATCGGTGGTGTAAACTTTTCAGACCTTAAGATTACATTGAAAGCAGCAGCAGAAGGTGTAGATGCAGTTACATTGAACTATGGTAATTTCCTTCAGGTAGTAATTGATTTTATTATCGTTGCATTCTCAATCTTCATGCTTGTCAAGGGCATCAACGCTCTCACAAACCTTCGCAAGAAGCAGGAAGAGGAGAAGCCAGCGCCTGCACCAGAACCATCGGCAGAGGAAAAGCTTTTGACAGAAATACGTGACTTGTTGAAGAACAAGTAGAAAATATAGAAACTTCTAGACAAAATTTTTCTTTATACGTGCGCCATATCCCTGTGAAGGGAATGGCGCTTTTTTTGGCAAATTGGGCTACCTTTTAACAGTAGTGGTAGAACTAACCCATGCGAAAGCTGTAAAGAAACCTAGAGCTCCATTAGAGATATTTCCTATGGCATTGGCGGGAGTACTACTATGCATAGGATTGGAGCCAGAATCTATGTCGTCGACGGCATTAACGTATTTATAGAAATCTTCATTGATAGAGAGGGCGTGCATCGTAATGGTGTCGCCCTCTACGACTTTTCCACCCTTAATACTTTCGTCATTGAACATGAAAATAGTGGCACCCCAACAATAGTCGCTGGCAAACCATCTGTCATCGGTATATGCAAAACGAGTATATGAATCAGTAATTAACGAATCCTTGTATGACATGCCGAACATATAGAAATTGCGAGTATCGACATCTTCCCGGGCATAGAGACCCAACTTATATGCCTGAACAAACTTGTCATAACTACAGACAACAGAATCGATATCATAAGTAGGTGGCATAGTAGCCTCGGCAGAATAAGATTCAGGAGTACCATCGGAGTCGACATCGACATCAGAGATAGAAAGATGATAAACCTTACCATGAAGACCGGCAAATTGAGGTGGAGCCATATAGAAGCCAGGTTCATCTTCAACGAAAACAATGTCATTTTCACCATCACTTATAACTACCTTAGCTCCACGAACAGCAGGAGAAGAAAGATTGTTGAAATACTCGGAAGAGAAAGTCAGACGCACATAATTATACGGGGAAACCTTATCGCAGATATGTCCATCAACAACAAGGAATCGAGAAGTTGATGAGAGCGTCAGATCAATGTCTTCGGAACATGATATCAAAAGAAGTGACAGTATAAATGATGTTATATATCTCATTGTAGCACTAGAATTTAAAATTATATGAAACGGAAGGAATAATAGGGAAAAGATAGACACTCTTTGCTTTTATAGTATTAGTATCATCCTCTTGGCGCTGGAAACGAATAGCCCAAGTATTATGATGATTATAGGCATTATAGAACGAGAAGACCCATTCGCCTTTCCAACGGCGGGATGGATTTTTGCGACATTTAAGAGTCATAGAAAGATCGAGGCGATGGTAATTAGGCATTCTATCGTCATTGCGGGAAGAATAGAACGGCACAATATCGCCACCAACCTCATAGCGAGCGACAGGGAAAGTAGTTGGTGCACCGCTGATGAAAACCCAGTTGCCGGAAACACTGATACGATCGTTGAAAACATAAGTTCCTACGACACTCACATCATGGGTATGGTTGTAAGGAGACATGTACCGATTACCATTATTAATCTGCTCAACCTTACGGTCGCCCTTAGAAAGAGTATAGCTAATCCATCCGTTCCACTTTTTGAACTCCATCTTAGCCATCATTTCAAGTCCATAGGAACGAGACGAGCCGAAACGTAACTCACCTTCGAGGAATTTATTGAGCATAAGCCTTGGATGGTCCTTGAAGTCAATAGTATGTTTCATTGCCTTATAAAAAGCTTCAAATGACAGTTCTATATTATTGTCATTCAAGTTATGAAAGTAACCTATTGAAACCTGGTCGGAGAGCTGTGGCTTGACATTAGGAGAAGTCATATACCACACATCCATAGGAGTACCTGAAGCGGAAGCGCTAGCCTGCTGGAGATATTGGTAGCTACGTGTATAAGCAGCCTTGACAGAAGAGTGACCATTTACTACATAGGACAATGCAAATCTTGGTTCAAGGCCTATGTTAGTATTATAAAAACCACTCTGATTAATAGTATCAGACACATTGTAGTCTTTATCGTAGCGATAGACAGTAGTAGAACCATAATTATGGAAAGTGGACAATCGAAGTCCGTATTTGAGAGTCAATGGGGTACAAACCTGTTCGGTATTAGCAATAAATAGTGAAGTTTCGAGAGCCTTATTCTTAGGCATATCGACCTTACCCAACATAGACATATCTCCCCTACCCCTGGCAGATCCTGGCTGGAAATCGTGCTTAGTCAGAGTAAAACCGTAATTGAGAGAATGAGATTCGCCGACCTTGGAATTGAACTCAGCCCTAAGACCATAATCCTTGATAACAGACCCCATAGTAGCTTTAGAAGCGGCATCAAAATCCATAGCGATACGGTAGTCACTATTGACGATATGAGCAGTTAAATTGAGATAATTCTTTTGATTAAATATATGGCTCCAACGCAATGATACAGACTTATTTCCAAACTCCATACCGGCGATAGGATAATCGAACAAATCACGCCCCAGATAAGCGCTTACGAAGAGGTGGTTATTGTCATTGACAGTATGAGAAATGCGAGCGTTGACATCATAGAAATATATATCACTCTCTTTAGCAGTTTCGTTGGTAGCGAAAGGCAAAAAGATGTCGAAATAGGTACGTCGTCCACTGAGCATAAAAGAAGTCTTATCCTTGACGATAGGGCCATCGACAGTAAGTCGTGAAGAGATAAGTCCGACACCACCATTGACATGATATTTCTGCTTGTCGCCATCGTTCATATTAACCTCGAGCATAGATGCAAGACGTCCACCATAATTGGCAGGCATATCGCCTTTATAGAGTTTGACATTATTGATAGCATCATTATTAAAGACAGAGAAAAATCCCATGAAATGTCCGGCATTATAGATAGTTGCGCCATCGAGGAGGACCAAATTCTGATCGGGATTGCCACCACGCACACTGAAGCCAGTACTACCCTCACTAGCGGCTTGTACACCAGGCATAAGCTGCATAACCTTAATGACATCGGTTTCGCCAAGGAGGACAGGAACGGACTTGATAGTCTTAGCCTGAAGCTTCTGTACACCCATCTCGGGTGAAGAGAGTTTTTCCCTCTTATCATCGGCAGTTACAACAATCTCGTCGATAGAAGTTGAAGAAGGATCGAGCTTTACATCGAGCTTAGTGGATCCGTTGACAGTAACATGTATGACCTTGGTGACATAACCTAAATAAGAAAAGGAAATATCATACTCACCTTTATTGAGAGCAAGAGAATAATTTCCGTCGTAATCGGAGACAACAGCCTTGTTATGGGAATTATCGACAACGACACCAACAAGAAGTTCGCCGGTAGAAGCATCGGAGATGTTACCATAAACCTTCTGCGCATAAGAACATACGGCAAAGAATGATATATAAAATAATAATATTAAGAATTTAGTATTCAAATCGTTGTCTATAATTGTTTAATGTATCACTTCTTTATTTTTACACTACTCCACCTGTCGCTTGAAAGTCGGAACAAGAAAATAATGCCGCGGAAACATAGCTCGGCGCACATTGCAATCCAGACTCCATTGAGTCCCATAGAAGAGACGAGTATCAGAGCCAAAGAAATACGGACAGTCCAAATGCTAACAAGATTCATAATGCAAGGGACGAGAGTATCTCCGGCGCCGACGAAAACTCCATAGGCGACAATAGACGCAGCAAACATTGGTTCGGCGAAAGCCTCGATGCGGAGAGCATCAATAGTCATCTGCTGCACGAGTAAATCGGGCGTCATGAAAGGCATAACAAAAGGGGCACCAATATACATAATAATGCCCATGAAAGACATGACAGCAATGCCCATACCGACAGTAATACGAGCAAAACTGCGAGCCAGTTGTGAGCGACCGGCACCAAGACTCTGGCCTACGAGCGTTGTAGCCGATTCGGCAATACCATAACCAGGCATATAACAAAGGCTTTCGACAATTATGCCGAAAGAATTGGCGGCGATAGCAGCAGTACCAAGTGGAGCGACAATGCGAGTAACAGCAATCTGAGCGCCACAGAAAATAGCATGTTCGATGCCCATAGGCATACCTATCTGCAGAGCCTTGCGAACGACGGACCATGAAGGCCAGTAGCGTTTCACCTCATCATCCCTATCATTAAGATGAAGCATCTTTGACCTACAGCAAAGGAACCACATCATAACAGACTCGGAGACGAGACAAGCAACAAGAGTAGCCACAGCAGCACCACGAACGCCCATATCGGCTCCGGGAACAGTAAAGGCAACGCCTAAAACTTCAATATCGCGAGTAGGGAAAATGAGGAAGAAATTGAATACAACATCGAGAATACACATCACAACATTCAGAAGTGAAGGAACGTGCATATTACCGCTACTACGGAGCATACCGCCAGCAAGAGAATTGAGCTGGAGAATAGGCAGAGAGAAGCAGAACACCAAGAAGTAGAAAGAAGAATCGTCGACAATGTCGGCCTCGCCACCAAGCCAAATAGGAAGATAGCCACTAATTGAGATGCCGATGAGCATCAGCACAACAGATGCCAACAATGAAGCCATGACAGACTGCCTGAGAACATTGCGAGCGCCAGACATATCCTTGGCACCAATGCAATGAGCAACCTGAACATAGAAACCGGTAGAACAAGAAGAGCACACACCTCCAAAAAGCCATATAGTAGTAGAGACAAGTCCGATAGAAGCAGAAGCGCTAGCTCCGAGACTTCCGACCATAGCTGCATCGATATACTCCATAATAATAGTTGACAACTGAGCAAGCATAGACGGAAGGCTAAGCCATGCGGCAAGAGTAATCTTGTCGTGTCGCTCCATAGTACCACCTTCACGTATCTGAGACATCAGTCTGTCGGTGTTCCTGACAATATTTCGAAGTATATCAAGCATTATGACTTATTGGGGGAAAATATTATGGCATTGCTATGCAGTTTTCCACTTTACACCTACAGGAAGAGTAAACTTCTGCTTTCCATTGCATTCGACAGACATTCTGATAGCCTTGAAATCCATAAGCTCGCGATGCTGTTCGATCAGCTTTTGAATAGGAATATTGACTGCATGGGCAGTTCCTTTAGAAAGAGTGATAGGAAAATCGGTCACAGGAGCCTTGAACTTACGTTTTTCCTTGAAAGAGATAAACTCTATAATGGCATTACCTACAGAGATATCTTTCCGTCCACGGTTTTTGACAGTAAGCGTATAGACTACACGTCCATTGAGATCTTGCCACAACTTGCCCTTAACGTTGGCATTGAATGGCCATAGAGAGAAGAACTTGGCGCAGATAATCCAAACAAGGACAAGGCACAAAGACAATGCTGCGACATAGATCCAGACCATCTTCTTGGCCTTGGCCCTTTCCTCAAAATCGGATGAAGTTGAAAAGCCATCAGAATCGTGCTGCACCACATCATCAGATGCTGGTGAAGAGTGGGGAGTGGCAGTATTGGCAGTCAATTCATATTTATCCTTAAGGAAATGAATTTCGTCGCGTAAAGTATTAATAGTACATTGCTGCATAACACAGCAAACAAAAAGTCCTAAAGTGATGGCCCACCTATATTTATTGAGGAAGGCTGTAATCTTCTGCAAAGTCTCCATTTGAAAGAATAATATATAGAATTTAAATGGTTACATCGGAATATCTATGCAATGACAGACATACCTTGAATCTTCCATTGAATGAAAATGGTAATGGCCAGTATAATCCAGACAGTAACTTCCTGCCACAAAGAAGACCTCATACGATGGAACCAAGGTGACATAAGTATTGCGACACTTGAAGCAATAACATAGAGCATTTCGAAAGAGTATTGCCTAAAGATGACGCATACTGTGCTAAAAACCAACAGCCAGATAATGACTCTGACAAGTCGGCTTTCGATGATGCTAAGCTTCTGCATTTCGGCTATGGCGCTGAGGACAGACATTGTGGTTAGGACTCCCATTATAATAAGATAGCTCCAGCTATATTTTCCGGCAGGATAATTCATCATTGGAGCGATGACACTCTGCCACCATTCGTCGGCAACTGCCATGAAAGAATCGTGATAGAAACAGGCAGTAGCCATGATGGAGAATGGCGCGAGCAGTCCCATCAGCAAGGCGAGGAAGCTTCGGACGTTGAACATTCTCATTGCAATTATAGCTATGAAAATGAACGGAATGAAAACGATACCTTTAGCATAGAAAAGGCATGCTACAGAGAAGAACAAAGCACCTCCAAACACGTGGGCCATAGGCTTATTGCAGTCGGATCCAGCAAACAAGATGTGGACAGACCACAAGAAGAAGACGAGGAAAACATGTATGGGATACAGTCCCTGTGCCATGACAAATCCGCTTGTTAAAATGATAAACAAAGCGCCTGGAAGTCCGCTCTGCCTTTCCATAAAGTGGAATCTATTGGAAATGGCTGCCACGATGAATGCTGCCAGAATAGTGGCTATTAGCGAAAAGACAATGCTAGTGACAGAACCGTTGACAATGTCGCCAAAGACCATGCGGTAGAGCGGTGAGAATTGTCCTTTATCACCAATAGTAGTTGCGATGTATCCGTCCATTGGACGCAACAAGAGCCTAAGACGAAGCAATACCAGTATGACTGGCATTGCTACGTAGGTTAATACTGTATTGCGGTCAAAAAACTTATACATCTATAAAGAGTAGTTGTTGTGACAGGTCTACTTATAGTATTTGTCGAGGTCTTTGCTGATGTCGCGACGGAAGTAACGTCCAGCATACTGTATGTGTTCGACATTCTTGTAGGACATGGCAATAGCTTCGTCCTTAGTATTGCCGAGTGAGCTTACGGCAATTACACGTCCGCCGTTGGTTACCACTTCGTCCTTATCGTTGACCTTAGTGCCGGCATGGAAGAGGATTGAGCCATCGACCTTTTCGAAGCCTGTCATGACGTCGCCCTTCTTGTATGCTTCAGGATAGCCTCCGGCAACCATCATCACGGTGCAGCAAGTCTTGTTGCTGACCTTGATAGTCTTTTCTCCAAGCTTGCCGTTGGCAACAGCCTCGAAGAGATCGACGAGGTCGCTTTCGATACGTGGCATTACCACTTCAGTTTCAGGGTCGCCCATACGGACATTATATTCTATAACCATAGGATCGCCATCGGAATTCATAAGTCCGATGAAGATGAAACCCTTGTATGGGATGTTGTCCTTGGCGAGACCTGCGACAGTAGGTTTAACGATGCGATCTTCGACCTTCTGCATGAACTCTTTGCCAGCAAAAGGAACAGGTGAAACGGCGCCCATACCGCCTGTGTTGAGTCCGGTGTCGCCTTCGCCAATGCGCTTATAGTCCTTAGCCTCTGGAAGTATTACGTATGATTTGCCGTCGGTGAGTACGAAAACAGAGAGTTCGATGCCGCTGAGGTATTCTTCGATAACGACAGTAGACGATGCATCTCCGAACTTGCCGTCGAGCATCTGACGGAGTTCCTTTTTAGCTTCGTTGAGGTCGTCGAGGATGAGTACGCCCTTACCAGCAGCGAGTCCGTCGGCCTTGAGAACGTAAGGTGCCTTGAGAGTTTCGAGGAACTTTTCTCCTTCGGCAACAGTTTCGGCAGTAAAAGCCTTATACTGTGCAGTAGGTATTCCGTGGCGCATCATGAAAGCCTTGGCGAACTCCTTGCTGCCTTCGAGTGAGGCGCCGAGCTGCTGTGGTCCGATGACAGGAATTGATGCTGTTGTAGCGTCGGCGAGGATTGCGTCGTGGAGTCCTTTTACGAGTGGTTCTTCAGGACCAACGACAACGAGGTCGATTTTTTCGTCGAGAAGGAACTTCTTGACAGCCTGATGATCGTTAGGGTTGAGCGCCACATTGGTGCCATAGTCGCGAGTACCGGCATTGCCAGGAGCGATAAAGAGCTTGTTACATTTTGGGCTTTGAGCCATTTTCCAAGCGAGGGCATTTTCACGGCCGCCCGAACCTACTAAGAGTATATTCATGGTTAAATCTTTTTGCGTGTAATAATTTCACGCAAAGATAATGATTTTAAATTACAAAGGCATTAGCCATTATAATTGTTTTTTCCCATTACAATATTTCAGCTTTTATTCTCACACCTACTTAGATTTAATAATTAAGGTAAAAAACGGTCGATTTTATATCGACCGCATATTAAAAAATTATCTTGATCCCCAATCCCAAGCTACTCTGAACATTATTCCACCAAGGAAAACTTCTTCAGTATTATATGACTTATATAATTTATTGAAAATTAAAACTTCCTTTGTAATAGTCAAATCTGTTTGTTGTACCTCGTATCCTATTGCAAAGTTAAAATGTTTCACTCTTATTCCTGCTGCAGTAGAAAAATAAGGACCAACTAAATCTCCCATTGTATAACCAAGACGAGCATCTGCATATGGTGTCACTTTTTTACTTAAGAAGTCACAACGTACATTAGCAAAAACTGGAATTAAAATCAAATCATCAGGGACATCCATTGGAACTGCTTGGTACGATTGTAATGCAATACCTCCACCAAGAAAAAAATGCCTATTGAACTGAAAACCGTGAACAGTTGCAAAAGACACTCTGTCATATTCATAATCACCAACACCAATGTGTGCACTTACTTCACCAAAGCCTCTATAACCTCTTTGAAGATAAACATTATTTGAAGAATCTTTTTGCTCCTTTGTCGTCTTTGCAATTTCATTCATTTGGTATACAAAAACACTACCATCAGATGTTTTTATTTTTAATGATTCATTAGGAACCTGTTCAATAATTGTTCCTCGAATAATGTTACCATTTTTAAGATAAACAACTTCCTGCATTTCTTGAGCTAAAGAAGTAATGCTCACAAAAAGCAATAATAACATGAAAAATTTTTTCATGACTATTTATTTCCTCAGTCCCTAAGGAGGAAGTTTCCTAGTCTTCCCATTCGTTTGTATAAACAAAAGCGTGGAACTGATATGCCACGCTTTGGAATGGAGGTCCTAGGAAAAACCTTAAATGCAAAGAATAGGCAATAGCAGCCCACGTTAAACGTGAAAGCCACTATGCTATCTCGCATTTAAAATGATGATTTCCTAGGTCTCCATTCGCAAGATAAGCATAACGCTTTTGTATGTGATATAATAATGTCTATTTGACACTAACGAAACAAAGTTATAAATATTATTCTAATCAAAATAACATTTGCTTAAAATTAACACTGCTGATATTCATGAATTTCAAAACACGTACTCTCAACGCACAAACACTATATCATTTCCTTTTTATAATAAAAGTAAAGGTAGCTTATGGGTAGCTTGAAGGTTCGATAAAAGTATGGTGAATGTTCGACATTGTAAGGGTGAATGTTCGACATTTGTAGCTTGAAGATTCGATAATTATAGCTTGAAGGTTCGATAAAAAAAGCGATGTCATCACGACATCGCCCAAATACATGAAAAAACTATAATGTATTTCATCACTTATCGAAAGTAACGAAATGAACATCCTTGAGATTAATTTTTGCTCCGTAGATATCCTTGTCCTTCTTGGTGAAGAAGAAAGTTGAATTGGTGATATCGATGTCATATATGGCGTCGAAGTCGTCCATGCCTTCAGCGAACAGAGCTATTGAAGACTCGCGGCATACGACATTGTCGATGTGTATGTCGGTAAACTCGGGACTGAATGGAGCTTTTTTTGCTATAGACTTATCGTCGTTGTTATTGACGGCATATTTTTTATCTTCATAGGAGCAGGAGAATGTTATGGCTGCGTCCTTGATGTCGTTCATGGCAATGTTGGAGATGAAGATGTTTTCTGTTTTTCCGCCACGGTTTGGTGCGCTCTTGAAGCGTAGTCCTGTATCGGTTCCGCTGAAGAGGCAGTTGCGTACGACAATATTCTTCATGCCTCCGGCGCAGTCGCTTCCGATGACGAAACCGCCGTGAGCGTGGAAGACCTTACAATCTTGTATAAGAATATCTTCACAAGGGCCATCTTCGACACCTTTTTGTGCGGTGCCAGACTTCATGCAGAGACCGTCGTCGCCAGCATCGACAATAGAGTTGACGATAAGAGCCTGACGGCAGTTGCTGAGATCGATGGCGTCGCCATTCTGTGCGTTCCATGGGCAACGTACAGTCACGTTGTCGATGATGACATTAGAGCAACGCACAGGATGGAGGTGGAATCGAGGTGAATTCTGTATAGTCACATCCTTTACGAGTACGTTGGTACAATCGGTGAAGCGGACAAGATCGGCACGTATAGCCTCTTCGTCCTTAGGGTTGGTAGTCTGGTTGTCGAAATGCTTGAGGTTGTATGGCATCCAGAGTTTACCTCCGTCGGTTTCGGTTCCTCCAAGAGCCTTGAACTCCTTCCATTCGACATCGCTGACCTTAGATTTCTTTACTGGTCGCCAATATTTGCCGTTACCGTCGATAATGCCGTGGCCGGTTATGGCAATGTTGGTGCGTTTGGAAGCGCTGATGCCAGGATTGCAACGTTCGGAGCCTTCTTTGACAGCGAGACTCTTATCGGGTGACAAAATGACAATGGCGCCCATTTCGACATGGAGGTCGATATTATTCTTGAGTGCTATTGGTCCGGTAAGCCAGACTCCGGCAGGGACAATAAGATGTCCACCACCCTTTTTGTTGAGGAAAGAGATAGCCTGTTCGAAAGCGGATGTGCAGAGCGTCACGCCATCGCCTTTTGCGCCATAGTCTCGCAAATCGACGGTAAGATCGGGAAAAGAAGGAGCCTCCACCTGCTTGAGTTCAACAGGTGTATTGACATAGAATCTGCCATAATCTTGTGCAGCAGTTGCAGATGCTACAACCAAGGGAGCCAGATATATGAATGCCTTGATAAAAATGTTCATTACAATTACATTAAAAATTCACAGTACAAAAGTATATATAAATAGCATATTAAATGGTTTGTAGAAAATTCTCAAATGTACGTCTTTTAATCTAAAACGAGGTGCCTAATTGATATTGCTGAATAATGCTGCCATAAATATATATAAGGACAATAAATATGGCATTAGATATATGTAATTAGTCAGCAAAGGAAAATATATATTCATTCGCAATTGACAGGATGCTTTATATTTGCTATATTTGTCAAAAAATATACATTCTCAAGATGCAAATTATAAAAGACCAGGAATTTGAAGGAGAGAGACCACTCTATCACACGAGTGATCTTATATTGGATAATGTAACCATCCATGCAGGAGAGTCGGCATTGAAAGAGACGCGCAATATTGAAGCGCGCAACTGCCGTTTTGAGGGCAAGTATCCGTTTTGGATTACGGATGGTTTCAAGATAAGCGACTCGCTCTTTACGGAAGGGGCGCGTGCAGCATTGTGGTATTCGAACGATTTGGTGATGAAGAATTGTCGAATAGAGGCACCAAAGATGTTCCGTGACATGAAGCGTCTTTCATTGGAGAACGTTGAGATACCGGATGCTGGCGAGACACTTTGGCATTGTGACGACATAAAACTCAACAACGTCAAAGTGGACAATGCTCCATACATCTTCATGCATTGCAGCAACATACGCATAGACAACTATGAGCAGACGGGCAACTATTCGTTCCAATATTGCCGAAACATAGAAATCCACAACGCGAAGATATACTCGAAAGATGCATTCTGGAACTCGGAAAACATAACAGTCTATGACTCAGAGATAATAGGAGAGTATCTGGCATGGCACTCGAAGAACGTTAAGTTTGTCAACTGCCTCATAGGTGAGACGCAGCCATTGTGTTATATAGATGGACTTGTGCTTGAAAACTGTCGATTCCGTGAAGATGCAGACCTTGCATTTGAGTATTCGGACGTTGATGCAGACATACGTGGCAAAGTGACAAGTGTAAAGAACCCTCGCACGGGACGTATTGTTGCAGATTCGTATGGTGAGATAATACTTGACGAAAACATCAAGCAACCAGCTAATTGCCAGATTATAACACGCTGATAGTATGGCCGAAAAATTTGACAGCACATATTTTGACAGACCTGTATCACGGCGCCAAAGTGGTTCATACAAATGGGATTCGACATCGGATGACGAAGTAATACCATTATGGGTAGCAGACATGGATTTCTGTGTAGCTCCGGCGATACAGAGAGCGCTAGAGAAACGGGTGGCACATGGTGTATTTGGCTATGTGAAAGTGCCTGACGAATATTATGATGCTACGTCAAAATGGTTTTCGCGACGACATGGCTGGACAATAAAACGTGACGACGTCATATATACCAGCGGTGTTGTACCAGCGATATCGGCAATAATAAAAGCGATGACAAAACCTGGCGACAAAGTTCTTGTACAGACGCCAGTATATAACTGCTTTTTCTCATCGATAAGAAACAACGGATGCAAGATGGAAGCAAACCCGCTGGTAAGGCGAAGTATAGATGGAAATAGATTTACATACGATATTGACTTTGAGGATTTTGAAAAGAAAGCATCAGACAATGAAGTAAAGGTATTTCTGCTATGCAATCCACACAATCCGGCAGGACGAGTATGGACACGTGATGAACTGATGAAAATGGCTAAAATATGCAAGAAACATAATGTCTTCGTCATTTCGGACGAAATACATTGTGAGCTCATGATGCCAGGTTACCAGTACACACCATTCGGATCACTTGGTGAAGAGATTGAGCGTAATGCAGCAATATGTATATCGCCAAGCAAATCATTCAATACGGCTGGACTCCAGATAGCCAATATTGTTGCAACAGATGCAGAGATTCTCAAACGAATAGACAAAGCCATAAACATTAACGAAGTATGTGACGTCAACCCATTTGGTGTAACATCGTTAATTGCAGCATATAACGAAAGTGAACCATGGCTCAATGGGCTTCTTGGCTATATAAACGACAACTACGTTGCGGCATGTGAATTTATAGACGCCAATATGCCACAATGTCCTATTGCAATACTTGAAGGTACATACCTTATGTGGGTAGACATCAGCAAGATATGTTCGACACTAAACATCAAAGTTGAAGACGTCGAAGAGCGACTTGTCGGTGAAGCACATGTATGGCCCAATGCTGGAACACACTATGGAGAAGATGGTGAGGGATACATACGCATAAACCTAGCAACACAACGTGCAACATTGATAGAAGGACTGCGACGCATTGCACAATGGATAAAAACTAATTGTTAATATATACCATATATGAAAGCTATTAAAGAGATGGCATTAATATCTATGCTAATGATAGCAATGTCGACCACCGCACAAAACAATGACAAATTATTAAATGGAATAGTAACAGACTTGGCAGGAGAGCCATTAAGGAAAGTCAAAGCTTACATCAAATCACCAAAAATATATACCGTAAGTGACAAAAAAGGCCGATTTGGATTGACCGAAGTAAACGATGACGACACACTTCACCTAGTATATAAAAAAGAGCATTATATAATTCCGCTGAACGGACACAAAGGAGTCAGAATAAAACTTGGTGACCAGCTTAATGCTATTTCTGAAGCAGATGAAAAGCTTGTATATATAGGCTATGGATTTGTGAAGAGAAGGGAGCACATGGGTTCAACCAACACCATTACACGCGAAGAACTAGAACGTACAGGCCAAACATTTCTGATGGCAGCATTACAATCGAGAGTACCTAACTTGTCGATTATCAGCAATAGTGTACCAGGCCAGAAATCCATGGTATCTATTCGAGGAATAGACTCAGTATATGGAGATCCAACACCATTATATCTAATAGATGGTATGCCTGTTGAAAGCCTGGATGGAATCTTTGTTCAACAAGTTGAATCAGTTGATATAATAAAAGACTCTAACATATACGGTGCCCGAGGTTCAAATGGAGTGATATCTGTACAATCAAGAAAACATTAAACTATCTTGATCCTAATGGCAAGCGATCGTGCTTCCCAAGGGTAAATTCCGGGATATTATATGACACATCAAGCATAGTATAGTAATCCTTAGGATTTTTTTGTGGCAACATAAACGGTTTTGTAGCATTACCGTCGGCATCGACATGAAATATATATGGTCGGGTATATAAGCCATCATCTCTGCGGCTACTGAAGACAACCCATCTGGAATTACTACTCCATGAGTGATAACTTTCAACATCTGGTGAATTGACCTCAGACAAATCCCTTGTTACGCCAGTCTTGAGATCAACCATATACAGGTCAGCATCATGGTGCCAAATTGAAAAATTGCCATAATCGCTTAGAGTATATATAAGCCATCTGCCGTCGGGTGACACACGAGGGAAAGTAGCACTACGTCCTTCCTTAGGGGCACTATATAAAGTGTCAACCTTGTCGCCTATAGTAAGATTATCAGCATCAAAATCGACTCTACACAAACTGTATTTCACATCTTTATAATGTCGCTCGACCTCATCCACAGCCTTAGCTGAGCAGTAATAAAGACTTTTGCCATCGGCACTAAAAGAAGGGAACGTCTCGAAAGAAGCATCACTAGCGATAGTTGAAGCAGTTATGACCTTATTGTTCTGCAAATCATAGATGACAATATCAGAAGCATCATCGCCAACCTCAATTCTATTAGGGTCAGCACTATGGAACATCTGGAAAGTCTTGTTTGTAGAAAAAGCCACATAACGACCAGAAGGGTGCCAATATGGATAAACAGGATTAGACAACTGAGACTGCATATCTGTATCGAACTTCTTCACCTTACCATCGACGACGAAATAGGTGCCAGCAAGTTTCTTGCGCAGATGGAACAACATCTTATCAGGATTGCCCTGACAAAATGAATGGCAGTTGACACAATTGCCTTGAGCATCCTTATTATCATAGATACACCATTCATTAAAACTTTCAAGATTACGTTGATAAATACCCATCCTGTTCCATATAGCATATCCAGGAGGAATCAAACGATAAGTTAGAACAGGATCTAACTTGTCATCTTCGACCTTAATAGAAAAAGGTTTATAGGACATATATCCCTCATCAGTCTTCTTGCAAAGCATCAGAGAGAGAGATTGTCCAGCGGCATGATTCAGTAAATCATGCCATGCATCTTCGTCGATATTATAGCAATTGTCTTCTCCATAAACGGTAAGTTTTTCATTGCCAGACGAAATAACAAGAACATCAGAAGCAGTATCCGTCACGCAAAAATTCAATGGGGCAATATTAGATGGAATAGTTACTTCTTTATAATCAGGGTAGATGGAAGGACAATAATCTATATCACCTATTAACTCTATGCTGTTTGAACACGAAGAAACAAGAAACGCAAACAATATGAACAACCCCAATCTACTCATTATCAGCCTCCATCCTTAATTTGTCATACATATTCCTATAAGCCTCATAAAACTGTTTTGCGACATGGTTGTCATTGTTAGCATTGACAATATCGCCAAGATCAGACAACATACCATCAATACCAAGAAAACGGTTTTCAACAGGCATTCGAGTATTATTTTTCTTCATAGTGAAATCAGCATATAATGGAGCCCTATGAGCCATATACAAATATTTTTGTGACACAGCTTCGGCGCCCATAGCCTGATTAATCTCGGCCAATTTAACTAATTGAGCAGGATTGTGAGACCCTGGTGTAATCATATTATACTCGAAAATAGCCTGTCGGGCAGCACCAAGGTATCCCATGTGATAATAAACACAACCCTTTATCTGCAAACCCTCCTTCGATGTTGGGTGCCAACCGAGTTTTTCTCTTAAATCCATCTGATTATACTGGTACATACGACTTAGGAGTTCGCCCTTTTGAGCAAGAGCCAAATTCAGATAACTAACGAAGAACACAGGTTGTTTATCACCTTTATGCAGAGCTATTATTCCGTCCCAATCCTCCTTGTCGGCAAGATAGCCTTCATGACGAAGCAGATAAGTCTTACCGTTATATACCATGCGGAACATATTACCACCTATAGCGACAACAACAATAGCTATAAATGATGATATGTATATAACTGTTTTTGCGTTATTTACATATAGCTTTGCAATCTTATCGATAATGATACATAACAAGACAGATATCCACGAATAAGTGGGGAAGAAAAAAGAAGAGGGCCAATTGTAATACATCAAAGGAGTCAGAGCCTCCTTGAAGTCAAACACGGCATGAGCAGATACAGCCCAAAATGCCATAATGAAAATGCCAACAAAAGACGCTAGTCCGGCAACAGGCAACCTCCTATTCAAAATATCATAGACAAAAACTCCGCCAGCAAAAACCAAAGCAGCAGAACCGATTGCCCAATACAAGACAGCGCCTGCTAGCAGTCCAACAAAGAATCGTCCGATAGCATTAAACTTTGCATGAAATCTGGAATATAACCATAGCGCAACGACAGCAGCCAGCAAAGCCAGATGGCCATGAAAACTATAGTTACCATTTTCGACAGACAAAAAAAGGAAAATCACCGGCAGCAGAGTCAAGCCATAGAGATGATAGCCTGGAGCCTGTCTGTCAAAAATCGAAGTAAGCAGAAAAATAATGACACCATATATCACCGTACTAACAATTACGCCAGTCACGGGATATATGAAAAACTGAGTGAGAAACGAAGAGACAATCAGCGTCAATCCACCAGGACAAGCCAGATGTCCCTTCGCCCAATTAAAGTCGAGCAGAAATTGATTGTCGGCAGTAATACCGTAAAACCTATAAAGCTGAAAGTAACCAACAATAGCGGCAAAGAACGCCATTGCGACTGTAACAGCAATCAATCTCTGTCGTGAACTCATAAATAATTATCTTGTCATGACGCAATGGTCGAAAGTCATATCCCAATCCTTGAACACAGGTTCGCGTCCTACAGACTTAAGAGCCTCGACAACCTCCTCAACAGTTCTTTCGTCGCTCACGTGGAACTGTTCCAAAGTCTTAGGATATGAATAGTAACCACCAGGTTCAGTCCTACTAGCAGCGCTCATAGTAGTGACACCGAGAGTAGCCATATTATCTCTGATGAAAGCAGGTTCACGAGTTGAATAGCTAATATCAACATCATGGTCGAAGATTCTGAAAGCGAAAGTAAGTTGAGCGAGTTCCTTATCACTCATAATAACATTAGGCTGGAAACCTCCATTCTCGGAAGACCTCATACGAGGGAAATTGACACTATACTTAGTCTTCCAGTAATTCTTCTGAAGGTAACGGAGATGGTAAGCCATCATCGTCATATCGGTACGCCATTCTTCGAGACCGACAAGAACACCCATACCAATAGAGTGAACGCCAGCCTGTCCCATACGGTCGAAACCATTGACACGCCATTCGAAATTAGACTTCATACCGCGAGGATGGTAAATATTATAATTAGCCCTATTATATGTCTCCTGGAAGCATATAACGCCATTCATACCATGTTCGGTCAACTCCTTGTATTCTTCGGACTTAAGAGGCATCACCTCGATCTTAAGATTAGCAAAATAGTTCTTAGCGATATCGAGAGCCTTACCAATATAATCGACATTAGCCTTAGCAGGATTTTCGCCAGTTACGATAAGCAGATTCTCGAAAGGCCCAAGCTTCTTAATAGCCTTATATTCGTTTTCTATTTCTTCGTAAGTAAGAATAGTGCGTTTCATTGGGTTAGACACATGGAAACCGCAATAGACGCAAGAATTGGTACAAGAGTTGGTGATATACAATGGTATGAACATTGAAATAGTCTTGCCAAAGCGTTCAAGTGTATACTTTCTGCTCAAGGCAGCCATCTGTTCCAAAAACGGTTCGGCAGCTGGTGAAATGAGAGCCATGAAATCCTCAACATTAAGATGTTCCTTTGCCAAGGCGCGACGCACATCACTCTCTGTGCGAGAATAGATAAACTTCGTAGTATCATCCCACGAAATTTTAGCTAATTCATCAGAAAACATTTTCTCAAAAAGACGAATGAACGAATGATAAATGACGGAGTACAAGAGACCTCATCCACATTCACAGTTAAACATTATATAAATTGAAAGGCAAAAGAACAAGAGGCACCCCTTTGTCTTTACAAAGCAAAGATACAGAAAAAAGAAATAACATGACCACATGTAGCACATTTTTCACTTTGTCACAAATCGGCGACAACAATGCCCAATAGGATTAAAAGTGATGCTCCAACCGTAGTAGCCGTCACCTCATTATCCATAAGGCAAGCCGAAGCCAAGAGTGACACGACAGGCAGCAGATAGAGAAAATTGTTAGTCTTTACAATACCGATTCTATTGATAGAGACATTCCATAGCCAAAGGCATCCTGCTGAAGCCACAGCACTAAGATATAGTGTGGACAACAGAACATCCGTAGTCATCAGCACCTTAGTAAGTTCACTCTTTTCGACCAGCAGCAAAGCCACAGGCAGAATAGTGACAAAAGAGTAAAACATCATACGGCGCTCAACGACAACCTCCTTCATACCTTTGCCTATACGTCCAAGAACGACAGTATAAACAGCCCATAATATAGAGCTTCCGATAGCCAAAGCATCGCCTAGAGGAAATATGTCTATCAATAACTTACCATCTGTCACCAAAAGTAAAACTCCAAAGAAAGCCATAAGAGAGCCAACAATAAAAGTCGGTCGTGGTTTTTCTGATTTGAGAAGAAGGTCGATAGCAGTAGAGATGACGGGAACGGTAGCACAAATCAGTCCGACATTTACAGCAGACGTATACTTGAGAGCCATATATTCAAGAAGGAAATAGAAAGAACCTCCGCATAGACCTAAGGCCAACAATTTAAGTTCAGTAAGATTCCACTCGATGTGCATTCTTTCGTGATTCCACAAGAGGAGCAACAGGTATGCCACAATAAAACGAATAGTCATCAAAGCGACAGGCGAGACACCAGCATCGATCACATGTTTAGATGCGACGAAAGTACTACCCCACACTATTGCGGTCAGCAGAGCTGGTATGTAATCTCTTAGCTTCAACATTATAATAGTCAAAGTGCAACAAAACTATACCCTTCGGCCTTATATTCCTCGATAGTTCTTTCGAGAGCGAACCTCATTCTATCTCCAGCCTTTATAGAATCGTGGAATACGATTATAGAGCCATTACGGACATATTTCCTAACATTGGCGAACACCTCATCTGGCTTGAGCCTGTTATCATAGTCTTTAGGCATGACATCCCAAAAGACTATATTGCGGAAACCCTTATCGTGTGTTATATTATATGCCTTCCATGGTGTAATGTGGCCATGCGGTGCCCTAAAATAGGTAGCGAGTCCTTTTTCAACCTGGCTGCAGAGATCAATATTATCGGAGTACATCTTCCAAGGCGTCTTAAAGAGCTGGAGATGGTTGAACGTATGATTGCCTACAGTATGCCCCCTTCGGACTATTTCGTCGAAAATTTCGGGATATTTACGGACATTATCGCCCACACAGAAAAACGTTGCCTTTATGCCGTGACGGTCAAGCAAATCGAGGACCCACGGAGTCTGTTCGGGCACAGGTCCGTCATCGAAAGTAAGAGCAATAGTCTTTTCGCCGTTATGTTGCGGAAGTCGCCAGATAGAATTAGGGAATATCCATCTGACGAAAGCTGGGGGCTGAATTATCCAATTCATAAATCTTGCCATTAAACCAAAAAGGGAGACTCTTATAGTTGAGTCTCCCCTATTATTATCAGTCAAAAATCACTTCCATGAGAACAACGTTTCGGCTGTAGCCAATGAGTTGTCATATTTCTCAGACAACTCGTTGAAGAGTTCTTCACGGTCGAACTGTTCGATTACCTTTTCAATCTCGAAATAGATAGCAAGACAACGCTTGAGATCAGAAACAGAATTGCGGAGTCGTGCATTGTCAAGATTGAGATAGAAATTGAGTTCCTGCCAGTTGTCAGTAGCGAACTTGCGCAAGATGTTGTCACCCTTTTCATTTTCGTTAGAGAGGTAGTAGCCCTGAGCGAGAGTCAAACTGAAAAAGTTGTGAGGGATGATGCTGTCAGGCAATTCCTCCTGAATCTTGTCGAGCACAGCCACAGCCTTTTTAGTCTTTTCGCTCTTGACAGCCTGGTCTTCAGAGGCATCAGCCTCTTCGAGGAGAGTAGTAGCCAGACGAGAGAGATTGTGTCTGAGATTACTTGCCATGCGAGTCTTATTCTCGTCGAGATAGATACCTTCCTTATTATAGAAGCCCCAACGGAACTTGTTCATGACATTGTCGTACATCTTTTCGGTATTGACACCACCCTGTCCGCCGCCGACGTGCTTAATAGGAGCGAGCTTATAAGCGAGACCTTCGAGCTGGAAGTAGTTGGTAAGTCCGACATAGTTTTCAGAGCCTACAGTCACCGAATAATACATAGGACGTTCCCAGTTGCTAGAAGCGAGCATATCAAGAACCATAAGTTCGTTCTTGAGAATCAGACGCTTATTCTGGAGATTGATATTCATCTCGCTAACAATCATATCCTCGTTTTCCTTGCTGACAACATTGTTTCTGACAACGGCAGCAGAGTCGACAGCGAGAGTGAACTTCTTGCCAGGAATGTAGCAAATCCTATCGGAAGTATATTCAGGCAATTGCTTAGTCCTTATATCATCAGACTTGACGAAATCGATAGCCTTTTGGAGGTCGATAGCATCTTTTCTCTTTGTATCGATAAGATAGATGACATCGCGGTCGCCTGAGTACTGATCGTGTGTAAATGAGATAGGGAGAGGATCGCTTTCGTAAGCCTTACGCTTCATCTGATCGCAATACCAGTCGGTCTGCAGATAAGAGAGATTACAAACTCTGACATCGGTACGGATGCCTTCGACCTCCTGTGCGTACCACAATGGGAACGTATCGTTATCTCCATTAGTGAAAATGATAGCATTCTCGTCGCAGCTATTGAGATAGTTATAAGCGAGATCGCGAGCGATAGTACAGCCAGAACGATCGTGGTCGTCCCAGTTTTGCTGAGCCATAACGCAAGGCACGAAGAAGAGACACAACACAGAAGCGAGAATAGCAGAGATGCCATCAGGCAACTTAGCGTTGCGGAAGAGTTCGACAACAGACAGCACACCAAGACCGATCCAGATAGCGAAAGCATAGAAAGAACCTGCGTAGGCATAGTCGCGTTCGCGAGGCTGAAGTGGAGTCTGGTTGAGATAGATAACGATAGCTAGTCCGGTCATGAAGAAAAGGAGCATAACGATCCAGAACCCCTGAAGACCCTCTTTGCCTCTTCCGAGCTGGAAGAAAAGTCCGGCGAGACCGAGGATGAATGGGAGCATGAAATACTTGTTGTGTCCCTTATTAGCCTTGAGAGTGTCGGGCAGAAGATCCTGATCGCCGAGCATGAGATTGTCTATGACAGGAATACCAGTTATCCAGTTGCCATGAATAAGTTCGCCATGGCTCTGAATGTCATTCTGTCGGCCGGAGAAATTCCACATGAAATAGCGCCAGTACATGAAATTGACCTGGTAGCTCCAGAAGAACTTGATATTTTCCCAGAAAGTAGGGCGAGTTATAGTCTCAGCCTTCCCATCGCGACCATAAACCAAGACAGGTCGTCCTTCGAAATCGGTCCATGCCTTGTACTGCTCGATGTGATTATCATCGCGGCTGTACATACGTGGGAAAAGCATATTGTCGGTATACTTATAGTCGGGACGATAGTCGACCACCTCATATTTTCCGTTTTTCTGCTTATAGACAGGCTTAGCCTGGAAGTCGGATTTTTCCTGGTCGATAGTCGAGTTGAAATGCTGGCCATAGAACAGAGGTCTGTCGCCATACTGCTCGCGGTCGAGATAACCCATAAGAGCGAATACATCCTCAGGTGAATTCTGGTCCATCGTTGGATTGGCCGTTGATCGGATAACGATCATAGCGAAAGAGGAGTATCCGAGAACGATAACAGCGACAGCAGTTATAATGGTATTCCAAATCTTATGACCATGTACGTAAGTATACCAGATGCCGACAACGATAGCGGAGATAAGTATCAGAGCGTAGAGTACGGCACCGACATTATAACCCATTCCGAGTTCGTTGACGAAGAAGAGTTCGAAATAGGAAGCCAACTTGACGATGCCAGGAATGATGCCATAGAGGATAGCAACGATAAGAACGCACGACAAGAGGAAAGCGTAGATAGTATTGCGAGTAGTAATAGTATACTTTTTGAAATAGTAGACCATTACGATAGCCGGAATACAGAGCAAATTGAGCAGATGGACACCAATAGAGAGTCCCATGAGGTAAGCGATGAGAATGATCCATCTGTTGGAATGTGGTTCATCGGCGACATCTTCCCATTCGAGTATAGCCCAGAAAACGGCAGCTGTGAAGAGAGAAGACATAGCATAGACCTCACCTTCGACAGCAGAGAACCAGAAAGTGTCGGAGAAAGTGTAGGCAAGAGAGCCGACAACGCCAGCGCCCATAACGGCAAAAATTCTCCATGGTTCGAACTCACCATTTTTCTCATAGCCATCGATAAAAATCTTCTTAGCCAAATGAGTGATAGTCCAGAAGAGGAAAAGGATAGTGAAGGCGCTTGCCAGAGCCGACATGATGTTGATAGACTTAGCAACGAGGTCGACCGAAGGAGCCAAAATAGCGAAGAGACGGCCAACGATCATAAAGAAAGGAGCTCCTGGCGGATGGCCAACAAGAAGTTTGTCTGCTGTTGAGATAAATTCGCCACAGTCCCAGAAACTGGCTGATGACTCTGTAGTCAGTATGTATGTAACCGCAGAAACGGCAAATACGAGCCAACCTACAAGACGATTAAGGAATCTGTATTGTTTCATTTGATGTTGTTTATCTTCTTGAAAAACTTAACTGCAAAGGTATAATAAAATCTATAATTACACAAATTATTAAAAAGTGGGGATGCTATTTGACAACCTCGATGAGTTCGACATCGAAAATGAGAGTAGCATAGGGAGGTATGCTGCCATATCCGTTAGGTCCGTAACCGAGATAGAATGGGATGTAGAAACGGTATTTGGCGCCTTCCTTCATATACTGGAGACCTTCGGTCCATCCTTCGATGACATTCATGAGTGAAAACTCGATAGGCTTTTCTGATTTATAGCTAGAGTCGAAAACGCGTCCGTCGATAAAAGAACCTTCATAGTGACAACGAACCTTGTCGGTATAGAGTGGACTTTTTCCGGTACCTTCAGTAATAATTTCGTACTGAAGTCCAGAGGTTGTCACAATGATTCCTTCGCGTTTGGAATTAGTTTCGAGGTAGTCGAGTTGTTCTTTCAAGATTTCTTCATAAGGATTCTTGTATTCATCCTCTTTGCAAGAATTCAGAGTCAAAAGGGATGCAGCTGTCACGACCAGCATAAATAATATTTTTTTCATATCTCCACGTATGTTTTATAAAACAGCCGTAAAGATAAACCTTTTATCTTAAACTTGCAATGAAAGAGTATGCTTATTCCTTGCTTAAGGTATGCTTGAAGGTTCGATAAATAGAAAAGCAGAAGTGGAACAAATCACAACGTCAGGTTAACAGAGAAGTAAACATTACGTCCCTTGTGAGGAAGTCCGTTCCAATCAGAGTAGGTAGAATAGAACTTGTCAAGAGCATTTTCGAGTCCGATTCGGAATGTAGTGTTAACCTTTGAGAACAGTTTAGTATATGTCAGATTAGCTCCGAACACGATGTATGCGTTCGAACCCTTTTCGCCATACTTGGCACCTGAATCGTATTGCTTCAGGGCACCTTCGGCATTTACCACCACATCGAGTCCGCCCTTGGTGAAATTGACAGAACTCCTATATTGCAGAGGAGCAATAAGAGGAAGATTGTCGTTATTGTCATCGCGTCCCAAACCATAGGAAACATTAGCATTCCATGAGATGAAATTACTAAGCTGAAGAGCAGAAGAGAACTGTGAATTGGCAATAGTAGCATGGTCGATATTACCATAGACCTTCACGCCATTGGCACCAATAGTCATAGCACTAAGTCGGTCCTCCACGTGTCCGATGATATAATCGGAGAAACGGAAAATATTGGCATCGACAGCAAGACGCAAGCGGCCCGAAGAGAAAGTGGCTGAGGCATTAGCTTCGAAAGCCTTTTCGTTGCTTAGGCGTGGATTGCCGATGTAGTCGTAATTATCAAACGTATTGTTTAGATAATAGCTGTAACCTTCTGTAATACTTGGTGCTCGACTACCCCATCCTCCGCCAATATTGAACTGCCATGGACCACTTTTAATTCCATATCGTGCAGCTATGCGCAGTTCAGTCTGATGGTAAGTACGCTTCATGTGAGGGAAGAAAACATTGAGGAGCTGGAAGCCATCGTATGAACCGATGTGTTGTTGTTGCCATGCGCCCTTACCGGAGAACCTCAACGATTGTCCGTTGCCGAGAGAAACATCGTCGGAAGCGGCGATACCGGTGCAAAGAGTGCTAACATCGGGCCAAGTGAGCATATACATTTGCCAGTCGGAATTGTCGGCATACATAGTCATGTCGGCATGACGCAAATTGTAATAGACATCGTAGTTAATCTGGAGCTGGTTGTAATCGCCTTGTCCATTAAGGAGATTATAGAGTCCGGCAGTCCAGCTCTTGCCGGGCATATCCATGCGGATTGGCACATCGGGACGATGAGAGTCGTCCATAATGTGGACAATTCTGTTGTAGTAAGCCTTAGTTTCGTTGGTCAGGAAGAAACTATTTTCGAAAGTCCTACGATAGGACAACGAAGTGATAATAGCTTCGGCTTTGGCGACATCCATATTGAGAGCAGGATAGCCGACATCGGTTGCCTTGTCATAGATCACAGTAGCCTCGAGTCGGTCGCCATTAGCGAATTTTCCGCCAACATTGGCAAAGATGTTATATTTCTGGAATTGTGAGAATTGAACCTCATCATTGCCACCAGCACTATAATTGTCGGCCTTGCGGAAAGAGGCTCCAAAATTGGTATAGAACCTATCCTGGGAAAGAGCCACATCGGCTTCGACCATTCTGACAGCGCCGTTGCTTTCGAAACTTACAATAGAGCCAAGTTGAAAAGGCTTAATGGCATTAAAACCGACCTTACGGAGACGAAGATCGATGCTGCCACCGATATTGCCAGTAGCCTGTGGGTTGCCATCGAGCCCAGACGACAGAGATATAGATTGAAGATTGCTACTTTCCACATAGGAAGTGACAGGATCCATCTTGTCGGTGCAAGCATAGAAAATCTTCATGCCGTCGATAGTGGTAGACACTCTTTCGTCCTGCATATTATTGACAACAGGCTCCATAGCATAGCTACCTCGTCGGATGAGACTGACATGATTGAGTTCGGCCAGATGTTCATCTATAGAAGCAGCTACACCCTTGAGTGAGCGCTTTTGTCCGTTATGTCGGGCACCTGACACAACCACCTCGTTGACATCGACATGTTTGTATGTTGAATCAGGTTCGGATATGAATAGTAAAGATATTAATAATAGATACATATAGCCTTATACTTATAGGCTAACTTCAAGTGAAAGGGTGCTAAAGCCATGATCATTTTCGTCACCGCCGGCTACGATATTGCCAGCGTTGTCTTTAACCGTCAGATGAAGTCGCCACAATCCTGTCATAGTAAAATTAACAACTCCCTTATAAATGCCGTTAGCATCGGCAGTCAGAGGTTCGCCTTCGGGTGAAGAGTGGTAATCCATGTCGGGCATTGATGGTGTAATGTCGACAGTAAAACTCTTGTCGGTTACGACATACGGCTTTTTCATATCGGTGCCAACGGAAGTGATGTAGGCAGAAACATTGTTAGAACCAACCTTCCATTCAGCAGGATTGACAAGTGAGATGTGATAAGACTGTTCTCCGACCTTGAACGAAGTGATCCACTTTTGTCCTTCGGGCAAAGCATCGACAGAGATAGGCAACGTCAGATGTTGAGTAGACTTAAGAATGCGAATATCGAAATCGAGATCCCAGCTACCATTATCAGAAGAATTCATGACAAACGAAATCCATCCGTGTCGAACAGCGAGAATGCCATTGTCGAATTTGTCAATAGTCTTACTTGTTGAAGTGCTATGAACCTTTCCGCTAGCCATAGTCATCAGCGGTGTAAAATTGCTTATCTCTATATCCTTCACATAGTTAGCACTTATTATCTTAGTTACTACTACATATATATCGTTATAACCAGTATGCAAAGTGCCAGTTGGTGTGAAGAAGCGGAGACGATATTTGTTGTCAATATCCTGTGTAAGTGATGGGATCTCCTTCACCTTCCTTATGAACTCATATACTTGACGAGCCTCATCGGCAGAGCAGCAGTCGACATCATCAGTTATAAGTATTTCCTGACCGAACTGATCGACAACATCATCATTGTCGTTGCATGAAAGGAGTGACAAAGAGGCACTCAACATCAAAAATAATCTTTTGAACAAATTCATAGCAGATGTTTTTAGAGGTTAATACTAGCTCCGAAAGTGAAGCTTCTAGAAGAAGGATAAGCGCCAGAATCAGTACCGTTGGCCATCTCAGGATCGAAACCCTTATAGTTGCTTATAGTAAGCAGGTTGGAAGCCGTTGCATAGACGCGGATGCCGAAAGGCTTATCCTTGAAAGAGAATCTATATCCGACAGTAAGATTGCGTAATTTGAGGAATGAAGCATCCTCGACATAACGGCTGTCGACATAGGAGAAAGTGCGATCGTAACTAGCATAAGGCAAAGTAGCATTTTCATTGTCCTTTGTCCAGCTATTGAGAACAGTCTTCAGCACATTGTATGAATCGCCAGTCTGCTCGAGTCGTCGTCCGAGGGCATTGAATACCTTATTGCCATGTGTGCCCTGGAAAGCGAGTGAAGCGTCAAGTCCCTTATAGAAGAGTGAAGCCGAAAAGCCGTAAGTAAAATCGGGCTGAATACTTCCGAGAATCTGTCGGTCGTTGCCGTCGATACGTCCGTCGTGGTTATAATCTTCATACATAACGCTTCCCACCTTAGGCTTATCGCCATTGATAGTAGGCAACTTGCTTGTATCGTCGGTAGTCTTGACAATACCTGCGAACTTAAGACCGTAGAAACTGCCGAGCGACTCACCCTTACGCAGGATATTCTCCTTAGAAGAACCGAGAATCACATTGTTAGTAGAGCCCATATTAGTGATAGTATTGCTATTGTGGGCAATGTTGGCAGAGACATTGAGTGTCAGATCGGCAGTCTTGACAGCGACACCAGTCAGCTGGAACTCAATACCCTTATTTTCGACATTACCAACATTCTGAATCTGGCTAGTCACACCAGAAGAGAAACCCATTGGGACATCGAGGAGCAGATCGCGTGTCTTCTTGAAATAGAAGTCGAGAACAGCAGAGAGTCGGCGTGAGAAAAAGTCGGCATCGACACCTGCATTATAACTTGCAGTAGTTTCCCATTTCAGATTGTCATTCTTTGTGTTATTGGTAGAATAGCTAGAACTTCCTGCATACTGAGAAGTCTTGTATGAAGTAGAGAACGCGTGGTCAGAAATCTCCTGATTGCCAACCGTTCCGAACGAAAGTCGGAGCTTAAGACCATTAATAACATTGGAAGCGACAAGGAAACGCTCTTTATCGACATTCCAAGAGACACCTACAGATGGGAAATATCCCCAACGGTGTGTAGCAGCGAAACGGGAAGAATTGTCGGCACGGAAAGTAGCAGTCACATTGTAACGAGAGAGGAAAGTATAGTTGACGCGTGCGATTACAGAATTGAGATGTGACTCGGAGATACCGCTTTTAGGCGAATAGATTTCAGAACCGTCGGCAAGGTTATACTGCTTCAACTCCTCGTTAGTAAAATGAGTAGTCATTATAGAATTGTGAGTGCTTGTTGACTTCTGGCGAGTATATCCGGCCAAGGCATCGAGAGAATGCTTATTGCCAAACTCGTGGGCCCAAGTAGCGGTATATTCCTGCTGCCATATTTCAGTCTGACGATTGCCTATGCCGCCGAGACCAGTATTGGCAAGACCAAGAGAAGTGTATGAAGGGCTGAAATAGTTCTGAGTGAGATGTTCCTTATTGAGACCGAGAGCAGCCTTGATAGTCAGTTCGCCAATCTGGTAGCTTGCCCAGAAATTGCCGAGGAAATAGCTGTTGATGTTTTCGGCGACACTATTTTCGAGATCGGAAACAGGATTGGAAGTCTTGTCGCCTATGGCAAAATAGGCATACTCGTAAGGGTTGTGATAATTATATGTACCATCAGCATTATAGACATCGACAACTGGAGGAACAAGAAGACCATAGACGAAACTGTTGGTAATGCCATCGGAATAAGGTGATGAATTGTAGACCACCTCTTCGGTAGTAGTAAGTCCCTTCTGTATAGCCTTACCCTCGGTGCCATTGACTCCAAGTCGGAGTCCCTTGTTGAGTTCCCAGTCGACATTGATGTGGAAATTATATCGCTTGAGCCCGGAATTGAGGATAATGCCATCCTGATCAGTATAATTGGCAGAGAAAGCGTATCGAGTCTTATCGTTACCGCCACTTACAGACAGTTCGTGAGTCTGATGGAAAGCCGAACGGAGCATAGCATCCTGCCAATCGGTGCCTTTGCCGAGGTTCTTAATTTGTTCGTCGGTATAACCGCCCTTATTGAAATAGTATTGCTTTTGGAATCCGGCCCATTGCTGAGCGTCGAGCAAATCGAGCTTTTTCCTAACCACATCGACGCCAGCGCTATAACCATAGATGACAGACGTCTTGCCACGCACGCCCTTCTTGGTTGTAACCAAAATCACACCATTGGCGCCACGCGAGCCGTAGATGGCAGTAGCACTCACATCCTTGAGGACCTCGATGCTTTCGATGTCGGAAGGGTTGATAGTAGCGAGAGGATTGAGAGAGCCCTCGATAGCTCCGAGACCGGTACCGTTATCGTCGGGATTGCGGAAATAGATGAAACCGTCGACAACATAGAGAGGTTCGTTGCTGGCATTCACCGAATTGCCACCACGGATGCGGATATTGCTTGAAGCGCCAGGCTGTCCGCTAGCAGAAGTGACATTAAGACCAGCGACAGCACCACTAAGAGCTCCATCGAGCGTAGGCGACGTGCTATTTTCGAAAATATCGGCCTTGATAGTAGTCACAGCACCAGTAAGCTGAGTGCGCTTCTGAGTGCCGTAGCCTACGACAACGACATCGCTAATCTGCTGGCTCTCCTCCTCGAGGATAATGCTCTGTTCCTGTGTGGAAGATATAGTAATGAGTTTCTTGTTATAGCCAAGACTTGAAACCTCGAGTTCGATAGGAAGCTTATCCTTCGTCTCGAAACGGAACACGCCATTGACATCGGTAGCGGCGCCTTCGCCACGTGCCCTATTATAAACAGTAGCGCCAATGACAGCTTCGCCATTCTGGTCGAATACCGTTCCGGAAATAACAGTCTGAGCAAAGATGCTCTGCGTTGCTATAATACTAATTATAAGTATCAACGCTCTTTTTAATATACCCTTAATACTATTCATGTCTACAAGTTTTATCTGTTGTTATACTTCCTAATTACAAGTGCAAAGTTAGGGAGACAACGGATGGTAGACAATCACTTATATGGGGTATATCGTATCACATAAATGTGGTAGATGGAGGGGATGAAATGTTGAAAATCTCAAGTAGCGGTTTGGATTTTCATTGAAAATCTCAAGTGGCGGTTTGGATTTTCAAGGATTTGCATATATATTTGCGAAGTATAAACCATCAGATAAAGCAGTATGTATAAGCGTATTTATAAAATAGAGGATGAACCGGAAGAGAGTTTGTTTCTGTTCGGAGCACGACAGACAGGAAAAACAACTCTTTTGAAAGAAAGGTTTCCAAAAGCAATCTACATCGACTTGCTCAATACAGATATTTTGAAACGTCTTCAAAACAACCCAGAACGTCTGCGACAGACATTGGAACACGAAAAACAGGATACGATTGTAGTAATAG
>JAKSLF010000011.1 GCA_024401355.1 Bacteroidales bacterium | reverse complement strand
GCGACGTGCGCGTGAAGCCACATGATTTACTGATCTTGGCATTTCGTTTTGTTTTAAGGAGAGGAGAGCGCCCCGTACGGCGTCAGTTGCCTTGTAGGGTCTTTTACGGCTCTGCCACTCGGTTATTAACTTTGTTTACGTGCCTATTCCGAATCGCTTCGTATAGGGCTTTTTTTTGTTTTTGTCAGACCTCCAATCTGCATCGCTGCGACCGCTTGGTTTGACCTTTAGCTTATCTAATCGCAATAGATTAGATGTGGAGAAGGAGGCGTACTTCCTTAACGTCAACGTTAGCGATAAGGCCAGCGTGAGTGAGGGCTCTCTTCTGCTTAGTTGTCTTCTTAGTCAAAATATGACGCTTGAAGGCGTGCTTTCTCTTGATCTTGCCTGTACCAGTGAGAACGAATCTCTTCTTGGCACTAGAGCTTGTCTTCATCTTTGGCATTGTACAAACTATTTAGATAATTGAAGCATCAATATTATAAAGTCATTGGCAAAAAGAATTGTCAATAGACTATTTCTTTTGTGACTTAGGACTGAGCATGAGTATCATGCGCTTACCTTCGAGTCGAGGCATCTGGTCGACGCGAGCCAATTCTTCGAGGTCGTTGGCGAAACGGAGGAGAAGTATTTCTCCCTGTTCCTTGAAGAGGATGGAACGTCCCTTGAAGAAGACGTATGCCTTAACCTTGTCGCCGCCCTGAAGGAATTCCTTAGCGTGACGGAGTTTGAACTCGTAGTCGTGGTCATCGGTCTGAGGTCCGAAACGAATCTCCTTAACAACGACCTTGACTGCATTAGCCTTCATCTCCTTCTGTTTCTTTTTCTGCTGATAAAGGAACTTCTGGTAGTCGATGATACGGCATACAGGTGGTTCGGCGTTAGGTGAGATCTCGACCAAGTCAAGATCCATGTCGTCTGCCATCTTCAAAGCTTCGGCCGTAGGGTAGACGCCTGGGTTTTCGATGTTGTCACCTACGAGGCGTACCTTAGGAACGCGGATGCGGTTGTTGATACGATGCTCATCCTCGTTGCGCTTAGGTGCTGATGCAGGGCGTGAATTGTTTTGTCCCTGCTGACCCTGTGAGTTGCGGTCGTTGTAGTTATTAGGTTCGATAGCTCTTGTCCTCCTAAATCGTTAGTTTATTGTTTTTTGTTATATACTTATTATGAGCCGAAAAGGTTACTTAGTGAAAGTAGAAGTTATAGCCTTTACTTCGTCGTTAACCATTTTAGCGAACTCAGCAATTGTCATAACGCCCTGATCGCCACCACCTTGCTTACGTACACTGATAGTGCCTTCAGCGGCTTCGCGTTCTCCAACAACCAAGAGATAAGGGATACGCTTTAACTCATTGTCACGTATCTTCTTACCGATCTTTTCGTTGCGGTCGTCAATAACGGCGCGAATATCGTCAATTTTCAGCAATTTTGCAACTTTTTCAGCATATTCGTTGTATTTTTCGCTCACAGGGAGTACGACAGCCTGTTCTGGTGTGAGCCAGAGTGGGAATTTGCCTGCTGTATGTTCGATGAGAACGGCAACGAAACGCTCGAGTGATCCGAAAGGAGCGCGGTGGATCATCACAGGGCGGTGCTTCTGGTTGTCGGAGCCCATGAACTCGAGGTCGAAACGCTCTGGGAGGTTGTAGTCGACCTGGATAGTACCGAGCTGCCAACGGCGTCCGATAGCGTCCTTAACCATGAAGTCGAGTTTAGGTCCGTAGAAAGCAGCCTCGCCGTATTCTACAACAGCAGGGAGTCCCTTTTCCTTGCAAGCCTCAACGATAGCGCTTTCTGCGCGTTCCCAGTTTTCGTCGGTACCGATGTACTTCTCGTGGTCGTTAGGGTCGCGGAGTGAGATCTGTGCCTCGAAGTTCTCGAAGTTGAGAGCCTTGAACACGACGCTGATGATGTCCATAACGTTGAGGAACTCCTGCTTAACCTGGTCAGGACGGCAGAAGATGTGTGCGTCATCCTGAGTGAAGTTACGTACGCGAGTAAGGCCGTGGAGCTCGCCACTTTGTTCGTAGCGGCTAACAGTACCGAACTCAGCGATGCGGAGAGGAAGATCCTTGTATGAACGTGGTGAATTCTTGTAAACAGTACAGTGGTGAGGGCAGTTCATAGGCTTGAGCATATAAACCTCACCTTCTTCAGGAGTGGTTATAGGCTGGAAGCTATCCTTGCCGTAGTGATCCCAGTGTCCAGAAGTGATGTAGAGATTCTTGCTTCCGATAGGTGGAGTGAGAACCTCTCGGTAGTCGTAGCTGTTCTGAATCTTGCGGAGGAACTCCTGGAGACGCAAACGGATAGACATACCTTTAGGGAGCCAGATAGGGAGACCCTTGCCGACCATGTCGGAGAACATGAAGAGGTCCATTTCCTTACCTATCTTGCGGTGGTCGCGCTTCTTAGCCTCTTCGAGGAGAACCAAGTAGTCGTCGAGCATCTTCTGCTTAGGGAAAGTGATAGCATAGAGACGAGTGAGCTGTGGTCTCTTTTCGTCGCCACGCCAGTATGCTCCGGCAACGCTAAGAACCTTAACAGCCTTGATAGGCTCGGTGCTAGGGATATGTGGTCCGCGGCAGAGGTCGGTGAAATTGCCCTGCTTGTAGAGGGAAATTTTGCCATCCTCGAGCTCGCTGATAAGTTCAGTCTTGTAGATCTCGCCCTTGTCGCCGAAAAGCTTGAGAGCCTCGTCCTTAGAGATGTCGCAACGAACGTATTCGCTCTTATTCTTGGCGAGTTCCTTCATCTTGTCCTCAATAGCCTTGAGGTCACTATCTTTGATAGCATTGCCTTCGCCTGGATCTACGTCGTAGTAGAAACCGTTTTCGATAGCTGGGCCGATGCCGAACTTCATATTAGGGTAGAGAGCCTGGAGAGCTTCAGCCATGGGGTGAGCAGAAGAGTGGCAGAAAGCATGCTGTCCTTCCTTGTCTTCCCACTTGTAGAGTTTGATGGCTGCGTCTTCATTGATAGGACGGCTGAGGTCGTACAACTGACCGTTCACCTCAATGACGAGAACCTCTTTAGCGAGTCGAGGGCTGATAGCCTCGGCTATCTGCATACCTGTAGTGCCCTGCTCGAATTCGCGCATTGAGCCGTCTGGAAAAGTAATCTTTATCATATTCTGTTTTAGTCTTTTGCGAGGCCACATACAACGTGGCTTCTATTCGGGTGCAAAATTAATATTTTTCTGTTGTTGTTGTAGCTATTGAGTCTGTTTTTTTTACACAATGCTTTATCTGTCTTACTTTTGATTGAGAGAATCGGGCAAGAAAGAGAGTGGCATGAGTTGTGAGGCGCTACTTATAATATATGTAGTATCGGCTCCGGCGAGACAAATCTCGATAGGCGAGCCTTGTGTAGTTTCCTTTTCGATGATGACCTGTCGGCAAGCTCCGCAAGGAGTGATAGGAGTTGGTAGAACTCCGTCGGCATTTTCGGCATAGATCATGAGGTGAGTGACAGCGACATTGGGGTAGTGAGCGTTGGCGTAGAAAAGCGTCACTCGCTCGGCACAGAGTCCGCTAGGGTAGGCGGCGTTCTCCTGGTTGCTGCCGGTTATGATTTCGCCATTGGCGAGTCGAGCAGCTGCTCCGACGTGGAAGTTGGAGTAGGGAGCGTAGGCCATGTGTGCGGCCTCGGCAGCGGCATTTCTGAGCGTCTCGTGGAGGGCGTCTTCAGAAGTTGTGTCGGAAGATATTTCGACAACAGTGGTCACCTTTCTGAGTTGCATAGTCACTCTGTTTTTGATGTGAAATGAATCTGTATTGTGATACGAGACTGGGAAAAGAAAGTTATATAATATAGGTAAAAAGCCCGCCGAAGGACGGCGGGCTCAGTATTTAATATGTCGGAAAGACGATATTAGTGCTCGAGAATAAGAGTCTTAGTAGGCTGGTCAGCAACCTCAGCTGGGCCGAAGTACTGAATTGGGCCTGGGTAAACGTAAGCAGTCTCGATAGCCCACTCGTCGCGCTTAGAAGCGAAGTACTTGAATGGACCGCCGTCGAGCTTAACGAGAGCCTTCTGGATAACAGGCTTCATCTTACCGTTACGCTTCTCCATGTTCATCATAGCAGTGATAGGAATACCACCAGCGAGCCATTCAGCAGCAGGCTTAGTAGTGTTACGAACAGATGACATGTAACCAGTCTTACCAGAAGCGATGAGGAGAGCAGCTACGCGACCGAGAGAGTAGCAGTAGTCAGCGTCGAAGTTAGAAGGAGCTGCGCAACGACCTTCGTAACCGAAGAAGTGGTGCTGTGTAGCGAACTTACCAACGAACTTACCTTCCTTCTTCCAAGCAGCGAGCTTCTTAGCAACCATTTCAGCGAGGAGCTGTTCAGTCTCGATGAGAGAAACCTGTACGTTGCCGTGTGGGTCGCGCTCGAGAGCGAGCTGAGTAGAAACGGTAGTAGGAAGAGACTTGAAGAGTTCAGCATTCTCCTTAGAGAGCTTGCTAACAACGTAGTTGATCTTCTCGTCAGCAGCTACAGTGTCGAACTCAGCCTGGTTAGCAGCGAGCATATCGTTGAGCTCAGCGATGAGCTTCTTGATAGCAGGGATGAACTCGATAAGACCTTCTGGAACGAGGACAGTACCGAAGTTGAGACCCTTAGCAGCGCGGTTGGCAACAGCCTGAGCGATATAAGTTACGACGTCGTCGAGAGTCTGGTTCTTAGCCTCAACTTCCTCACCGATGAGAGTGACGTTAGGCTGAGTCTGGAGAGCAGCCTCGAGAGTAACGTGAGAAGCCGAACGGCCCATGAGCTTGATGAAGTGCCAGTACTTCTTAGCAGAGTTGGCATCGCGCTCAATGTTACCGATAACCTCAGAGTAGACCTTAGTAGCAGTATCGAAACCGAAAGAAGTCTCGATCATCTCGTTCTTGAGGTCGCCGTCGATAGTCTTAGGGCAGCCGATAACCTGGATGCCAGTCTTCTTCTGGAGGTAGTATTCAGCGAGAACGCAAGCGTTGGTGTTAGAGTCGTCGCCACCGATGATGATGACAGCCTTGATGCCGAGCTTGTTGCAGATTTCGATACCCTTATCGAACTGCTCAACCTCTTCGAGCTTAGTACGGCCAGAGCCGATGATATCGAAACCACCAGTGTTGCGGTATTCGTCGATGATGTCAGAAGTGAGTTCGATGTACTTGTGGTCAACGAGGCCAGAAGGACCGCCGAGGAAGCCGTAGAGCTTGTTGTTAGCGTTGATCTTCTTGATGCCGTCGAAGATACCAGAAACGACATTGTGACCGCCAGGAGCCTGACCGCCAGAGAGGATGATACCTACATTGAACTCCTTAGCAGTAGCGTTGCCAGCACCGTTTTCGAAAGTAACGATAGGCATACCGTAAGTGTTAGGGAAGAGTTTCTTGATGTCGGCCTGGTCGGCTACAGATTCAGTAGCCTTGCCTTCAACGAGCTTTGTAGCGCCGTTGATAGAAGCAGGAATCTTAGGCTGATACTTGCTTCTTTCAATCTGAAGTGCACTTTTGTTCATCTTGAAAAAATATTTTGTGTTTTACTTTTGTTTAAGTGTATTTTGCCGAAAGGCATGCAAAGGTAATGAAAATTTGGTATATTATAAAGGAATATGCTGAAAAAACATTCGGAGACTAAATATAGAATAAGGTAAGGGTAGGGTGTGGGTAGGTTGAGAGTACGTGTTTTGGGTGTTAAAAATGGGTGGATGAGGAGATGGATTCGCTCATCTTTTTGTGGTGGAATGGGAAAATTTCGCTCATCTTTTTGTGGTGGAGTGGGGAAAATTCGCTCATCTTTTTGTTATTGTGTTGAAAATAAGTAACTTTGCGCAAAAGAGAAAAAGCCATGTATTTAGAGCGAAAAATAGACCGGTATCTCAGAGCGTGGAAAGTTTCTGAGAAAAAGAAGCCACTTATTGTAAAGGGAGCTCGACAGATAGGGAAAACTGAGTCTATCTGTAAATTTGGTTCGACATACAAAAGTTGCATTGTTATCAACTTTATTTCATCTCCAGCATTTAGAACAATAACTCGTGATGGATATGGGGCTGATGAAATAACCAAGAATATATCGCTGATAGACGACAAGGTGAATTTTATTCCAGGTGATACGTTGATAGTTTTTGACGAAGTGCAGTCGTTTCCTGACATAGCCACATCGCTTAAGTTTTTCTCGATAGATGGTCGTTATGATGTGATATGCAGTGGATCGCTATTGGGTATAAACTACAAGATGATAGAGAGCAATAGCGTTGGCTATAAAGAAGACTACATAATGCACTCGATGGATTTTGAGGAATTTCTCTGGGCAAAAGGCCGTAGAGATGCGGCAGACGAAATGCTGGACAACATGCGTAGTCAAAAGCCGTTCTCGGATACTCAGATGCAAGTCTATTCTCAATTTTTCAATGATTACTGTATATTGGGTGGAATGCCAGCTATTGTGGCAAGTTACATAGAGAAGAATAGTTTTGAAGGCGTATTGCAGATGCAGAACCAGATATTGTTGGACTACAAAGAAGATGTAAGAAAATATGCCAGTGGCATAGAGCAGGCACGCATCATGAACGTGTTTAACCACATACCTGTGCAGCTTTCGAAAGACAACAAGAAATTCCAAATATCAAAAGTGGCGACGGGCGCCCGTTTCAAGGACTATTGGGGATGCATAGAATGGCTCAGCGATGCCGGGATAATAAACGTTTGCTATTGCATGAATTTTCCCGAACTGCCCTTGCGTGGCAACTATGACGAGTTGAAATACAAGATATATTTTGCAGACTCGGGACTGCTGATAGCAAGTTTGGACGAAGAGTCGCAGGAAGACTTGAGAGCAAACAGGAACTTTGGTGTCTACAAGGGAGCTTTATATGAAAATATTGTTGCCGAGTCACTTGTCAAAAGTGGTTATGACCTTTATTATTATAAGCGTGAAGATTCTACTCTAGAGCAGGACTTCTTTGTAAGGACCAAGAAATCGCTGGTGCCTGTAGAAGTAAAATCGAATAATGGTCGTGCAAAATCGCTGAAGACATTGATAGAATCGGACAAGTATGGAGACATTAGTGTTGGCATCAAGTTGGCTAATGCAAATATTGGAGAGAGCAAAGGTATCATTACATTCCCGTACTTTTGTGCTTTTTTGCTGAAAAGATACTTAAAAGAGGTGGAGTATTAGTTAATCAATTGTTAAAAAAAGGCTGAAATTGTGTTTTGCAATTTTGACCATGACCATTGTTAAAGTGAGTTAAAGAGATGTCGTTTTTAATGGAGTCAAAAAGGTATGGTAAGGGTACGGTAAGGTACCGTTATCCCTCCGAGAAAAGTGTCGGAAGTCGAGGAGGCTTTAATTGTGAAAGATAATTAAATGTTATTAAAGGAGAGGTGCTGAAATTAACATGGGGGATTGGCGTTTTAACTAATAAGAAGATAAGCTTTTTGGACTATAATGCAGAAAACGTGGAATGGTCACGGTCAAATGGTCAAAGTTGATTTTGGGAGGGGTTTGTTGAAAAGATATTGGGAAGGAGTATATTGTTAGTTAATTATTGTTGTCTTTGCCGTGATTCGTGGAAGATCAGAGCAATGTGAATATTAAATAGGTAAAAATTATAGCATAAGAGATGTATCGGAATATTTGGTAGTAATCTCGCTCACAATAGAAGTCGAGAAGTACGTTCGTGTCAATTAAAACTTTCATTTGAAACGTTCATCCAAAGAATCCAACATTGCAGTCTTGTCGTCCATTGGAGCAAGGCGACGATATTTTGCCATAGACTGAACCCATGCAGAGTGTTCTTTTGCTGGTGATGTCGTATCATTAGCCTCTTTTGAGTTCTGACGCGCAACAATCTGCTGCAGCAAAAGAGTAGCCTGATTCTGCAACCATTCATTGACAGCCTCCTTGGTCTTGAAAGTAGGACGAACTGCTTCCACCAAAGCATCGTTCATTTTTAAATTAAAAGTGCACATGTTATTTTGCTGCTTTGTTTTGATCTTGTCTATCTATTAGGATGTATATGAGCGACTAGCACCCTTGGGGACAAAGGTAATGATTTTTTCTGTTTTAGTCAATTGATATATTCAAAATGCTGCTGTCTTTTGCAGAAAAGATATTGGGAAGGAGTATATTGTTAGTTAATTATTGTTATCTTTGCCGTGTTTCGTGGAAGATCGGAGCAATGTGAATATTAAATAGGTAAAAATGTATAGCATAAGAGACATATCAGAATATTTGGTGGTAATGGTATACCATTTTGCCAAACACTATTCTATATCTGAAGCCGAGGCATTCAGGTATCTCAATAGGTATGGTGCTATAAGGCTTACATATGAGTATTACGATGTTATGCATACTCAGCCTATTGAAGAGATGATAAGAAGTCTGACTATTTTCTGTCAAAGGAAAGGAGGAGAGTTGAAATGATACTGTACCATGGTTCTACGATAGATATAAAAGCGATAGATTTGAATATATCAAGACCCAACAAGGACTTTGGCAAGGGCTTCTATTTGTCAGAAGACAAGGCTCAGGCTATGAGAATGGGTGAATTCAAGGCAATAACTGAAGGAGGCGTAGCTGTGATGAATACTTTTGAATTTGACGAAAAGTGTTTGTTTTCAGGTGAATATAAGACCAAATTATTTGATGCCTATACTCAAGAATGGGCTGAATTTATATTTTTGAACAGAAACAACAAACTATCGACTCCGGCACATGATTATGATATTGTATACGGACCGATAGCTAATGATAGAGTCGGAGTACAGATAGGGAAATATGAAGCAGGAGATATTACATTAGAGCAATTCCTTCAGAACTTGAAATACATGAAGGGTATAACTTATCAATATTTTTTTGGAACAGAACGTGCAATTAAATTGTTGCGAAAGATATGAATATCTCTCAATCAGAATTTGTGTATTTGAAGACTGAGCTGACAGCGAAGATTATTCAAATATTAGTAGAAGAAAATAACTATACAGTTGAAGATGCGATGTCAAAAGTGTATGGTTCGAGAACGTATGAATTATTGTCAGATCCTGATTCTGGATTGTTTTTTCAGTCGCCACGATATGTGTTATCATATATCACGTCGGAAGTGTGATAGCATTTCTTTGTAAAAATCTCTCTCATTTGTAAATTATTGTTATCTTTGCCGTGTTTCGTGGAAACGAACGACATATAAATACATAAAAGCGTCAACATGATGCTTGTCAGATGGTATCTGAAAACCTCGGAAATTTTCATCGGCCAATGACAAAGCAGAAGTGATGCTGCGGGTAGATTATATCTATTCCGAGGTGTGCGTGGGGCGCAAATGTCCTGCTGCACATCGTCGGAGTGGCAATATATCTGCACACGCAGGAGTCATTCTGTTTCGTCTGCCGATAAGGCCGTCCGAGGGCCCCAGATACAGATGAACAGAGGTGGGGCTCCTGCGTTTTTTGTGTTTGTGTGGGATGGGTAATGAAAAAACTATTAATAAATCTGCTTGTGGGGGCTGGGCGGAAGGAGGAAATTAAAAAAACAGAAAGGTCAGTTTTAATTTTCAAGAGTGTGAAATGCATTGTTTTTGGGCAATGCCGAGAAACCTTCTGCGTGAATGAAGGGGAAATTTTTTGAGAATAACATTTATGAGTAATATTTCATATTTGAATCGTTTGGATAAAGAGCATGCTGCGAAACATATTGCTGGCATTTTCGATAGTAAAGATAATTTGTATAAGTTTTCTAGCTACGAAACAGCGGTAATAGTGTTAGGAAGCATGTCATTAAAATATGGTCCATTGACCCAAATGAATGACATTACTGAAAGGGATAAATACGTCATCAATAGTAGTCCGTACAATTATACTAGATCATTTTTTCCGGACGAAGAAGCCGAGCGAAAAGCTAATGATGCAACTAAAACAGCTAAGAATTTTGTATCGCACTTGTGTCAATTATGCTTTTCTGTAGACCCATCTTATAAAAAATCATTCAATTACAGAATGTATAATTGTTTGCCTTTGTGGGGCAATTATTCCAAAAACGGTGAAGGAGTATGCTTTGTTTTTGACAAGAATAAAATTAAAGAAAAAATAGAAGAGCAAAAAGCCAAGCAAATATTTCATGTGGATGGAATGATAAAATACGACACCACTAACCTCATTAAGGTCAATTCGGACGAGTTGTCATCCTTTATTGGCAACGAAGAGAAATGTGCCGAATATTGTCGTAGAGTATTTTTTCATAAATCCGAGGATTGGTCATACGAAAACGAATATCGGATTTTGGCAGAACGAAAAACTGATAAAGACCTGTTTTTGAACATAGATGGATGTATAAAGTGTATCATAATATACAGAAATAATCATAACTCTGTGATTGGTGATGGGAAATACAAAGTATTGGAAAAACTAGTCAATGGAAGTTTCCCTATATTATTGTATAAGGTGGAGTACACAGATCAATCTTGTAGTGAACAAGAGAACAAGTTGTATTTACCATTAGATGACAATCAAAGTTCGATATTAGTTATGCCATATTCTGAAGACTAAATATTTACAATATGAGAATATTAATCGCAATTATATTTGCATTAACTTGCACTCCTACTTTTGCTCATGTTACTTTTACTTTCGTCGTTGATGGCATCAAATATAAAGCAACCAGCATCGCCAACACTATCTCTGTCACTTCAAATAACTCTAAGTATGAAGGTGATATTGTGATACCTGCATCGGTGACGTATGAGGGCAAGACATACGATGTGACGGAAATTGAAAGCTACGCTTTCATGGGCTGTGACCTGACATCCATCACCATCCCTGATGGTGTGACGAGTATTGGACCCTATGCTTTCGAATTTTGCAGTCGCCTGACTTCCATCACCATCCCTGAGAATAGCAAGTTGACGAGCATAGGAGTGGATGCTTTCTATGGTTGCAGTCGCCTGACCTCCATCACCATCCCTGATGGCGTGACCAGCATCGGAAACTCTGCTTTCTGTGGTTGCAGCGGCCTGACATCCATCAACATCCCTGATGGTGTGACCAGCATCGGAAACTATGCTTTCTATAAATGCAGCAGCCTGACGAGCATCACCATCCCTGAGAATAGCAAGTTGACGAGCATAGGAGAGGATGCTTTCTATGGTTGCAGCGGCCTGACATCCATCAACATCCCTGATGGCGTGACAAGCATTGGACACTCGGCCTTTGGGGGCTGCAGTAGCCTGACTTCCATTAATATCCCTGATGGCGTGACCAGCATTGGAAACTCTGCTTTCTCTGGTTGCAGCGGCCTGACATCCATCAACATCCCTGATGGCGTGACGAGCATTGGAGAATATGCTTTCTCTTACTGCCGCAGATTGACATCCGTAACTATTGGCAGTGGCGTGACGAGCATTGGAAACTCCGCTTTCAATGACTGCAGCGGCCTGACAAGAGTGGATTACAGAGGAACAATTGGAGATTGGGTGAAGATAAACTTCGTCCGACCTTCTAGTAATCCACTTTACTATGCTGGTCATCTGTATATCAACGGCGAGGAAGTGACAGATGTTGTAATCCCTGATGGCGTGACGAGCATTGGAGACTACGCTTTCTATGAATGCAGCGGCTTGACTTCCATAACTATTCCTAACAGCGTGACGAGCATTGGATACCGCGCTTTCTATGGCTGCAGAGGCTTGACAACCATCACTATCCCTGATGGCGTGACGAGCATTGGAAACTCCGCTTTCTATGACTGCAGCGGCCTGACAAGAGTGGACTATGGTGGAACTATTGGGGATTGGGTGAAGATAAACTACTCCAATGAACATAGCAATCCACTATACTATGCGGAGCATCTATATATTGATGGTAAGGAGGTGACTGATGTTGTTATTCCTGATGGCGTGACGAGCATTGGAAACTATGCGTTCTATAAATGCAGAGGCTTGACAACCATCACTATCCCTGATGGCGTGACCAGCATTGGAGAATTTGCTTTCAATGGTTGCAGTAGTTTGACTTCCATTACTATTCCTAACAGTGTGACGAGTATTGGATACTGCGCTTTCGAATGGTGTAGTCTTAAGAATGTTCATACTGATATGGATGATCCAAGCATATTGAAGAGTGCATTGGGAACTAACAAGAAGTATATTGTGCCATGTACGAAGTATGAGACATTGCGTGACACGTATGTGTCTGCTGGATTGACGATAGAAAGTGAGCATAATCTTGTATGGTCAGATGCATTGGCAGAGACATGTACGATTAATGGTCATATTGAGGGTTATACCTGCACATTTAGTGGTAAGCATTTCGCAGATGCTGAAATGACAACTGAGATTGCTGAAAATAGTTGGGTAATTCCTGCCAAGGGTCATAGCCTTGTGAAACATGATGCAGTGGGGAAGACTTGTACAACTGATGGCAACTCAGAATACTACACTTGCAGTGTTTGTGGCAAGCATTACAGCGATGCTGAGGCAACTGCTGAGATTGCCGCTGACAGTTGGATGATTCCTGCCAGTCACGACCTCGTTTGGTCTGATGCGGTAGCTGCGACAGATGAGGCCGACGGTCATGTGGAAGGATATACATGTAATGTATGTGGCAGACATTTTGCTGATTCTAAGGCGAGTGTAGAGATTCTTGAGAAAGACTGGATAGACAAGGGATGGTCGTTGTCTGATGATGGAGTGCTGACAATTACGAGGAACTATGACTATTGGGAGATTGAGAATTATCCATGGTATTCATCAAAAGATGATATAAAGTCGGTTGTTATAAAAGATGGCGTAACGAGCATTGGACGCTGGGCTTTCGATGGCTGCAACGGCTTGGCTTCCGTTACCATCCCTAATAGTGTGACGAGCATTGGAGGCGTCGCTTTTTACGTCTGCAGCGGTCTGACAAGAGTGGACTATGGTGGGACTATTGGGGATTGGGTAAAGATAAACTTCTCCAGTTTTAGTAGTAATCCACTATACTATGCAGAGCATCTGTATATTGATGGTAAGGAGGTGACTGATGTTGTTATTCCTGATGGCGTGACGAGCATTGGGAACTATGCTTTTAACGGCTGCAGCGGCTTGACTTCCGTTACCATCCCTAATAGTGTGACGAGCATTGGAGATGATGCTTTCGAGGGCTGCAGCGGCCTGACATCCATTAACATCCCTGATGGCGTGACGAGCATTGGACGCAGGGCTTTCTCTGGCTGCAGCAGTCTGACATCCATCACTATCCCTAGCAGTGTGACGAACATTGGAGAATACGCTTTCTATGGCTGCAACAGCCTAACTACATTAAACTTCAATGCAGAGAAATGTGCCCCTATGGTGAATGATTATGGAGGTTATGGATATGTTTTCGATGGGTGTTCTTCACTTACTACAGTGAATATAGGAGAATCTGTAGAGTATATTCCAAGCTATGCTTTCTATGGCTGCAGCGGCCTGACATCCATCACCATCCCTGATGGTGTGACGAGCATTGGAGGCTCTGCTTTCAGTGACTGCAGTGGTCTGTCTTCCATCTCTGTAGATGCAGACAACCAGTACTTTAATTCGCGAGACAATTGCAATGCAATAATCGAGACTTCGACAAATACTCTAATTGTTGGATGTAAGAATACAATAATTCCAGATGACGTGACAAGTATTGGAAACTTTGCTTTCTCTGGTTGCAGAGGCTTGACTTCAATCAATATTCCTGATGGCGTGACGAGCATTGGAAGCGGTGCCTTTGGGGGCTGCAGTAGCCTGACTTCCATTAATATCCCTGATGGCGTGACGATTATTGAAGAAAGCGTGTTCAATGGCTGTAACAGTCTGACCTCCGTAACTATCCCAGATGGTGTGACGAGTATTGGAACGATGGCTTTCAGTAGCTGTAAGAGCTTGACGTCCATTGCTATACCAGATGGGGTGACGAGCTTAGAATATGGTGTTTTTTGTTATTGTCAAGGTTTAAAAAATGTCACTATACCTAATAGTATAACAAGTATGGAATGGGGCGTCTTTTTTATGTGCGATAACCTTGAATATGTCAATACAGACATGGTAGATCCAAGCATACTGATTGACCAATTTGGTACAGACAAGACGTATGTCGTGCCTTGTGCGCTATACGACACATACGTAGCGGCTGGTTTGACTACTGAAAGCGAGCACCTCTTCACTACATATACCTATAACAATGATGCTGAAGTAGGTGTTGACGGCACAGAGACCGCATATTGCGACAACAACTGTGGCCACACTGACACTCGTACGGCTGAAGGCACTAAACTTATTCCGACAGGTGTCGGACAAGTGTCTGGCGATAGTCAGAGAGTCATCAAGACCATCGAGGGTGGTAGAGTAGTGATCATCCGTGACGGAGTGAAATATGACATTATGGGACGAAAGTTAATTGATAATTGAGAATTGAGAATTGAAAATTAGGAGACGCGGCATGCCACGTCTCTACGGATAGGACTCCTCTGGCTGGTGATGGCTGGGGGAGTTTTTTGTGAGGATTGGTTGGGGAAAGTGTGGGTTTGTGGTCGAGATTCGTCGGAAAAAGTGTAGTGGAAAGCGGTTTTGTCGTCGGAAAAAGTGTAGTGAAGTGTTGTTTTGTCGTCAGAAAAAGTGTATATTTGCGTCAGTTTGTCGTCGGAAAAAGTGTAAAGCAAATGAAAAGAGAGTTATATAAAGCATTGATAGAGTGGAAGAAATCTATAAATCGCAAGCCATTGATAATGAATGGCGCTCGCCAGGTCGGTAAGACATTCCTTTTGGTTGAGTTTGCCAAGCGAGAGTATGATAAAGTTGCATTCTTCAGTCTAGACCGTCAAAAACAGGCTCGGGAAGTGTTTGAGGAGGGTGGAGGTGTTGATAAGATGCTTAGAGGATTGTCGGCAATAGCCCAAGTAGACATCACGCCCAATGATACTCTTGTGATTTTAGATGAGATACAAGATTGTCCCCAAGCGTTGGAGTCTCTTAAATATTTCTGTGAGGATGCTCCTGAGATTCATGTTGCAGTAGCGGGTTCTTTGCTTGGTATATCGCTTCATGATGCAGTATCGTTTCCGGTGGGTAAAGTAGATATGCTTAGGCTTTATCCGATGTCGTTTGAAGAATTTCTCATAGCGCTTGGAAGGGAGCGTATAGTGGAAGAGCTGAGGAATGGCGAGTGGGACGTTATAAACGTGCTTTCGACAGAATTGACCGATTTGCTTCGTCAGTATTATTATGTAGGAGGTATGCCGTCGGCGGTATTGGCATACGTGCAAAACCTGGGGCTTAATGAGGTTAGAAAGCGTCAGAAAAGTATCCTAGAAGATTATTCGAGAGACTTCTCGAAGCATGCTCCGTTGAGTCAAGTGCCGAGAATCCAGATGGTTTGGGGTAGCATACCTTCTCAATTGGCAAAAGACAATAAGAAATTCATTTATGGTGCGGTAAAGAAGAGTGCCAGGGCTTCGGAATTTGAAGTGGCTATACAATGGCTTGTTGATGCTGGACTTGTTTATAAGATAAGCAGGACGAATGCCGTAAAAATGCCGTTGAAATTTTATGAGGACATTTCGTCATTCAAGCTGTTTCTGCTAGATGTTGGTTTGATGGGAGCCATGGTGGATGCTCCGGCATCGTCGGTGCTAGTTGGTGATGGCATCTTTTCGGAATATAAAGGAGCATTTACGGAATTGTTTGTATGTAGCCAGATGATGTCGGCGGGCGTGCCATGCTACTATCATAGTGTAGATAACTCCACGATAGAGCTTGACTTTGTAGTTCAGATGGGAAGCAGGGTTTATCCTGTTGAAGTCAAGGCAGAGGAGAATGTTCATGCCAAATCGTTAAAGACATTTATTTCTAAAAATGCTGATTTGACAGCGATCCGTCTTTCGATGAAAAAGTATATAAAGCAAGACTGGTTAGAGTGCATTCCGCTATATGCCTTTGCGGAGGAGTTTAGGAGGCGGATGGTGAGTGATAGTTAGTAGGGAGTTTGGATTTGGTTTGTACGTTTTTTTTATTTATCTTTGCACGATATTGTGGATAATCGTGCTTTTAGTGGTGTGATGACCCAATATGTATACGAACAGAAAATAGATTGATCATTATAATATAATGTATAGAATAGGTCTTGACGTAGGCTCAACCACAGCCAAGATTGTCGTGCTCGATGAGAACGGCACAGTAGTTTATTCGTCATATCGTCGTCACAATGCCAATGTGGAGTTGGCGGTGGAGACATTCCTGAAGGAATTGAGTTCGACTATAGGTGACAAGCAGTTCACGCTGGCCATAACAGGTTCGGTGGGACTTGGTGTTGCCGAGCGCTATGACATCTGCTTCGTGCAGGAAGTGGTAGCTGCGACAGAATATACCAAGCAGGTGCATCCTGAGATATCGACCATCATCGACATTGGTGGTGAGGATGCGAAGATAGTGTATCTGAGTGGTGGTGCGGTGACAGACCTGAGAATGAACGGCAACTGTGCAGGTGGAACTGGAGCCTTCATAGACCAGATGGCGTTGTGCCTTGGTGTGGAAGTGACAGAACTTGATGGATTGGCGAAGAAGTCGACGATGATATATCCGATAGCATCGCGATGTGGAGTATTCTCGAAGACAGACATCCAGAACCTGATAGCGAGGAACGTGCCTAAGGAAGACATTGCCGCATCGATCTTCAGAGCTGTAGCCGTGCAGACAGCGTCGGCATTGAGCCATGGATGCCAGGTGAGACCAAAAGTATTGATGTGTGGTGGTCCGCTTACCTTTATATCATCATTGAGAAAAGCGATAGCAGACTACTTCCAACTTGACATAAACAACGACGTGCTATTGGAAGAGAGAGCGAACGTAATCCCAGCGTGGGGAACGGCGCTATCGCCAAACGACTATGACCCATTCACTATAGAGTCGTTGACAGCGAGACTGAACGGTGCTCCGATAGAGAAGCCAAAGAGCAAAGTGGTTAAGAACAAGACATTTGTGGACCTTGCTCCAATCTTCAAAGACGAGGCTGAATATCTGGAGTGGCGAGGCAAGAAATCGGAGTCGTATGTGCCAGTTATAGACGTGAACAAATACGTGCCAGGTGAGCCTACGTATCTTGGTATAGACTCGGGATCGACGACAACGAAGATAGTAATCATCAACAGCAAAGCTGAGATATTATATAAGTATTACGCTCACAACGACGGAAACCCAATCATGGCAGTACGTCGAGGCCTGGAGAGACTTGCGGAGCGATGCAAAGAAGAGAACGTAGACCTGAAGATCACGGCAGGATGTTCGACAGGATATGGTGAGGACCTTATCAAGGCGTCATATTCGTTGAACTATGGTATGATAGAGACCATGGCGCACTATGTAGCGGCGCGAAAGATGTGTCCGGAAGTGTCATTCATCCTTGACATTGGTGGTCAGGACATGAAAGCCATCTACGTAGACAACGGAGCCTTGACGAGAATGGAAATCAACGAGGCATGTTCGTCGGGATGTGGATCGTTCATCGAGACATTTGCCAGAACATTGAACTGCGAGATATCGGACTTTGTGATGAAAGCGTGCCAGAGCCAGAAACCATCGGACCTTGGTACACGATGCACAGTATTCATGAACTCGAAAGTGAAGCAGGTGTTGAGAGAAGGTGCGTCGGTAAGCGACATCGCAGCAGGATTGGCGTATTCGGTAGTGAAAAACTGCCTCTTCAAAGTGCTTAAGATAAAGAACTATGAAGAGCTTGGCAACAACATCGTGCTGCAGGGTGGAACTATGAGGAACGACTCGATAGTGAAAGCCTTTGAGAACCTGACAGGCAAGACCGTATTCTGCAACAACATACCAGAACTGATGGGTGCATACGGCTGTGCGCTCTACTCGCAGAGGATGACAGAGAGAGCGATGGCAGAAGCAGGCAAAGACGAGGTAGCGGCATCGAGACCGCTGGCGTCGTTCCTGAACAGCGCAGAATTCCAGCAGAAGACATTGGGATGCAAGGGCTGTGAGAACCAGTGCCAGATAACACAGTATACATTCTCGAATGGTGGAAAATACTATTCGGGCAACAAGTGTGAGAAGATATTCAACAACGGATCGGCAGCTCAGACAGCTGGCATAGACATGAGTGACGTGAAATATCACGACCTTTTTGACCGTGCGGCAGATCCGGAGAAGCAGGTGCCGAATCCGGTATTTACAATAGGTATACCACGAGCTTTGAACATGTATGAGGAATTCCCATTCTGGCATACATTCTTCACAGCATGTAACGTAAGAGTAGTATTGTCGTCGACATCGACATATCACAACTATGAGAAGGGCGTTCACACCGTGATGTCGGACAACATCTGTTTTCCAGCAAAGCTTGTGCACTCGCACATCTATGAGCTTGGTGACATGGGCGTGGACAGAATATTCTTCCCACGAGTGGTATATGAGAAATCGGAAGACGCGACGACCTCGAACAGCTTCAACTGTCCTATTATTATAGGTTATCCAGAAGTTGTTCAGTGTTCGATAGACTCGAAAGTACCAGTAGACTCGCCGGTTACAACCTTCAGAGACTATGACCTGCAGTTGAAGCAGCTCATCAAGTACATGGGTCAGTATGGCATCTCGAAGAAAGTGGTCAAAGAAGCGCAGAAGAAAGCCATTGCAGAATATGAGAGATTTGGCAACGAGCTGAGAGACAAGAACCTGAAAGCATTTGAGGAAGGCCAGAAGGCAGGAAGAATGTCGATAGTGCTTGCTGGTCGTCCATATCACACGGACCCACTTATCCAGCATAAAGTGTCGGACATGATAGCCAAGCTTGGTGTAGACGTCCTGACAGAAGAGATAGCGCGCAACATGAACATCGACGAGCGCGAGACCTTCATCCTGAAGCAGTGGACATTTGTGAACCGCATATTGAACTCGGCACAGTGGACAGCAAGGCAGAACAACCTTGTGCACTTTGTAGAGACGACATCGTTTGGCTGTGGTCCGGATGCATTCTTCGTAGATGAAGTGCGTTCGATAATGAACAGACATGGCAAATCGTTGACCTTGTTGAAGATAGACGACATCAACAACGTAGGTTCGATGAAGCTGCGAGTACGATCACTCATCGAGAGCTTGAAATTCTCGGATGAGAGAGAGGTGGAAGTGAAGCCATTCGTAGCACCGCAGCGATTCATGCCAGAGGACAAAGAGATAAGAACAATCCTGACACCATTCTTCACAGAATACATATCGCCACTTTTGGGTTCGGCCTTCAAGCCATTTGGCTATAATGTTGTAGGTCTGCCGTTGAGTGACGCAGAGTCGAATGACGTAGGATTGAAATATTCGAACAACGAAGTATGCTACCCAGCGACCTTGATAGTAGGTGACTTCATCAAGGCATTGCAGAGTGGAAAATATGACCTCGAGCATACGGCAGTAGCAGTAACGCAGCTTGGTCAGTGCCGTGCGTCGAACTATCCATCGCTTATCAGAAAAGCGATAGTAGATGCAGGATTTGAGAAAGTGCCGGTGATAGGCATTGGTGGTGTTGACCACTACAATGACAATCCGGGCTTCAAGCTGAACCTCTTCAAGGCTGCACCAATCGTATTGTATTCGGTATTCTTTGGTGACTGGTTGTCTATATTCTATCATGCGATAGCCGTGAGAGAAGTGAACCGAGGTGAGGCGAGAAAATTGAGAGACGCATACCTGGAGAAAGCGAAGCCATTGTGTGAGAAGAATGACTACAAAGCCTTCCTTGGACTGACAAGAGAGGCAGCGGAAGCATTCAACAAGATAGAGATAAACGACAAAGTATATCCTAAAGCCGGAATCACTGGTGAGATATACTTGAAGTTTAATCCATACAGCCACAAGTACGTACCTGACTGGCTGATGGAGCATGGAGTAGAAGTGATACCATCGACAGTACACAACTTCTTCCTGAGATCGTTTGTGAACTTCCACTTCAACAAGAAGAACCATTTGAAGCACTTCAAAGTACCATCATTTGTGATAAGCCTGGCGGAGAGCTTCATAGGCAACGTGATGCAGAAATTTGAGAAAGAAGCATCGGTATTCAAATTCTTCGAGCCAGAGCTTGACTTGAAGACCATCAGCCAGTATGCGGAAGAGGTGATAAGCCTCTCGGCACAGTTTGGCGAGGGATGGTTGTTGCCAGCGGAAGTGATAGCCTTCATGAAGCAGGGATGCAACAACGTGGTCAGTATGCAGCCATTTGGATGTATAGCGAACCACATCGTAGCTCGAGGCATCGAGAAGAAGATGAAGAAGATGTATCCTCAGTTGAACATGCTGTCGCTTGACTTTGACGGTGGAGTGTCGGAAGCGAACATAGCCAACCGACTGCTGCTATTCATAGCAAATATGAAGTAGTTTTTGAAGAATCGCCCCTAGTGTCAGCGATTTAGGGGAAGATATATATGGTAGGAGTTGAGAACTGCATTATTAATATGTATGTTGATTTTGTGCCAGATGAGTTATTCTCAGAACCTATGGCAGAAAATAAAAGGGCTGGTAAATCCGGCTCCGGACACGACATATATAGAGCAGAGTCCGGAAGGACTGATACTGATACCTTTCAGCACCTTGAACTGGGGACAGATGTCGTTCAGTTATACGGATACAGTGTCGGGGCTGCAGACGGACTTTCTGGTGAAATCGCCGGCCGTGATAAACGTTGGGCCCAGCATCTCGCACAGGGGAATGTCGTTCAGTTATGGCTTCAGGCTGAATCATAGTCAGTTTTCGTTCAAGGACCTGGATCTTGACTTTTCGGCATACGGGCAGAGAATGGGTGCGAACATATTTCTGTCGACCTCTGAGCAGTCGAAGATAGACGACCTGAACGACAAGCTAGCCTCAGCCGGAATGACGAACAGCATCAAGACATCGCGAATGCAAGCAGGAGTCTACATGGTGATACGTCATGAGAAGTTTTCGATGCCAGCGGCCTTTAACCAGTCGAAAAGGCAGAAGAAAAGTGGTGGATCGCCGATAATAGGCTTGAGCGTAAGCAACACATTGGCGATATTGCATGAGTCGAATCTGCCGGCGAGTCTGGATACCATACTGACAATGCCGTGTACATTCAAGCACTTCAGGTTTACGTTCTTTGGAGTGAATGGCGGATATGGGTTCAATGGAGTGACAAAGCATTGGCTGTTTCACGTGTCGGAGCAGATATCGGTGCCATTGTATACGCAGAAGAAAATGGTGCTGGTGGATGGAAGCCGAGTGGACGAGACGATGAAATTTGAATTTACGACAAAGACACGTGTCGGAACCATTTGTTCGATAGGCAAGCATCATCAGATAGTGTTGAATGCAGTATTCAATGCCAGCTACATGGCAGAGGAGACGCATTACATACAGGACTTTTTCATGCAGGTGTATCTTGGATACAGATGGAGGATAAAGTGAAAATGAGCAGAAAATGTAATCATCAAAATAAAAAAGAATCTTAACATGAAGAAATCAATCCTTTCAATTGCATTGCTGGCAACGTTGCCATCGGTAGCACAGCTCAAAGCTAGTGTGACACTTGACAACGAATCGGCAAAGCAGACAATCAACAAAGAGATTTATGGTCAGTTTGCAGAGCACCTTGGATCATGTATCTATGGTGGCATCTGGGTGGGTGAAGATTCATCGATTCCGAATACCAATGGTTACAGAAACGACGTGCTCAAAGCCCTCAAGGAGCTAAAAGTGCCAGTCTTGAGATGGCCAGGCGGTTGTTTTGCCGATGAATATCACTGGACAGATGGTATTGGTCCGAAAGAGAACCGTCCGGTAATGGTGAACAACAACTGGGGCGGAACAGTAGAGGACAACTCCTTTGGTACGCATGAATTCCTCAACCTTTGTGAGATGCTTGGCTGCGAGCCATACATCAGTGGTAATGTTGGTTCGGGCACAGTAGAAGAACTGGCGAAGTGGGTTGAGTATATGACCTCGGAGAGTGGTAGTCCGATGGCCAAGTTGAGAAAAGAGAACGGTCGTGAGAAGCCATGGCACGTGAAATATCTTGGCGTAGGAAATGAAAGCTGGGGTTGTGGTGGTACGATGAGACCAGAGTACTATGGTGACCTATTCAGAAGATATTCGACATATTGCCGTGAATATGACGGCAACAAGCTCTACAAGATAGCTTCTGGTGCATCGGACTATGACTATGACTGGACAGAGACATTGATGAAGAACGTAGGTACACGCATGAATGGACTGTCGCTTCACTATTATACAGTTAAGGGTTGGGACGGATCAAAAGGTTCGGCAACAAAATTCACCAACGACGAATACTACTGGACCCTTGGCAAGGCTATCGAGATAGAGAGCGTAGTGAAGAAGCATATCGACATCATGGACAAGTATGACCCAGAGAAGAAAGTGGGACTGCTTGTTGACGAATGGGGAACATGGTGGGATGTTGAGCCAGGAACAAATCCAGGTCACCTCTTCCAGCAGAACACAATGAGAGACGCATTTGTAGCATCGATGACACTGGACATCTTCCACAAATACACAGATCGTGTAAAGATGACCAACATAGCCCAGATAATCAACGTTCTCCAGTCGATGATATTGACAAAGGGCAACTTGATGGCATTGACACCAACGTACTATGTCTTCAAGATGTATAGCGTTCATCAGGACGCCACATACGTGCCAGTAAAAGTACAATGTGAGAGAATGGCGGCAGACGGAGACAGAATTGTTCCATATCTTTCTGCAACAGCATCGAGAGACAAGAATGGGGTAGTGCATATATCGTTGTCGAACACATCATTGGACCAGAAAGAAGAAGTGACGATAAACCTAGACGGATTGAAAGTGAAGAGCGTTGCAGGTGAAGTGCTCACAGCAGGATGTGTAGACGACTTCAACTCATTTGAGAATCCGGAACTGGTGTCGACAAAGAAATTTGATGGTGCCAAAATAACAAAGAACGGATTGGTTGTGACGATGCCAAAGATGAGTATAGTCACACTAGAATTGAAGTAAGTTCCCAAAAGTAGAATTGAATGTTCTAAAAGTTGGAGTTGTGGATAAATGGAACGAAGGAAGGGGGTATATGCCCGACCTTCGTTCTTATAGTTGAATAAAATAAGTATATTTGCCTAGTTTTTGTAATATTCAACAAAACAGATGGTCAAGCGTAAAGTTATATACATAGTTAATCCACGTTCGGGAATAGGCAAGAAGAACACGATAGAGAGTGAGATTGGTGCCTTGACGAATAAGGATGAAGTGGACAGCAAGGTAGTATATACCGAATATGCTGGTCATGGCTATGAGCTAGCAACGCAGTATAAAGACGAGGCGGACGTTGTTGTTGCTGTTGGTGGAGACGGAACAGTCAATGAGATAGGGACGGGACTGCTTGGTGGTCAGGCAGCGCTTGGGATAATACCATGTGGGTCGGGCAATGGACTAGCTCGAGAGTTGGATATACCATTGAGGACATCGAGTGCGATAGAGATAATAAACGATGGTCTCACGAGATCAATAGACGTCATAAAAGTAGGTGAGCGATACTCGTTGAACATGGCAGGAGTTGGTTTTGATGCATACATAAGCCATAAATTTGCAAAAGTCAAAGTGAGAGGTCCGCTGCAGTATATGAACCTTATAGCGCGAGAGTATCCGAAATATAAAGTCAATGACTATGTGCTTGACATAGACGACCATATATTTCAGCGAAAAGCATTCTTTATAAGTTTTGCCAACTCGACCCAATGGGGCAACAACATACATATAGCGCCAAGTGCGAGTATGGATGACGGACTTATAGATGTATGTATAGTATCGGAATTTCCAGACTATGCAATTCCTGCAATGTTGGTACAGTTATTGAGTCAGAACATCGATGCGAACAAATATGACGAGATCATAAAAGCGAAGGAAATTCAGTTGTTGAACAAGAAGCCGTTGTTGGGGCATGTTGATGGTGAGCCGATAATAATAGAGCCAAACTCACGAATCAGCATAATGCCATTGGCGTTGAAAGTGGTAGTTCCATCGGCGGAATATTTTGAGACATCGAGATTTGCTCCGTCTAACATACGTGACTTCATACAGTCGACCTTGCCGGTAACGGAGTTGACGGACATACCAGAAATGGTTAGAAAAAACTTACCTTTTGGTGGCAAGAAAAAGATGTGAAACAGGGCGGGAAAGTGAGAGAAGAAAAAAAAGTAGCGTGATTAAATTATTTTTAGCATTTATGATGTTAGATTGTGTGGAAAATCATATAACTTTGTAACATATAAAAACATAACTCACTATAGAAAATGTTAAGTAGAAGACTCTTACGAGTAAAAGTGATGCAGATGGTTTACGCTCACAACATGTCGGGCGAAACGAGCTATGAAAGCATAGACAAGGAGCTGCAGCACAGCGTTATGAAGTCGCATGACTTGTATTATCACATGCTGCTTCTTCCAATTGCAATGAAACGTCTTGCAATGAAACGCATAGAGAACGGGCGCAACAAGCTTCGTCCTACAGAAGAAGAACTCAATCCGAACATGAAGTTTGTAGAGAATGGTCTGATCAAGCAGCTTGAAGAGAACAAGATGTTGAATGACTATGTAGATGCAACCGGAATATCTTGGGATGAGGATCTGTTGAAGATCATATTCAACAATATGATAATGACAGACATGTATAATGATTACATGGCGTCGGAGGAGAATTCGTTTGAAGAGGACCAGAAATTCATCATTCGTTATTTCACAAAAGAGCTTGCGAAAATATCGCTTATGTATGAGGCTCTTGAGATGCACAGCATCTATTGGAATGACGATGTAGAATTTGCGATATCTATAGCGATTAAGACATTCAAATTGTTTGACGGCAGGAATGGCAACGAGCTTGAGTTGTTCCCTACGTATAAGGATTCGGATGACAAGGAGTTTGTCAGCACGTTGTTGCGCAAGACACTTTCGACATACGGTAGCACATACGATTTGATAAGAAAGTATTCAAAGAACTGGGATCCTGAGCGAGTAGCGCAGATGGATGTGATAATTATCGTTATGGCAGCAGCTGAGATGATGTCGTTCCATGAGATGCCAATCAGGGTGACACTTAATGAATATATTGAGATAGCAAAATATTATTCGACAGCCAAGAGTAACGTCTACATTAACGGCATTCTTGAAAAGATCGTAAGACAGCTTGTTGAGGAAAGACAGATAATGCCAGCACAGCTTGTCAACATTGGAGCTGCTGACAAACAGGCTAGTGATAGCGATGAAGAAGATGAAGGTGTAGAGATACCTAGTGAAAATATTCGAAAGAAGAAACCAGTCAAGAAGACATCGTCATCATCGAGACCATCGTCATCGTCAAGACCTCGTGCAGAGCGTAGACCTTCGGCAAGAAGATATGACTCGAATGGTGAGAAACCACAGAGACAGAATCAATATGATCGTCCGTCAAGAGGTGAAAGACCAGAGAGACAGGAGCAGCGTCCATTGCGAAATGTAGGCGATGAAGAGGCAAGACCAAGGCAGAAGCGAGCTCGTATATCGAGACCAGTGTCGCCAGTTTCGGCACCTCGAAGAACAGCTCCTAGATATGATGACTTTGACGAGTAGGAGTATACTTGTTGCCATATATGGCTGTGTGTTGATTTCGATGGCATCGTGTCGGAACAATACGAAAGAAGTGAATCGGACGGAAGCGAGTGGAGTTGGTCATGTTGTAGTGATGACTCAAGAAGCGGATGCCGGTGAGCTGAGCCAGGGGGAAGTGGTTGGGCTGAAGTTTAATTTGAGAAACGACGGTGATGGCAGTTTTGTCATAGTAGGCGTTGATACGGATTGCGGATGCACCAAGGCCATATATTCTGGCGAGCCAGTGGCGATGGGGCACGAAACGACAGTCGAACTAATGTTTGATACGTCGGGACTTCACGGATATCAATACAAGACGGCGAAATTGACAGCCCAATGTGGTAATGGTATTGTGGAGACAGTCAAATTGAGATTAAAAGCAAAAGTGAGATGACCCCGTGGGGGAATATCTCTGATAAATTTAAAATATAAAGATATGTTCAATACATTATTAGATGCACCAGTACAGCCAGAGCAGCCAAGTGTGCTCATGAGTTTGTTGCCATTTCTGTTGATAATAGTAGTTTTCTACTTTTTCATGATACGTCCGCAGCAGCAGCGACAGAAGGCTTTGAATAGCTTCCGTGACAAACTTGAAAAAGGCAGCCACATTGTGACAACAGGTGGTATTTATGGCAAGGTTGTAAAGGTTCAGGACAATAAAGTTACTGTAGAGATAGCAGATGGTGTAAACGTAGTGTTTGACAAGAGCGCTATACTTGAGCAAGCTGAGCCTCAGCAGTAAAAATAAAGAGACAAGCGGAATAGAATGCCATTGGTGACACGAGATTGTTGCCAATGGCTTTTGCCGTAACAATTGGAGAAACTATGAAACATACTTTGGCGTGGTATTTTGACTATGTTATGAAAGTGATAAAGGGTCCGGATTTCCGTACCTTTATAATCTTTCTTGCCATATCGTTCCTTGTGTGGTCGATAGAGAGACTGCGCCAGAGTTATACGATAGATGTTGACTATGGTGTAACGTGTGTAAACGTGCCAGACAACTATATTGTAGATGAAAATGGAATAGTAGCATTTCGTGCGACTGTAACGGGTGATGGACTTGACCTGATGATGATGAAGCCTTCACGTCGCAGGACAATAGAAGTAGACGTCAGCAAACTGCGCAAGACATTTGTGGATGGTCATTCTGCAGCGATATTCATTCCTAGAAAATACACACATGAAGTGATGCAGTCGTTGCCAGATCACATAGCGTTGGAGCGAGTAGAGATAGATACAGTATATATCCCATTGTTGACACGAGTTAAGAAAGTGCTTCCGGTGATAGTCACAGACAATGTTACGCTTGAAAGCCAGCACATGTTTTCTGGTCCGCGTATGTTGGAGCTGGATACGGTATGGGTATCGGGAACCAATGACAAAATAGACACAATGACGGCTGTATATACGCGACCGCTTGAGCCAATAGTTTTGCGAGACAGCATCAGTTTGAGTATGGAATTTGATTTGCCTAATGGAGTCGAAGCCAGTGCCAGGGGTGCTCAAGTGACATATTGTGTAGAGCCGTATACAGAAAAGATAATAAGTGTGCCGATAACTGCCGTTAACGTGCCAGAAGGATATACATTCAGGGCCTTCCCGCAATCGGTCAACGTGACATTGTCACTTGGATTGAGCAACTTTGACGTTGTTACATCGAATGACATAGACATTGTGGCAGACTTGCAAGACGTGAAACTGGGAAGCAATCAGCAGAAGATAAAAGTGAAGTTAGCAGAGTATCCTAAATATATCAGGTCGATATCGTATTCGCCAATATTTGTGGAGTATCTTTTGGAGCATCGTCATTCGGAAACAGCAAAAGACAAAGTAGAGAAATGATCAAATTAGGGATAACGGGAGGAATAGGCAGTGGAAAATCTACAATAACGCAGATGTTTCGTGTCATAGGCGTGCCAGTGTATGTTTCTGACGAACGATCGAAATATCTATCTCAGACAAACAGCGAGATAATAGCTGGGTTAAAACAGATACTGGGAGACGATATATATGATGAGATGGGGCGTCTTGATAGAAAAAGAATGGCATCGGTGATATTTGCTGACAAAGAGAAACTGCAAAAAGTAAATGCGTTGATTCATCCGATAGTCAATCGTGACTTTATAGAATGGACGGAAGAGCAAAAAAGCAAGGGTGTGCCATACGTAGTTAATGAGGCAGCGATAATGATTGAGTCGGGCAGTCATAAGCTAATGGACAAATTGCTTGTTGTTACAGCTCCGGTAGAGCAAAGAGTAGAACGTGTGATGAAACGTGATGGAGTAGGGGAGCAGCAGGTTAAGTCGCGAATAAACAATCAGATGTCTGACAAAGAGAAAGTGGAAATAGCAGATTATGTCATAGTGACAGATGATCATCACTTTATAATGCCTGAAATTTTGGCATTAGATGAAGAATTAAGACGTTTGGCATGATAATTGGATTTGGTGTTAAAAAGATCAGGTAAATGAACATACTATTTTTCTTACTTATTTATCTGTTGTTCCGTTTCATGGTGAACCATGAAGACAGAGAGGAGCGTACGAATGACACTGGAGACTGGCGACGTCAGCAGACGGGAAGCAGCCGCAGTCGTGACGGCTATTATCAGAACCGTTATGGTGGTAACGCGCAGCGAGACTTTATAGAAGCGTTGCTGGTGTTGATCGCGGCCATGATGAAAGCCGATGGCCAGCCAAAGAAAGTAGAGCTGGAATATGTAAAAACAGTATTGAAGCGAAGCTTTGATGAAGATACAGTCAGGAAAGCGTTGCTACGTTTGCGTGACATTCTAAAGATGAATATGGATGTCAACAGAGTGTGTATGTCGATACGTTATTCGGTCAGTTACAGTACAAGGCTAGAAATAATACATATATTATTTGGCATAGCCATGGCTGACGGTGTTGTGACAGACAGTGAGAAGAACCTGGTTTCGCAGATAGGATATGCTATAGGTCTGTCGGTGGCGGATATAGAATCATTGTTTGGAACATACAAGACATATAGTTCTGACAACATAGACGATGCATACAAGGTACTTGAGATAACAAAGTCGGCAACGGATGACGAGGTGAAAAAAGCATATCGAATGATGGCGAAGAAATATCATCCGGACACAGTTGCCGAGCTGGGTGAGGAGGCTCAAAAGGAGGCTGAGGTGAAGTTCAAGAAACTAAAGGAAGCCTATGAGAAAATCAAGGAGTCGCGAGGTATGAAGTAAAAAATAGCGATGTATTATAGTGAAAACGGCAAATATTGCTAACTTTGCATCAAAATATAAATCAATAATTATAAAAAGATAAAATTAAGACAATGCTAAAGGCAATTCTTTCAATAGCAGGACAGGGCGGACTTTTTAAGTTGGTTTCGCAGGGTAAGAATACAATAATAGTAGAAGACATAGCAACAGGAAAGCGTTTGCCAGCCTATGCAACATCGCGAGTAAGTGCACTTGAAGATATATCGATGTATACAACAGAAGGCGATGTTACATTAAAGGAAGTAATGGCAAACATATACAAGTATACAAAGGGTGAGCAGGCAATTGATCCTAAGAAGGCATCATCTGACGAATTGAAGAAGTATATGGACAACGTATTGCCTACATGGGACAAGGATCGTATATATGTATCTGACCTGAAGAAACTCTTCGGTTGGTATAACATACTTCAGTCTGCTGGTCTTGTATCAGATAAAATAGAAGAAGAGGAAAAGTAAACACCATTGCTGAAGTGTAGTGGCAGATGGCAAGAATAACAGTAATAATACCAGTATATAACAGACCTGAAGAGGTAGTAGAGTTGCTTGACTCGCTCACCATGCAGGCCTTGAAAAGTGAAGTCGAAGTAATCGTTGTAGACGATGGTTCGGTGAAGCGTTGCGAGGCAGAGGTTGAGCCATTCAAGTCTCAGCTTGACTTGAAATACATCTATCAGGATAATCAGGGACCAGGCAGGGCGAGAAACAATGGTGCCGTGTATGCGACTGGTGAATACTTGGTATTTTTGGATTCTGACTGTGTCTTGCCTTCGGACTACCTAAAGATGACAATAGATCATCTGGACCGTCAGCCGTTTGACTGTTTTGGTGGACCAGACAAAGCTCATCAATTCTTTTCATCCATACAGAAAGCCATATCGTATTCGATGACATCATTGTTTACGACAGGTGGAATAAGGGGTGGAAAGAAGAAAATGGACAAATTCTATCCTAGGAGCTTTAATTTGGGTGTCAGAAAGACAGTTTTTGACAAGATTGGTGGATTCAGCGACATGCGTTATGGTGAAGATGTAGATTTCAGCATGCGTGTTGTTGAAAATGGATATACAGTAGGTTTGATTGACGACACATTTGTCTATCATAAAAGGAGGAACACCTTCAAATCGTTCTTCAAGCAGGTTTTTTCATCGGGTACAGCTCGAATTGAACTTGCTTCAAGGCATAAGGGGGCGTTGAAACTAGTGCATCTGTTGCCTGCGTTATTTGTTATAGGTATTCCTGTTTCAATTGCGTTGGGAATATGGGTACATTGGGCATTTGCTCTTTGTCTTCCGTTGTGGGTAGCATTGCTTGTTGTTGATGCATATTTTGAAACGAACAGTGTAAAAGTATCGTTGCTCAGTGCTGTGTCTGGATTAATTCAGATTACTGGGTATGGCCTTGGCTTTTTGACAGCTTTGTGGCATAAGATATTTTCAAGAGACAAGAAGTATGTTGCCTTTAGGAATACATTTTACAAATAGAATGTGTTTTGCAAAGCCGTAGAAAGAGTTTATAGTGTTGTTTGAGGGCGTTGTTTTCGGCTGATATTAAAATTTTAATGTCGTAAGCAAAAAAAACGTCTAAAAAATGTGGTAAAACTATAGTTAATCGCTAATTTTGTCAGCGATAAGAATAAAGGATACGATTGTTGTTGAATTTATTCTGATAATAAACTGAAATAAATAGAAAAATAACATTAAATACAAAAAAAGAGATGAAAAAGCACAATTTCTATGCTGGCCCATCAATACTCCCTCAGGAGACAATTAAGGCGACAGCAGATGCAGTTCTCAACTTTGCAGGCACAGGCCTCTCACTTCTTGAAATATCTCACCGAAGCAAAGAGTTCGATGCAGTAAACGTTGAGGCACAGCAGCTCTTCAAGGAGCTTCTTGAGATTCCAGAAGGCTATGAAGTTGTGTTCCTTGGTGGTGGTGCAAGTCTTCAGTTCTGCATGGCTCCATTCAACTTCCTCAATAAGAAGGCTGCATATCTCAAGACAGGTGTGTGGGCAAAGAAGGCACAGAAGGAAGCTACATTGTTTGGTGAAGTGGTTGAAGTTGCTTCATCAGAAGATAAGACATATTGCTACATTCCAAAGAATTTTGAAGCTCTTGTACCAGCAGATGCTGATTATTTCCACATCACAACAAACAACACAATCTATGGTACAGAGATTAAATATGATCCAGATGTAAAGGTTCCTTTGATTGCTGATATGTCATCAGATATCTTCAGCCGTCGTCTTGATGTTTCTAAGTATAACCTTATATATGGTGGTGCACAGAAGAACCTCGCTCCTGCAGGTTTGACATTTGCGATTGTAAAGGTTGACGCACTTGGCAAGGTTGATCGTAAGATTCCTACAATGCTTGACTATAGAACTCACATTGATGCAAGCTCAATGTTCAATACACCTCCATGTTCTTCAGTATTTGCAGCTCTTCAGACATTGAAGTGGCTCAAGGCTCAGGGTGGTGTAGCAGAGATGGAGCGCCGCAAGGTTGTAAAGGCAGACAAGCTTTATAGCGAAATCGAGCGCAACAAGCTCTTCAAGCCAACAGTACTTGATGCAGCAGACCGTTCATACATGAATATTTGCTGGATTATGAATGACGAGTATAAGGAGTTGGAGAAGGAATTCTTGGATTATGCAACAGCTCAGGGTATGATTGGTATCAAGGGTCACCGTTCAGTTGGTGGTTTCCGTGCTTCAACATACAATGCATTGCCTGAGGAGAGTGTTGATGCACTTGTTGCTACAATGAAGGAATTTGAGGCTAAGCACTAAAAAGCAATAAACTATAACAAAACCGGAGGTGTTCGCTTCCGGTTTTTCTGATTTTCAAAAATATATAATTATTCAATGGCAAAGAAAGTACTTGTAGCAACTGAGAAGCCTTTTGCAAAGGTTGCAGTTGACCAGATTAAGGAAATTGTTGAGGGTGCAGGATATGAGCTTGCTCTTCTTGAAAAATATACAGAAAACTCACAGCTTCTTGATGCAGTTAAAGATGCAAATGCAATAATTGTACGTTCGGACAAAGTTACGAAGGAAGTTGTTGAGGCTGCAAAGAATCTTGAAATAGTAGTTCGTGCAGGTGCGGGCTTTGATAACCTTGACCTTGATGCATGCACAGCTCATAACGTATGTGCAGAGAATACTCCAGGACAGAATGCAAATGCAGTGGCAGAGCTCGTTTTTGGTATGGCAGTAATGTTGGCACGTAATGGATTCAACGGTACATCAGGTGTTGAATTGATGGGTAAGAAGTTGGGTATACATGCATTTGGCAATGTAGGTCGTAACGTAGCACGTATTGCAAAGGGATTTGGCATGGAAGTGTATGCATTTGACCAGTTTGTTCCAGCAGAAAAGATTGAAGAGGCAGGTGTTCATGCAGTAAAGTCTGTAGAAGAACTCTATAAGACTTGCCAGTATGTATCTCTCCATATTCCAGCAACAGCAGAGACTAAGGGTTCTATAAACAGCAAGCTTCTTGGACTTATGCCAAAGAATGCAGTCCTTATCAATACAGCACGCAAGGAAGTTATTGACGAAGCGAACCTTGTTGAGTTTATGAAGGAGCGTGCAGACTTCAAATATATCGCTGACGTTGCTCCAGACAACAAGGATGCATATTCTGAGTTTGATGGTCGCTATTTCTTTACACCAAAGAAGATGGGTGCTCAGACACAGGAGGCAAACATCAATGCAGGTGTTGCAGCTGCTCACCAGATTGTAAACTTCTTCAAGAATGGTGACCAGAAGTTCCGTTTGAACAAGTAATTTAGTTATAAATATAAATGGCAGTCGACATTTTTTGTCGGCTGCTATTTGTTTGTTATTCTGCAAGTATTGAATATTTGTATGAATTTTAATTATTGGTTATAAGAAAGGGTTTGACTATGTCGCCAATAGCAGAAGCAATAGAGGAGTACAGTAAGAATCTTCCTAAGGGAGTCGAACTTATAGCTGTTTCCAAGACATTCCCGAAAGAGGATGTTGAGGAAGCATATAATTGTGGTCAGCGTCATTTTGGCGAGAACAAAGTCCAGGAATTAGACGAAAAATATGAGGCTCTGCCTAAAGACATAAAATGGCATTTTATTGGTCATTTGCAGACAAACAAGATAAAATATATGGCATCATACGTATATATGATCCATAGTGTAGATAGTTTGAAACTGTTGCAAGCAATTAATAAAGAGGCTCAAAAGCATAATCGTGTGATTAATGTTTTGTTGCAAGTTCATGTCGCTCAGGAAGAGACAAAATTCGGATTATTGGAGGAAGAATTGTATGGAATGCTGGCAGAGGGTTGCTGGAGGAATTTGCAGAATGTAGAGATATGTGGCGTGATGGGTATGGCATCGTTTACAGATGACATGATCCAGGTGAGGGCGGAATTCAGTAAGATAAAATCAATATTCGATAAATGTAAAGTCGAATATTTTAATGATAAGGATTCTTTTAAAGAAATAAGTATGGGAATGACGGGGGATTATAAAATTGCTGTTGAGTGTGGGTCTACATTGGTTAGAATTGGAAATGGAATATTTGGTAAGCGATATTATCAAATGTAGTTGTCGATGAAAAATTGTTGTGTGTTTTTTGTATTAACAAATAAAAATTAGTATTTTAGCGGAAAAATAGGAGAATGAGTGTCCCCTATGATTTTGTATAAAGACAAATAAAGCTATATAAAATGAAGAACTGGTTAGTAATATCCGGATTTGTAGCATGTGCTATTACTGTAATGACATCTTGTAATAGAAGCAAGACAACTAGTGATCTTGATGACAAGAATGCGTCTATGACAGTAGATGAAGTATCCGCAAAGGATGATTTGAATTAGTCAAAGTCTATTCTTTATACTCTGCCTGCCCCTGTAGAGGTAGCTTCCTTGATGAAGGGAACAGGTGCAAAGTATGATGAAGATTTGTTGAATGATATTAACAAGGCTAGTACTTATACGTCTAATTTGAAGATGGCTCTTAATTTGGGCGTATATTCTACAGATATGAGTTTTGCTAACATATTCAATCAGTCGCAGAAGACTGTTGATTACATTACATCATTAAAGCAGTTGACTGATCGTCTTGGCATTGTTCAGTTGATTGATGAAGGAACGATAAAGAAATTTGAGTCTCAGCAATCATCAAAAGACGAAATGCTGAATATTGTATCTGAGGTATATATGAATGCCAATCAGTATCTGACAGAAAACAATAGAAAGAATATTGCTGTAGCTGTTATGGTTGGTGGCTGGACTGAGGGTTTGTATATTGCTCTTAATATTATTAAGGGAAATGAGAATGGCAACAAGCAATTGACTGAACGTATTATTGCTCAGAAATTGGCTTTGACTACTGTCATGAATATACTTGATTCCAATAATCCTAATGGTGTTGATGATGATTTGACATATTTGGCAGGAAAGATGTTGGAGATAAAGACTATTTTTGATGAAGTAAAGGCCGATCCACAGGGACAGGTTATTGCGACAACTGATGCAGATGCTAAGTTGACAAGAATCAAAGCAGGTATTAAGAGCGAAATATCTCCAGATATTCTTAATCTCTTGACCGATAAAGTTAATGAGGTTAGAAAAGAATTTGTTGAGTAATAAAACAAATAATCATAGTAAAGAGGTCGGTCTTTAGCCGACCTTTTTTGTTATAGTGTCGGATAGATAAAGTAATAGGGTAGTATGTGTGCTGTAGTGGAATTGACTGAAGATGAAAAAATATTTATTGCAGAAAATATTGACTCTGATGTGAATCGTCTTGCCTTGAAAATCAAGAAAAGTAACAACATTAGACCACAGTATGTTCTTCAACAGATAGCAGGAAGACAAATGATAAAACACAAAGTTCCACAATGGGCAACTGTGAGCAATCTATTATATCCTATACATTTATCTATAGAACAGTGTTCGTCGGAAACTACTGCAGAATATAAGGCTCGTATTATATGTGATAGGTGTGAGCATTATGGAGTTGCTCGAAATAGATTTATAGATTTAACTGGTGGTTTTGGTGTTGATTTCTATTTTATTGGAAAAAACTTTGATGAAAAGACATACGTAGAAAGAAATAGTGAATTGGTTTCTATAGTTAGGCATAATCTTTCATGTTTAGGCATGGACAAGGTTAATGTAATCAATGGAGAATGTGAAGATTATATTCGTAATGTCAATGAGAATTATTCTGTGTTGTTTATTGATCCTGCTCGACGTGATAAAAATGGTAGTAAAACCGTAAGCATAGAAGATTGTACACCTAACATATTGGGAATATCAGACATCCTTTTAGATAGGGCTGAAATTGTTATTGTTAAATTGTCTCCAATGCTAGATATAACTGAAGCAATACAAAAACTAAAGAGTATTGTTGAAGTACATGTTGTTGCAACAGATAATGAATGTAAGGAATTATTGCTAGTTCTTAGAAAAGATGGTTGTTCTGATCCTCGGATATATACATATAACCAATCTTCTAAATGTTCATACAGATTTGATTTTTCGATAGAAGAAGAACGAAATTGTCAACTCAATATAGCTTCGAGCATAGGTAAATATCTTTATGAGCCCAATGCAGCCATTATGAAATCAGGTGCATATAAGAGTGTTGCTAGTAGGTTTGGATTAAAAAAGCTACATGTTAATAGTCATTTGTATACGAGTGATGAACGAATTGCTGGATTCGCAGGTAGATCATTTGAGATATTATCAATGGGTGCGTTGGGAAAAAATAATGTTCCTGCCACATTGAGTGGTATTGACAAGTCAAATATAACAGTTAGGAATTTTCCTCAAAAAGTAGATGATATAAGGAAAAAACTCAAAATGAAAGACGGTGGTTGCGATTATATTTTTGCAACCACCGCATTAGGAGAACGAAAAATTTTAATTCATTGTCGACCTATATAGTATCTGTGTCTTATTTCTTCAGTGCTTGTGATATAATAGAATCGAGTGCAGAAGGAGAGAATGAACGCTCAATGATTGTTCCGTCAGCATCAAAAAGAATTAGTTCTGGAATGCCATAAATGCCATATATATCTGTTGGGACTTTCTGGGCGTCTATAATTACATTCCATGTTATTCCTTCTTCTTCTATGGCTTCTAGTGTATTATCTTTATTGTCCCAGACAGCAATACCAAGAACGTCGAAATTATCGTTTTTGTATTTATTGTATGAGTTTTTAATATATGGAATTGCACGGCGACAAGGACCACACCAGCTTGCCCAGAAGTCTACAAGTATTATTTTCCCCTTTCCGACATAATCTGATAATTTTGCAGGAGAACCATCGATATTTCCGTGTTCTATTGTGAAGTCGATAAATTTACTTCCGGCTTGTGTTTTTGCATAATTTCTTAATTGCTCTGTTCCTTTTTGGATAGGAGTGTAATTAGATATATATTCTCCTGCCTTGTTTAGAGCTTTTTCATATTCTTCGAGGCTGATGATTCCGTTGAGAGTTTGTACATAACTTTCCCAAAAAATTATTTGACCTAGAGCGTTATTGGTATTAGCAGTAACAATGCTATCGGCATGAAGACTTATTGTCCTATTATAATTTTCATACAACAGGTTTTTTTGCAAGTTCTTGTCTTCGTATGACAATGTAGTATCTTTGATTATTGCATCGTATTGATTTGCAAATGAATTATCTGTGTCTTTGCGCCATTTAGAGAAAGAGGCATAATCATCATTTAGTTTTGTACGAGTTGCATTGGCGTTGTTGAAATCAACAGTAATAGTGCCTGGTTCTATTATTATATTGGCATATAACCTAGAATTAGGTATTTCAATACGGCGAATACAGCTTCCGTTGATAACGCCTGAAAATTCAGCGGTGCCGTTGTAAACAAATGCAGAGTCTGTATGAGATTTGGTCTCGTAGTCTGTAAGATAAACAATTGAGCTGTCTGCAACATTAGAATCTTGTGGTATGTCAATAAGAACGTTGTATTGGTTGTTTTGACATGAAAACAATGCTAATGCAGTCAATGATAGTAATGAGAAATTCTTCATGTTTTATGTGTAGAAGTGTTAGAAGAGAATTCTTTAATCGTTAGAATTGATTAATTGTTTGCTTGATTGCAACGAGGCGCTCCATTAATCCTTCAAATAGAGACAAGTCTAACATGTTGGCGCCATCTGACTTGGCATTTTTAGGGTCGAAATGTGTTTCAAGGAAAAGTCCATCAACTCCAACGGAAACGCCAGCACGTGCGACGGTCTCAATCAACTGAGGTTTTCCACCTGTTACACCAGATGCTTGATTAGGCTGTTGGAGAGAATGTGTTATATCGAGAACTACAGGTGCTTGTTTTTGCATGACAGGTATTCCTCTGTAGTCAACGATAAGATCGTAGTAGCCGAACATCGTGCCGCGGTCAGTGATTATTACATTATTGTTGCCAGAATCTTTAACCTTCTTTACAGCATGTTCCATAGCTTCAGGAGCAAGGAACTGTCCTTTTTTGATATTGACAACCTTACCTGTGTTGGCTGCTGCGACCAATATATCTGTCTGACGGCATAGGAAGGCTGGTATTTGAAGTACATCGACATATTCGGCAGCCATAGAAGCCTCTTCGGCGGAATGAAAATCGGTTACTGTAGGAACGTCAAAAGTTTCGCTTACCTTGCGAAGAATCTTAAGCGCTTTTTCATCGCCTATTCCACTGAAAGAGTCGATGCGTGATCGATTGGCCTTACGGTAAGAACCTTTGAAAACAAAAGGAATTTTGAGTCTGTCGGAAACCTTTGTCAGATGTTCAGCAATACGGAGAGCCATATCTTCACCTTCGATTACGCAAGGGCCTGCAAAGATAAAAAAATTGCCGCTATTAGTGTTTTTTATTTTGGGTATAGAATTGATTATGTTGTTCATATTATTATTGTTTTATGTATATCATTTTTTATATTCTCCCCAGAGTTGTTTTTGTAGTTCTGCATGTCGTTGTTCTGCTGCATTCTCTTGTGCGTAGTAGAAACGTTTTGAAGCAATTTCATCGGGAAGATATTGTTGAACTACAAAATGTCCTGGGAAATCATGAGCATACTTATAGTCGCGTCCGTAATTCAATTTCTCCATAAGATTAGTTGGAGCATTACGGAGGTGGAGTGGTACAGGAAGATTGCCAGTTTCTTTAACAAATGCTATTGCTTGATTTATGGCATTGTATGCAGAATTGCTCTTAGGTGATGTTGCTAGATATATTGCAGCTTCGGAAAGGGCAATACGTCCTTCGGGCCATCCGATCTTATTTACGGCATCGAACGCCTGATTGGCAATAAGCAAGGCATTAGGATTGGCTAATCCTATATCTTCGGATGCAGAAATGACAAGACGTCGGGCAATGAACTTAGGGTCTTCTCCACCTTCTATCATTCGTGCAAGCCAGTAGACTGCAGCATCGGGGTCGGAACCGCGAATAGACTTGATGAAAGCAGAGATTATGTCGTAGTGCATTTCGCCATTCTTGTCGTAAACTGCAGGGCTCATCTGTAGATTGTCAACGACATTTTTATCGTTGATTACAATCTCGTCTTGTCCAATTTGTGAATTGACTACAAGTTCAATTATATTGAGCAATTTTCTAGCATCGCCTCCAGAATAGCGAACAAGAGCAGCTTCCTCTGTTATCTTGATGTTAAGATTTTTGAGGACCTCGTCTGTTGTAATGACACGGTGTGTCAGGGCCATCAAATCGTCGTGATTGAGCGATTTTAGAACGTAGACCTGACATCTGGATAGAAGTGGAGAGATGACCTCAAACGAAGGATTCTCTGTTGTTGCACCGATAAGAGTAACGATGCCTTCTTCGACAGCGGCAAGAAGGCTATCTTGTTGTGATTTTGAGAAACGATGTATTTCGTCAATGAAGAGAATTGCCGAATCGTTGTTGAAAAATCTGCTGTTTTTAGCCTTGTCAATAACCTCTCTGACCTCCTTCACACCACTGCTTATAGCAGAAAGAGTGAAAAATGGTCTATTGAGATGTTGAGATATTATTTTGGCTAGTGTAGTTTTTCCGACACCAGGAGGACCCCACAAGATTATAGAAGAGAGGTGTCCGCTATCAATCATTCTACGCAAAATAGCCCCTTCTCCGACCAGATGTTTTTGTCCGGAGTAGTCGGCCAGCGTTCGCGGTCTCATTCGTTCTGCAAGTGGTTCCATATAGAGAGAATGATTAATTATCCACCGACACGTTTAACTTTAAAGCCATCCTTTTGCAGGATTTCAATTATTTTGTCTCTGAAATCGCCCTGTACGAGAATCTCACCGTCTTTTACGGATCCGCCTACGCCACATGCAGTTTTGAGTTTCTTGCCAAGTTCCTTGATTGAATCGTCGGAACCAACAAAGCCGGTTATAAGAGTCACAGCCTTGCCAGCTCTTTGTTTTTTGTCGAGCTGAACCTTTAGGTTCTGTTGTTGAGGTGGTACATCTTCAATAACAGAATCATCATCGTCGGTTGTATATTCAAAAGATGATGACGTGGAATATACCACGCCATCACGATGTTTCCAATTATCTTTTTTAGCCATACTTATTCTGCCTTCAGTCCATCAATAATGCCTTCGACAGCGTTTCCTACCTTATCGGCAGCCTCTTTGGCAGTATTAGTAATGCTTTTGGCTGCTGCAACTGCGGCGTTTTTTGCAATTTCAGCTTCCAGCTGATGGATTTCTGATAGTTGTTCGGTAGTGAACTGACAACCTTCTTTACGTGCTATTATTTCATTGTGAATTTGAGTGGCCTTTTCCCACTCTTCTTGGGTGTAATTTTCGCCATGTTCAGCTATTTCTTCTGATAGAGCCTTGAGATCATTGACAACAGACTGTTCTTTGTTGCAAGAGGCAAAAAGAACAATGCCCATGACAAGGATAAAGAGTCCTTTAAATAAATTCCTAACCATAATATTCCTATATTTTATTTAATGCAAATATAAATCTTTTTTTTATGAGTTCAATGTCTCTCATGATTATTTGTAGAGGTCGCTTATAATAGAATCGACATTAGGATAAGTGAATGTAAATCCCATAGAAGTAAGACGTGAAGGAACAACCTTACAATTTTGTTCGAGCATAGAGACTGCACGTCCGACAAGGAATTTTACAACAAAGTCGGGTAGTGTGATATGTGGTCCACGACTTTTATTGCGGATTGCGACAGTAAGTTCGCGCATTGAGGCGATAGATGGTATTGTCAGATTGATAATTCCGACAGCATTGTCATCGGTAGTAATCATTGATATAGCCTTTGCAGCATCCTTAATATGTATCATTGGCAGACATTGGAATCCGTCTCCAAGACATCCGAAAACACGGCTATTGCATACACGATGAAGAACCTTAAACAGTCCTCCTGAGCGGTACATGAGATACCCAGATCGAACAATAGAAAGTCTCATCTCAGGATTTCGCTTGTGAGCCTTTAGGACCTCTTTCGTCTCCATTAGTCCGACTTCCGCAGTGAATGAGTCAGTATATTGTGTGGAAAACTCGTCGTGAACCTCATACTCATCGTATACCATTGCATTAGATACGTGAATAAAAGCCTTAGGTTTTTCTTTGCAGTAGCGGAAAGCCTCGATAATTTCGCGTATAGCCAACATGCGGCTGCAATATATATCATGTACATAAGTATCAGACCAATGGGCAACATAAGGGACGCCAATAGTATTGCAAACAGCAAGTGCGCCATCAAATTTTTTTGCAATAAGAGGAGCGTTGTTTTCAGATAGTTCGTCAGCGGAAATCAATACAACCTCATAGCCTTGTTGTTTGAGTTCGGCAGAAACGGCCTTGCCAAGTTCTGTCTTTCGTCCACATACTACAATTCGAGACATTATACTGACGTGTTGATTGGTTTATAACTTTTCGAGATATTCGCTTAATTCGGCGGAATTGCTCATTTTGACAAATACGCCCTTGTCGAAGAGGGTAATGTTGCCAGTCTCTTCAGATACGACAATAGCCAGTGCGTCACTAACCTCGGTGATGCCTAGGGCAGAGCGGTGTCGGAGTCCGAAATGTTTTGGAATATCCATATTGTGTGACACAGGCAAGATACATGCAGCAGCAAGAATCTTGTGTGTATTGACAATCATAGCACCATCGTGAAGGGGAGTATTCTTAAAGAAAATAGTCTCAATAAGCTGTTGTGAGAATTCTGCATTTATTTCATCGCCAGTTGCGATGAAATCCTTCAGTCCGACAGTTCGAGAAATAACAATCAATGCACCAGTTTTGGTGCGAGACATGCTATCGCATGACTTGACAATACTAGATATGAATGTTTCGTTGCTTTTCTGTTCTGCTAAACTGCGGTCGAACCCTAATCTGCGTAGAATATCGTAGCGTGTTGCGACCATAACAAGAAAACGTCGGACCTCTTGTTGGAATATGACGATAAGAGCCAGAAGACCTATGCTGACAAAACTATTCATAATGCCAGAAAGCATAGACATCTTGAGAGCTCTGACGATAAACCAAAGAACAGTGAAGCCAACAATAGAAAATACAATAGAGAGGGCCACAGTGCCTTTGATGAGCTTGAAAATAACATACATTATATAAGCGCAAAGCACAATGTCGACGACATCAACAAATCGAAGTTCAAAAAGAGACATCATATATCGTTCCTCCCTACAATGTGATTAATAATCTGAATATGTTTTCTGGAACAGCTTTACACATTCGACACATTCCTTTACATCGTGAACTCGAAGAATATTGGCTCCTCGTTCGAGTGATAATGTGTTGAGGATAGTCGTTCCGTTGAGGCTTTCTGCTGGGGATGATCCAAGAGTTTTGTATATCATAGACTTTCTGGATATTCCGACAAGAACAGGCAGATTGAAAATCTGAAAATCTGACAAATTACGCAGAAGAGTATAGTTGTGCTCAACAGTTTTCCCGAAGCCGAATCCAGGGTCTATTATAATATCGGAAACGCCCAGCTTACGAAGAGACAAAAGTCGATTGCTCAGATAGCCAATAACCTCACCAGTTACATCGTTGTATGTAGGTGCGCTTTGCATGTTCTTAGGAGTACCTTTCATGTGCATAAGGATATATGGGACATGCAGGTCGGCAATCGTAGAGAACATATTATCATCAAGTTCGCCTCCAGAGATGTCATTAATAATGGAAGCGCCTCCGTCGGTAACACTTTTACGCGCTATATCTGAACGGAAAGTATCGACAGAGACGATAGCCTCAGGACATATCTTGTTGATAACCTCAAAACCTTCTGCCAGACGTCTCCATTCTTCATCAGGAGTTACATCGTCGGCACCAGGACGAGAAGAGTATGCTCCCATGTCGATCATATCGGCGCCTTCGGTCAGAATCTGTTCGACACGAGCCTTTATATTGTCAGCATTATGAATATACTTTCCACCGTCATAGAAAGAGTCGGGCGTAAGATTGAGTATACCCATAACCTTAGGCTGGTCGAAGGAGTAGAGTTTTCCTTTTATATTTATCTGAAGAGTCATTGTAGTCTAATCAATTATAAGAGAAGAAAGTGAAATTCACCTTTCCGTAAGATCGGGTCTGTTGAAAGTTAGGATGGGCATTGTATTTGCCGGCTCCCGAATGTTCTAGAATCATTATTCCGCCTTCTTTGAGCAGTTGGCGACTGATGACAATATCGGGAAGTTGAGCTGCCGTTTCGAGATCGAAAGGTGGGTCAGCGAAAATGAGGTCGTATTTTTCGGATGTGCTTTGAGCAAACTTAAAAGCATCAGCCTTGATAGATCTAGCGTATTGTGAAATGTTGAACTCCTTTATAGTTTTTGCAATGAACTGCTGGTGTTTGAAATTCATCTCAACGCTAGTTATATCAGTACATCCACGTGAAACAAACTCGTAAGTAATGCTACCAGTGCCCGAGAATAGGTCGAGGACCTTTATAGAATCGAAATCAATGAAATTGGCAAGTACATTGAAGAGATTCTCCTTCGCAAAATCAGTAGTAGGTCTTGCGGAAAAATTATCAGGAGGGCAGAAGCGTCTGCCTCGAAGAGATCCACTAACTATACGCATATTGACATATTAAAGAGGTTGACAAACTGATGTTCAGGTTCGGGTACCTTTAATTCGTATCCCAAGTAGTCGGGCAGTTTTGCGAAAGAGACATTATGGGCAAAGCGTCTTATTAGTTCGGCCCTTGCGTCTTCGCGGTCGACATCGCCACTAATGACAATCTTGGTAGAGTCGTTGTTTAGTCCGAGTTGATCGAGTGTAAACATTATAATGTACACCAAATCGTTAATCTCGTTGTATTTGAACTTATTGCAGAGTTTGAGAGTATTCTGTTCAACAACAACCATAGTAACCCCGTCGCCAGTGTAGATGACATGTGCGATAGCATTAGCATTGTCGGTGTCGCGTTTCATCAAGGCAGTACGTACAACAGGAGTTGTATAATGCATCATAATGAAATCGTTGAACTGGGTCTGCAAGAAGTAGTAAAGGAAAGACGGAATGGCGAATACATTGACAGCATTAGCCATTTCAATCTTGTCGAATAATCTTTTGTCGTTCTTGTCTATATTGCATCCGATAAAACTCAAGACATTAGCGGCCTTTTCAGGATCGAACACAGCCTTAGGGAGGATAGAAAAAGAGCGACTTTCGATACTAATAATTGTTTTCTTGAACTTGTCTTTGAAGATATCCGTCTTCAGCAGATATTCCTCATGGTGTGCGAACTGTTCGTCGGGTGTGTTGAAAAGGGTAGAGCCGAGAGCAACGACAGAATTACGAACAGGGTCATAGACAGAAAAAGAAAGTCCATCCAGAGTCATCTGGATGGACATATAGTATGAATTTGTTTGCTGCTTTTTATACGATGGACTGATTATAAAATAATTCTCCTTCATAAATATGCAAACGAATCATCAAAAGATTACTCCCAGTTACCAGCGTTGTTGTTAGCCTCTTCTACAGATCCAACCTTAAGACCTGGGAAACGACCAAGCTGTGAAGCCTCATCGTCGAGGTTGATACGCTCCTGGTTGTCGAGACCCTTAAGATATACGCGGTTAGTTACAGAAGCCTCGAAAACTGGAATTACGAGTCCAGAGCTAGAAGTCAAAGCTGTAGCAGCGAGTTTGAAAGTCTCTTTGTCAACTGAATATGGGACAAAACGAAGTGAGTCAGGGTTGAGACCGTTGCAGATAGAGTCCTTAACAGATACGAGGACAGTATCACGCTTGATGATACCCAACTTGATAGCTTCCTTTTCAGTCATGCCTGCAGCAAGCATAGAGTCAGTAAGGCTACCTTCGTTCTTTGTGATCTTGAAATTACCGTTCTTAACGAAATCGATAAGAGTGTCGAAGCTTCCAGTGTACTTATCATTGATGCTCTTGTAAGCTACCTGTGCATCACGAATCATTTTGAGTCGATCTACAACTGCTGTCTTACGCTTAGCCATTTCGTCCTGGAACTGAATAGGCTGATTGATACTCTCATAGACGAAGTATCCGAGACCGAGAATCACGAATACGAGTACAATTTGAAGTGCTGTTTTCATTTTTAAAGATTTATTTTTTTTATTTTTTTCTTTTATCTTTGTATGTGTTGATTGCCCTATGAGCAATTAACGCGACAAATTTATAAAAAAAATAAACGTAATAGAACATTTAGGCATAGAAATTATAAAAAATATTTATGAGCGCTGTTGAATTGATAAGAAAGAACATGCCATTTGAGCCAACTCAGAGTCAGGAAGAGGCGATAGAAATGATGTCGGAGCTATTATTGAGCAGCGCATTACGTCCGACAGCTTTAATAAAAGGATATGCTGGAACAGGTAAGACGTCGCTGATGAAAGCCTTTTGCGATGCAGCAACAGAGATGGGGTATAAAATAGTCCTAATGGCGCCAACTGGTAGAGCTGCAAAAGTATTGTCAAATATGACCGGAAGGCCGGCGCATACAATACATAAAACAATATATAGACAAGAGACAGCAGGTGAGTTTAATTCTGCATTTGAGCTGAACTTCAACAGAAATAAAGGAACCATATTTGTGGTTGACGAAGCCTCTATGATATCTGACTTTGAAACAGGAGACTTTGGTTTTGGTTCTGGGAATTTGCTTGTGGATATAGTGTCTTTTGTATTTAGTAGAGAAGGTTGTCGACTAATGATAGTTGGTGATCCTGCACAGTTGCCACCAGTTGGAAGCATGGAAGCTCCTGCCTTGGAAGAAGAAATTTTGGAGAGCATGGGGCTTGATGTGATGTCGGTGTGGTTGACAGACGTTGTTAGACAGTCGGAAGAGAGTCTGATACTAAAAAATGCTTCGGCCATCAGATATCGTATAGAGGATGAGCCAGAGATGTTTGGTGTGCCGCATCTTGAAGCATTTACGAAAAGTGAAGTTGAAAGAGTGTCGGGAGAAGAACTAATAGAAACATTGACATCGGCTATAGACAATTATGGGACAGACAGTGTGTTGGTGGTTACAAGAAGTAACCAGAGAGCGAAGCAGTTTAACATGGGCATTAGAAACATGGTGTTGTATAGGGAAGAAGAATTGGAGAGAGGAGACATGCTGATAGTAAGCAAGAATAATTATAAATGGTTAGGAGATAAAAATAAGGACTTTATTGCCAATGGTGATATATGCGAAGTCAGACGAATCAAAAGAATTACGGAAATGTATGGCATGAGGTTCGCTGATGTGACATTGAGACTGAAAGAACATGACGACCAGGAGATAGACGCCATGATAATGCTTGACTTTTTGATGGGAGATGCGGCAAATCTGACAAGAGAGCAGGAGGAAGCATTGTATAATATGATATCAGAAGACTATGGTGACCTTGGAAGTCAAAGGAAATTGTATGAAGCCATGAAATCGGATCCGTGGTATAATGCATTGAGAGTAAAATATGCATACGCGGTGACCTGTCATAAAGCTCAGGGTGGACAATGGGACGTGGTCTTTATTGACCTTGGTTATGTAACGGAAGAGATGATGGATGTGGAGTTTTTGAAATGGTTATATACGGCGATGACACGAGCCAGCAAGAAATTGTACCTGGTTAATTTTTCGGATAAGTTTTTTGATTAAAGAAAAAAAAGACAAGTCCACGAAAGTTAACTTGTCTTTTATATGAAGAATTATAGATTCTAGGGTTGAGTCGTACCTTCTTCTTGACTTTGCCACATCTTTAGATTCTGTGGTTTTTGTCCTAGTACAATAACATTGATCAATTCCTTTAGAGCGTCTTTAGGGTATGCACCTTGAATGACCTGAGGTTGATCGGCCATTGGGACGAGGAGTAGAGTAGGGATGCTACGGATGCCGAAGACAGCGGCTAGTTCCTTTTCCTTGTCGACATCTACCTTATATATAGTCACCTTGTCCTGATATTCCTCGGCCAGTTCTTCAAGTGATGGTGCAATGGCGCGACATGGGCCGCACCAAGTGGCGTAAAAATCGATTACACATGGTCGGGTGCCAAGGTATTTCCATTCACGGCTTTCCTTATAGTTAACCACCTTTGAGAGGAAGTCGCTAGTAGTAAGATACTGGGTAAAATGCTTATCGTCGGCTGGCGAATCTGGTGCAGTAGAATTCTGCGCGAAACTTGCTACAGCCGCGTTGAAAAGCAATGTTATGAATAGACTTCGAATTGACATTGGGCCAAGTGTAATAAATTGATACTAGAAATCCTTGTTGCCTGGATGCTTGAAAATTGTCTCCTTAAGGTGAGAGGTGTTGAGATGAGTATAGATCTCAGTAGTTACGATAGACTCATGTCCGAGCATTTCCTGAACCGAACGCAAATCAGCACCAGCATTGATAAGGTGAGAAGCGAATGAGTGGCGGAAAGTATGTGGACTAACAGTCTTCAAAATGCCGGCCTCATCAGCAGCCATCTTTATAATATTGAATACCATTACGCGAGAGAGCTTAGAGCCGAGTCGGTTGAGGAACACGATGTCGGCATCCTTGCTGTGGATATTGTGCATATTGCTGCGTATTTCGAGGTATTTCTTAGTTTCTTCGATAGCTCTTTTCCCAATAGGAACAAGTCTTTCCTTGTCTCCTTTGCCTAAGACGCGGATGTATCCTTCGTCGAATACGAGCTGTGAGATGCGGAGTTCGACGAGTTCGGAAACGCGGAGTCCGCAGCTATAGAGCATCAGGACGATAGCTCTGTTGCGTTGGCCCTCGGTCTTGTTGACGTCAATAGAGTCGATGATTTCGTTGATTTCTTCGGATGAGAGAACTTCAGGTAATTTGCGTCCAATTTTTGGGGCTTGTAATTGCAGGGTTGGGTCTCGTTCGATTTTTTCTTCAATCATGAGGTATTTGAAGAACGACTTGATACCGCTAATTATGCGGGCTTGTGTACGGGGGCTAATACCTGCTTGTGCCTGAACTTCCATGGCAGCTCTAAGATCGCGGATTGTTACTTTGTCCGGGGTGATAGGGTTGTTGTTCTTTTCAAGAAAATCAATGACTTTTTGCAAATCTTTTACATAGGCTGAGATAGAATTTTCGGAAAGTCCTCTTTGTAGCTTGAGGTATTCCTTAAATTCTTCTATTTCGTCTTTCCATTCCATAATTAACCTGAAGTTTTTAAATCTATTTAGAGTATTTTATTGTATTGCAAATTTAAGCCTTTATTTCCTATTGTTTTTAAAAGTGTTGTTAAATAGTGTGAAAAGTGTAGTAGAAGTGCTACATGTGATTAGTTGTAGGGAAAAGAGTTTTGTGCAGGAGAAAAGTGTTGGGATAAGTTTAAAAATAATTAACGGGAGGAAAAAAGGAGTTTTGAGGTTTTTTTTTTCGCTTAATAAGTTGTAATTTCGCGTCGCGTAATCACTTAAAGATAAGTGGTATCGTGAATAAACCTATATTAATATATGAATATACTTGTCATTAACGGCCCGAATTTGAATCTTCTTGGAGTAAGGGAGCCAGGCATCTATGGAAGCCGTGGTTTTGAGGATTATCTGGATGAGCTCAGAAAGAGGTATTCGTCAATAAAGATAGATTATTTCCAGTCAAACCATGAGGGTTCGATAATAGACAAGATACATGAGGTTGGTTTTACGATAGATGGAATAGTATTGAATGCGGGTGCGTATACGCATACATCGGTAGCGATAGCGGATGCGATATCGGCAGTAAAGACTCCGGTAATAGAAGTACATATAAGTAATGTACACAGACGAGAAGAGTTTCGTCATCATTCATATTTGTCGCCATCGTGTGTTGGTGTGATATGTGGATTTGGTCTGGATTCCTATAGACTAGGAGTAGAGGCGTTGATAGAGATGAACAAGAAAGACAATAAAGAAACAAAATAAATAAACAAAATTAAAACAATGAGAAAGAAACTTACAAAGATCGTTACGACTATCTCGGATATTCGCTGCGAAGTAGATTTCCTCAAGAACCTCCATGCGGCAGGTATGAACGTAGTACGTTGCAACACTGCTCACATGACAACAGAGAGTATCAATGCAATTGCAGAGAACACACGCAAGGTTTCTGACAAGATTGCAATTCTTGTTGATACAAAGGGTCCAGAGATCCGTACATGTATGGGTGAGAATCCTATTGAGTTCGTTGCAGGCAAGACAATCGCAGTAAAGGGTGATCCAAAGGGTAACTCAACAGCTGAGACACTTTACGTATCTTACGAAGGTTTCGTAAACGACCTTAATGTAGGCAACCAGATATTGATCGATGATGGTGACATTTCTCTCCGTGTAACAGAGAAGCAGGCAGACAAGCTTATCTGTACAATTGAGAACAGCGGCAGCATCGACACACTTGTAGACAATGTACGTCGTGCAGGTCGTAAGAGTGTTAACGTTCCAGGTGTATCGACAAAGCTTCCTTCACTTACAGAGAAGGACAAGAGCTTTGTTCTCTGGGCAATCAAGAACAACATTGACTTCATCGCTCACTCATTTGTTCGTTCGAAGGCAGATGTTAAGGAGATTCAGGATATTCTTGACGAGTACAACAGCCCAATCAAGATCATCGCAAAGATTGAGAACCAGGAAGGTGTAAACAACATTGACGAGATTCTTGAGTGTGTATATGGTGTGATGGTAGCACGTGGTGACCTCGGTATCGAAGTTCCATGCGAGCGTATTCCATTGATTCAGCGTCAGCTTATCCGTAAGTGTGTTGAGGCAAAGCGTCCAGTAATCGTTGCAACACAGATGCTTCACACAATGATCAAGAACCCACGTCCAACACGTGCAGAGGTTACAGATATTGCAAACGCAATCTACTATCGTACAGACGCAATTATGCTTTCTGGCGAGACGACATACGGTAAGTATCCAGTAGAGTGTGTACAGACAATGACAAACATTGCAAACGAAGTTGAGCCAGCTAAGGATTCACGCAATGATATTCCTGTACCACACGTAAACGGTGAGATGTCAGCTTATCTTGCAGAGACTGCAGTAGGTGCAGCACGTGAGCTTCCTATCAAGGCAATCATCACAGATAGCTTCACTGGCAAGACAGCTCGTTACATTGCTGCATTCCGTAGCCCAGTTCCTTGCTATGCACTTTGCTATGAGCCACGTGTAGCTCGTGAGCTTTCGCTTTCATACGGTGTGTTCGCAGAGATTGTAAAGGACGGCAAGAACAAGCCTGAGACATTGCGTAACACTGTTAACGAGATCCTCAACAATGGTGAGATCGGGTTGACTGACCTTGTAGCTTACATTGGTGGTAGCTTCGGTCTTGGTGGTGGTACTACATTTGTAGAGTTCCTCACTGTTGAGAACCTCATGAAGAAGATAGACAAGTATATTGACTAATTCTTTAGGATAACCCTTCGGGGAAAATAAATAAGGCTTCCTGCTGAAAAGCGGGGAGCCTTTATTGTTTTATGTTGATGGATGAAAACGCGAGATAATCTTTCGTTTTGAGGAGTTGTTGGACAGGATTAGTCTGTTGGGTTGAGGATGTTGAGGAGAGTGTCCATCTTTATTTCTGTTTCGTTCCATTCAGACTCGGCGTTGGAAGACTTCATTATGCCGCCTCCGGCGTATATGGTCAGTCGGTTGTCGTCGGTCATCATGCAGCGGAGATTGACGAAGATATGGCTTTGTTGAGTAGTGGAAACTGGTCCGACAGGTCCGGAGTAGTATAGTCGAAGAGTTGCCTCTTCGTTGTCGATGATGGAAGACGCCACCTCGCATGGCAATCCGCAAATAGCAGGAGTTGGGTGGAGTATGCTGGCGATAGTTCCGATGCCGATATTGGAAGGAAGCGAGAACTTGAAGTCGGTGCGCAGATGCATGAGATGTGCGGCACGAACCGTGTATGGTTCGGACTTTTGGGTTGTAGCTCCCATGGATGTGAGTCGGTCGGAAATATATTGTTCGACGATGTGTTGTTCTGCTCGGTTTTTCTCGTCCCATGATGGTGAGTCGGAGTAGAGCTGAGTGCCGGCGACAGCCATAGTAGTCCATTGTCCATCATGTCCTTCGACGAGAGTCTCGGGAGAGCATCCGAACCACACACCTGTCAGAGGGGAGTAGAATGCGTAGATGAACATGCGAGGGTAGTTGACGCAAGCGCTTGCGAAAAGGTGTCCGATAGAAGGACGAGTAGGTGAAGAAGTGGATCGTGCGAGTACGAGTTTGTCGACAGAGCCGCTTTGCAGGTAGCTGCGGAAAGAGTCGAATGTGAGTTGGTATTCGGCACGAGTCATGTTGTGTATAGGCAGTCCAGGATAAGGCAATTGTCTTGGGCTCAGAGGCAGTGACTTGAGGAGTGATATGATCTCTTCGGTGCCTGAGGCGGTGAATTGCGGTTCGACTAGAACTGCTGGGTTGTCGTATTTGAGATTGTATGGGGCAAAGAGGAATCCGTCGTGGCCGTCGATATTGGTCAGCGACTTAGTATTAAATATAGGACCATCGTTTTGTATCACAACAGTTGGTGCTGTGGTATTCGGTAGTCGGTATATGGCGAAGCCGATATGCCTATTTATGTGCAGATTTATGAGCTGCGCTAATTCTTGCTGTTGCTGTGATAGCATAGTCGGTCGAGTAGTTTATTAATGATTTTTTGAGTAAACACACAAAGTTAATGAAAAAAGTGAAAAGATATCACGAATGACATAAAAGAAAGAGTGTGTTGGCAAAGAAAAGGTGATTTAGAGCATGTGGCTAGGGTTGTTTGAGGGGGATTGGGGGAATAGAATGAAGTTGCGAGTGCCACCAGTAGAGGTGGGAATAGGAGGCGAAGGAGGTGGAGTTGGGTGTTGATGTGAGATGTGAGTTGAGAATGGAGTGTGAGTTGTGGGTTGGGTTGTTTGTTGGTCTTGTTATATAAGTAGAGTGGTTGAAGACGGAGAGGTGTCTGGCAGCATTGGCGTGAGCGGATGGTTTGTCGTAGTGCTTCTGGGACATGTGGCGTCGGAGCTGAGCGATGTAGTAGGCGCGTGCAAGTCCGCGTGCGGTCTTGTAGCGGGACTGAGACTTGAGCCGGCTATTCCAAAGACTGCGTCGTTTGGGATTGGCGAAATCGGCTGCGACGAGAGCGTTTGCCTGCTTGAAGAGAGACCAGTTTTTCTGCTGTGACTCGGTACGTGGCTGACGTCCTGGGTTGTAGGTCATGGTGTAGAGGTTGCCTTTGCGGATGGATATAGAGATACGATTAGGACCACGGCGGAGTAGTCGTCGTGCCTTGTTGATGATGTAGGAGTCGTTGGAAACGAGAGTTAGTTTCATGTGTTATGGTAGCTTATAGGTTGCTTAACGTTGGGGCAAAGGTATGGCGAATGTTCGACATTTGCAACTTTTGATAAATAAATTTTTAATGATGAAATTGTCGTTGATTGAGGGATTTGCTCGATAAGCAGATGGTTGGTGATTTTGTTTTTTTTCGAAAATAGTCGTACTTTTGTAGAGTCTGTAATTCATTTGGGGCATGTGGTGTCTCGGAGGTTTTATGTTGTCATTAATAGGAAAATATTTATCGTGAAATTATGACTATGAAGTTGTGTGTTGCTGCGGTAATGGGCTTTGTCCTGCTGCCATTGGTTTTGGTGAGCTGCAAAGAAGAAAAAGAGGAGCCAACTCCCCAAAAATATCATATTCAGGCAATTGCTACCGAAGGTGGAACTGTTGAGGGGCAGAGTGGAGAATATGAAATAGGTGAAGCATTGATGTTTACTGCCATTCCGTCTGAGGGTTACTATTTCGACCAATGGAGCGATGGTAATATTCATGAAAATTATTACTTGAAAGTCACCCAAGATCTTACAATAACTGCCCAGTTTAAGAAAAAAACAATAACCACTGTTGATTTAGGTCTCAAAAGTGGAACGCTCTGGGCAACATGCAACTTGGGTGCCTATAGACCATGGGAGAAGGGCGACTATTATGCGTGGGGTGAGACAGAACCCAAAGAAAAATATTCTGGTTCAAACTATAAATATTGGACTTGTGAAGAAGTTGAACCATCAACCTACGATTTATATAAATTGACAAAGTATAGTAGTGATGAGAAGTATGGTGAGAATGGGTTGGCTGATATGTTGACGACACTTCAGCCTGATGGATGATGCAGCTACGGCAGTTTGGGGAGCGGAGTATTCAACTCCGACTTATGATGATTGGATTGAGCTTGTAAACCAATGCTACTTGGTATACGCTCGAACGTATGTCGGGTCTTCTAGTGGTGTTATAGTATACAAGGCAAAGTCAGAAAGTGACAGGGGTGCCAAAGGTCTTGATGGAATAGTTATTGATAATCCATCAGCATCATATTCTCTTTCCGACCCGCATATTTTCATTCCTTTTACAACAGGTGATGAAGGGATTTACTGGTCGGCTACGTTATATCCTTATCCTCGTGAAGCATGTCGTTTCAAGATTAACTCTCATTATAATAATGATTTCAGTGATACATATTGCACCATCGAGGTAGAAGATGGTTTCTATCATACGTATCGTTGTTATGGTTATAGCGTTCGTCCGGTCAAACATAAATAATGTGATTTTATAAAAGAACAAGGCTGAATCTCTTTTGTAGAGGTTGGGCCTTTTTTGTTTTGCAAATGATGTGAACTTATACAAGGGTTTGAATTGGTGTAGAGAGGAGTGTTGGAACGAAGGGGAAAATAGAAAGAGATGTCTGGGATGAAAAAAAGTAGGGTGGGGCTTGTTTGTTTAAAAAAATTAAAATATATTTGTAAAGATAAATCAGGAATTAATGCCTTGTGCATTCCTGGAAATACAAAAAACTAAATAATTAATAGACATGAAAAAGATTGCAAAAGTAGAGATGGCGCTCGTTTGCGGTGGCAAAGCGACCAAGTCTAGCAGTAAGTCTGAAAAAAAGAAAACTCAGCCAACGACTTTCTTTAAAGTGGAAATTGGCGGTGTGACTGCTGGATAGCAAGAAGTGTAGATTTTGAAAGAATCTTCTTTTTTGTATGTATGTAGTGAGAATGGTGTGTTTTTCTTATTGTGTATATGCACTTCGGATGGTTCTTGTGGATAATCTGCGTAAATCATTGGCCATGGTTTGTTGTCGCTAGTGGTATGTTGGTGCAGATATCCAATTGTTGATGACTTAAAACTGCAATTGGGAAAAAGATTGATGTGGTTCGTGTGGAGAAGGTAAAAGATGGAGCATGGAACATGTTTTGGATGTTGGTCAATACATGAAGGATAAGCGGCTTGGAAGTACAGAGTGTGCCAGGTGAAATTTAAGAAGCTAATAAAGAAACTGTGACAAACTGTTGAAATATTGGCTGTGAATAAGATTGGTATTACTCTGGCGGAGTTCGTTAAAGTGGTTTGGTGCCAACAAATATAGTGATTGGGGCCATGTCTAAATGAGGGTAATCCTATATCGAAATGCTGTTTTAAGTAAAGAAAATTGAAGAACCGATTTTCTTTCATTGATAGTGCCAAGGGGACAGGATGTCCTCTTGGCTATTGTGGTATATATATGTGAGTACGTTTGCTATTGTAGCATTATGACGATAGGAATAGTCCATATTCAAAATGTGGTATTAAGCATGGATATCAAAACCAGGAAATAGTGTTTGTCAATAAATATGACATGAATTTGTGTGGAAAAAAAGATTGAATATAAGTGAACGCGAGTTGATTTTGGTAGAGTAAAGGAATGATAAAGTTTGATACATATATACAACATGACAGCATGATGTGCGGAGTGACGTGTCTGCAGATGATATGTAAGCATTATGGCATGGTGTTGTCGCAGGTGACATTGAACGAGATGTGTCCTTCGTCGGCGGAAGGAGTGTCGTTGTTAGGGTTGTATGAGACTGCCATAATGTTGGGGTTTGAAGCGGAAGCTGCACAGGGAAACGTAGACGAGTTGACAGAAGTAGAGATGCCGTGCATATTGCATTGGAACCAGAATCACTTTGTGGTTCTTTACGGGTTTGAAGAAGGGAGATATTATGTGGCAGATCCGGGGTGTGGGAAGAGAGTGCTAACGCGAAAAGAGTTGTGTGAATCATGGACACAAGATAAGACAGAAGAAACGGATGGAGTAGTTCTAATGTTAAAAAAAACAGACAGGACAGGCAAAATGGTGCTGGAAGAAAAAGATGAAAAGTCGGCATTGGGTCTGTTGTCGGAATACTTCAAGAAATATAAAAAAGAACTGCTATGGATAGGTATATGTCTTGTTATAGCCGGAACAGTTCAGTTGGTACTGCCATTCTTGACACAGAGCATAGTAGATGTTGGTATTGAAAAAAAAGATGTAAGTGTCATCATGGTTATATTGGCAGGTCAGTTAGTGCTGACCTTAAGCGAAACAATAGCGGAACTTGTGCGTCGAAGAGTACTGCTGAAAGTGAGTTTGAATATAAACCTCTCGCTCTTGACAGACTTCTTTAGGAAACTGATGAAACTGCCGATGGACTACTTTGATACGAAGTTGACAGGAGACCTGATGCAGAGAATTGAGGACCACGGGAGAATAGAGGATTTCTTGACGCAGCAAACTATAGGGGCATTGTTCTCGATATTCACCCTTGTGATGTTTGCCGTTGTGTTGTGCTTCTATAGTTGGGTGGTTTTTTGTGTGTTTCTGATTGCGTCGGCAATGTATGTTATGTGGCTTTCGGTCTTCCTAAAAAAGAGGCGAATACTGGACTATGACTATTTTGAAAAGAGAGCCGTAAACGACAACCTGACCTATCAGATGGTTACCTCGATGCAGGAGATAAAACTTCAGGGATGTCAGCAGAGGCGGCGAGACGAGTGGGTTGACGCTCAGAAAAAACTGTATGACGTCAAAGTAGGAATGCAGAAAATGCAACAGAGCCAGGTGATGGGTGGGGCATTTGTAAATGAGGCGAAAAATATTATAATCACGATTATAGCAGCTCATAGTGTTATTGTGGGGGATATTACGTTGGGAACTATGTTGGCCATACAATATATCATTGGACAGATGAACTCTCCGATTGCTGAGCTGATGTCGTTCTTCTATGACCTTCAAGATGCCAAATTGAGTCTGGAGAGAATAAACGAAGTACACAGCAGGCGAGAAGAAAAAGAAGAGAATGGAGTGGGCAAGAAGATTGGAGTGGCGGGAAATATAAAAATTGAGAATGTTGGATTTAGCTACAGCAAATTCGCTACAAAAAAGACATTGGATAATATATGTTTGGAGATAGAGATGGGCAAGACTACCGCCATTGTCGGAGCGTCGGGTAGTGGGAAGACAACACTTATAAAATTGTTGCTAGGTTATTATCGTGCAAATGAAGGGACGATAAAAATAGGCGGTGAAGAGATTGGGATGATAGACATAGAATGGTGGCGAAAGCAGTGTGGGGTAGTGATGCAGGAAGGAATCGTGTTCTCTGAAAGCATAGCTAGAAATATTGCAGTTGGTGATGGTGAAATAGATATGGAACGAGTTAGAGTGGCAGCGGCAACAGCATGCATAGACGATTATGTAGAAAACTTGCCAAATGGGTATGATACAAAAGTTGGCTGTGATGGGATCGGACTTAGCCATGGGCAGAAACAGAGGCTGCTTATAGCGAGAGCCGTGTATAAAGATCCGCAATATATAGTGTTGGATGAGGCCACTAATGCCTTGGATGCGAACATCGAGAGAAGAGTAGTGGAAAATCTGGACGAATATTGTGCTGGTAGGACTGTTGTAGTCATAGCGCATAGATTGAGTACGGTTATGAATGCGGACAAGATAGTAGTTGTGGACAAAGGAAAGATAATTGAAGTGGGAACCCATGTAGAATTGACAAAACACAGGGGGATGTATTATGAGTTGATAAAAAATCAATTAGATTTAGGGAATTAAAGGCGGGAATTTTATAACTTTGCAAAAATACTCACGTAGAAAAAAGAAAGAATCTATTATATCACCATGGGATTATTTTCGATATTTAAAAGCAAGGAAAACAAGGAGACGCTCAACCAGGGTCTGACGAAGACGAAGGAGGGGTTGTTCAGCAAGTTGGCTCGTGCCATAATGGGCAAGAACAAAGTGGATGATGATGTGCTGGACAATCTTGAGGAAGTGTTGATAACGAGTGACGTTGGCGTAGACACAACGCTAAAGATAATAGAGCGCATAGAAGCCAGAGTGAAGAAAGACGGCTATATGGGCACAGATGAGCTGAACGGCATCTTGAAGGACGAGATTGGTCAGTTGTTGGCGGAGAATGAGAAGAGCGATGCAAAGGACTTTGACACTCCACAGACTGGGGAACCATACGTTATAATGGTAGTCGGAGTAAACGGCGTAGGCAAGACCACGACGATAGGCAAGTTGGCGAACAAATTCAAGAAAGCCGGCAAGAAAGTGGTGCTTGGTGCGGCAGATACCTTCCGTGCGGCAGCGATAGAGCAGTTGGAAGTGTGGGCTAAGCGAGTTGATATACCTATTATAAAGCAGCAGATGGGTTCGGATCCTGCATCGGTAGCATTTGACACATTGCAGTCGGCCAAAGCTCAGGGTGCGGACGTAGTGATAATAGACACAGCAGGACGTCTGCACAACAAGATAGGCTTGATGAACGAGCTATCGAAGATAAAGAACGTGATGAAGAAAGTGGTTTCGACAGCGCCACATGAAGTGATGTTGGTGATAGATGGATCGACAGGTCAGAATGCCTTTGAGCAGGTGAAGCAGTTCACGGCAGCAACAGAAGTCACTGCATTGGCTGTAACCAAGTTGGACGGCACGGCAAAGGGTGGAGTAGTGATAGGCGTATCGGACCAGTTCTCGATACCAGTAAAATATATCGGTGTTGGTGAAGGAATAGATGATTTGCAAGTGTTTGACAAAAAGACATTTGTGGAGTCGTTGTTTAACTAACGCTTGAAGAGATAAGAGATGAACGCAGGAACATTCAAGACCGTAGATATAGTATCGTTAGGCTGCTCGAAAAACCTGATAGACAGCGAGAGGCTGATGGCTCAGTTGAAAGCCAACAACATCAGAGTGACGCATGATGCTGAGAAGCCTAAGGGGGAAGTTGTAGTGATAAACACATGTGGCTTTATCGGTGATGCAAAAGAGGAGTCGATAGAGACCATATTGCAATTTGCGAAGCTGAAGAAAAAGGGAAGGATAAAGAAGTTGTATGTGATGGGATGCTTGTCGGAGCGATACAGAGAAGACTTGACAGAGAGCATACCGGAGGTGGACAAATTCTACGGAAAATTTGACTGGAACGGCATAGTGACAGAATTGGGTGCCACATACAGACGAGACCTGATGAGTGAGCGAAGCGTGACAACGCCGGGACACTATGCTTACCTGAAGATATCGGAGGGATGCAACAGGATGTGTTCGTATTGTGCGATACCGCTAATCACGGGAAGACACACCTCGAGACCTATGGAGGAGATATTGGGTGAAGTAGAGAAGCTGGCGAAAGACGGAGTGAAAGAGATACAGGTGATAGCCCAGGACTTGTCGTCGTATGGTACAGACCTATATAAAGAGAACAAGTTGGCAGAACTTGTGGACAAGATGGCTCAGGTGGAAGGCATAGAGTGGATAAGACTGCACTATGCGTATCCGGCGGGATTCCCGAAAGATTTGTTGCCAGTTATGGCCAAGCACAAGAACATCTGCAAATATCTGGACCTTGCATTCCAGCATATCAGCGACAACATGCTGAAGAAGATGAGACGCAAGATAACGAAAGAGCAGATGGTAGAGCTGCTGAAAGAGATAAGGGAGCAGGTGCCTGGCATACATATAAGGACTACATTCATAGCAGGTCATCCGGGTGAGACGGAAGCCGACTTTGAGGAGCTGAAAGAGTTTATCAGAGAAGTGAAATTTGAGAGACTTGGAGTGTTCCCATACTCGCACGAAGAAGATACCTATAGTTATAAGAACTATGAGGACGATGTGCCAGACGACGTGAAGCAGAAGCGAGCAGATGAGATAATGGAGATACAGAGCGAGATAAGTCAGGAGATAAACAACGAGAAGATAGGAAAGAAGATGAGAGTGATAATAGACAGGGAAGAAGAAGGTGGCTATGCTGGCAGAACGGAATTTGACTCGCCGGAAGTGGATCCGGAAGTGATAATAGAGACGGAGAAAGAGATGAAAGTGGGAGAGATGTATGAAGTAGAGATAACAAGTGCGGAAGAGTATGACCTTATAGCGAAATATTAAAAGAAAGAAACATACATATTATATAAAAAGGAATAAGAAAATGGCAAACAAGAAAATGGAGAGTCTTACAGACGAAGACTACAAGATAGTGCCTGGCGTTGGTTTTGGCAAGATAAAATTCGGCATGAGCAAAGAAGCCGTAATTGAAATGCTTGGTCAGCCAGACGAGATAGAGGAAGACGCGAACTATGGCGACGACCCAAATGACAAAGTGACCGTGTTGTACTATGACATGGACGGCTTCTCGATGTCGTTTGACAAGGAGTACAAATATAAGATGACAGAGATCTCGTTTGACAACGACATGTTTGTTCTTGAGGGCAAAGTGAGAGTAGGCATGGCGAAAGAGGAAGCCTTGAAAGTGCTTGAAGCAGCAGGATGGGACGAGCCAATGGAAGAAGACCTTGCGGACGAGCTTGACGAAGAGAACAAGGGCACAACAGCCTATACATACGAAGAGCAGAACGTGACATTGTGGTTTGACGACGAAACACTTGGAACAATACAAGTTGGTCCACAGTGGATAGATGCAGACACCATAAAGTGGCCTAAATAAAAAGGGCAGAGAAATGAAAAGAGAGTGGATATATCCGTTGATAGGCGGTGTGATAATGACATCGTCGTCGTGTGAAGAAAAAGAAGAAATGGGCAGTAAGATTCCTAGTCAATGGCGAGAAATAGGTGAGGTGGTAGAGCCATCGCGCATAGAGCTAAGCAAAGAAGAGGCGGTAGTAAACGATGCAGCCTTGAAATTCTCGTTGAGATTCATGAAGCAGGCTCTGAAAGACAAGGGAAACATATTCCTGTCGCCACTCTCGGCTCAGATAGCGTTGTCTATGGCGTTGAACGGTGCGGAGGGGAACACTCAGGAAGAGATGCTTGCCGTGCTGGGCTACGAAGGCTTGACCATGGAAGAGATGAACAGCTATAACAAAGTGATGATAGCTGCTCTAGAGGGAATGGACAAGACCACAAAAGTAGAGATAGCGAACTCGATGTGGGCAGACAAGAGCTTCTCGTTCAAGAAAGAATATGTAGAGCAGAACAAGAAGACATTTGACGCTGAGACCAGAACGCTGGACTTCCTTGACAAGAGTAGTGCGGAAGTCGTCAACGGCTGGTGCAGCGAGAAGACTCATGGATGCATAAACAAAGTAGTGGAAGACCTGAGTGCGCTGAGGTCGATGCTGATCAACGCCTTGTACTTCAAAGGAATGTGGAGTGATCCATTCGAGAAGTCGAACACGAAAGACGAGACCTTCACCAATGTGGACGGCACATCGCAGAAAGTAGCCATGATGAAAGACTTTGAGAAGCACTACTATGGCGAAACAGATAAAGTGAAAACCGTAGAATTGCCATACGGCAACAAGTCATACTCGATGGTGCTTGCCATGCCTAAAGACGGAGTGTCGTTTGGTGAGGCGGTAGAAGAGATGACAGAAAACTGGAGCGGTGTGAACCGAAGCATGAGGAAAAAAGAAGTAGACCTCTGGTTGCCAAAATTTGAGTTGAGCTATAACCGCAGTCTTACAGACGACTTGAAAGCGCTTGGAATGAAAGACGCGTTTCAGGCATCGAAAGCCAAATTTGGCAAGATGAGTGATGAGGAATTATATATAGGAAATGTAAACCAAGTCACCTTTATAAAAGTGGATGAAGAGGGAACGGAAGCAGCGGCAGTTACAGTGATTGAAATGACATGTACAGCGCTGCCAGAGATAGAAGAACCTGCGAAATTTCATGCGGACAAACCATTTGTCTATGCCATCAAAGAGAACAGCACAGGAGCGATACTCTTCATGGGCAAAATGGAGAGCATGAAGAAGTAGGAAGAGGGTGAAAGTTAAATTACGCAAAACACGTATGCAGATGGGGAAGAGTGAGTTTTTTGTAAGTGAATGATGGGATTGTGTGTCAGATTGTAATCAAAAGAAGAGGGTAGAGTGTTATATTGCGAGTGTTGGTGTGGTTTGAATAGTTTAGAATATATATAAATAGGTATATAATAATGGTTAATCGGTAAATAATGCCGATATTTGTCGAGATTTTCTGTTGGCTAAAGAAGAAAGTAGGCCTAGAAAGCTCAAAAGAACAGAAAAAAGGAAATAAAACTAAAGAATAGATATGAACAAAATCGTTGGTAAGGAACAGTTTTCCGCTAATGTAGTGAAGTTCGTTGTAGAGGCTCCACGCATTGCCAAGTCACGTCGTGCAGGTCATTTTGTAATCATTCGAATTGGCGAAGACGGCGAGCGTATACCTTTGACAATCGCAGCAAGCGATGTAGAGAAGGGAACAATCACACTTGTAGTACAGCGCATAGGCGTTTCGACAAACAAGCTTTTCAATCTGAATGTAGGTGACTATATCACAGACGTAGTAGGACCACTTGGTCAGGCAACAAAGATCGAGAAGCAGGACGGCACAGTGCTTTGCTGTGGTGGTGGTGTAGGTGTAGCTCCACTTTTGCCAATCATCCAGGCACACAAGGCAGCGGGCAACAGAGTAGTAGCTGTATTGGCAGCACGTACAAAGGACCTTATCATCCTTGAAGAGGAAGTGCGTAAGAGTGCAGACGAAGTAATCATCATGACAGACGATGGTTCATACGGCAAGCAGGGTGTAGTAACTGTAGGTATGGAAGAAGTCATAGGTCGTGAGAAAGTGTCAGAGGCAGTGGTAATCGGTCCAGCAATCATGATGAAGTTTGGTGCTCTCACAACAAAGAAGTATGACATCCCAACAGTAGTCAGCCTCAACACAATCATGGTGGACGGCACAGGAATGTGTGGTGCATGCCGTGTAACAGTAGGTGGCAAGACCAAGTTTGTCTGCGTAGACGGTCCAGAGTTTGATGCACATCAGGTAGACTGGGACGGCATGTTGGCACGTATGGCGAGCTACAAGGCTGAGGAAGCAGCAGCAATGGAAGCGTGGAAGGCAGCACAGAATTGATAATTGAAAATTGATAATTGAAAATTATGGCAATAAATCTAGATATACTAAAGGCAGAGCGTGAAGAGAGCTGGCGTGCAGATTTGCGCAAGGCAATCTCTCCAAAGGATCGTATGGCAATCGAGCGTGTAAAGATGTCAGAGGTTGACCCAAACATCCGTAACAAGTCGTATGTAGAGGTAAACGAAGGTTTGACACTTGCACAGGCACAGCAGGAGGCAAAGCGTTGCCTTGACTGTCCAAACCCAGGCTGTATGAACGGTTGTCCAGTAGAAATCAACATCCCTAAGTTCATCAAGAACATAGAGCGTGGTGAATTTGCTGAAGCAATCAAGACAATCAAGAACACATCATCACTTCCAGCAGTATGTGGTCGAGTATGTCCACAGGAGAAGCAGTGTGAGAGCCAGTGTACATATACAAAGAGCAAGAAGCCAGCCGTAGCAATTGGCTACCTCGAGCGTTTTGCAGCAGACTACGAGCGCAACTCGGGCAAGATGGCAGTGCCAGAGATGGCAGCAGCCAACGGCATAAAGGTTGCAGCAATCGGTTCGGGTCCTGCAGGCTTGACATTTGCTGGTGAGATGGCAAAGAAGGGATATGACGTAACAGTATTCGAGGCATTGCATGAAATCGGCGGTGTATTGAAGTATGGTATTCCAGAGTTCCGTTTGCCAAACTCAATAGTAGAGGCAGAAATCGAGAACATGCGTAAGATGGGTGTTAAGTTTGAGCCAGACTTCATCGTAGGCAAGACAGCAACAATGGACGACCTCAGAGCAGAGGGCTTCAAGGGCTTCTTTGTAGGTTCGGGTGCAGGTCTTCCACGCTTCATGAACATTCCTGGTGAGAACTCAATCGGCATCATGAGCTCGAACGAGTACTTGACACGAGTAAACTTGATGGGTGCAGCAGATCCAAAGAAAGATACACCAGTATTCTTCGGCAAGAACGTAGTAGTAGTAGGTGGTGGTAACACAGCTATGGACTCGGTACGTACAGCAAAGAGACTTGGTGCAGAGCATGTATATCTTGTATATCGTCGTTCGATGGACGAGATGCCAGCACGTAAGGAAGAGATCAAGCATGCACAGGAAGAGGGCATAGAATTTATGCTTTTGCACAACCCAATACAGTATATAGCAGACGAGAAGGGCCGCGTAAAGCAGGTAGAGCTTCAGGTGATGGAGCTTGGCGAGCCAGACGAGCGTGGTCGTCGTAGTCCAGTGCCAGTAGAGGGCAAGACAGTATTGCTTGACACAGACATGGTAGTAGTGAGCGTTGGTGTATCGCCAAACCCACTTATCCCAACAGCGCATCCAGAGCTTCACACAACTCAGAAGGGTACACTTGAAGCAAACGACGCACTCCAGACAACAAAGGAGGACGTATTTGCAGGTGGTGATATCGTTCGTGGTGGTGCTACAGTTATCCTTGCAAAGGGTGACGGTAGAAAGGCTGCTGCTTCAATGGACGAATACTTGAAGAAGTAAGTAGACAAAAACAAATAAATAGCGGTCGCATCTCTGAGAAGGGATGCGACCGTGTCTTTTTGTGTGATTGTAATAAATGTACGAAATAGCGAGAAATTTTTAGGACAAAATTTTGGGAGATAAGTATTTTTTTCAATATCTTTGCTTGAAACAAAAAACCATGAAAAAAATATATGCATTGATTGAAAGTGAAAAAATAAATGGATGATAATTGCGAATTTGCAGATTGACATCTATACTATAGGTTGATGCATTAAACTACACATTTATGTTGCGAAAAATTAGAATAACGCTAGGTGCTATCTTTATTATATGTGTCACAGCACTATTCCTTGACTTTACGGGAGTGGCGCATCAGTACTTGGGATGGATGGCAAAGATGCAGTTGATTCCAGCTGTGCTTTCGGTAAACCTTGTAGTGCTTGCCATATTGGCAGTGCTGACATTATTGTTTGGTCGACTATATTGTTCGGTGATATGTCCGTTGGGCGTGACTCAGGACATTATCTCGTGGATAGCAGGAAAGAGGAAGAAGAACAGATTCAGCTATTCGCCAGCGAAGACAATCTTGAGATATGTATTGATGGCAGTATATGTCGTAGCGTGTCTTGTAGGATTGGATATAATAATGACATTGCTTGATCCATACGCAGCATTTGGTAGAATAATCAACTCGATGGTTCAGCCAATTTATGAGTTGTGCAACAATGTAATGGCAAAGATAGCAGAGCATTATGACAGCTACATGTTCTATGAAGTAGATGTGTGGGTGAAGAGTGTAGCAGTTCTTGTAATTGCAGCGGTGACACTTGTAGGTGTAGGCATCCTTGCGTGGAGAAACGGAAGAACGTATTGCAACACAATATGTCCAGTTGGTTCGTTGCTTGGTCTTATCTCGAAGGTGTCATTGTTCAAAGTGACAATAGACACAACGAAGTGTAATGGATGTACATTGTGCCAGAGAAACTGCAAAGCATCGTGCATAAATGCGAAAGCGCATGAGATAGACTACTCGAGATGCGTAGTATGTGGTGACTGCATTGAGAAATGTAATAGAGGTGCGATAAGCTATAAGTTGAGAGCTGGCAAGCAGGCAGCAGAAGCGAAGGGTAGTGAAGAGAAGGTAGACGACTCGAAGCGAGCATTTGCCATGACTGCCGGACTTATGGTTGCAACATCAGTCGCATCGAAAGCACAGGAAAAGATAAAGATGGACGGTGGACTTGCGGTCATCCTTGATAAAGAGGAGCCTAAACGCGAGACAAAGATAGTGCCAGCTGGAGCGACTTCGATTGATTCGTTTTCGGACCATTGTGTAGGTTGTCAGTTGTGTGTATCAGCCTGTCCGAATGGAGTATTGAGATCGGCATTGATGCAGCCAGAGATGTCGTATGAATATGGATATTGTCGTCCGGAGTGTACACGATGCTCGGAAGTATGTCCTGCAGGTGCAATAGTAAAGATAACGAAAGCTGAAAAATCGTCGATACAGATAGGTCATGCCGTATGGGTGAAAAAGAACTGTGTAGTATTGACAGATGACGTTGAATGTGGAAACTGTGCAAGACACTGTCCATCAGGTGCCATATCGATGGTAGCGTCGGATGCGTCGGATCCGAAATCGAAGAAGATACCGGTAGTCAACGAAGAGCGTTGCATCGGATGTGGTGCATGTGAGAACCTATGTCCGGCACGTCCATTCTCTGCGATATATGTAGAGGGACATGAAGTACACAAGACCATTTAACCAAAAGCATTCAGATCATGGAAAACAGCAAGAATAACATAACACGAAGAGACTTCCTTAAGCGTCTTGGTGCGGGAGCCTCAACGATAGCATTGTCATCGTGTGTAGGTAAGGCTGCAGAAGAGACAATAGAGTCGACGACCCAGACAAATGGTGAAATGACATATCGCATCAATCCGACAACAGGCGACAAAGTGTCGATACTGGGATATGGAATGATGCGTCTCCCGACCAAAACAGGGCAGAGTGCCCGTGAGGGAAAAGACGAGATAGACCAGGAGATGGTCAACAAGTTGGTGGACTATGCATTAGAGCATGGTGTGAACTACTTTGATACGTCGCCAGTATATTGTCAGGGACATTCGGAGGAGGCTACGGGAATAGCCTTGAGCAGACATCCTCGTGATTCGTATTATGTTGCTACTAAACTATCGAACTTCAGTCCTGTAGCTTGGAAGCGAGAGGAATCGATAAAGATGTTTGAGAATTCGCTCAAGAACCTCAAAGTGGATTATGTGGACTATCTGCTGCTGCACTCAGTTGGTGGTGGTGGCATGGAGCAGTTCAGCAAGAGATATCTTGAAAATGGAGTTTTGGATTATCTAGTTGAGCAACGTAAGGCTGGTAGAATCAGAAACCTTGGCTTTTCGTATCATGGAGACATAGCGGTATTTGACTATCTGCTTTCGGAGCATGAGAAGTACAAGTGGGACTTTGTGCAGATACAGTATAACTACGTTGATTGTGTTCAGGCAAGAGGAACAGACAACCGAAGCATAGATGGTGAATACCTATATAATGAGCTTGAGAAGCGTGGTATTCCTGCAGTTATCATGGAACCATTGCTTGGTGGACGACTTTCGAAACTGCCTACGCACATAGTAGAGCGACTGAAGCAGAGACGTCCGGAAGACAGTGTAGCATCGTGGGCATTCAGATTTGCTGGCACACCTAAGGGCATATTGACAGTGTTGAGTGGCATGACATATATGGAGCACCTGAAAGACAACATCAGGACATATTCGCCATTGGATGAGCTCAACGAGTCGGAAGTGGCCTTCCTGGAAGAGACGGCTAAATTGATTTTGAAGTATCCAACAGTTCCATGCAATGACTGTAAGTATTGTATGCCATGTCCATACGGAATAGACATACCTGCAATATTGCTTCACTACAACAAGTGTGTCAACGAAGGCAACATGCCAAAGAGCAGCATGGATGCGGAATATGCGAAGCAGAGGCGAGCATTCCTTGTCGGTTATGACAGGAGCGTGCCAAAGTTGAGACAGGCGGACCATTGTATAGGCTGTGGTCAGTGTGTTGGGCATTGTCCGCAAAATATACCTATTCCAGCGAAGCTTCAGATGATAGACGGCTTTGTAGAAGAGTTGAAACAGGGCTTGATATAACCAAAAAAACATGTGATTATAAATTTTTGGTACAAAATCATGTTCTAAATAAACTTTATTCATTATTTTGCGTATGCATATTAAAACGGGATGTAACAAATGACAACGAACGAAAAAATAATATGCGTACGCGAAGAGATGAAGCGTCGGGGGATAGATGCCTTGATAGTTCTCACGGAGGACCCTCATGGCAGTGAATATCCGGCGAATCATTGGAAATTTCGTGAGTTTCTGTCGGGTTTCAACGGGTCGGCTGGTGTAATGGTTGTGACGAATGACCATGCTGGTTTGTGGGTTGATTCGCGATATTACATTCAGGGAGAGAAGCAATTGCGTGGTTCGAGTATAGAGCTATTCAAAGTAGGGCAGCCCAATGTGCCTGACTATGTGACATACTTGACCAATATATTGCCATCAGAGAGTGTAGTTGGTGTTGATGGATTCACGATGCCGCTGGCTACATATAGGAAAGTCAAGAAAGAGCTTGCGAAGTTTGGCATAGTCTTGAACTATAAAGTGGACATCATAGATGAAGTGTATGCTCCGCGTGAAGAATTGCCGACGGATGAAGTGATAGAGATGGATCCTTCGATAGCTGGCTTGAACCGCTTGCAGAAAGTGGAAGCGTTGCGAAAGGTAATGTTGGAGAACAATGTGACCCATTACATAGCATCGGCGCTTGATGACATAGCCTGGCTGACGAACCTCAGGGGGAATGACGTAGAATACTGTCCGGTGTTTTATGCATACATGATAATAACGGCAACTGAAGAGCACTTGTATATAGATCCGCATAAGTTGTCGTCGGTTATCAGCAAAAGACTTGACGAGGATGGCGTGAAACTCTCGTTGTATGACCATTTCGAGAAGAACATCAGCAATTTGCCATCGGATGCTCGAGTTTTTATAGACACGAACAGTTTGAATGCTAGAATAGCCTTGTCGCTTCCGAAAGAAGTAGTCAGAGTTGAGGACAGCAGTTATATAGGCAAGCTGAAAGCGATAAAGAGTCCGGACGAGTTGAACCACATATATGCCAGTCATGTACGTGATGGAATAGCGATGGTGAAATTCCTTCATTGGCTTGATGACAATATCGGAAAAGCGAGATTGACAGAGCTTGATGTGGCGGCTAAGCTTCGTGACTTCAGGGCGCAGAACCATTTGTTTGTGAGTGAATCGTTTGAGTCGATTGCGGCATACGGTTCGAACAGTGCAATAGTTCATTATTCGCCATCGATAGAGAGCAATGCTGAGTTGAAGCCGGAAGGATTCCTGTTGCTTGACACGGGAGCTCAATATGCAGACGGAACAACGGACATAACGAGAACAATCGCGTTAGGAGAGTTGACGGAAGAAGCCTGCAAAGACTACACATTGGTGCTAAAGGGTCATATAGCGCTGGCGACGGTGCGATTCCCATACGGAACCAGAGGAGTGCAACTAGACACAATGGCAAGGATGCATTTGTGGCGTGAAGGTGAAGATTATGGACATGGAACAGGACATGGAGTAGGTTTCTGCCTAAACGTACATGAAGGTCCTCAGCGCATCAGCAAGACTGACAATGGAGTAGTGATAGAGCCAGGAATGGTTACAAGTAACGAGCCTGGTGTATATCGCGAAGGGAAGCATGGTGTCAGGATAGAAAATCTGATAGCATGTGTTGATGATGTGGATACGGAATTTGGCAAATTTTTGCGCTTCAGGACAATAACATTATGTCCGATAGATGTTCGTCCGATAGTAGTATCGATGTTGACAGAAGGGGAGCGGAAATGGCTAAATGACTATCACAGGAAAGTGCGTGCAACGCTTATTGAGTTGTTAGCAGATTCGTCGGATAGGGAGTGGTTAGATAAAGTTACAAAAGAAATATAATAAGAATACATCATAAAAATGAACAATACATTTAGATTCGCATCAGTATCGCGTGAAAACATGGATGTTTTCAAGCTGGGCAAGATTGTCAACAGATTGGACAAGTGTGGTCTTTTCATTTGTCGTAGTGGTTCTGTTGACCTCAGAGTTGACAACAAGGAAATTCACGTTCAAAAAGGTGGTGTGTTTATTTACATGCCATCGGCAATCATGCGTCCACTTAGCATGACAGATGACGCAGAAGGAATAATGATATCGATAGATGTCAACTATGTCATTCAGGCGTTGAATAAAGTCTCGAATATAGAAAGCATCTTGTATTTGCGAGACAATCCATATCTTGAGTTGAATGAATTCCAGTATAACAGGTTGATAGGTGTAATTAATCAGCTTAATGCGAAGCTTGAGGAGATCAAGATATGCAATCCTGTAGGCTTGAAGCTTCGTTTGGCAAGAGAGATTGCGAGATCAATGGGACAGTGTGCTCTATATGAAATTGTAGACATGTTCTTTGATAAGAAGCCAGCAGAGATGATTGTCAACTCAAAGAAAGACATAATATTCTTCAACTTCCTTATATCGTTGTACAAGAACTATGTCAGAGAGAGAGATGTTGCCTTTTATGCAGAAGAGCAGAATCTTTCGCCACGATACTTCTCGTCAATTGTCAAGGAGAAGTCGGGAAACAGTGCTTTGCAGTGGATAGTTCACGTAGTAATTGGTGAGATAAAGAGAATGCTTGAGACCTCTGACAAGACAATAAAGGAGATATCAGTATTATTGAATTTCCCTACTCAGAGTTTCTTTGGCAAGTATTTTAAGCAGTACACAGGCATGTCGCCAAAGGACTATAGAATTAAGATGAGCCGCATGGCAATGGGCTTTGATAATTACATGGAATAGGACAAGCCGAGGATGATAAGGAAATTTATCCTGACAAAAACATTGGCCTTAGTTATGTGCTTAGTGGCAGTAGGAGAGCTTACTGCCCAAAGCCGTAGTGGCAATGTATATGAATTTCTGAATATGCCGACATCAAGCCGCATGACAGCCTTAGGTGGCGGTCATGCGGTTATTGGTATAGATGAAGTGGGTTTTGTCATGCATAATCCGTCGGTAATAACAGATACGTTGTCGAATGAAATAGGATTAAATTTCACTCCGATAAAGGGAGGGATAAAGTCAGGATCGGTATCATATTCACAGCATATAAATAAATAGAGTGGAAACGTTTCTTGTGCGGTTCAATATGTAAACTACGGAACCATGGATGAGACGGATGAGTATGGTGTGAATATGGGAACGTTTAACGTTCAGGAGGCGGCAATATATTTGACATATTCAAGGAAGATGGCGCCTGGTTTGACAATGGCTGCAACGCTGAAGCCAATAATAAGCAAGTTTGCAGAGTATAACTCTTTTGGTCTAGCCATGGACATGGGATTGACGTATAGAGTTATGGAAGACAGATTGCGAGCAGCGATAGTGTTGAGAAATCTGGGTGGACAGATAAAGCGCTATGATGGAGACGAAGCTAATGAACATTTAGACACGGACATGAAAATAGGTGTTGTCTATAAGCCTCTACATGCGCCATTCAGATTTACCATGACATTGAAAGACTTGTTTCATTGGGATTTGTCAATAGACAGAAAAAAGAAAATAGATTTTGGGGACAACCTGTTGCGACACCTTATTATGGGTGTTGAATTTGTTCCGACGAGAAATGTTTTTGTAGCCTTTGGCTATAATCACCGCCAGCATAAGGAGAACCGGGATTCGGCAGTAGGTGGTGCGGCAGGCATATCATGGGGACTGGGTGTGAGAGTTGCAAAGATAGATATATCATACGGAATGGGTAAATACCATACTGCAGGTGCGGCAAATAGTATTACATTATCAACAAATATCAATAGATTCCTCAAACATTAGTAGTGATGGCTGATAATTATCTGGAGAAAAGATTTGAAGAACACAACGCCAAGACCACGCAAAAACGTCAGCATAGTAAGCCGACAAAAATACGTCGTGTATTCGTTACAGGTGGTGCAAGCGGCATTGGAAGAATGATAGTCAAAACGCTTCGTGTTGCAGGAAATAACGTTGCCTTTTGTGATTTAGACGAAGAGAAGGGAATAGAATTGTCGTCGACAACGGGAACACTTTTTTTTCATTTGGACGTCAGAAACGTGAACGAATTGGAGTCGGCCATGGACAGTGTGTGTGAGAAGTGGGGAGATATAGATATAGTAATAAACAATGTTGGTGTTTCGACGTTTATTCCATTGGCGGAATCGACAGTAGAATATTTTGATGATATACTATCGATAAACCTAAGACCAGTATTTGTAACATCACGAAAAATGGCGCTATACAGAGAAATTGGAGAAAAGCGCTATGGTAGAATAGTAAATATTTGTTCGACAAGATACAGGCAAAGCGAGAGTGGTACGGAAGCATACACCGCATCGAAGGGTGCAATAGCTTCGTTGACGCATTCTCTGGCAGTCTCAATGGCCAAGTATGGAATAACAGTGAACTGCATATCTCCAGGTTGGATTGAGAACTATAATTATGATACATTGAAAGCTGAAGACCATAGTCAACATCCGTCGGGCAGAGTAGGGAAGCCGGAAGACATAGCGCGAATAGTAAGGTTTTTGTGTGAAGAAGAAAATGACTTCGTAAACGGGGAAAATATAGTGTGTGATGGTGGAATGACTCGAAAAATGATATATGTAGAGTAGAAAAATAAGGCCTTTCGGATAGTATTCTAAAATTATAGTGTATATTTGTATAAAAGTATATACGTATGAAAAATATTATCCATATAGGTATAGCATTTGTGGCATCTGTATTCTGCGGATGTCGTGTGCTTGACTCGGAATGCCGAGATCTTATGGGGCAATATATTTCATCGGTAGATGAGCATCTAAATGAAGATATACCTTGTGATATACACCTAAATCTCAATGAATCGTTTGATGCTTTTTCGTTTTCAAACAATGTGGAGTTGAATGTCACATTCTATTTGGATGAAGCATTTGAATTTCCAAATCTGACCCTTAACTATGATATGTCGGTAGATGGCAATTGGGACTATAGTGATAGTCTCTTATGTGTCAGTGTTGATACGACAACGTTTTGCTGTAACTATATAGGAAGTTCGGCAAAAAGTGCAACAGAGGAATCCATGGCAAGACAAATCAGGAAGAATATAATAGCAGGTGAATTGATGCCAAAGATTAGAAAGCAAGTTATTGATTCTTCGGTGAGGTCTGTGAGAGTATATGCAATCACATCAGATTCGCTTGTTGTTGAGCATCCAATATCCCATTGCCAGCATATAATGTATAGGTTGAAATAATCAATTACAAATAAAAAAACCCTTACAAAATATTGTAAGGGTTGTGCCCGAAACAGGACTCGAACCTGCATGCCTTGCGACACACGCACCTGAAACGTGCGCGTCTACCAATTCCGCCATTCGGGCTTATGTCACGTTGTTTTTATGACGGTGCAAAGATAGTTATCTTTTTTTACACTGCAATAGATTAATTGATATTTTTGAAGCTATATATCCAAGTCGAAGTTGAATTCTTTTATAAGAGTTTCAATATCCTTATTTATTTCGATCATTTCGTTGAGTTTTTCCCTAGAGTTGACTACACTAAACTGTGAAGAGTCGGATCCTTGGGCATTATCAACATTGGCTACAAGGACAAGGTTGGGAACACCACTTTCTTGTCGTAGGAAATTGATAAGATCGGCGCTTTCTGATATTTTGGCAGCCTGTAGATCAGTATTTACATTGATGACAATCTGTTCGTTGTTGATGACAGGAGGCTGTTGCATAATGGTGTAGAGGTGAGTATCGGTAGATTCGATACTACGTGCATATCTTACCCAAAGTTCATTAATTCTTTTGGCATCGACAGCGACAGCCTTGTTGCCATAGACATTGGCGATAGATGTTTGCTCTTGGTTGGTGCTTTGGACTACAGAACGATTGTTTATCTGCGACAGCATGTCGGACAAAGAGACATCGCTATGGCTTGTGTTGGTTGTTGGTTTAGGAGAGTTGAAACGCAGTCCGGATTGTGGAATGGACGTTGTTACATTAGGGTTGGTGTAGTTTGATGGGGTAGAAGTGTTGACTGCGCCTGCGGTATTGTATGGATTTGCGGCGGCAACGTTGTTGGGCGTTGTGATGTGTTGAGTATCAGATTGTTGCTGTTGTGACAACAAGCGGATGTATTCATTGAGTTGAGTAACTACTTTTTTTTTTCGTCATTGAAGACGCTAGCTTTAAGGAGTGTGAACTCAACATGTTGACGTTTATCGCGGGCGGCCTTGTAGTTAAGTTCGGCCTGCGAGAAAATGTCGATATATGTTATTATATCGTTGGGCTGGAGCTTGGCAGCCTGCTGCTTATAGCGTTCGGCGGTCTTTTCGCTTACGTCGAGAAGCGAGATGCTCTGTGCGTCTTTAGAGACGAGGATGTTGCGGAGATGCTTGGTGAGTCCGCTTAGGAAATTGAGCGGATCGAATCCTTTTTTTATGACATCGTTGAAGATGAGCATAGACTTGAGATAGTCGTGGTCGCTCACGGCATCGATAGTATTGAAGAAAACGTCGTAATCGAGAATGTTGAGATTGTCGACGACATTCTGATATGTGATATTAGAACCGGAGAAAGCTACGATCTGGTCGAAGATGGAGAGTGCGTCGCGCATGGCTCCGTCTGCCTTTTGTCCGATAATGGCAAGTGCATCTTCATCGGCGTTTATCCCTTCGTTCTGAGCAATGTACTTGAGCTGTTCTACAACATCGTTGACAGTGATGCGGTTGAAGTCGTAGACCTGGCATCGAGAGAGGATTGTAGGAAGTATCTTGTGTTTTTCCGTAGTTGCGAGAATGAAGATTGCATACGATGGTGGTTCCTCGAGAGTTTTGAGGAAGGCATTGAATGCGGCAGCAGAGAGCATGTGGACCTCATCGATGATGAAGACGGAGTAGCGACCGACCTGTGGTGGTATGCGAACCTGATCGATGAGCTGTCGGATATCTTCGACTGAATTGTTGGATGCAGCATCGAGTTCGTGAATGTTGAAAGAGCGGTTTTCGTTGAAAGCCTTACATGATTCGCATTCGTTGCAGACCTCCTGGTTGTCGGAAAGATTGGAGCAGTTGATAGTCTTAGCAAATATGCGTGCGCAAGTGGTCTTGCCGACTCCACGTGGGCCACAAAAGAAGTAGGCGTGGGCGAGACGACCGCTTTTGACGGCATTGCGAAGGGTAGTGGTGATACTCTTCTGTCCGACAACTGTGTCAAAAGTTGCTGGGCGATATTTACGTGCAGAGACTATATATTCATCCATAATGCAGACTCAAATCGTATTTACGCTACAAAGATAGTAAAAAGTTTGTGAAAAACCAATTAACTCAAGCGAGCATCAATCCATGTCATAATACGCTCGGAAACTCGGCTAAAAAGAGACTGGAGCATAGAGGAAGGCATAATCTGATACTTGAGACGAGTGACATTGAGGTCGAGTTGCTGGTGAGTCAGTTCGATCTTCTTGTTTATCTGGTTGCGTGCGGCCTTGATATCGTCGATAGTATTAATATTGTCGGTATTCATAATTATTTGTCTTTGAAAAAGAGACTAAGGTACATGCGGACGACAGGTCGTTCGATAATTTTCTTCTTTATGCAGGCGAAAACGATCATGAGAATGATGAATATGGCGCCGATAATGAAAAACCCAAGGCTTGGAATGCCGGTGAGTTCTCCTATTACGAGAGCTAATCCCATGGAAATGAAGAAAATGACATTGCAGAGCAGTACCAGTTTGATGACAGCGCTGATGGCTTTGATGGAGACCGTTGAGAGACCTTCTGCAGCATCGAGCTTAGCACGTTCGACGTGCAGTTCGGCAAGGTGCTGAGTAGTCTTGGCGGTGTCGTTGACCGTTTCGTTGATATCGTCGAGAACTATCATTGTCGTGGTGTTATGCTTGTGGTTCGTCGGCCTGTGAGCGGAGTTTTTGCTCCATCTCTTCAAGCTCCTTCTTTTTCTTTTCGAGTTCTTCCTTAGCCTTGTTAATCTTATCCTTGAGGACCTCGCGGGTCTCGGCACCAGTCTTAGGTGCGAAGAGAAGTGCGATAGCGCCACCTATAAGTGCTCCGAAGAGCAAGCCGTTAGTGAAACCTTTCATAGGAGTTATAATTATGGGTTATTGGTTTGTAGTTCTTGTGACCATTTTGTCAGTTTCCTTGTCATAGTCGAGGACTATAGTTCCTGGCTGTGAGAGTTTTGCCTCGATGATGAGTTCGGCGAGTACATCTTCGACATACCTTTGTATAGAGCGGCGAAGAGGGCGTGCACCGTATTGTGAATCGTAGCTCTTGTCGGCGATGTAGTTCTTAGCGTCGTCGGTCAGTGTGAGAGTGAAGCCGAGTTCGCTGATGCGCTTGTAGAGGCCACGGAGTTCGATGTCGATGATGTTGAATATATCGTCCTTCTTGAGTTCCTTGAAGGTGATGATGTCATCGATACGATTGATGAATTCGGGTGCGAAAGCCTTCTTGAGAGCCTTTTGGAGGATGCCGCGTGCTCGGTCGTCGTCGGATTCACGAAGTTCCTGTGCAAAGCCGACGCCACGTCCGAACTCCTTGAGTTCGCGTGAGCCGACATTGGAAGTCATGATGATGATAGTATTCTTGAAGTCGACCTTACGTCCGAGCGAGTCGGTGAGCATACCTTCGTCAAGCACCTGCAGGAGGATGTTGAAGACGTCGGGATGTGCCTTTTCTATTTCGTCGAGGAGAACGACAGAGTAGGGTTTGCGTCGCACCTTTTCTGTCAGCTGTCCGCCTTCTTCGTATCCGACATAGCCCGGAGGTGCTCCGACGAGACGAGAGACGGCGAACTTTTCCATGTATTCGCTCATGTCGACACGAATGAGAGCGTCGGTAGAGTCGAAAAGGTATTTAGCCAGGACTTGAGCGAGGAGAGTCTTTCCGACACCAGTTGGTCCCATGAAAATGAAAGAGCCGATAGGTCGGTTAGGATTCTTGAGTCCGGCGCGGTTGCGGAGGATCGCCTTGACGACCTTCTGTATAGCCTCGTCCTGTCCGACGATAGAGCCTTTGAGTTCGTCGTTCATCTACAACAGACGTTCGCCTTCGGCCTGTGCGATGCGCTGGACAGGGACGCCAGTCATCATAGCGACGACATGTGCGACCATATCTTCATCGACGATTTCGCGCTGGTTGACGAGGCTTTCCTGCCAGTGCTGCTTGAGTTCGGCCAGTTCGGAACAGTGGAACTTCTCCTTGTCGCGGAATGAAGCGGCGAGTTCGAAATTCTGGTCTTGTACGGCCATTTTCTTCTTGTTGCGAATATCTTCGATGCGGTTTTCGAGTTCGACAATTTCGTTAGGTACAACTATATTTGTAATATGTACGCGCGAACCTGCCTCGTCGAGTGCGTCGATAGCCTTGTCGGGGAGATGTCGGTCGCTGATGTATCGCTCGGTGAGAGTGACGCAGGCGCGGATAGCTTCGGGAGTGTAGGTGACATTGTGATGTGCCTCGTACTTCTCCTTTATGTTGTTAAGAATCTGAATAGTCTCTTCGGCCGTAGTAGGGGTGACGATGACCTTCTGGAATCGGCGTTCGAGAGCTCCGTCCTTTTCTATTACCTGTCGATATTCGTCGAGAGTTGTAGCTCCGATGCACTGTATCTGTCCTCGAGCCAGAGCTGGCTTGAGCATGTTGGCGGCGTCGAGGCTGCCGGTTGCTCCTCCTGCTCCGACGATAGTATGTATTTCGTCGATGAAGAGGATTATATTAGGATTGTGTGTGAGTTCGTTGAGGATAGCCTTGATGCGTTCCTCGAACTGTCCACGATATTTGGTACCTGCGACAACGGATGCCAGATCGAGCGAGAAGATGCGTTTGTCGAAAAGGACGCGAGGGACGATGTGGTCCTTGATGCGAAGTGCGAGTCCTTCGACGATAGCGCTCTTGCCGACGCCTGGTTCACCGATAAGTATTGGGTTGTTCTTTTTTCTGCGGCTAAGAATCTGTGAGATGCGTTCTATTTCCTTTTCGCGGCCGATGACGGGGTCGAGTTTGCCTTCTTCAGCGGCTTTTGTCATGTCGATGCCAAAGCTGTCGAGCACAGGAGTGTCGGAGTTGACATTTGTATTGTTAGGCTGTGGTGCGTTGGGGCGCATAGCGGACTGTCCCCTGTTGCTGCCACCTTGTGCGAACGGGCTGTCATCCTCGTCGTCTTCGTCGTCGAGCATTGAGTCTAATGGGTTTTCGTGACCTTTTTTCTTTTCGATGTATGCCTTGACCTTGGTATAGTAAAGTTTATTTTGGTCTAGGACATCTCTGGCAACGGTACCTTCTTCACGAAGGATGGCAAGGAAAAGGTGTGTGAGGTTCATATTTTTGTCACCTGCGTCCTTTGCTTCGAGTTCGACAAAGCGGAGTATGCGCTCAGTGGAGCGAAAGAGTGGGAGGTCGCCGTCATCGACAGAGTCGGGTGTGCCGACACTCATCTTGCTGACAATCATTTCGCAGATGTTGGCAGGATTGACATTCATGTAGTTTAAGATGTCAAGAATGTCGCTGTTGGACTCTTGCAGCAGAGCGAGCAAAAGGTGTTCTGGTGCGATGAAACTGTGTCCAAGGCGTCTGGCGTGCGATTGGCTTATGCGGACAATTTCCTTTATGTCTGGTGATAAGTTAATGTTCATATTCATCTGAAGTATTGTAGTGCAATATTAGCAAAAAATGCGCCAAAAAGCAAATTGTGGACAATTTGGCAGATATTTTTATTGTTGAAGGGTGGGATATGAAGAAATGGCAGAGGGTGGGCGTGTTAAAATATTCTTAAAAAAATATGGAGAAAGTTGGGAAAATGAGTTTGACCGTTTGACCATGACCATTGTTAAAGAGAGTTAAGAAAATGCATTTTGTGGTGGAGTCAGAAAGGTATGGTAAGGGTACGGTAAGGTACCGTTATCCCTCCGAGAAAAGTGTCAGAAGTCGAGGCTGTCTGAATTGTGAAAGATTATCAAATATAGTTAAGGGTAGAGTGGGAAAATTAACAAATCAAGTTGGTTAAAAAACGATAAATGGGATAAAATGATTGGAGTAAAACGCAGAAAAGGTGGAATGGTCACGGTCATTGGTCAAAGTTGAATTTTTGGGGGGAGGCTTTTACTGAAATAGGTTTACACGATTAATAGAATATCTATTCAATTTTCTTATTAGTTTGTTGGGCTTTTAATGTAAACCTATTTCAGTATAAGACAGTACAATCTATTACAAGATAGTTTTCTTGATTTCATCTTGAAGTATTTGGACAATCTCACGATATACTTGTTCTTCTTCAAGTACATCTAACACTTTAGACGTTTCTTGTAGACTAACTATGCTATCGACTTTCGAATATGCTTCATCCAACATGGATGCAACAGTTCCATCCATAATTCCATCAAAATTTAGTTTTTGATCAATCAAATGATTAACTACGGACATGAACTTTCCCTTGTTTCTTCCATGTTCGTTATATAATTTAGCTGAAATATTTAGCAATGGAGAGAACACACTATCTAACGTTTCACAAAAACAAACTTCACATTTGGCTTTTATTCTCTCAATGTCGTCATGTATAGGACATGTTATTTCGTTTTGAATATTATCAACTATTTTAATATAATCTCTACAATAATTGCTAACAAATTTTTTGAAATCATCTTTGCCTTTAACATAAGATGATCCAATAAAATTTCTCTTCTTCTTAAGGTACTCTTTACGGCCATTTTTGATTTGTTCTGTCAAATCTTCAACTTGGGGCATTGAATCACAATATTCAGAAACGAATTTCGAAAGAACAACTTGCGACTTATCAATTGTATCAATAGTCTTATCTCTGTCATCGTTTTTATCATCGCGCAATTTACAAACAGACGATTTCTCACTTAGCAAATTATTATATTTATCAGGTATCTGCCTTAAATCTGCAGCTAGCTTCGAAAATTTCACGACATTTGTACGTAATCTTTCCATCGATTTTTTGTATTCGTCCACATACAATCTTATTTTTGAGATATCAGCAAAACAGAGCTTATTTATCCTTTCTATCAAACAAGAATACATGGCCGCATTTCTTGCATCATCTTGTATGGCATTTATATCTTGAAGGAGATTACACGGCAACTCACTTCTTGTTTCATAGTATCTGTTGTCAGATAACATGAATACTCGATTAAGAAGATTTACGTCAGAATCATCAAGGCACAATTTTTCGCGATAAAGAGACCTGAGTTCATTAAACGCCTTAATTAAATAATCATCTATATTATTTAAAATAACAAAATTGTAATTGTATATATTCTTTCCAGAAGCAACTACTTGATTCCAAAATGAACTTGCTCCATTCCCTTCTTCTTCATTACCTTTGGACCTGGCAATAAATTCATTCTCCTTGGTAATTATCCACAAATCATTTATTGAATTATGAACAGGTTCATCGTTTGTTGATGGATAAGATATATCCAAAGAATCTATGAGCTCATTACCAGATAGTATTCTAAAACATTCTCTTGGACTTTCAAGGAATTGTTGGACTTCATTCTGTCCTGTTATTGGCAAACTAGGAATCTGACCATTTTTCAATGCCAAATTCAAGTCGATATCTTTATTATAAATTTCAAACAAGTCCCTTACATATTCTTTAGTCTTTTCATTGATACAGTCATAATGCCTAAAACTAACTACTATCTTACAATCTTTAATCGTTCTTATTATATGAATATTATATTTTGCTTCCTCCTTGATTGTTGCTTGAGCCGACAAACCACCTAACATCTCTTGTATAAGAGACCTATTATCAACACCAAGCATAAGCATATTATTACCTTTAGCCCTATTGTTGAATAGGATTTTTACAAACTCCTCAAGTGCCTTACGGCACTTAGGAGTATTAATTCGTTCTATCTGAGAAAAAACTCTACTGTACATAATATTAGATTTGTCTTATTTCATCGTCAATAATATCAGTCAATTTCTGAATCTGCTCACTCACTTTTTCTTGCATTCGACTAACACTACGCTGATCTTTAGAATAGTCATTTAATCCGACACCATCTTGCAGTTCATCGGCAATTTCAGCAATCACCCTATCGCATTCTTGCCTTAATAACTCTTTGCGACTATTGGGATCAATACTCATCTTGAAAGAATCAATAACCTTTCTTTTAAAATTTCCGAAATGCTTTTCTTTAATATTAGGAACACTAATAAATACTTTAATTACCGCTCCAAACATCATGACATAACCAATGGTACGTACAAACTCTGGAACCAAACTACTTGAAAACGTTACCAATCCAACACCAGCAAAAAATAAAATTAATGAATTTATATCTGTACATATTTCCTTTAGAATTTGAAAACCCGTCATTGCAGAGTAAATACCTATTTCCTTTGCTAAATCATTTCTAACATCCTCTATATCAAAAACCTTATCCCACTCTGAATTATAATCATCATTCAGAATTGATTCGACATCACTCTTAATCTTTGACAATGACCGTTTATCATAAGATAATTCATTGAAATATCTAGTCAAATAGTCACATATTTCATTTTTATATTCTGAAAAATAAGACTTAATAGCGTCAGAATGGTTTCCACCTATTCCACCATTCGCATTAATAGATTTTTTTATTTCATCCACACCTTTAACTACATCAGAAATCGAAATTTGACTACTGATTTCAGACATTCGAGATTTTGCTTCCTTACAAAACTCGTCAATTTCATGCTCGCAGTCCTTGATAAACTGACGTTTGAGCTTTTGCATTTCACGGTGTTGGAATACAGATTTTAAATCCAAAGAAAAATTGTTTTTGTCAGGAGACAAACCATTATATAGATTAACAAACGAGGATTCAAAATTAGACAGATTGTTCTTAAGAGACACATAGGCTTTCTTTAGACTTTGCGAACGACGTTTGAAAACTGGAGAGATTTCCTGTCGAGATTTCTTAATAGCAATACTTTCTTCTTTAACAAAACTGAGTATAAGTTCGCGTAACTGTGGAATGTTATAACCATTCGGTGAAGAAACTGCAATCAGATTACCCAAATACTTTGATATCTCAGGAATTTGTTCACTTAGTATATCCTTTGCCTTTGCAATTATTTCATCACCTTCGCTGTCATCTGACAGGTTACCTTTGCAATCAGCATACAGATCACTTTCCCTTGCCATATCAGCATACGTCAACACTGGTATAACTGGAATTGAGCAATTAATAAGCTGTGGGCGTACGTGAAGGGCAGCTTCTTTGATTTGGTCAATACGTATAGTCAAGATAACCATATCTAGGTCATCAACATACCTTTTGGTCTTTCTCGTATCCTTAAAATATGGACCACCTAATCCTGGCAAATCAATAAGGTTGATTCCATTCCCCCTAAATTCTTCAGCAAATTGATTCCCACTTACAGGCAAACTGATTTTGTAATAGTCAACCAAACTTGCCGCGTCATTTTGCTTGACACTATTCTGAAGAACAGATATGTCGATTTGCTTTTCCTCATCACCGTTTACTTCGTAGGCTATGGCACAGCTATCTTCGCAATCGAAATTTACCAAAGTTACTTTGGAGGTGACTACCCCCTCACCTTCTGGCAGCTTATCGATTTCATCCAAATTAAACAATGCATTGACCAAAGCAGACTTACCATGAGAATAACGACCTAGCATTCCAATATAAACTGCCGATTCGACTTCATTCTTCACATGACTTACCTCTTCAACTGTACTTTTTACGTAACTTGCTTGGAAATCTTTCAGTTTATTCTTTATTCCATCAGTTTGAATATCATCGATATTATCAACTGAAAAGATGTCAAGAATCTTATCCTTAAATTGATCCAACCCCTTTTTAATCGAGGTTTTCTTTGTCATTTCATTTTCTGCCATAGTACTATATATATGCTAAATTATTGTTCTTTCCTCATTGCGTCTCTCACGACCTCGAAAAAGTCGTATTCTAGGGCTTCGCTGATTTCGTAGAGGCGCTTGACGTCGATGGTGTCACGTTTGAATATGCCGTAGATGTTGGTACGCTCGCAGTTGATTTTTTTTGCGAGCCAAGTGACGGAGCATCCGCGATCTTTCAACCGCTTCTCGATGAGAGAACCTATGTGAATGTCGTAACTCATAATGCTTGTTACACCTTTATTTTGTATAATTCTGTATTAAGTTTTACGATAATTGTTTGGTCATGTTAAATTTTATGCGTGGTTTATAATGACGTTAGTGTGATTAGTTGTCACGGATTTGTGTATATTATTCCACAGTTATACCATTGTCATCGGATTAAGATTTGCTAAATTGCTCGGACAAGACAGCCAAGAAGTCGGATTCCATTTTCATATCTATTGGGTAGAGGCGTCTGAGGTCGATGGTCTTGCGAAGGAAGAGTATACGCAATAGACGTTGTGAAATGTTTTGAATAGTTATGAATATACATTATAGATTGTTGTAGAGTGTAGTAAAATAAGTTTGACGTCGCATATTGCAGATAAAAAAAGGTGTGTTGTTAGTATTCACAACTATTGTGAATATAAAAAAGCGAATCCTGTGCTTATTCTTTGTGTGCAATATTTGTATCTTTGCTTAGAAATATTGAAATACGTTTATAGATTGTTTATGCGTATATACGAAACGATAAGGGATGCTTTGTTCGGTATGGCGATAGGAGATGCGCTTGGTGTTCCTTTTGAATTTGAGGAGCGTGGATCTTTTGTGGCTACAGGTTATCATGTGGATGCTAATCTAGGTGGAATACCAGCAAGATCACGTTGGAAAGGTGTCGTTCCTTGGGGTGCATGGTCGGACGATACGTCGATGGCGTTGTCAATGATGGATGCGATCATAGATGAAGAGGGTAGACTTGATATGAAAACCATGATGGTTAAGTATTGGGAGTGGTGGAATAATGGAGATAACTGTTCGTTGAATAACCCTTTTGGTCTAGGAGGATGTGTTTACAAGTCTATGAGTCGTTTTGAAAAGGGTATAGATATAGAGCTTTGTGGTTGTGTCGATGAAGATGAAAACGGGAATGGTTCACTGATGCATATACTTCCCTTGGCTTTTACCAACTTTAGTGATGATGAGATAAGAAAAGCATCAGCAGTAACCCATGCTCATGAATTGTCGACTGAAGCGTGTGTGATTTATGTCTCCATAGCAAGAAAAATACTGGCAGGTTGTGACATCATGACGGCTATTGAGCAAGTAACGGAGAAAACTAAAGTTGGTATTTATAAGGATTTGAAACAGTATATGTCAATTCCTGCGGAAGAGGTAGAAAGTAGTGGTTTTGTGGTGCATACGCTAAAAACAGCACTTTGGTGTGTATGCAACACCACTTGTTACAAGGATGCGGTGCTACAAGCAGTCAATTTCGGTTATGATACAGATACTGTTGCATGTGTTGCAGGAGGATTGGCTGGGATAATTTATGGGGTCAATGAGGAGAATGGTATTCCTCAAGCATGGATAGATGCGACTCTGAAGATGGACTTTATAGAGGAAAAATGCAGGAGGTTTGCTCCGACAATCATATAGTTGACTCCTCTGGGCAATCCCTTGTGGCTGCTAAGAAGGGTGTCAAGCGCCGTGTCTGTCCGAAATGTTTCAAACAGACTCGCATCGAACATCAGGTCGCGCATGCGTACAACATGTCCCTTTGTGTCTTTCATCTTACTGCCATTTTCAATTCAACATTCCTTTTATCATCAATGAGTTATCGTTACATAGGTATATCCGACCTTCTATTTCGATATACTCTAATGTCCGTTCTTCACCGTCGCTACATTTAAGTGTAATAGTTTCGCCATTGACGCAGAATGAACCTTCGTGGGTAAGAAATATGAAGTCGTTGTCCATCCGCTTATAGTCGTTCATCTCGAAAGTGTTATCCCTGTTAAATGTGATGTTCATTATTGATGCCTCGTGAGGGGTGAACCAACTGCCATACAGAACCTTATCGTTGAAAATGTCAGACGAGTCCAGTTCGGCTGTTTCGGAACAATCTGTGTTGATATTATCATGACCGGTATTAGTGCAGCTAGTAAGCACAATAACAGACGCCATTAAAGCACGCTTTACTATATTTATCATGTTTGTATAATGTATTGTTGGACATCCTGTAAATCTGAGTTGTACAGATTCCGTGTTATCTATGCATTCTGTCAAAAGTATATTCTGTTTTCATCCCTTATTCTTGCTAAATGTTGTTCCAGAGAGTCCATGTCTGGAATTAAAACACTACGGGGAGAACCTGCATCCTCAGGGCCTATTATTCCAGTTTCATATAACTGGTCCATGATATGCATAGTTTCACTAATGGTAAAGCCAAACGCGCGTTGAATCATCGAATAGGATACCTTTTGTGTATCGACAATAAATCGGGCACATTCAACAAACTGCTCAAATCTCTTCTGGTTGCTGAGCATGATATCATCGAGAATGGCATTATAATGCTCCCAACGATTCTTGTGACCTTGCGGATGGTGAGTCTTATAGGCAAGTCTATCGTTGTTAAGAATTAGCCTAACAGCATCTCTTTCCTCCACGTCACCAAGCTTCTCTTGGTTAATCACTAGGAAATGTTGCTTTATGTATCTGAAATATTTGTTATTACCTGGACCTGTAAAGAATATAAGGATGTTTGGCTTGAGTATTCTGATTTCCTTCACAATAACCCTAAGTTCTTCCATCTCTATGTCGTGCAATCCTGCACTTACTGATTTCCCTTCACTTGTTGACAATTTTGATATATTGTTTGTCAGACACGCTATCTTTTTGCCCGGAAATCTTACACCAAGTTCAGACATTATGCCGTTAACACCATCCCTGAAAAAGGAAGATTTCATATTTTCGGTATAGAAGTGACCAACCTGCGCGTCATAATTGTAGTGAACACTGTAGAAGTTCTTGTAAAGAGCCATTGCCGCTTCAATACTCTCCAGAGGATCATCGGTGTCCTCGTTTCTCCATTGGTTGGCCTCCTTACCGAAAAACATTACTCGGATATCGGCCTCTGTCCACCATGATTCATCAGCATCGTCACCTTCTCCTCTTGCCACCGAAAGCAGAAACGGAGTTTGAATGCCAGCATTGATTTCATTCATCACAATTCCAAGAGATTCCCAATCTTGGCTGTAAGCTACCTGCAGATCTTTTTCTAGTATCATAAGCTACTATTTTAAGTTTGACATTTTTTTCCTGTATCATACTATCACGGTGCAGTTGTCTGTCCATGTTCGCATGAGTATTGGTTTGATGTTGCAAAGAAATAGAAGGGGTATGCAGAAATGTGACACAGGTTTGCGATTTTGTGAAAAAAGAGGAATTAAGAATAGAAGGGTAAAAAGTGAAGGGTATGTCCAATTTTTGCACAGGTGGTGTGTAACTTTGCAAAAGTTTAGTAGGCGATGTTATCCAAACTTTAAGTCATAATATATGAAAATCATCTTTCTCGATTTCGATGGAGTTCTCAATACCGAGGACTATCAGCGTGAACTTCAGGAGGCTGACAAACCTCGCGAGGATAGTTATGGACGTCTTTTTTCGCCTGTTGCTATGGACAATCTTTATAGAATTGTCCATGCGATAGGTGCAAAGATTGTCGTAATCTCATCATGGAAGGGTATATACGGCCTCGATGGATTGCGCCAGATGTGGAGAGATAGGGGATATAAAGGAGAAATAGGCGATGTGACACGCAATGGAGTATCGGACGAGTGGCTGTTAAACGCTGATTTATCGATGCTGGACAATTTCAATATTCCTCACCCCAAGAGTCTTGAGATATCCGACTATCTCAAGACTCACAATGTCAGCAACTATGTCATCATCGACGACGAACCTGTTGCTTCGGATGAACAAAAGTCACATCTGTTCCAGACCAGCTTCCAGAAAGGACTAACCAAAGCCATAGCAGACAATGTGATTGCGTATCTTTTGTCCGTATAGACTTTTATTTCCTAAATCCCACCGTGTTGTTTCCCTTGCTCAGGATTCGTTCATATTCATGGCGGTCGTGAAAAAAATCAGATATATTAACTACTTCAGAACTTATAAATGTCCTTCCATTTCAAAGAAGGACAGACGGCAGACAAATCATCCTCGAAAAACAACTCCATTCCTTTGTGTGTCAGAATGATACCCCAGTGACCCAAACGTTCAATCAGGCCGGCCTTTATGAGAGGATGGCAATCCTCATACAGACATTGATGGGGTCTTTTATGGGGTCTTTTGTCGATATATATTATTTTATAGTCGGTATATATATGACTAACTGTATAGTATAAATCGGAAAAGGTTCGGTCATCAAAAGTATCATAGCACACGTCATAGAAAAAGATACGATCCTCTATATCAGGAGCAAGCGCTTTAAGATTGCGTATAAATGACAGGTGGGGGCATTCGTCCTCTAGTTTTGCTGTGCGGTTAATAAGAGTGTCACGGAAAACTCCAATAGTCTTTTCGATAATAGCCTTTCCGATGGCTTCGCAAAAGTCATATTTTGATAACTGAGTATTGCTAACATTGGCTTTTATCTCCACTGGGCGGTTCTCGATTATAGCACTTGATACAACATCATCTATACCGAAATCCTGCATAATGATGTTCGACACTCTGCGTCCATTAGGTTGAATATAACCTGACTTAGAGAGTCGTGACAATACTGTAGTATACGCAAGAATATCGATAGGCGAGCAACCGATATGACTTGCGATATCGGACAAATTTGTGTAATTACCATCTGCCATCCGGGTAAATGCTATTGAAAAAACAGCGGCATCATTGGTATCCTGTAAGTTAAGAATGTCCATAATCTTCAGGAGGGGCCGAGACACCTCAATTATGTTTTTTTTAAATTGGCAATTCTCAAGATTCCGAACCGCTTCCTTGATGTAGTGTATTGTTGTCTGTTCCATATTAGTATGTTTTTATTGGTTTCTGATTGCAAAGTAAGGAGAGGGGTGTGTAGAATTTTGACACAGGTTTGAATTATTGTAAAAAAATGCAGTTTGAGGCGAATAGGGTAGTTATTCTCGTCAAAATATGACGCGAATAATGTGTTTATTCTCATCATTTCACTATATTTGCCATCAAACCATAATATATGACGATGAATAGATATATATGGCAGAA
>JAKSLF010000010.1 GCA_024401355.1 Bacteroidales bacterium | reverse complement strand
TCAGATGTTTTAGTATTTATATATTTATCTTTAGCTGTATCTTTATCTTGTCGGTGGTTATGTTGCTGTATGTTAGTAAAATCACGTATTGTTAATAACTCCGTTACAGGACTTGTTACAATGTAGGTAACGGCATCGGTAACGGTGGCTGTTATGGCGTCATTACTGGCATTGTTACTGGCTGAGTTACGAACTCTAAATGACGTTTTGACCCACAACAACCCTTCCCTTGTTTCGCTTTGTGTTGATCTGACGATTTATAACGAACATCATTCATTTTACTTTCATTTCGTCATATCGCTAATATCCACATTTCAACGGAGGACAAACGGACCCTTAACGGACAATGTAGAATCATTCCACACTGACAATATGAAACCACCCCTCCGTTCCCAATTTTCTTTTTCGATTTATACTCCTCCTTTCTAAAAATTTGTTTTTCCAAAACTATTCACTACCTTTACCAGCACAACACAACGAGTTACGAGAATAATCAAAAAAACTGAACATGAAACACTTATCTAATATCGCATTAGGAGCATTTGCCCTCTCGGCTTTTGCTGTCACACCCGATGCACAGGCACAGAGCTTCCTCAGAGGTTTGGCCGGTAAGGCCAAGGACAAGATGGAGCAGAAGGTTGACAATAAGGTCGATGATGCTATTGACAACGCACTCGGCAATGTCTTCGGCAGAAAGAAAAATGACAATTCTGCCAACAGCAGCAACGACGAGTTTATTATCCAGCCTGAAAATGTCTCTGTCGAACCTTGGCGCAGCGGCGAATATTTCTCCCTCGAACGGGCCAATAGCACTGATGAGACCGATGATGAAGGCTACTACGTGAAGCGCATCAAGAAGTCCAACCTCAACTTCAAGAATCAGAAGGATATGCTCGCAGCACTGCCTGCCATCCCTACTACACGACAGATTCTTAGCGCCGACGCGGCTACTATCGACAAGCTCATCCATTTCAATTTGGCTTTCCAGGACTATCAGGCTCGTGTCGAGCAGGCTACCATTGATGCTTCGATGAAGGAGTATCAGGCTGCCGTGACTAGTGGTGCTTCTTTGGGTGTTCCAAGCCGTCCTACAACCACTCCTATGCCTGCTACCAATGCTCTGGCGCAGAAGATGGTCGAAGCACTCATGAACAGCGGTATCGACATGGAGAATGCCGACGAGGAGCAGGTCATGAAGGTGGCTGCCGGTGTCATGAGCAAGGAGTATGGCATCCCCGAGCAGGAAATGGTCAAGATGATCAAGATGTCACAGACCAACCCCGACGCCGCTACAGCATACATGAAGAAGAACTACCCGGCAGCAGCCAAGAAACTGCAGCCTGTCGAGGAGGAAAGCAAGAAGGCACAGGAAATGCTTAAGGTAAGCCCAGAGATGGAAGAGGCCCGTAAGCTCTTTGATGAGATGCTTCAGACACAAAACGATGAAGCATATAAGGCTGCCCTTGGTAAGATGTTCGCTCTCGAAAGTGAACTGACCACTTTTGCCAACCAGCTGCTCGCACAGTGGGAAAAGTCACCCGAATGCGCCAAGATCTTTGCCATGGAGGAGGATCTCAACAAGAGGGTAAACGAATATTTCCGCGCCAACAATATGGGCTACAACGATCGCTACCCTGAGTTCTGGCGTACCGACCACCAGGAACAGAATGCTATCATCAACAAGTATAATGAGAAAATGGTCGAGCAGTGGAGAGCTAAGTTGCAGGAATGCATCGACTATTTCATGCCTTTCGCTAAGCGCAACGCTGATTTCGCCGAGCGTGTAGAGGCTCTGAAGAAGAAGGCCAAGGCTGCCGATGCCGATTACCTCCGCATGCAGAATCTTCTCTCGTCTTTCTCCGGAGGTGCGTTCAATATGATTTACATCTTGCCTGCTTATGGCATGGATTCGCCACGCATCAATAATGTCTCTGAGGATATAGATTCGCTGCCGATGTAGATCTCGTAATCATGCTTAAATATTAAAGGAGCTTCCCTTCCAGGAAGCTCCTTTTTCTGTTTGGCCGTCACGGTGCACAGATTAAATATAATTAATATGAAAAAAGTCTTATTTGTAGCATTTGAAGATGCTGTCTACTGCCGATGCTTTCATCTTCTTGGTGAAGATGCTGACTACCCACACTACGACAAATCCGCCAACCATTGCTACGGCTCCGCAGTCTATAGGGTTGAGCAGCGAGTTGCCCATCAGCATGTTGACTACCGTAAGACCTACACCCCATACGAAGCATGCCCATACACTGGCTGTCGTCACGCCTTTCCAGTAGAGACCAAGCATGAATGGCGCAAGGAAGGCTCCTGCCAATGCTCCCCACGAGATGCCCATCAGCTGGGCTATGAACTGAGGAGGGTTGAGCGCTGTCATAAGCGACAGAACGATGAAGAAGACTATCAGCACGCGCATCACAACCACTTTGCGACGCTCTATCTTTGCCGCTACGGTGTCGTCTATCTCTCCGTTTGCCACTTCGCCATTCTCCGATTTCTTGTCACGGTAGATAAGGTCGAGGGTCATCGTCGATGATGATGTCAGCACAAGGCTTGCCAATGTCGACATGGATGCCGAGAGCACCAGCAGCACTACAAGGGCTATCAGTATGTCTGGCAATGTCTCAAGCATCGATGGCACGATGGAGTCGTAGGCATATTTGCCTTTCTCTACGCTCCATGCTGGCTCTGGATAGAGTCGTCCGAAGCTGCCAAGGAAGTAGCATCCACCCGATACAATCAAGGCAAAGATGGTCGATATCACGGTGCCACGCTTTATGGCCGACTCGTCGGTGATGGAGTAGAATTTACCTACCATCTGCGGCAGTCCCCATGTGCCTAGCGAGGTCAGCACTACCACTCCGAGGAGGCTCAATGGGTTCGGACCAAACCATGACGCAAAGTCACCTGCCTCGAATGCCGCAAACAGACCCGATTTGTCCGCCAGGTCATGCTCCGTTGGCACCTGCTGAGCCATGTTCGCTACGGCTGCCGAAAGACCTCCCTGGTTGTTCAACACTACGGCTATCACTGTCGTGATGCCAAATAGCATGATGATGCCCTGGATGAAGTCGTTTATCGCTGTCGCCTTATATCCGCCCAAGATGACGTATACTGCCGTGAGGCACGCCATGATGATGGCACAATATGAATACGGTATGCCAAAGCCCATCTCAAAGAGCTTTGATATGCCCATGTAGACACCTGCTGTGTATGGTATGAGGAAAACAAAGGCTATAATCGACGCAACGACTCGCAATCCCTCGCTGTCATAGCGTGTGCCGAAGAAGTCCGGCATGGTGCGGCTCTGTATGTGCTGTGTCATCAGCTTTGTCCTGCGTCCCAGCACTAGCCATGCTATAAGTGAGCCTATCACCGCATTGCCTATGCCTATCCACGATGCCGAAAGTCCATATTTCCAACCAAATTGTCCTGCATAGCCCACAAAGACTACTGCCGAAAAGTATGATGTTCCGTAGGCAAATGCTGTGAGCCACGGACCCACTGAACGTCCGCCCAGCACAAAGCCGTCGACGCTGCTCGCTCCCTTGCGTGAGTATATACCCACACCGACCATCACCGCGAGAAAGATGACCGTAAGAATAATCTTTACTAACATATCTTAATAACTCTAGTTACTTAGTTGAAGCGTATCTGCATCTGGCACATCAGCGAGTTGTTGCCGCCCTTCACAAATTCGGTCGCTGTGGTGTAGGCGTTCTTGTGCACATACTGCACCTGTAGTCTGCATCGCTTGAAATACCACCACTGGATGCCAGCCACTATTTTTTGCTGCTCCATGTCAAGGTCGTCATTGAAGTCGAAGATGTCGTATGATGCTATGAGGTCCAGCTTCGTCGGTACGAGCGCTACACTTCCTGTCACGTATGCTCCTCGGCTCACTACTTTGCCGTCTTTGCCTGCCACATATTCACTGTGGATGTTGAACGGACGCGACTTGTAGTCAAAGCCTACGCTGAAGCGGTCACGACGGTAGTTGTCGCCTATCTGTATCTCTGGGTTGTAGAGCGATGTCGCTACTGCATGACCTTTGCCCTTCTGACCTGTTACGACGATGTTGAAGCCACTGAATGGTCTGAATTCCAGTCGCCCGATGATGTCTTTCTGCTTGTTCCTGTCTTTGCGGTTGATGCCCTGGCCGTTCAGTATGTTCACTTCATACCTCACTTTCCCTTCGCCAAGCTCACCAAAGATGGCCATGCCAAGGTCTCGTCCATACTGCACTCCAAAGAGTGGGTCGCTGCCGCATCCGGTTAGGAAGGTGACACTCTCTGAATATACGTCGATGGTCTCCATGCTTGTTGGCGATAGTGGGTTTTCCAGGGTCAGGCAGTTCTTGAACTGACCAAAGCGTATGTTCATCTGGTTCCCGTTGGTCACGCGGTAGTCGGTATAGAATTCCTGCACCTGCGAGTTGAAGTCGTGCATGAACATGAATGACCACTTTTCATTGATCTGAGCTATGGCCCACAATAGGGTGCGCTTGATGTCAAAGGTGTTGGTTGTCTCGCCTCCCTTGTGCTGCAGGGTGTAGCCAGCCTGGGCATATCCATGCAGATGGATGCGGTCGGCTACGTCGGTAAGGAACTGTTTGGCTTTGCTCGCCTCGTCGTTTTCTGTCTGGGCACTCGCTGTCGCGCTTGCCACCATCATGGCTGCCATTATGCCTATGGCCGTCTTCTTGTATTTCATGCTTGCGTTTTTTATAATTTTCGCTAAATTAACATTTGGTTGTATAATATCCAAATATCACGTTAAATATATCATGTTTTTTATTTGTTTTCGCAACAGAATACGTATATTTGCACAAGTTTAGTTCTATTAACACAAAAAGAAAAGTTTTACTCAATTAGTTATGTTGGACAAGAGTGAATATCTACACCCAGATAAAGAATGCCTCTCAAGGCAAGAGATAGAGAAGCTGCAGGTCGAGCGTCTACAGGCTACTATCAGACACTGCATGAATTCTCCTTTCTATAAGAAGAAGTTTGAAGAGATGGGCATCAAGCCCGAGGATATAAAGACTGTAGCCGATGTGCGCAAGCTCCCTTTCACTACCAAGCAGGATCTTCGCGATACATATCCTTTCGGTATGGCTAGCGTGCCTCTCGAAAAGTGTGTCCGCCTCCATTCATCAAGCGGTACTACAGGCAACCCTACAGTGATCCTCCATACACAGAAGGATATCGACGAATGGGCCAATGCTGTCGCTCGATGCCTCCACATGGTCGGCCTCCGTCCTAATGATGTGTTCCAGAATTCATCGGGCTATGGCATGTTTACCGGCGGTCTCGGATTCCAGTATGGTGCCGAACGTCTCGGCATGCTCACTGTACCTGCCGCTGCCGGCAATACTCTCCGACAGATTAAGTTCATTAAGGACTTCGGCACTACAGCCATACACGCCGTCCCTTCCTATGTCACTCGCATCAAGGAGGTCATGGACCAGCAGGGCGTCGACCCTCGTCGCGATACTAAGCTAAAGGTCCTCGCTATCGGTGCCGAACCTCACTCTGAGGAACAGCGCAAGCGAATCGAGGAGATGATGGGTGTCAAGGCATACAACAGCTTCGGCATGAGCGAAATGTGCGGACCTGGTGTCGCTTTCGAATGTAAAGAACAAAACGGACTCCACTTCTGGGAGGACTACTATATTGTCGAGATTGTCGACCCAGAAACTCTCGAACCTGTCAAGGATGGTGAAATAGGCGAACTCGTGCTCACTACTCTCAACCGCGAGGCTATGCCTCTCATCCGCTACCGTACTCGCGACCTTACTCGTGTACTCGGACGTACTTGCCCTTGCGGACGCAACCATATCCGTCTCGACCGCATGAAGGGCCGCTCCGACGATATGATGGTGCTCCGTGGTGTCAATATCTTCCCTATACAGATCGAGAAGATCCTGATGCAGTTCAAGGAGTTGTCTACCAACTATCTCATCACACTCACCACTGACAATGATAATGACAATATGACTGTCGAGGTCGAACTCGCTGCTGGCATACATCTCAGCGAGGTGCTTCTGCAGTCTCTGGCTAAGGATATCACTCGTGCCCTCAAGGACGAGATTCTCCTTACTCCTCATGTCAAGCTCCTCACACTCGGCACGCTCCCTCAGACTGAGGGTAAGGCTGTCCGCGTCAAGGATCTGCGCACTGTCTATCAGTAGAACCAAACTCTCTGACGGAGGGTATCTAATAACAAAAAGGGGACGTACTTCTGTGTGTCCCCCTTTCTTTTTCTATTATGGTTTTACTTCAGGTCTACTTCTTGGCTGCGTCTTTTGTTGTCAGATACCACATTACTGTCCAGTCGAGCGATTCACCCGGCTTGAGTTCTGTATAGCGTCCCTGGCTCTCGAGCTCTACGTATGCGTTGCCCTGATGCACGTATACCTGTATCTCTGCCTCGTCAGGTGCAGGCTCCGATGCATTCAGGTCCTCAAATTTCTTTGTCAGCACGAGGTTGCCGTTCGTAAACGATAGCCATCCCTTGCCGTCTGCGTTTATCTTGCGGTTCTGACCCTCAACGTGGTCAATGTCAAACCACGCATAGCCGTCTTTCTTGACGAAGTTCATCAGTCCAGCAGGTGTTATCTTGTTTACGTCCGCGTCAAAGTATATCGACCCCTGGGCCAATACTCGTGTGATCTCCCATGGAGCTACTTTCCTCGCTTCGCCCGATTCGTTCTTTACTGTGTATGTCACTACAAAGCACTCATTGGCATAGTCCACTTCAAAGCGCTTGCTGATGCGCAATGGAAGCTTCTGCGAAAGCGGACTTGTCATCACTATCGCCTCACCATCCTGCTCGACAGTGTATGGTGCCATGTCATGCTCAAATACTGGTGGCCAGTTCCACTCTTTCTGTGGACTTGTCCAGAATGTACTGCCATACATGTTTGGAAAGTTAATCTGCGAAAGTACTTCGGTTGTGTCGTGTTTCAGCGATACAATACGAGCACCATTGTTGGCGTCAATGTCCATTGTTACTTCGTTGAGGCGTAGTGTGTAGCGCTTCTCGTCGTTTTTCTTGAATCTGAAGTGTGGTGGCTGTGCACTGCACAAGCCTACGGCCATGATGGCCAGGGTGAAAAGTAGAATTACTCGTTTCATAGTAGATTTTAAGGTTTTTGTGTTTACTCTTGCAAAGCTACAAAAAAACTGCCATTTCTTACTGTTCTCCTGTGTTAAAAACACAATAGGCTATCAATGCTATCTGTAATATAAGTATCATAGGTATGCCGATGATGAATTTCCAATGCTTCGTCTTGTGGCGAAACACTCTCATACCTGCCAACGCCCCAATCGAACCTCCAGCAACGGCTAGCAGTATGAGTGTCGATTCGGGGATTCTCCATTTCCCATGCCGCGCTTTGTACTTGTCTATCCCGTATGCCGCAAAGGCTACAATGCTGATCACCGCCAGATATATGTATGCCGCTTTTTCCATCTTTTCCTCTTCTTCTTTATGTTTGTTGCCGCAAATATACCCCCATTGTTCCTCTTTTAATGTTAATGAAATAAAAAAGTGCACCTCCTTGACAAATTTTTCCGCCAAAGCTATTGCGTATTAAAAAATAGTGACTACCTTTGCATCGCATTTGAGAAGGAGGTACGTGATTTGCTTCTGGAAACAATGCTTAGTAGATTGTTCGGGGTGTAGCGCAGTCCGGTTAGCGCACCTGCTTTGGGAGCAGGGGGTCCAAGGTTCGAATCCTTGTACCCCGACTAATTAAAGGTCTTGAGTCATCGACTTGAGACCTTTGTTTTTTTTATATAAAAATATCCCGTTCCCCATGTCTTTAGGCAGAAAAGTCTTATCTTTGCTTGTCGTCGCACGTCTTGTGCACGCCACTTCAATTGAATAGATTATGATGAAGAAAATCAAGTCCGAATATGTCGTGCACATTATCATTCTTGTCGTGCTGATCGTTATCCCACTGACGCTACAGCTCGAAAGTATGTCACTATCCATGAGATATATGCGACACTTCTGGGTTATGGTGTTCGGATTGCTCGTCGCTTTCTATGGCAACTACCTTTTCGCTCTCGACCGCCTGTTCTATAGCAAGAAATATCTGTGGTTCATTCTATTCAATGTCTGCATTTTTCTCCTCAACGACTCTATCGAGACTGTTTCCAGCATCCTCTATGATGCCTACTTCCCACGTCCTCGTCGTGAACGTTCGGCTGTGATGCAGACGATGAATGTCTACTACCGACTCATCTATACTGGCATGGGCATTGGCGCCGCTTTCGCTGCCTACTACTCTAAGCGATTCATCATCGCCGAACGCGAAAGGGAAGAACTGGCCAATGAGAAACTTAAGTCCGAAATCGCTATGCTCAAGTATCAGATGCAGCCACATTTCTTCTTCAATACGCTCAACAACATCTACGCCCTCATCGGCAAGTCGCCACAGGACGCACAGAAGGCTGTCCATAGCCTCTCCAAGATGATGAGGTATGTGCTCTATGAGAATATGGACGAGGAGATGGATCTCGATAAGGAGATCGATTTCGTCCGCAACTATAATAAATTGATGCTGTTGCGCATCGGCGATAGCATGAAGGTGACTCTCGCACTACCACCCGACGTTGAGGGTATCCGTGTGCCACCTCTGCTGCTTATACCACTCGTCGAGAATGCATACAAGCATGGCAAGGGTTTTATCAATGGTAATCTCTCTATCGACAATGGACGACTGGTTTTCCGTGTCGAGAATGGTCTGCCTGATGCCAACGACGAGGATAGGGTCAATTCCGGTATCGGCATACAAAACCTCGTGAAGCGACTTGAGATTATCTATGACGACAAGGCTTCGTTTCATGCCGGACCGACTGACCATGGCACGTTCGTCGCACAGATTGAAATCCCTGTGTCGAATAATAAATAACTGTTTCTTCCCCTCTAATATGTTATGGAACCTACCGTAATTAATATACGAACACTGGTTGTCGACGACGAACCTCTCGCTCTCGACCTTGTCGCAGACTATGTTCTGCAGACTCCTTTTCTCGAACTCGTCGGACGTTGCTCCAACGCTAAGGACGCTTTCGAACGTATCATCGCAGGAGGGGTCGACTTGCTCCTCTGCGATATACAGATGCCTGGCATGTCCGGACTGACGCTCATGAAGGCCCTCCATAGCGCTTCTACTCTCCCTAAGGTCATCTTTACTACGGCTTTCCCCGAGTATGCTCTCGATGGTTTTAGGCTCGATGCTGTCGACTATCTCCTCAAGCCTTTCGACGACGAGGAGTTCGCTAAGTCGGTGGGTAAGGCTCGACGCCTTATCGAACTCGAGCAACTGGCTTTGAATGTCGCTTCGGCCGACAATGCTAGCAAGGAGACTGAGACTAGGAATACTGATAATGCTTCACCCGACGACGGTTTTATCTTCGTCAAGAGTGAGTATAAACTGGTCCGCATCGAGATGTCTAAGATTACTTATATCGAGGGACTCAAGGACTATATACGCATCAATATCGATGGCGATGTCAAACCTGTACTCACTCTCATGAGCCTCAAGGATGCTATGCAGAAGCTCGACGAGAAGCTGTTCGTACGCCTTCATAGGTCTTTCATCGTCAACACAAAGTATATCACCGGTGTCGAACGCAGTCAGTTGCTACTCTCCGATGGCACTCGTGTGCCTGTTGGCGACAAGTATAGGACTGAGTTCGCTAATCTCATGAACGGGAGGGTGCTGTGATGATTCCCGAGAGTTTCCTCCAATATGTCTGGCTCCATCGCCTCTTCTATCCCGAAGGTATCTCTACTGCCGATGGCGAGCCTGTCGAGGTCGTTAATCCCGGCAAGCTCAACACCGATGCCGGACCCGATTTCTTCAATGCTCAGGTGCGCATCGGCGATACTCTCTGGGCTGGCAATGTCGAGGTGCATGTCGAGGCCGACGACTGGTTTCACCATCATCACGACGGCGACTCCTCCTACGATAATGTTATTCTCCATGTGGTGCATCGCTCAACCGGACGCCCCGCAATAACAAGCAAGGGTAGGGTAGTGCCCGAGGTCGTCCTGCGTTACCCCGACGACCTTTTCTCTCGCTACGATTCGCTTATGAGCTCCACTAATACCATAAGGTGCGCACGCGAATTGCCGACTCTCACTAAGCTCGACCGCGATTCATGGCTCGACCGTCTCACATGGGAACGTTTCGAGGAGTTCAACGCACGTGTCGAACGTATTATGCAGCTTACTGCCTTCGATCTCGACCAGACGTTCTTCACGCTCCTGTGCCGATCTCTGGGCGGACATGTCAATGGACAGCCTATGGAACGACTGGCTCTTGCCACTCCTCTCAAGATTCTTCTCAAGCACAACGAACCACTCCAGATGGAGGCTCTTCTCCTCGGACAGGCCGGATTCCTCACTCCGTTTATTGAAGGAACCGAGACTCCCGACGACTATACTCGTCTCCTCTGTCGCGAATATGATTTCCTCCGCTCCAAATTCTCGCTTTCACCGATGGATCAGAGCGAGTGGAAGATGGCTCGTCTCCGCCCTGACAATTTCCCGACTATAAGGATTGTCCAGGTCGCCGCTCTCGTGGCTCGCTGTCCAGGCAATTTTGAAAGCGTATTCCGCACTCTCGATTCTTCACGCCTTATGGATTGCCTCGATGTAGCTGCATCTGACTATTGGGATTCTCACTATTCACTCTCGCACCCAGCACGTGCCAGCAGGAAGAAGGCTCTCGGCATTTCCACACGCCGTGTGGTTATCATCAATGCTGTGATCCCTTTCCTCTTTGCCTATTCACGTCGCTTGGGCGACCAGAAAGGACAGCTCAATGTCTTCAATATGCTCTCTTTCGTGCCGACGGAGAAGAATGGCAAGGTGGCGCGTTGGACCGAATGCGGCATCGAACCACAGAACGAGGCCGAGGCACAGGCTCTCATGCTCCTCTACAATAATTATTGCGAACAGCGTAAGTGCCTCCTCTGTCGCTGGGGACACGTCCTGCTCAGCAAGGATTTTAATGACGATAATATACTATAACAGATAACTACCTATTCTATGCAATACAAGAAGATTACTATACGACTCACTCCTTACGATGAGACTGCTTCACAGATTCTCATGGCGCAGATGGGCGATTTGGGCTTCGATAGTTTCGAAGAAACTCCCGATGGCTTCATCGGATATGCACAGATTGCTAATTATGTCGAGGGCTCGCTCGCTTCTCTCCAGACTCTTGTCGAGGGTGTCTCTTTCTCTTTCGACGAGGATGTTGTCGAGGATGAAGACTGGAATAAGGAGTGGGAGGAAAACTATTTCAAGCCTATCGTCATCGATGGTCGCTGTCGAATCCGTAGCCCCTTCCAGGAGGCCGACTCTTCCATGCAGTACGAGATTGTTATCGACCCTAAGATGTCTTTTGGTACTGGCTATCACGAGACTACCACTATGATGCTCCAATATCTCATGGAGAAGGATTTTATCGGCAAGCGCATTCTCGACATGGGCTGCGGCACTGGCATTCTCGGTATCATGGCTCGCCTTCGTCTTTCGGGCGAGGTCGATTGTGTCGATATCGACGAATGGTGCTACCGCAATACAACCGACAATGTGGCTCTCAATGGCGTCAACGGTATCAACATAATTCTCGGCGGTGCCGATGTGCTTCCTCAGCAACCTCTCTACGATGTGGTGATTGCTAATATAAATAGGAATATCCTTGTCAACGATATGCACTTCTATGCCCGCTGCCTCAAGTCGGGCGGACAGATGTTCCTCAGCGGTTTCTATACTGCCGATGCCGAAATTGTTGTCCGCGAAGCACAACGTTTCGGACTTTCACTCGTAGAACGTAAAGAGATTAACGACTGGAACGGACTCATGCTTGTGAAGGCATAGCCCAATGTCGCTATGGTTTATTAATTGATTCATTGTTATGGCGTATAATATAAGTTTTTCGCGTTCATCCATTCTCCGTTGTGCTATGGCTCTCGTTGCCGTCGCTGCTCTGGCTGTTGCGTTCTTGCATGATGGGTTCAGTCCTGCCGAGGCGCAGAATACCGATTTTAGTTCCGACCCGACTGAGTTCGTAAAGCAGATGGACGAGGTCTTCAAGATATCTCAAGACAAGAAGAAGGCCAAGGAGTTTATACAGACTCTCAAGGTGTTCATGAATACGCCACAGTTCGACGAAAGCCGTAAGGGACAGATTATCGCCGACTGCAACCTTCTCAAGAAGCGTAAGGCACGCGCCTTCCCCGACTATCACGGTCTCATCTCTACTATGATGCTCCTCAGCAAGCCGGATGCCAAGATCGCCGACCGCAACTATAATGTATGGCACGAGGTGCTGGGCGAAAAGCTCCGCAATAAGTCGTTCTCTCTACAGAAGATTCAGTCTTACCTCAACGCCACAAATGCTTTCCTTCAGGAGGATGCTCTCGCCAAGTCCAATACCGCTCTCTGGAAGTCCGACGCCCAGTCTCTCTCTTTCCGCAATGAGGGCGCTAAGCTCTACATCGATATTCCTAAGTCACGTATCGCTTGTTTCGCTCAGGGCGATAGTATCGACATTGTCGAGACTGAAGGTACTCTCGATTTCGACGAGAAGCGTTTCGTCGGCGATTATGGTGTCATCACATGGGAACGCTGCGGTCTCTCACGTAGCCATACCAATGCCGAGTTCGGCACCTATAAGATTGATATGACTAAGAGCTTCTTCTCTATCGATAGCGTTAAGTTCATTAATAACGAATACTTCGACTATCCTCTCTACGGTCGTATCGAACATAAGGTGGTGCCTACCAAGAGTACTCTCGGACAGAGCTACCCTAAGTTCAAGACTAAGGACGAAGAACGTCGAGTGGTTAAGAATATCTTCAAGGATATCGACTACGAGGGCGGTTTCGAGCAGGTCGGTAAGGTGTTCCAGGGTAGCGGCACTCCACAGAATCCTGCCGTGCTTTCTGTATTCCGCAAGGATACACTCTTCATCGTTGCTCGCGCACAGAGTTTCGGACTCACTCACGACCGTCTCGACGGTACCGGCGTCCGCATCAATGTCATCCTCAACGATGGTGAGATACAGCATCCTGGCCTCCGCTTCCGTTACGACGATAATACTAAGGAGATTTCTATGCTTCGTGGTGGTGAGGGGCTTGAAAAGAGTAACTACTACGATACTTATCATCAGGTTACTTTCGATGTCGAACAGATTAAGTGGAAGCTCGATAGCAACGAGATGACTCTCGGTATGGTCGAGGGCGCTGCACAGGGTCTCGCCCGATTCGAGTCTATCGACTACTATCGCCAGGCCGACTACAATCAGATTCAGGGTATGGCTATGGTCCACCCATTCCAGAATATCAAGGATTTCTATAAGTACAACGGCGGCTATCCTTTCACTGTCGAGGCTTTCGCTCAGTATCTCGGCTTCGATGCTCATCAGATGCGACAGCAGATGCTCCTTTATTCCTATGATAGCTTTGTCGACTACAACGATGCTACCGATGAGGTAAAGCCTACTCAGCGTCTTTTCAACTATCTCGACAACCGACTGGCCGAGGTCGAGGCTGCCGACGAACGTAAGCGTCTCAACCCTAAACTTCGCAACCCACGACTCGCCGATGTCGACTACGATGTTATGATATTCGAGAGCCGTACCGTTTCCGAAAATGAGTACTACTATACTAATAAGGCTGTCAATGGTATCATCGACCTCCGCAACTACGATATCAAGCTCTACGGTGTCTCCAATGTCTCTATCTCCGATTTCCAGAATGTCGAGTTCCACCCTGACAACGGAGAGATTCGTCTCAAGAAGAATCGCGATTTCGAGTTCAATGGTATGGTCGTTGCCGGTATGGCTGAACTTAAGGGCGAGAATTTCTACTTCTCCTACGACAATTACAATATCGAGCTCAAGCGCATCAAGTCCCTCGATATGAAGGTCTATACTAATGGTGCCGACAGATATGGCGCTCCCGAAAAGGCTCCTGTAATGAATACTATCTGCGACCTTACTGGCTACCTCCAAATCGACTTGCCTAACAACAAGAGCGGTCTCCGCGGACGCGACCCTAAGTACCCTGAACTCACTTCTACTGGCAATTCTAAGGTCTATTTCGATGCCGACTACATTCAAGACGGTCAGTATAAGCGCGATAAGTTCTACTTCACGGTCGATCCGTTCGTCTTCAACGATATGAATAATATCCGCTACTCCAACACTAAGTTCGATGGTGTCCTTACTTCCGGCATCTTCCCAGAGATTCGTCACGAACTCATCATCCGACCAGAAGATAATTCTCTCGGCTTCGTTGCTAAGTCTCCCGACGAAGGCTATCCTACCTACGACGGACGTGCCAATTTTATCGCAACTATCGACCTCTCCAATGCGGGTCTGCATGGCGGTGGCGACCTTATCTATCAGAAGGCTACGGCTTCCAGCAATGATTTTACTTTCCTTCCCGACCTCGCTCTCGCCGAAACTCAGAATTTCCGCGTCGACAAGACGGTCGAAGGTGTCAAGTTCCCTGGCGTACAGCTCGGACCTGAACAGCAGGAGACCTACGAGAACGGAAGGGTCAAGAGCGGTGCTACCGAACTCGAATTCTTCCCTTACGATGATAAGATGAATCTCTATAATACTGTCGGACGTTTCCACATGTTCCCTAACGAGGATGCTATCGTCCCTGCCTAAGGCTTCAACTGCCTGCTCAACGGTGGTCTCTGCGTGACTCCTCACTGGCTTGAGGGTGTCGGCGAAACTAAACTCCCTCACGGCGCTATGCTCGAGGCAGCTATGATGCAGTTCTCCGACCATTCATTCATGGCCGATACTTCCTACTTCGCACAGTATTCTATGGTCAACGATCAGAAACGTCTCGGCTCCGACGGTCTCCGACGCGACCTCTGTAACCGCGAACTCAACGAGGACCGCGACTACGACCCTAAGTGGCAGGGCGTCTACGATAGAGCTCGCGGACTTACGAAGAAGGAAACCAACGATGCCCTTACTCAGATGGAGACGTTCTACCGCATCAATGACGCTAATGACGAACAGAGCATGGCTCTCTCCGAATACCTCGACCGCAAGTGTATGCTCGCTAATATCGATTTCGAGGCCCGCATCGGTACGTTCAACTACAAGAACGATAAGGGCGGCGAGAAGTACTACAATACTATCCGTTTCAAGACGTGGGTTACTCAGTTTACTTGGGATATGGAACGCAACGAACAGACTATCGGTAAGCGTGGCTCCGATCCTGGTCTCCGTTTCGAGTGTACTAAGGATGAACCCCGTGGCGTCGACCCTCTCGTCTTCAGCGTCCCTTATGCTATCTACGATGCTACCAATGGTGTCATGAAGTGCGAGGAGGTCAAGCATGTCAATTGTGCCGATGCTCAGATTAATCTCGAAAAGCAGGGCTTGTTGACTATCCGCTCTTCATCCGACCGCAAGCATATCAATATCGATCGTCTCCGCGACGCTTCTATCGATATGCGCACCGACTCTTCTTACCATCAGGTCTACAACGCATGGGCTCTCGTCAAGGGCGCTGTCGACTATAAGGCCGGCGGACAATACGATTTCTTCAACAAGGAGAAGGTCAAGTATACTCTCGAGATGGATTCCATTTGGGTCAACAAGGAGCCTGTAATACTTGCCGACGGTACTAAGGAAGATCGCTATGTTACTACATGTCTCGGTACTCGTAGCTCCGACCTCGACTTCGACCGTCACTTTACTTTCCGCGGACAGGTCGAGATCAAGGGCTGGCGTAAGCTTCTCGAATGGCGTGGCGGTGTCCGTATGCTCCACGATGCCCCTCACGGACCTAAGACTTACTCCTACTTCGAGTCTGTCCTCAACATGGAGTCTGTCCGTATCCCTATCGGCGAACAGCTTCTCGTCTACAAGCCAGACCCTAAGCAGCGTCATCAGATTTTCAAGGATTTCTTCATGATGAAGGATTCCGCTGCTCTCTATAGCTCGTTCACCGAGACGCGTAAGCGACCTGCCGACCTCTCTATGCTTACTGCCGAAGGACTCCTATATTATAATAATGTGTTCGAACGTTTCGATATATCTAGCCGCGAGAAGATGTTCAAGCCCGATACTGTCGGTTCTGTCATGAGCTTCGTACCTAAGGAGGATGCCATAACAGGATTTGGTAAGATAGGTCTCGGCGTTTCCGAAATTATGGGCTCTCGTGGTAGGATGAATGTCATAGCTGCCGGTGATATACGCGACGACCGCAAGACTAATGTCCAGACGGTCAATTCTCTCATGCTACTCGATTTCGGCATCAGCAACGAGGCCGCAACTATGCTCTTCAAGAAGATTCTCGCCTCCGAAGCCCCTGCTTGTGATAGTGCCGGCTTCAAGTACGAGAAGCGCATGATGGAGCTCTACGATACTGCCGAGATGAAGTATATCAAGGAGACTCGCTGGCTGCCACTTGACAAGAAGACTAATCTCCTGCCAACCGACCTCGAGCTCTTCACGTTCGATAATGTCGCTATGACTTGGCTCTCACGAGAGAAGGCTTATATCATCGATACCGATGTCAATCTCATGATGATGCGCGGACGCAATGTCAACCGCAAGATGCACCTCAAGGGCGAACTCTTCGTGACCAACCAGCAGCGAGGTGTCTTCCCTCGTGCTTATCTCATGCTCACTACCTCCGACGGTTTCTGGCTCTACATCAATCTTATGCACGACCCAACAAACAAGCGCTATACTATGAACCTCCGCTGCTCCGACGACGAGTTCAACGACTATATGGCGCAGAACCCTTTCCGCACCAGCGGCTACAATTGCATAAGGGTTGAAAAGAACGATAAGCGCTTCATGACGTTCCGCGACAAGTTCGACGCAAAGTCCCTCCTTAGTGGCGGTAAGAGCGAAACTTCTATCATCGAAGATGAGGAAGAGTCCGAAGAAAATGACGACGAGGCCAACAATGATGCCGAACCTTCCGAGTCTTAGTCGCAATTCTGATTATTTGTGATTAAAATTTGTGAAATGCATTGCGGATAAATAAAAAAGCACTATATTTGCATCGTCTTAAGGAAACAACCTGGGTTGGCGAGCCTTAAGTTAGAGGATGGTACCATAGCACAATTGGATAATGCCTCTGGTTACGGCCCAGAAGATTGGGGGTTCGAATCCCTCTGGTATCACTTACAAAACCTTGTGAATTTCTTATTCATGAGGTTTTTTTCTTTTTATCTGTTTGTATTTGCTTTCATTCTGTCAAAAAAATAAAGGCCAGCCACATAGCCAGCCTTTATTATATATAGCTATCTTCCTAGATGTTATTACTTGATCACAACCTTTGAAGTAGTGTTAGGTGTCTTTACGATGTAGATGCCGTTGCCGCTTACCTCAACTGCGTCTGCTATGCCCATGAACACCACCTTGCCTGTAATTGAGTATACTGTTACGGGTGCCTCTTCGCTTATCATAATCTTCTTGCCGACAACCTTGGCTGTGATTAATCCTGCCTCTTCCTCTTCAATCGCCGTAGCTGTATGGTCTACATCTACTCCGTTAATGCTCTTGAAGTACTTGCCCCACGCAGCCAAATAGCTCTCGTATGCCTCTGCAGGAACCGTCAATTCGCAACTAGTTGCCCATCCAGAAGGAAATGCATCCTCCGCAACCGCTGGAGCTGTAGCAGTTGCAATTTCGAATGAGGTTGTATTTGTCATTCCGGCAAATGCTTTTGAACTGATAGAAGCTATCTCTTCTGCATTGATTGTGACAGTTTTTATAGCCTCTGGTTTGCTTGATATCGCTTTTGAGCCATTTCCTATTATTCTTGCAACACATGTCAGTGTTGGGTTTCCAGGAAGTTTTGCGTACTGCTCGTCTACTATTAGTTCTTCGTCTCCTTCTATAAAATGAAGCTCGTTGATTTGAATGTAGTTGAATCCTTCTCCATTCTGGCCATTTGACACTTCATAATATGATTGTTGTGTCAATCTTCCTTTATCTTGAGCCATCATTGCTACGTTGACGGTTAAAATGGCAACAATTGTAAGAAATATTTTTTTCATTGTTTTTTGTTTTGTGTTTAGCTATGCTAAGATAGAATTTATATTTTAATATTCCAAGAATATATGTTTAAAAGTACCTATATATATGTTTCTATATGACTGTTTTGGTCATTTTATGGAAAAAGAATATGTGTGATGTATGGAAAAAATTGTAATTTTTTTGGTTATATCTTCTTCTTTTTTATTAAATTTGCTTGTTCTATTGTATACTATATTAGGAACATAATGTGTAAATACTTATCTATTAATTAATTATGAGTAATAGATTCAAAATATTCACGCTCTGCGTGGCTTGTGTTTTATCGCTAATGTCATCTGTTGTCGTTAGCGCACAGGATTATTATGAAACAAAGTTTTTGGAGCCTATTTGTGCTACTGGCGACGATAAAGAGTATAAAGGTTTCGTTTCTAATGGTACAGATCAAGGTGTCTATGCTAGTATCGTAAATGGTACGGCTACATCATGGCAAGTTGTTAGCCTCAAAATAGAAGTACTTGAGTCCGATGGAACTTCAACTACTATCGAGGAACTTACTAAAGCTATGACGACTGCGTCCAATCCTACTGGTGGTACCAAATATATAGGTTGTAACAATGGTTATTACCTTGAATACCACTTGCGTAATACTGGCGGTACTTCTAGTACTCGACTCGGTTATAGTACATTCCGTCTTCAGGGTTTGTCTGTCAATCAGAATAAGGCTCCTCAGGGATGTGAGGGTAAGACTAATAGAGTGACTGTCAAGTTCGCTTCTGGAATGACTCTTGTCTATGTTTATGATTTGCTTAAGGCTCCTATTGCTGAGTATAACGGTGTTGATTATAGTGAGGAACAGGGCTGTTATGTGTATACTCTTTGCGAGGACGAGGCTTTTGATGTCCAGATGCTAAATGAGGATTATCCATTTGGTACAGAACCTACATACAATGGATATACTTACCAGGCAAGCTACTCGTGGACTTTCGAAGATGAAAATAAGAATACGACAGAACCTAAGTATAGTCTTGATAAGTCGCTTCATGTTGAAGGCTTGGGTGCTAAGGGTACTGCTACTAATATATATAAGTTTACTCCTATTGCTACCTTTGTTGTGTATAAGGATGGTGTTGAACTTGGTTCTGCTCCTTGTAGCTCTCCGTTGGAGGCTATTGTTGTTCAGTTCGATGCAAAGGTCGATATCTCTTATAAGCTTAATGGTGTGAATTCTAATGCGCTTAGAGTCTGTGATGGCGAGTATGTTACTTTGACTGCTGATTTCCAGAAGTTGTTTTATGGTTATACCGATTACTTGACTGAAGGTGAGGCGTATCTTTATATATGGAATGAAGAGATAAGTGATTGGGAGGAGATAGATTACACAGGTGATCTATCTGATGTTACTTTCGAACTTGGAAAGATGGTCGTTGTGGATAAAAAGAATACGACCTACAAGTATAAGTTGGCTTCTCATGATATGACATATAACTGGGGAGAGGCTGACTGTTGGTCCGAGGAAGTGTTTACTGTAACTGCCATAGAAAAGGATGCTGAAATAACTCTCCCTGATGGTCTCGAAGCTTGCGAAGATGGTACTGTTGATATAACCGCTTCTGTCTCTGGTACTTCTTCTTCTGCTTATACTTATACATGGAGCGGAGTCGACTGCTCTTTGAATGCTTCTCCTATTAATACTCTTACTTTGAGTGATAAGGAGATCGCTTACAATGGTGGTAAGCGTACTTATCGCTTGACTGTTAGCAACGAGGGCTGTGAGATCTTTAAGGATGTTGAGGTTACTACTCACGAACGTCCTATTCTTTCTGCTGTTAAAACTCCAGTTGAGGTTTGCTATGATGAGTCAGTCGAACTTGAGGTTAGTTCTTCTCAGGATCTTAGCTCTTACGGCGTTGTCATTGCATGGCATGAAAATTCTGAGTTTGGCTCTAACGATGGTACTCCTTCTGCTGACGGACTTACTAATACTATTATAGGTAAGAATGATAAGTCTTACTTCGTTACCGCTGTTAACAAGTTCACTTGTACTACAAAGACTCCGGCTAAGATCGATGTTAAGGTTAATACTCAGCCCGATATCGTTGCATTCCCTGATGTGACGCTCTGCGAAGAGGGTAGCGCTACTCTCAATGCTACTGTTTCAGGTGGTGTCGCTCCTTATGAGTTTACTTGGACTTGGACTGAGGGTGGTACTGATTACTCAGAAAAGACTACGTCTTCTTCTAATATTGGTTCTTATCTCTTTACTCCAACTGCAGATATTACAACTACTACAACTTATGATGTAACTGTCTCTGCTACTGATGCTAAGCATTGTGCTCTCGGTAAGCCAATGACTGGTAAGGTCACTGTTATGCAGACTCCTGAGTTCACTGCCACTCCTACTGAGGCGTGCGATGGTGAGTCGGGTACGTTTACTTTCTCTGATAATACTCTTGTTTATTCTGTGGTTTCTAGCAACGCACCAAGTGGTACGACTACATCGGTTTCTGGCGATGTTTGTACTGTTAACTTCCCGCTGCAGGATCTTACTGAGGTAAAGGAGTACGAGTTCGAGATAAAGGGTAATACTACAACAACTCCTTCTTGCGAAAATACTTTCACTTTCAAGATGAAGGTTAATCCACTCCCAACAGTATCTGCCGCTGTCAACGACAACGACATCTGTTTGGGCATGTCTGTTAAGTTGACTGCTACTTCTAATGTGGCTGATGCTGATGCAGAATATGTTTGGACTGATGCTTCTAATGCTATTATTGGCAATGGTAAGTCTATCACTTACGAACCTACATCAACTGGCGATCTCACTTACTACGTCACAGTAAAGAATAAGTCTACTACTTGTACTCAGAAGGCTTCTGTAAATGTGAAGGTTAGCTCACCTGAACCTCTTACTATCACAGCCACTAAGGATGCTATTTGTGAAGGTGAATCTACAGTCCTCTCTTCTTCACTGACTGGAACAGGATACAGTTACGCTTGGACTCCTAAGACTGCTCTTAACAAGTCTAATGTTGCTCAGGTTACTGCTAAGCCTCTCTCTACTATCGCTTATCATCTCGTTGTTACTGATAAGAACAGCGGCTGTAAGTCTGAGGCTGATAAGACTATCACTGTAAATAATAAGCCTAAGTTCACTGCAACTCCTAATACTGAGGTTTGCTACGGCTCTAATACTACCGTGACTGTCGAGGTTGAGGTTACTGATGGTACCGCTTCTTATATCACGTTGGAAGGTGGTGAACGTAAGGCTGTTGTAGCTGGTAAGGTGAACTTCGATATCACTCAGACTTGGACGACTAATCCTACTGTCTTCAAGCTTACTGCTGAGAATGCCGAGTGTAACTACAACGATCCTGCCGATGCCGTTACTGTTAATGTGGTTGTCAACACTAAGCCTGACGCTCCAGTAATTCCTGCTCCTAAGGATATTTGCGCTGGCGAGAAGACTACTTTGAAGATATCTTCTCCAAAGTCTACTTATATCTATAAGTGGTATTCTGATGCCGCTTGCGCTACTACTCCTCTCTTCGAGGGTAATGGCTCTGCCGGTGCTACTTATAATACTGACGTACTTACTGTTCCAACAACGTTCTACGTTAAGTCTATGCTCGGTGACTGTGAGTCTGATGTAACTCCAGTAACTGTCAATGTTATTGCTTATCCAGCTGTTCCTGTTATTGAGACTCCTTCTTCTACGCTCTGTAGTGCTGATGCTGCTTTGGGCGTAACTCTTAATGTCAAGGATCCTCTTACAGGTCTTACTTATACTTGGAAGAATTCAGCTGACGACTCTGTTGTCGGTACTGGCACTTCTATTTCAGTTACTCCTTCTGAGACTGTCTCTTACTACGTAACCGCTACTAATGCTACTGGTTGCGAGTCTGATCCTTCTTCGCCTGTAGTATTGACTATCAATATTACACCAGAAATTAGCGAGACTCTCTACGATAAGACTATCTGCCAGAATGACGAGATTGTTCTTGAAATTACTAGCGTTGGCGAGAATCTCCAGTATCACTGGTCTGTAGATGAATATGCTAACCTCGACAATACTTCTATTAAAATATCTTCTTCATCTGTCGGCACTAATAAGGTGACTGTTTATGCTATCAATACTGTTACTTCTTGTAAGTCCGACGAGATTGAGTTCGAATATGTAGCTAATAAGATTCCTTCTTATACTATTGCTCCTGCTGATCGCAATGTTTGTGAAGGCGACGATATCACTATTTCGGCTACTACTGATGCTGCTGATCCTCTGCTCACTTGGGGGTACAAGAAGGAAGGACCTGTAGCTTTGGTTTGGACTAACAATCCTCTCACTTTCACTCCTGAGGTCGACACTGAATATTATATCGATATTTATGATATCGCTACTGGCTGTAGCGTGACTGAGTCTTTCGAACTCAATGTCTATGCTAAGCCTAATGTCGCTGTAGAGGGCAATACTACTGTCTGCACCGACAATGCTATCGATATTACTATCACTTCTACCGATCTCGATGCTTCTACTTATACTTATGAGTGGGTTAAGGACGGTGTATCTAAGTCTACTTCTAATAAGTTGACTAAGGCTCACGCTGAGCTTTCAGATGCTGGCGACTACACAGTGACTATTTCTAATGCTAAGGGATGCTCTACTGAGGTACATGTTACTCTCGTTGTTAACGATTATGCTCTTACCGAGATTGTCGGTGACGATTATGTATGCCTCGGTGGTACTGTCGCTCTCGAAGCTGCTGACAAGACAATGAAGTCTTATAGCTGGGTTGCTACTGTCGATGGCTCTACTGTAGCTACTACTACTACTTACGACTTCTCTTACGATGCTTCAGCTCTCGCTGCTGGTAAGAAGATTATTGTAACTCTCGACTACGAAGATGACTACTGCGTAGGCAAGCAGCTTACTCAGACTGTTACTGTTCGCGAGCTTCCTACTGTTGCTTCGGTCGACAATCTCGCTTATTGCCTTGTCGATGCTGGTGACATGAATCTTACTGCTAACCTCGCTAACCCTGTTGCCGGTTCTACTTATAAGTATTACTGGTCATACAACGGTGGCGCTCCTGTCGAGACTACTACTAATGTTTATTCTCCAGTTGTTGCTCTCACTGCTGAGGGTAGCTGGTCTGTATATGCAGTTGAGTATATCGGTGATAAGTTGATCTGTAAGGGCAATGAGCTGCCTTTCAATGTTGATGTATTCGATTTTGAGGTTTCTCTCGATATTACTGAGGCTAAGTTCTGTAAGGATAGCGGCGATGCTCTCAATGTCAACGCTTCTGTCACTACTGATGAAGATGCTTCACTCTTCACTTACGACTACGTTCTCACTGATGCTTCTGATAATGTAGTCGACAGCAAGTCTGCTGCAGGTGATTCTTACTCTTATGCATCTGTTTCTACTCTCGATCTTGGTGTCTACACTCTTACCGTTACTGCTCACTCTCCATTCGGCTGCTCTAAGAAGGCTGAGGTTCTGACGGTAACTGTTGTTGAGTCGCCTTCTAAGACTCTTACTACAAGTCCTGCTTGTATCGGTTCTGCAATTACTTTCGTTGCCGATGCTAATGCTGATAAGTGGGAGTTCTTCGTCGATGGCGCTTCTCAGGGTGTTCAGACTTCTAATACTTTCACTATGACGGGTCTCGCAGAGAATACTGAGGTTTACGCTGTATTGTCTCTCGCTTCTTGCTCTGTCACTTCAGAAACTCAGCAGGTTCACTACTTCGCTACTTTCGAACCTACTGCTGATTTCTCTTCATACTCTCAGGTTTGTGAGAATGCTATTGTTCCTTATACTATCGCTTCAACTACTCTCGATATTAAGTCTTATCAGGTGATGGTTTCTAAGGAAGGCAATCCTTTCGAGTTTGTTGAAGAGGTAGTACTCGAAACTCCTTCTAAGACTGCTCAGTATAAGTATAAGGATGATGTAGACTATAGCATCAAGTTCGTTGTGACTAGCGTTGAGGGTTGCGTTTCAGAAACTAACGATCTCGCTCCTGTAATGAGCCACATCGCTATCAATAATGTCGCTACTGATGATGATAATACTGATTTCTGCGTAGGTCAGACTTACAATGTTAAGGTTACTACTTCTGGCGCTATTCAGGCTGAGGTAGGCGGCATCGTTGGTGTCGATATGAACTATGTTATCATTAGCGACGAAGCTGGTTCTGTAGCTTCAGCTGCTGCTGATGTGACTAACCGCGATTCAGAATATACGTTCCCAGTTACTTTCACTACGCCTGGTGACCATTCTATCGAGGTTCTCGCTATCGACCTTAATGGCTTCTGCAACGATTCTTACACTTACTATGTAACTGTTCATGAACTCCCAGAAGCTACTATAACTCCTACAAGCCATACTCCAACAAGCGCAAATATCTATGAGCCTTGCGACGGTGAAAGCTTCGTATTCAATGTTTCTAACGCAGCATTTACTCTTAACCTTGACGGTGTTGATGTAACTGATCTTGCTGTTGCAGGATTCGAGGTCGCTGGTACTACGGTTACTTACTCTCCGGCTTACCCTGAATCACATACTATCTATGTGACTGTCAACGATGGCTTCTGTGATAATAAGTCTAATGAGGTTGTTGTTAAGCCTCATGCTAAGATTACTGCTACTTACAGCACTGCAGAAGGTCCTGTCGATATCGACGATTCTAATCTCCTTATGATTTGTGAGGGTGATAATATTACTGTTAACTTCGCTGCTGCCGATGTTACTGACAATATCGCTCTTACTCTCGACGGTGCTTCTGCTGGTAACAATTCAGCTACTGTCGATGCTCAGGTTCTTGGCTCTGAGGATTACAAGGATCAGATTCTCGTGGCTTCTACTGCCGATTGCTCTCGTACTGTGACGATCCGCACTATGAAGGCACCTAAGACTGCTGTCGAATTCACTAATGCTGATGACAATAGCATCTACGTCTCATTCACTGGTTATACTGGTAATAAGATCTGTTCTGATGAGACTATAAACATCAAGGCTACTGGTGCAAGCCGCTACACTCTTGCTGTTAAGCTCGATGGTGCTGACTTCACTGAGTTCCCTGAGTCTTACGATGGTAGTGAGTTCCTCATTAGCCAGCCTATCTCTTATATAGAGAATGGTACTGACTACAATGAGTACGAACTTACTTACAAGGGTTATGTCGGCACTTGCGAGGATGACCTCGTGGTTTCATTCCGAGTTTACAAGAACCCAGAGGTTACTATCACTCCTTCTGCTTCTCTTGTAATCGCTGGTACTTCTGTTGCTCTTACTGCTACTCCTGGTTATGAGTCTTACGAGTTCTTCGTTGACGGAGTTTCTCAGGCTGTTCAGTCAGGCTCTATGGCCGACAAGAATATCTTCAAGTACACTGTTGCCGATGCTGATATCAATGTTTCGGTTATAGCTACTACTTATTACAATTGTACTGACGAGGACAACACTACTGTTAAGGTTCTCGAAGGTCTCGTTCCTAGCGATGTAGTTGTTTCTAACGACTACTACTGCTCTAACGACGAGGGCGTGACTGTTAGTGTTCTCACTCCTCAGGAGGGCATCACTTATGTTCTCAACGAGTGCGCTACTTGTGAACCTATAGTTTACGACGGTTCTAATGAGGTCGCTTGGAATAATATCCGTGTTCTCACAGGCGAGACTACTTCTACTTACTCAGTTAAGTCGTTCCATGCTTCTTTGCCTGATGAGTCTATCGCTATGAACAACACTGTTACTGTTACTGAGGTTCACTCTCCAGTTCAGTTCCAGTTGACTCCTGATAGAACTGACAATCGATGCGATGCTGCTGCTCTCATTGAGCTCTCTTCTTCTGAGGTTGGCGTTATGTATCAGCTTTACTTCAATGGCGTTGAACTCGGCGCTCCTTTGGCTGGTACTGGTTCGCCTCTTGAGTTCATTGTTGCTGACCAGATTGGTAAGTACGAAGTCTTCGCTTACTCTCAGTTCCTCGACGCTGGTGGCAACCTTGTTGATGCATGTAAGATCAAGATGCTCGGCACTTATCGTATCGATGTTCCTCTTGCTGCTGAATTCAGCCTCGTTGATGTCAACGGTAACTACTGTGAGGACGGCGACGCTATCGAGATTAAACTCGAGGGTTCTGAGGTAGGTAAGGTCTACAAGTTGCTCCGCGATGGTGTTGTTGTCTTGGATTCTGAAAGCAATGAGGTTGCTGTTGATGGTACTGGTTCTGAAATCAGCTTCGGTAGCTATGCTGTCGATGGCAAGTACACTGTAGTTTGCTTCTTCGACGGATGTAACTCTCCAATGGCTGGCGAGGTTAACCTTAAGAAGTGGGCTCGTCCTGCTACTCAGGTTGTAACTCTTGCTAACTACGGTCACTACTGCTCTGATGAAAAGGGTGGTGTTGTAACTGTCGGCAGCCAGGAGGAAGGTTACCTCTATACTCTCTACAATGGTGACGAGGTCGTATACGATGATTCTAATGTGGCTTACAGCTATATCGGCAATGCTACTGGCGATTCATTTACTTGGACCGATGTTCCTCAGGGTACATACACTATTAAGATTACTATTCCAGTTGTTGATTCTGGTTGTGAAACTGTTCTCGATGCGTTTACTCTCGTTAAGGATGAAATCCCTGCCGAGGCTGTTATCCGTGTAACTGATGCTAATGGCGTTCAGGATGTCGAGGCTACTATCTGCCAGGATGACTACGCTACTATTAATATCTACAACACTCAGGCTGGTGTTCTCTACGAACTCTTGAGAGATGGTGCTCTTGTCGATTCTCGTGTCGACGATACTGAAATCCACTCATTCAACTTCGAGAACATCGGTGTAGGTGGTCTCTACAGCGTTCGTGCTACTGTTACTTACGATCTCGGTGATGGCAAGTTTACAAGCTGCGTAACTACTTTCGACGAGACAGTTAAGGTTACTGTTGTTGCCCGTCCTGCTGGTTCGGCTACTCTCGATCATGAGATGCCTGCTGATAAGTTGGCTGCCGACCCTTGCTACGGTGAGGATGTTATCGTTAAGGATGCAACTCCTGGATTTATCTATAAGATTTATCGTGTCGAGGGTTCTGACGAATACCCAATGAATGATTACACATTCACTGCTGTCGGTGACCCTGAGGCTGATAGATTCTTCAATATTAAGACTAACAATGGTACATTCAAGGTATATGTAAGCAACGGTTCTTGTGAAGACCCTGTTGGTACTGTTACTTTGGTTAATACTAAGTATGTTGATCCTCAGACTGTAATTGGCGACAAGTCAATGTGTCAGGGTGATGAGGGCTTGTCTGTAGGTCTTGCAGGCGCCGAGGCTGGTGTTACTTACCGTCTCTATGGTCCAAGTCTCACAACTCCTGAGGAGCATACTGCTACTGCTGCCGAGGTCGCTACAGGCTTCTTCTTCAACAGCCTCATGATTCAGGAGGGCGTCTACTACGTAACTGGTGCTAATGCTTCTGGTTGCGAAATTAAGATGTACCCTGAGGTCGACTTCAAGGTTTATCCTCTCCCTGTTTCATTCGAGTTGAATGGTAACTCTGCTTATTGTGATGAGGAGGGCAGTGTACTTTCACTCTCTGGCAGTGAAATAGGTGTTGAATATACTCTCTACTCTAAGGCTGCTGACGATGTTCTCTCTCCAATCGAGACTATCATCGGTACTGGCAAGGAGATTAAGTTCAAGCCTGTCAAGGTTGGTACTTATGAGGCTTCTGCTCGCAACACTGTTACTAAGTGTACTTCTAGCATGCTTGGTGAGCCTGTTATCATCCAGCGTCCTGCTATCGATAAGCTTGGTATTGGTATCGACCCTGAGAAGCTTATCGTAAGATCTTGCTCAGAGAAGACTATCTCACTCACTGACAACCTTACTGCTGATGCTACTTACTACCTTGTTAAGGGTAGCGCAAGCCCAGCTGATGGCTTCGTTAAGTCGGTTCTCTCAGATGGTATCTCACCTGTCAAGTTCGCTCTCGTCGAGAATGGCAAGTATACTATCTATGGTGCTTACGGCGATGATTATTCTTGTCTCACAGCTTATGCAACTATCGACTTCTCTATGGAGCCTCTTGCAACATTCCCTGTCGAGGCTGAGGCTAATTGCGATGGTACTGCAAGTGTTATCTTGTCTGACTACGAGAAGGGCGTTGACTACTTCGTTCAGAACCATGAGTCTATCACTTCATCTGTAGTTGGTGGCAAGCTTGTTTGGACTATCCCAACTACTGGTGGTACTGAGACATTCACTGTTATCGGTTCTGTCGATGCTTGTGAGTCTGTTATTGGTCAGGCTTCAGCTACTGTATTGCCTGATGTAATGGTTGATCAGATAACTGTTACTAACTGCGATGACAGTGGTGACGGTAAGTTCGTTCTCCTTGGTGAGGACCTCTTCTATGGCGCTACTTACTACCTCGTTAAGGGCAATGCTGACCCTGCTACTGGTAGCCTCGAGTTCCACAGATATACTGGTTCTAACCTCGAGTTCACTCTCAAGGAGACTGGTACTTACTCAGTATATGCTACTTTGAACAACGAATGCTTCATGGAGGTTTACGCTGTTCTCTTCAATACTCGTAAGATTAACACTAACTTCAAGGTTGCTGCCGAGCAGTCTTGCGATGGTAAGGTTACTATCACAATGGATGGCTCTCAGCCTGGTGTTGTCTACACTCTCAATGGTGCTAATAAGAAGAATGGTACTGGTAGCCCTATCGTTTGGAACCTCTCTGAACGTCCTACTGAGGTTGTCTTCTTGAATGCTACTGTTGGTTCTTGCGATATCAATATTGCTACTCTTGCTGTCAACAGCTTCGTTTCCGAGACATTTGATAATGTTAAGGTTGATGTCGACTACGACTGCGAGAATGCTATTACTAAGTTCTCTATTGCCGATCCTCAGGATGATGTCGATTACACTCTCTATGTAGACGGTGTCGCTCAGGAAAAGGCTATTAGCTGGACTATTAATAATGGTGGTAAGGCTCTCTACAAGATTGAGGCAAGCAATGCTAGTGGTTGCGTACCATTCATAGTATTTGCTGAAACTATCGACTACTCTAAGGTTAAGGCTCTTTCTGTTGCCGATATCAAGTCTTGCGAGGCTGCTTACACTCTTAAGATTTCTGCTAACATCGAAAGTAATGTTACTTACTATCTCGTCGACGCCTCTGCTTCGGCTCCACAGTCCGATTCTCAGGCACAGGTAACTGATGGCATTGTTCCTCTCCAGTTCCTCCTCGATGCTGATGGCGACTACAAGATCATTGCTACTCGTAATAATGGATGCTTCAACGATGTTGCTTCATTCAACTTCCAGAAGACTGTTATTGCTACTGAAGATGTGGTTGTCTCTGCAACTGTTGATTGCGACGGTTCCGCTAAGGTTAATCTCGATAATGCTCAGGATGGTGTAACTTACAAACTTAGCGGTGTTGAAGGCACTGCTGTCGGAAGCACTATCACTTGGAATGTTTCTAAGGATGTTACTAGCAAGCTCATCGCTTACCTCGGCAACTGCGAAGAGGTTATCGATGTGATCCGTCCTTCTGACTTCAAGTCCTCTACTTTCGCTGATGCTGAGGTGACTGCTGAAGGCGGTTGCGCTGGTAGTGTCACTGTAGTCCTCTCGGCTATCGAGTCTGGTGTCGACTACACTCTCTACATCGATGGTTTGGCTGAGCCTTCATACATCCACTCTGATGGTGTTTGGATTGTTGACATTGTCGGCACTCATGTATTCTCTGTCAAGGCTAGTAACGGTTCTTGTGAGTTCATGTACAATGATGCATCTGCCACAAGCACTGCAGCTATCACTATGGCTGATGTTTACCTCACTGATGATGATGATAATGTAATAACTGCTCCAACTTGTCCTGAAATTGCTGCTAACCTCATTATTAAGGCGTCTAGCCTTGTAAATGGTGTTACTTACGATGTCTACAAGTTGAGAACTGATAATGTTGAAAAGCCTGTCGGTAAGCCATTCGTTTATGATGGTTCTGCTGCTGATAAGTCGTTCCGTATAATTACTCTCGGTACTTACATCGTTCGTGCTACAACTGACGACTGTGTTGAAAAGGTTGCTGAGGTTAGCTACAATATCCACGGTCTCTCAGATGTCATCTACTCTATAGATGCTACTAGCGATTGTGACGGTAACGGCGAGGCTATCATCTCTATCAGCAATACCGTTCCTGAGGCTACTTACACATTCCTTGGTGCTAACACTAAGATCTCTGACTACTCATGGAAGGTTACTGAGCCTAATGATGGTTATGCTATCAAGGCTGAACTTGATGGATGCTCAGAATACATTGATAATATCTCTGTTCAGTTCGAGAAGAAGACCAAGCCTTCTATCGTGTTGACTACTAATATCGACGGTAAGACTTATACTGGAACTGTTACTCCTAACATCTGTAAGTCTACTTCGGTAGTATTCGAGGCTGTTAGTGATGTTACTGATGTTAACTATACATTCTACGTCAACGGTGTTGAAAAGCAGAATTCTACTTCTTCAACATTCAAGCTCAATATCTCTGATGTCGAGGGCGTTGTGACTGTATCAGCTGTAGCAACTGCGGTTGGTAGCGATTGTCCTAGTGAAGTTGCCGCTACCGAGGTTGTTATCAACCCTATAAGCATCGATGGTAATATCTACTTCGCTGATGTCGATGAAAACAACGTGATTATCGCTTCTACTGTCAACGAGACTGTTGGTACTGTCGATGATCCTGCTGGTAGGGTAGTTGTTGAAAATGCTCAGCCTGGTATCGCTTATACTCTTGTTCATAAGGGTGTCGAGCTCGAAACTAAGTATGCTGAACTCTATGTAGTTCCTGAGATTCCTGCCGAGGAGCCTGCTGAGGGTGAAGAGCCTGCAGAACCTGTAGTTCCTGCTGAACCTGCAGCTCCAGTTTATAAGGTATTCTTCGGTCCTATCAACGGTGACGTTGAGGCTCACCCAGGTGAGGGCATCGGTGACTACTATGTTAAGGCTTCTAACGGCGAATGTTCTTCTCTCTACGGTCCTGTGACATTCACTGAGCTTACTGTCGCTATCATCACTAAGGAAGTGGTTATCGACTGTCAGGCTGGTACTATTGTCAAGGTTACTGAACCTAAGGCTGGTTGGAAGTACTCTATCGCTTGTGCCGATAATGATATCACTCTCGAGCCTATTACTGCAGGTTCTGGCGAGGTTGCTTGGACTATTACTGAACCACTCGGTGTTCATAGCATGGTTATCACTGCTGTCAAGGGTAATTCTCAGATGGCTACCGAACCATTCAATGTTGAGGTTAATGGTGTGATTAATGTTCTTGCTGACTTCGATGATCAGACTGACTGCAACGAGGTTGTTATCGACCTTAATAGTGTTGCTTCTGAGTCTGCGAAGCTCACTGAGGGTGTTACATACGAACTTGTTGCCGAAGATGGCGCTGTTTACGCTATCGCAACTAAGGATCATCCAACATTCACTCTCACAACTACTGGTAAGTACACTATCTGGGCTCGTGGTGCAAGTGATGTCTGCGACTTGGTTGTCAGCCATGTCAACTTCTATCGTCCATCTCTCGAGGGTGAGACTGTGGTAGCCGACGCTTCTGGCTGCTCTGACAAGACTACTATTAGAGTGGTTAACCCAGTCGATGGTACTAAGTACTTCAGCGACCAGCTCGGTGAGGCTATCGTATCTGAGGATGGCATCTACTGGATCGCTACTGGTAACAACGTCGCTACTTACACATTCTATGCTGATAAGGAGGGATGCAAGATCGCTATGAATTCTGTTGAGGTCGACTTCACAGCTTCTATCTTGCCTGACACTAAGATGATAATGCTTCTCAACGGTGATCAGGAGGATAAGGATAATGTTGAAATCTGTCCTTCTTCTAGAATATGGTTCTATGGTGATACTAACAATTCAATTGTCTCAAGCTACGGCTTCAAGCTCTACAAGCAGTACACTGAGGATGGTGTTGTTAAGACTAAGGTTGTCGATGACACATTCAGCAAGGTTAACGCTGGATTCATCTATAAGCCTACTAATTTCACTAATGGTGATACTATTGTAGTTGTGATGAGTGCTGTAATGGCAACTGGTTGTCCATACGACAGCATCGCAAGCAGAACCCTCTACGTCAAGAATTCTACACTCCCTGGTGAAAGACTCTACGTTAAGGAGGATATCAACGAGTATTGCGAAGGCGAGTCTGGTTTGACTCTCGCATTCAAGGATGTTGATAAGGGCATTACTTACCGACTCTTCAAGTATACTGATCCTTATGAGAAGGTAACTGATCTCTCTGAAATCAATGTTGATTCTCTCGACCTTGTCGATGTTCAGGAACTCCCTGACTACTTCGGTGCAAGTCATGCTGCGGAAATTATCTTCAACGGTTGGTCATTCAACGGCACTACTTACAATAAGAATGCTACTAACGGCTTCTATTTCGTAACGCTTAAGACTGACGATGGATGTGATGCTACTTCTAACATCGTTGAGATTGTTCAGAACCCACTTCCATTCAGCGACAATGATACTAACGTTGATTCAATTCCTAACGTTTACTTCGCTGCTGGTAATGTTGTTGATGGCTCTTACGTAATAGCTGAGGATACTAAGAACCCTGAATATGGCTTGCTCGATAACGGCTTCGTGGTATTCGAGAATGCTCATAAGGGTTACAAGTATGAACTTGTCCATCTCTCGGTTGCTAATGGTGAGGACTACGTTCTTCAGACTATCGACGATGTAAACGAGGGTCAGACACTCTACTTCGGTCCTATTGTATCCGACCTTAAGAAGGTTATTTCTACTACCGATGAAAATGGTGTAACCGTATCTGCTGATTCTGTCAATGTAATGGGTATCGGTGATTACACAATCCGTGTTACCGATATGACTCATGCTACAGAATGTCAGAATGATCTTGGATACTTGACATTCATCGATGAGGAGCTTACTACATACGATGTATTCATCTACTTGAATTCTGATGACTCTTCACATCCACAGCCATTGATTCCTGGTTACGGCCATAAGGGTAATCACAAGTTCCTCGATTGGAGTACGGCTATTGATAAGGTTTATTTGCCAGAGTATGAAACTGCAATGGATGGTTCTTCTACTGTCACAAGCGATTTGTTCATAGAGAAGTTCGGTCCAGAAACAGGTTACTCTTCATTGCGTGGCAATTTGTCTAAGGATGCAAACATCGTATTCGAATGGCTCGACAATGCCGAGAAGGTATATGTTGACGAACCTGGTGAAGGCATCTATACCGACCGTGATTCAATCACAGTATTCGACAATTATGTGAAGGGTTGCAATGTCGATACTCTCTATTCTAAGAGAGTTCTCGATAAGTACGAAGATGGTTGTGACTCAACTTATGTAAGCACTGGATACGAATACTTCAAGGTATACGATGACAATACTAAGATTAAGGTTGACAAACTTACTGCTGAGGACTTTGACAACCCTAATTATAAGGTTGACTCTGTAAGCATAGGCGGTTACCAGTACTATGTAATGGATCCTATCTACAAGTATTGGAAGCCTGTATACTACAAGTATGTGAGCCTGCGTGACATCTACGATGGAATGGGTAACTGGGGCTTTGATGATTTCGACGGTACAACTGATCTCCACACTTCAAGTAAGACTGGTTTATTCGTATATCGCAAACCTTCTAATACATTCTATGGTGAGATTAAGATTCCTTATCGTGCATACAACGAAAAGATGAGAAATCTGCGCTACTCAAATATCTCGTATATTACGATACTTTGCGGTAACGAAACTGTACCAGGCGATTCTGTCGGATTCTTGATGCCGAATGCTATATCTCCTAATGGTGATGGTTTTAATGATGAGTTTATTGTAACTCTTCCACCTTCATACGAGGAATGCCATTCTTCATACCTTGAAGTTTTCAACCGTTGGGGTACATTGGTATATAGATCTTCTGGTTCAAGATATGGACGTGATTGTCCAAACTGGGATGGTACTTCTAAGACATCTAATATGCTTACTGTTGGTGAACAGTTACCACAGGGTACTTACTTCTACGTCTTCACTATCAACTTCAATGTTGACAATAAGGTTAGGACCAAGAAACTTAATGGATATATTGAATTAAGAAGATAATGGAGGTAGACGTAAAGATAACTGAGTAATGACGATTAAACGCATAACATATATGAGAGATTTAGTAAGATATATTGTGATATTGGCTGTTATGGGCGTGACCACTTTGGTGGTCCGCGCTCAGGACCAGGCCGTATACAACCATTATATCTCTAACCAGGGTATTCTCAATCCTGCCTACTCTGGATCGCGAGATGCGATCAGTGGATTGTTAGTGTTCCGCTCACAGTGGACCGGATTTAAGGGCGCGCCTTATACTGGTGCTGTTAACGTTCATGGACCTATAACTAGCATTAAAGCGCTTAAGGACGTTGGTGTAGGCGTGGTTGTTTCCAATGACCACCTCGGTTTTACTAACAATTTTGAGTTCTTCGCTGCAGGTTCGTATCGTTTGAAACTTAATAACAAGACTAATCTTCGTCTTGGTCTTCAAGTCGGTTTCAAGAATATCCTTTATGATGGAACTAAAGCTATAATTACTCATCCGAATGACCCTCTGTTCCTTAAGGAAAAGGTTTCTAAGTTCGGTTTCAATACTGGTTTCGGTGCTTATCTCTATACTGCTAAGTACTTTGTTGGTTTGAGCGTTCCTCGCTTCTTTACTAATAAGTATAATAGCAATAAGCAGGAAATCAAGAATACAGTTAGTTTCAAGGATCTTCATTCATACGTTTATGGTGGTTATGTGTTTGACGTCAATGATATAAAGATTAAACCAACTGCTCTTGCGCGTGTTATTCCTGGAGCTCCACTTACAATGGATATTTCTTGTAGCGTTAAGCCTATCAAGAATCAGGAACTTTGGGTCGGCTTCTCTTACAGAACTGTCTCTGAAGCTGTAATCCTTGCCGAATATCAGGTTGGTAAGATAGGTTCTAAAAAGTCAAATAAGAAGAGTTCTTCAACATGGGGTGTTAGATACTCATTTGATTACTCTATAAGTGATATAAGAAAGTATGCTACTGTTGGTTCGCATGAAATTGGTGTCTTCATGGATTTCACTCCTAAGAAGAGCCCTGGTATGCGCTCAATCAGATACTTCTAATATTATTACTTAATTTGATAGGATTATAACTGACAATACGATTAATTATTCATCCACTATGAAATACATTGCTTTACTTGTTTTACTTCTATGTCCTATGTTGTGGACGGTAGATAGTTCTGCTCAGCTACCTAAGGATGTACAGAAGAAGATCAAGAAGATTCTCAAGGAGGCTAACTCCAATTACAGTGACGAGGATTATTTCAACGCGTCCAACAATTATGTTGCGGCTCGCGATCTCGGTGCAACTCTTTCTCTTGATGAAGCTAAAAAGCTCGCTCGAAGCTTTTCCTACATCAATAGTGTCGAGCATGCTTTCGAAACTTTCGTCGAAATCGAAAATAATCTTACAGGTGAAGATGTCTTCCTCTATGCTTCTACAATCCACCAGATGGGTTTGTATGACGAAGCTATTGTATGGTATAACCGTTCTAAGCAGGAAGGTGCCAACACTCTTCGAGTAAACGACCTCATAGAGCATTGTAAGTGGGCTTCCAATAACGACCGAATGGATATGTCTATCATGGTTAACCCTTGTGCTGAGTTGTTGGCTGCTACACAGTCTTTCGGTATTCAGTACTATAAGGATAAGGTCGTATATTCATCGGCTGTTGAAGGAGCTAAGAAGGATAAGAATGGTGCTGACTTCTTGAATCTTTTCTGCTCTACTGTTGATGACAATGGTTTCGTTAAGGATAATTCTTATCAGTTGTTCTCTAAGAATTTGACTTCTCCTTATCACGTTGGTGCTATCTGTTTCACCAATGATTTTAAGTATATGTATTATACCAAGTCGGTTGTCGTAGGCGATCATGATGTAATGAAGATCTTCGTAGTGGAATTTGACGGCAATGACTGGGTTAATGATCGTGAGTTGACTATCAACTCTAACGAATATGACTGTGCACACCCTGCTTTGTCTCTCGATAATAATACTCTTTACTTCGTTTCTAATATGGATGGTGGTTTCGGTGGTAAGGATATCTACTATTGCGAGCGCAAGGGTCCTAACTCTTTCGGCAAGGTTAAGAATATGGGTAAGCAGATCAATACTTACGAAGACGAGGTTTATCCTGTTGTCAATCGTGACGGTAAGTTCTACTTCTCTTCTAAGGGTCATCCTGGTTTCGGCGGTCTCGATATTTTCTGTGCCGAGCAGATTGATGGTAAGTGGCAGAATGTTCGTAATATGATGAAGCCTTTTAACTCTAACAAGGATGACTTCTCCTATGTGATGGACCCTAAGATCGATAATTTCGGTTTCGTCTCTTCTAACCAGATGGGTGATGGTTATGCAGATAAGATCTTTACTGTTCGTCCTCGTGTTCATGTAGATGCACCTGTTGAGGAAATGGCTCCTATGATGGGCGAGGAGATGCTCGTATTCGGTGAAGAACCTGTTGTTGCTACTCCTGCTCCAGCACCTGTTACAGAACCAGAACCAGAGCCTGCGCCTGTTGTTGATGTGAAAAAGGCTGATCCTTTCACTTTCAACACTACTGTTATAAGTACTTTCAACGGCACTAAGATTGAAGGCGCTGTTATTACTATTACTGATGCTGCTACTGGCAAGAAGATTGCTACAGGCGTTACTGACAAAAATGGTAAGGTTACTGTTACTATCCCTGGCGAGAATGTCAATAACGAGGCAGACTACTGCGTTAATGTTTCAAAGGAGGGTTACAACGAGAAAAACCTTGTTGCTACAATAGGCGAACTTGAATCTATGGGTAAGGATGGAATCCAGCTTACTCCTATTTTCAATGATGCTGTTCTTGATGATATTTCTGGTATGGAAATTCCATACGAAAATGACCTTGATGACAAGGCTAAGGAGACTCTCGACAAGCTCGCTGCTTATCTTCTCCAGAATCCTAACATCGTTGTTAAGCTCAATGGTCACACAGAGGCAAAGGGTAATCGTTATGGTAATTTGAATGTCAGCCAGAATATGGCAGATAAGTCTAAGTCATACTTGGTATCAAAGGGTGTCAATGAAGACCAGCTTATACCTCGTGGCTATGGCGAACGTTACCTCAAAAACCGTTGCCATCGTGGTATCTACTGCGATAAGTCACAGCATTTGACCAACCGTCGTATCGAGGTTGTCGTATGGAATGTTAGACATTAATGTGAACCCTACTATTCATGAATAATTAGATCTGATGATGAATAAGATATTAGCAATAGCAATTCTGGCCGCAACAAGCGTAGCATCATTTGCTCAGGATAAGCTTTCAGAGCTTCGTACTCAAAAGCAGATTGTAACAGTTGAGGAACCTTCAAGTGTCTTTACTGTTCAGGTTTTGGCTCTTAAGCAGGCACCTTCAGATGCCAATTTCTTCAAGAATCTTGACAAGGTGTATGAATATCCTTGTACTGATGGTTACGCACGTTATTGTGTCGGTCAGTTCAATACATACGCTGATGCCAATGCTCAGCTCGCTGCTATCAGAAACAATGGATATGCTGAGGCTTTCGTGACTAATACAAAGAGATTCTCAATTACTGAATCAGAGTATGCTCAGAGCGCCAAGAGTGGCAAGTTGGTTATCGACCCTTCAAAGGATTATGTAGTTCAGCTTGCGGCTTTCAGATACCCTGTATATCTCACTTTCTTTGAAAAGGTTGATGATGTATATGAGTACAGGCTCAACGATAAGATTTTTCGTTATACAACACCTCCTGTAAAGGGTAGTGAGGTAGAGGCTTTGCAGCAGCAGATGAAGTCGCTCGGTTACGAGAAGGCGTTCATCGTTGAATATCAGAAGTACGCTGCATTCCGTATCGAATAATGATTTAATCAGTAGGCCTGTCTATCGCTACGGCTGTTTACAGTCTTAGAGGAAAGTCCGGGCAATACAGAGCACTATGCTTCTTAACGGGAAGTGGCCAGCAATGGTCAGTAGTCGTAACAGAAAATAACCGCCCGAAAGGGCAAGGGTGAAAAGGCGAGGTAAGAGCTCACCGGGCCGTGGTGACATTGGCTGCTGTACGACCCATAGATTGAAAGACCATGTATACTTTTGCTGACGTAAGTCACTGCGGTTGCTCGCTGCAGTAGCAGAAATGCTTGCAGAAGGGGGTAGGTCGATTGAGGCGGCAGGTGACTGTCGTCCGAGATAAATGATAGACGCCCTTCGGGGAGACAGAACTCGGCTTATTGGCTTGCTGATAATTATATATGCCGTACATTTATATGTGCGGCATTTTTTGTCTTTTTAAGATTTTGAATATGGCAAATAAAGAAGAGTATAAACAGATTAATATTGACTTTCTCAAGAAGAAGCGTCTTGAGGATGGTGTGTCGCACTTGTCGAAAGGGGTCCTTTACAAGGTGATAAAAAGTGGTGAAGGAAAAGGACTTGTTACTCCAGGAAGTGTTGTCAGCTGTTACTATAAGGGTTCACTTATCAACGGTACTGTATTTGATAATACCTTCGGACAAGGATATGCTGAGGCTTTGAGAGTAAGAGATCTTATTGATGGTTTTCAGATTGCACTTCTTGGTATGCACATAGGTGACAGATGGGAGGTTTATATTCCTGCTACAGTCGGATATGGTGAGAAACGCATGGATCAGATTCCAGGCAACTCGACTCTAGTCTTTGAAATAGAGGTGGTCAATGTTGTTTGATTCTTTTTTTTGTAATAACTTTGCATTGTAATATTATTGGTTCCAAGGAGTCAAGAACATTCTTCTTGCAGAATGCGGCCCTTGGCAAATTGGATTAATAGGGAATCGGGTGCAAGTCCCGAACAGTCGCGCTGCTGTGAGTCCTGCCGTTTTTTTACGGATGTCTCTCCACTAATGTCACTGACCAACACGTTTCTTTTTGCGTGCCGGTCGGGAAGACGGAAAGGCAATGATGAGTCAGAAGACCTGCCAATAATAATGTTTCATTCTCAAATAAAAAGAGAATAGACTCTCGCGGTTTGGAGTTACGAAACGGATGAATATTAAAAGTATAGTGATATTGTTGGTGGGCATCATTGCCTTGCCTTGCTGTGTTTATGCTCAAATGGCGACAGATTCGGTCGTACATCGTGAAGTCAGCGAGGTATCTGTCTTTGCATCCCGTCAGAAAGAGATTATTCCAGTTCAAAAGTTGTCGGGTGAAGGCTTGCGTAATTTGAATGCTTACTCCGTGGCTGATGCTGTGAGATACTTCTCTGGTGTGCAGATTAAAGACTATGGTGGCGTCGGCGGATTAAAGACAGTCGATATTCGTTCGATGGGTTCTAATCATCTTGGAGTGTTCTATGATGGACTTCAGATTGGTAATGCGCAGAATGGAACTGTTGACTTGGGTAAGTTCTCACTCGATAATGTTGAAGAAGTTGCTGTCTATAACGGGCAGAAGTCGGATGTCTTTCAATCTGCAAAGGATTTTGGAACGTCTGGTTCTCTCTATATACGTACTCGTCGTCCCGTTTTTAGCAATGGCAGACTTACAAACTTTAAGATGAGTCTTAGTGGCGGTTCCTTTGGACTAAAGAATGTCAGCATGCTTCTTGAAAGATTTTTGACCAAGAATCTGTCTGCATCGGTCAATGCTGAGTTTACGCATGCAACAGGCAAGTATAATTTCCGTTACCACAAGGTGCTGGAAGATATTGATGGTAGAAGAATTACTGCATGGGACACGACTGGAACGAGACAGAATGGCGATATCCGTTCGTTGCGACTTGAAGGTTCTGTCTTTGGGTCTGTCGAAGATGGCGCTTGGCATGCAAAGATATATTATTATAACTCTGAACGTGGTATTCCCAGAGCAATTGTCAGGAATGTATGGACAAGTTCGCAGCGACAATGGGATCGCTCTTTCTTTGTCCAAAGCATGTACCAGCGCCGTCTGACTGATTTGTATTCTACCAAGGCGAGCGCCAAGTATTCGTATGACTTTATGCGATATTTTAATCCCGACACGACCTTGCTGTATGTCGATAATCGTTTCAGACAATATGCGGTTTATGGCTCTTCGGCCAATATGTTTGCTTGGAACGAATGGTTTAGCTCTGATGTATGTGTTGACTATGAACGTAATTGGATGAAATCAGACATGGCCATGTTCCCCTCGCCCAAGCGTGATGTGTTGCTCGCTGCGGTTGCCTTGTCGTTGACAACAAGCAAAATCAATCTTCAGGTAAGTCTGCTGTATAATTTCTTCCATGATGCGACAACAATCCTGATGCCAATAGAAAAGGAGGTGTCGCGTAACACGAAAAAGTTAACCCCTGCGATTATTGCTGACTATAAACCTGTCGATGTTGTCGACATACGTGCCTTCTACAAGAAGATGTTCCGTATGCCAACTTTCAACGACCTCTACTATACCGACCTTGGCAATATCTCGCTACGACCAGAATATGCAGAACAGTTTGATATTGGTGTGACAACAGGTATACAGTCTGCGATAGACTGGAATATTGCTGTAGATGTCTATCATAATAAGATTACGGACAAGATAGTTGCCGTTCCCAAAGGCAATTCACAATTCCGCTGGATGATGATGAACATTGGCAAGGTGTCTATCAATGGAATAGATATGAAATCGTCACTTTCAACAAACCAAAACCAGAATGTACAAGGACGATTGACGTTGTCATACACCTATCAGAAGGCTCTCGACATGACTGACAAGAATGACGACGGACCACGTGGTACTTACAAAGGACAGATCAGTTACATACCACGACATAGCGGTTCGGTGGTGGCTAATGTGTCGTATGATGGATATAGCTTTAACTACAGTTTCATATATGTTGGTGAGCGCTATCATGTGTCGGCCAATATACCAGAAAATTATGAACCATCATGGTATACGCACGACTTGAATGTCCAAAAGAGACTTTGTGTCAATAACAAAATGGAGTTTGTGGCATCGGCCGAGGTCATTAACATCCTTGACCAGCAATACGACGTTGTGCTTAACTATCCGATGCCAGGACGTAACTACAAGATTAAATTAACGCTTTCGATATGACAAAAAGAGTAAAGTTTGTTGTTGATTTGTTGCTGTTGGCCGTGGCTGTTTGTGCTTGCCGCGATGACAAGCAGGTGCTTACTCCACAGACTGAGAAGGTTGACTCCTCATCTGTCGATATGCCGCATGCACCCAAAGGTTTCTTCCTGCTTAATGAGGGCAATATGGGAAGCAATAAGGCAACGCTCGATTATTACGATATTATTAGTGGAGAATATTCTCGAAACGTATATGCTTCGGCCAATCCTAATATGGTTCAGGAGCTGGGTGATGTAGGCAATGACCTTCAGATATATGGTGGTAAGATGTATGCCGTTATCAACTGTTCCAACTTTGTTGAGGTGATGGATGTAAGGAATGCAAAACATGTCGGTATGGTCTGTGTCCCTAATTGTCGCTATCTGGCGTTTGCAGGGAAATATGGTTATCTGACGAGCTATGCCGGACCTGTGTCGATTGACCCTAATTATAAGCAGATAGGATATGTCGCAAAGTTTGATACGGCAACATTCCAGGTTGTTGACACATGTTTTGTCGGATTCCAGCCTGATGAGATAGAGATTGTTGGTGACAGGATATACGTGGCTAATTCTGGCGGATATATGGCTCCTAATTATGAAAATACAGTATCTGTCATAGACCTCAATACATTCAAGGAGCTGAAGCGCATCGAGGTAGTCAACAATCTGCATCGTCTTAAGGCCGACAACCACGGACAGCTTTGGGTGTCGTCCAGAGGAGATTACTTTGAACAGCCTTCACGTCTTTACTGCATTGATATTGAGAGCGAGACGGTTGTCGATAGTGTCTCTATTCCTGTGTCTGATTTTGACCTTGTGGGTGATTCGTTGTATGTCTATGGGGCTGAGTTCAGCTATGAGACCTACGAGACGCAATGTTCATATCGGATTGTGAACACCGCCACGCATCAGGTCGTCTGCGACAATTTTATTACTGACGGAAGTGATGCTATGATTACTGTCCCTTATGGTCTTAAGGTTAATCCTTGGTCAAGGGAAATCTATGTCACAGATGCCCGCAATTATGTGTCTCCTGGACGTCTGCATTGCTATAGTTCAGAAGGACATTTGAAATGGACAGTTGTCACAGGTGATATCCCGGCTCATATCGCATTTGTTTATTAATCTCATCAAATAGTCAATGAAAACACAATTACTTTTATTTTTCGCATTTGCCTCAACTTTGTCAAGTGCACAAGTCAATGCCTATATAGACAGGGTCTACGAATATCGTCCTGCTCCAGGCCAGTTCATCAACACAATGCCTGCGTGGGAAGATGGTGATGACGAATTATCTATGGCCAAGAAGGCAGAAGATCTCATAGCCAACAACAATGGTTCGATGATTTGCCTGGGAGGATTTGGCGGTTATGTCGTTTTTGGATTTGACCACATGATAAAGAATGTAGAAGGTCACTATGACTTTACCGTGCTGGGCAATGCTTTTTATCAGAATGGACTGGGTGAAGAAGGTGGAAGTTGTGAACCGGGAGTTGTAATGGTCAGTCGTGACGAAAATGAAAATGGCATCCCCGATGACAAGTGGTATGAATTGGCAGGTTCGGAATACTATAAGTCGAAAACGCGTCACAATTTTACAATTACGTATTTCCGCACACCAGAAGACCATGTCGCGACTCCCGACCAGAACAATAAGTCGCTGGTAGATACCTCGTTTGTCGCTTGGAAGACGTCTACTGGTGGCACGGGTCATATTTACAAGAATTCATTCCATAGGCAGAATTACTATCCAAACTGGATAAAGGATGACCAATATTCGTTTACTGGAACGCTGTTGGCGAACAATGCTGTAGACGCTAGCGGCAAGGGCACCAATTATATCCTTTATAGTTATGGTTATGGCTATGTGGACAATCATCCCAACACGGATGCGAAGAACCGTTCGAAATTCAATATAGATTGGGCGGTGGATGCTGAAGGCAATAGGGTAGTGCTCGATGGCGTCGATTTTGTCAAGGTATATACTGCCCTCAACCAATATGCCGGTTGGCTTGGCGAGACAAGCACGGAAGTGGCTAATGCTTGGGATCTGCACATGAAAGGTGGTGACGACGTTGATGAATATTGGCCACGAGAGGTGAAGACCGAAGTCGAGACTATAATGCCAGAAGGTACAACGCGTGAAATTTATGACATCACGGGCCGACGCGTGGACGGGATGGTTCACAAGGGTGTCTATATAATACGTGAAGGCGGCAAAGTAAAGAAGGCGATAATCAAATAACTATATATAATTAAAACTCAAATTAATGAAAAAGATTTTTATTTTGTTTGGAGCACTCGTAAGCATGAGTGCGATGGCTCAGGAGGCCAACTATGAAGTCAGAGTATTGACATTTGAAGATGAAGATGCGAATGGCATTGTGAACTACAATGGTGGCGTTGACACATGGTCGTCACTTATTGAAAATGTTCAGTATGGTGGACCTATGTTGTATCCTAATGATTTTGATGAAGACGAAGATGTCCTGTATGGATGGTATGACGAGGGCAATACGGAAATCATGTCTGAGCTCATCAACAATTATTCAGATGGCTGCTTCTGGGGCGGTGGCATTGCTATTTCAAACTATATTGACGACAATTTGGGAAATGGAGATTATTTGCACCAGTTGTCAGTCCCAACGTCGAATGGTTCTGATAATTTTGCTGTAGTATATTGCAATTCAAATCCTACTATATCGGAATATAATCCACAGGCTTATATTGCATTTGCCGATGAAGCTCATGTTATTGAATCTGTTAACGTTGGACCAACAACATATCAGCTCAATGTTGCCAAAAATGGAAATTCTCCAGCAAGAGCCTTGACTGAAGAAGGTGACTATTTGACAATTACATTCTATGGTTATAACGGGGAAACACAAACTGGTTCAGTATCTTTTGATCTTGCAAAAGATGGCTCTTTTGTAGAAGACTGGACCGAGGTTTCTCTTCTGCCTTTGGGTAAAGTTACTATGGTTCTATTTACGATAGATTCGAATGATTCTGACACATACGGAGTTAATCAGGCATCTTATTTCGCAATAGACGACATCAAGGTCCGTTTTGCTAAGGAAGACACTGAAACATCTGTTGATGATGTAGATTCAGAAGTCGTCTCTGTTGAATATTTCACTATTGGCGGTCAGAAGTTGATTGCTCCGGAGCGTGGAATCGTTATTGTCAAGACGACATACTCAGATGGCAAGGTGGAGAGCGTGAAGAAGGCTTTTTAGTTTTATAGAGGTAATATAATTTTGTTTCAAGGTGGTGTCTGGGCTTTCCTGGGCACCACTTTTGTTTCTTAAATAAGACCGAAAATCAACTTTGACCATTTGACCGTGACCATTCCAACTTTTCGGCGTTTTATTCCAATGTTCCATCGCCTCTATAAGTTAAAATGCTCAATTCGTCTGTTAAAATCAGCATGCTCCATTTAGTAATATTTAAGTATATTTTGCAAAATACCCATCCCTCGACTTTAGACACTTTTCTCGGAGGGATAACGGTACCTTACCGTACCCTTACCATACCTTTTTGACACCATTAAAAAAAGCATTTCCTTAACCTACTTTAACAATGGTCATGGTCAAAATGTCAAAGTTGATTTTCGGCATTTCACCCCCATTTTTACAACAATATTTAACATCTACATCACACCATTTGCCTGCCTTCTCCTCATATTTAACATGTTTCATCGCAACTTTTCAGTCGTTTTTGCATATATTTGCTTGGACATTGTCTTCTTAACAAGTCAAACAGAAATAGAAAGAATAAAGCAAGAAAAAGCCCAAGCTCCTGCACAGCCGTCTTTCTCACTTACTATAAAATCATCCATGCATGGCAACCATGTACTAACTCTCACTCCTAACATCAAAACACGCACGTAGTTTTGATATAAATTCCGCAGTGGTACTTCAGATTTTTAATGAAAATTCGCAGTAGAAATTAGAAAAAGTATGTATATTGGCGTTGTTTAAAAATGCATACTATGATAATACGTAGGCTGCAAATAATTGAAGATGAAAGTGTTTTCCTGTTTGGCGCACTTATACACAGATAGAGGTTGACGTAATACTTGGCGATGCAAAGGTTGCGATTGAAATCAAATAATAAAAGTCCCCGGCAGTTTGACTGTCGGGGACTTTATAATTACGTACTAGACGTGTGGTTTACTTGAAGAGCTGTGGCGCCATGTTGTAGAGAGCACGACGCCAAGTGAGGAACTCGTGAGCTGTGCCGTCAGAGACGTGGCTCATTGCCTTGTAGCCAGCTGCGTTGAGATCGTCTGCAGCCTTGCGGATGCCTGTTGGATTCTCCTTCTCGCCTGTTGACATGAAGACGAAGTTTGGCTTGACAGAAGCCTTAGCAAGTTCTTCTGGAGTGTACATGCCACCAGAGAGGATGCCCCAATAGCCGAATACCTCAGGACGGTCGAGAGTGATAAGGTGAGTTTCCATACCACCCATAGAGAGACCAGCCATAGCACGGTGATTGCGGTCTGCTATTGTGTTGAAGTTTGCATCAACGTATGGAATGAGTTCGTCGATGAGCACCTTTTCGAATGCCGAGTGGAAATTGCCGAATCCGAGGCTGCCGAACTTGATGTCGTTTGTCATACCGTATGTCATTACAACGATGAATGGGTCGCACTTGCCGTCAGCAATCATGTTGTCCATGATGTCCTTGACGTGACCCTGAACTGGCCATGATGTCTCGTTTTCGCCCCAGCCATGCTGGAGGTAGAGAACAGGGTAGCGCTTCTGAGTGCCCTTTTCAACCACATTGCCCTTCTTGTCAACATTCTGACCGTAACCAGCAGGAGTGTAGACGAAGGCACGCTTCATGCTCTGTGTGCTTTCGCTCCAGAACTGTATTTCGTGATACTGACCATGCTTGATATTGTTGCGAACAGCATAGAAATCCTTGTCTGCGTTAGTAGGTATTTCGATACCGCTCTCCCAACGGCATGAGCCGAAGTAGTTGCCTGTTCCTGGGTCGTTGACTACTGCACCATCGATTGTGAGGTGGTAGTAGTGGAAACCTGGGTCCATAGGAACTTCTGTTGTGCCTTCCCAGATGCCTTCCTTGTTCTTGTGAAGTACTGTGCCACCGTGTCCACCGAGTCCGAGGCTTACGATAACAGACTTGGCCTGTGGAGCATCGATGCGGAAGCGGCCATAACCCTGTGAGTTGACCTGTGGATATTCCTGGCCTGGCTGGTTGAGGCTGTTAGGAACGAAGTCTTCCTTGATAACTGCGTTGTCGACATTGACGTCGAACTTCTTTACTGCATTGTATGCGCTCTTCTTCTTGAGATCCTTGTCGAAGAGAAGAGGATAGTTAGATGTGCCTACCCAAGAGTCCTTGTCGGAAACATTCCAGAATGTGACAGAGTTGACAACATCCTTGTGCTTGCGGAGGATGCGGAAGAGATCGTTCCACTTTGCTGTGTGAAGATCCTTGACGTATGGCTTGATCTCCATGCCCTGACGGCTGAACTGGAGCTGTCCACCCATTTCTTCGTTGGCACGGATGTCCATTTCTGTGAACTGAATGTGCTTAACGAGAGTTGCATACTTAGTGATTGCAGCATCAATATCCTCGTTGCTAGGTCCGAAGACATTGTAGTGAGCCTGCATACCGATACCATCGACACGTACACCATACTCTTCCTTCATCTTCTTGACCATGTTGAAGATGCGGTCGCGCTTGTCTGGATTAGCTGCATTGTAGTCGTTGTAGTAAAGTTCGATGTCAGGACCTGCTGCTTCAGCTGCATATTCAAATGCCTTAGCGATGAACTCGTCACCGCAGAGCTTAAAGAGGTTAGACTGACGGTATGGACTTGGCTGCTCGAAGCCCTTGCCTGGCCCGAGGAAACGTGGACGCATATCGTCGGCAATAGCCTCATTGACAACATCGATAGCATAGATGATGTCCTTGTAGCGGTTGACTACTGTGAAGATGTAGTTCTTGAGTCGTGCGTAGAATACCTCTTTCTTTACGAAGTTGCCCTTCTTGTCATACATCATCCAATCTGCAAACTGGCTGTGCCAGCAGAGGTTGTGGAGACGCATAGGAATCTTGTTCTCGCGGCAGAAATTGGCGATTGAATCGGCAGGTCCCCAATTGTAGACTCCTTCCTTTGGGTTGATCTGTCCTACCTTGTGGTCGTTTTCGGCTGTGATACTATTGTACTCCTTGAGGATTACTTTGATCTCTTCAGGGTTGCGCATGTTGCGCATATTTACAGCCACACCTACCTTGAAATAATCTTTGTAGGCATCCTTGAGACCGGTTGGGTCTTCTGGTTCAGGACGAGGTCCGAATTGAGCCATCGCGGAACCTAAACTCATTGCACAAAGCATGAGTAAAGTAAATTTTTTTCTCATGTTCCAGTATGATTGGACGTTATTTATTAATTAATTTTAATCAAATGCTGCCATTGTTGAGTCAGCTTTGCAAAATTAGGAAACCATTTAGAGAATTCAATAAGTTTTTTTCTTTTTTTTTGGTAAATGCTATATTCTTGCTTGTATTTCAATAAATGTAGTGCGATGTAGGACATTTTGAGCAATCATGTGGGATTTTTTGTCTATGGAGCCTTTAACGGTAAAGGTTTTCTGGTGGAAACCATTTATATATATGTATACCTAAAGCAAAAACTATAGTTGTAACATCATGGTAGTTGCGTGTATCTTTTTTTGTGTTTCAATTGTTTTATTTTTTATAGTTTTGCAAAAAAATAATAAAATACCACATGAGATATTCAATAATTTATGGTTTTGCGGCTTGTGCGATGGCTATGACTGTTTCGCAGAATGCTCAAGCTCAGGACAAACTGTATGCTGATGAGTTTCCACTAGGTGACGTCACTCTTCTTGATGGACCATTGAAGAAGGCGCGTGACTTGAATATAAAGACATTGTTGCAGTATGACTGTGACAGGCTTCTTGCACCATATCGCAAAGAGGCTGGACTGCAGCCTAAGGCGAAGGCTTATCCGAACTGGGATGGTCTTGACGGACATGTCGGCGGTCATTATCTCACAGCTATGGCAATAAATGCGGCTACTGGTAATGAAGAGTGTCGCAAGAGAATGGAATATATCATCAGCGAACTTCAGGAGTGTGCAGATGCTAACATCAAGAACAATCCGCAATGGGGACGCAACTACATAGGCGGCATGCCAAATAGTGCCAATATATGGAGTAATTTCAAGAAAGGTGATTTCGGTGTTTACTTTGGTTCGTGGGCACCATTCTATAACCTTCATAAGATGTATGCTGGTTTGCGTGACGCATGGCTATATTGTGGCAATGAACAGGCAAAGAAACTCTTCTTGCAGTTCTCGGACTGGGCTGTGGAACTTACTGCAGCACTTTCTGACGAGCAGATGGAGCAGATGCTGTCGAACGAGCATGGCGGAATGAACGAAGTGCTTGCCGATGCATATGCCATAACGGGTGAGAAGAAATATATTGACTGCGCAAAAAGGTTCTCTCACAAGAGACTCTTCACACCGATGTCTCAGCGTCAGGATTGTCTTGATAATATGCATGCTAACACACAGGTGCCTAAGGTTATTGGCTTTGAGCGCATTTCTGAGCTTACGGGTGACGAGACATATCATGTCGCCAGCGACTTCTTCTGGGATATCGTGACAGGTGAGAGGTCACTCGCTTTTGGAGGTGATAGCCGTCGTGAACACTTCCCAAGCAAAGATGCATGTATGGACTTTATCAATGACATTGATGGTCCAGAAAGCTGCAATACGAACAATATGCTCAAGCTTACAGAGGATCTTCATCGTCGCAATCCTGAAGCACGATATGCAGACTATTACGAGCTCGCTACTTTTAACCACATCCTTTCGACTCAGCATCCGGAGCATGGTGGATACGTCTATTTTACACCAGCACGTCCTCGTCATTACAGAAACTATTCTGCGCCAAACGAAGCGATGTGGTGTTGTGTCGGCACGGGTATGGAGAACCATGGTAAGTATGGACAGTTTATATATACTAAGGTAAACGATGCTCTATTCGTCAACCTGTTTGTCGCTTCGGAACTCAACTGGCGTGAAAAGGGTATCAAGGTGCGTCAGAGTACTGAGTTCCCATACGGTGAGACAAGCCGCATAACAATTGCGGAGGGTAAAGGCTCGATGAAACTCATGGTGCGTTATCCTGGATGGGTCAGCCCAGGACAGTTCAAGGTGACTGTCAATGGTCAGCCTGTTGCTCTCGTCAGCGGACCATCGTCATACGTATGCATCGACCGCAAATGGAAGAAGGGTGATGTTGTCGAAGTGACGTTCCCAATGCATAATGCAATTAAATATCTGCCTAACGAACCTCAGTACATTGCACTTATGCATGGACCAATCATGCTCGGTATGAAGACAGGAACTGAAGACCTAGCACATCTTGTTGCCGATGATAGCCGTTTCGGTCAGTATGCTGGTGGTAAGAAACTTCCTGTAGATAAGGCTCCTATCCTTATTAATGACAATATCGAATCTATAGCATCGCAGCTCAACCCGATAGAAGGTAAGCCGCTCCATTTTACTCTTGCGACAAAGATGGAGAATCCTATAGACAATGAGATTCAGCCATTCTTTGAGATACATGACTCGCGTTACATGATGTACTGGCTTGCATTGTCGGAGAAAAACTACAAGGGCTATCTTGATAACCTTGCTCAGCAGGAGCGAGAGCGTCAGGAACTTGAGGCTCGTACCGTTGACAAGGTGCAGCCAGGTGAACAGCAGCCAGAGACTGACCATAAGATGGAAACAGATCAGTCGTATACAGGAAACACAAACGACTGCTTCTGGCGTGATGCTTCTGACGGACATTACTTCTCATATCTCATGCAGACACAGGGTATTTCGGACCTTAGTCTACGCATAAAATATTGGGGTGTAGGTGAATGGAAGAGCCATGAGTTTGATATACTGATAGATGATACTGTTGTGAAGTCGGTTAACAATACCGGTAAATATCGCATTTCGGAATTCAAGTATGAAGTATATGAGATACCTGCAGAACTTCTTGCTGGCAAGAGTCAGGTGAGAGTGAAGTTTGTGGCGAAGGAGAGAAAGCAGATAGGTGAAATATACGAAGTGAGACTGATAAAGAAATGATAATCGGAAACACATGGTAGAAACAATATATGATAGTCCGGTTGGACGTTTATATATAGGAACAGACGAAGGCACTTTACGGTGCCTTTCGTTTTCGTCATTGCATTGTGAAAGTGGATGTTCGGAAGTTGCCAGGAGAACCATAGAGCAACTTGAAGAATACTTTGAAGGACAAAGAACGCAGTTCGACTTGCCAATAAAGATGGACGGAACTGACTTTCAGAAAAAATGCTGGGAAGCCTTGATGAAAATAGGCTATGGCAAGACCGTGACATACGCAGAAGAGGCAAGAATGATAGGCAGTCCGAATGCCATGAGGGCGGTAGGAATGGCGAACCATAGGAATCCGATAGCGATTGTTGTGCCATGTCATAGAGTAGTGGCGTCAGGAGGCAAGATTGGTGGTTATGGTGGCGGGATTGAAGTGAAGAGGAGATTGCTAGAGATAGAAATGGGAGGCAAGATAGTGTTGAGTTGAATGAAAAGAATATAAATAAAATTACTATATTTGCATATTCAATTAAAAACAACAACTTCCTCCAATGAAAATACAGAAGGACGCATACGTTTCGCTCACATACGAGCTACGCACAGAAGGCACAGCAAACGGACCTTTGGTTGAAAAGGTTACTGCTGAGCGACCATTTAATTTTGTCTTCGGATCGGGCTTTATGCTCAAGATGTTTGAGCAGGGCATCAAGGGTCTGCAGACAGGAGATAAATTCGAGTTTTCACTTACTCCAGAAGAAGCATACGGCGAGTATGATAAGGATGCTGTTGTCGATGTGCCAATTGATGTGTTCAAGGTGAATGGCGAATTGCGTCAAGATCTTTTGCAGATCGGTCGTCATGTGCCTATGATGGGCGAAGGCGGCGTTCGTCTTGATGGTGTTATTAAGGCAATCAATGAAGACTCTATCAATATGGACTTCAACCATCCTCTTGCTGGCGAAAGTTTATACTTCGCTGGTGAGGTGCTTGAAGTTAGAGAAGCTACAGAAGAGGAGCTTCATCCAGTTCATCGTTGTGGTGGCTGTGGTGGCGGAGGCTGCTCTGGTGGCTGTGGTGGCAATGGTAGTGAAGGTGATTGTGGCTGCGGTGGCGGTTGCGGCGAAGGAGGCTGTTGCCACTAATTATGGTCGAATAGAGATGTGTTAGAGAGAAATAACGATAAAGAGAGACAAAAATGAGCAGTACGTTTGGAACACTCTTCCGCTTGTCCACCTTTGGTGAATCGCATGGTGAAGCTGTCGGCGGAGTTGTTGATGGCATGGCGCCAGGACTCGTTGTTGATGTAGAGGAAATACAGAAGGAACTCAATCGTCGACGTCCTGGACAGTCGAAGATAACAACTCCTCGTGATGAGAAGGACCGCGTGAGACTCCTCAGTGGAATATTCAACGGCAAGTCGACTGGTACTCCGATAGGTTTCATGGTAGAAAACGAGAATCAGCATTCGTCAGACTATGACAATATTGTTGATACGTTCCGACCATCGCATGCAGACTATACTTTCCATACTAAATATGGCATACGAGATCATCGTGGAGGTGGTCGTACATCTGCCCGTGAAACAATCTCTCGCGTTGTTGGCGGAGCTTTGGCGAAGATATTCCTTAGAGAATATGGCATAACTGTCAAGGCGTATACACGCCAGGTCGGGTCAATTGTTCTTGATACACCATATACACAGCTTGACATTGATTCGGCAGAGGATAATATTGTTCGTTGTCCAGATCAGGCAATGGCCGAGAAGATGATAGCTGAAATAGAGTCGGTACGCATGGCGAAGGACTCTATTGGTGGCGTGATAACGTGTGTGATAAGTGGCTGTCCTGTTGGGCTTGGAGAACCATGTTTTGACAAACTCCAGGCTTTGCTTGCTCATGCAATGCTGTCAATCAATGCTGTCAAAGGCTTTGAATATGGTTCAGGCTTTGCTGGTGTATCTATGCGTGGTTCGCAACATAATGACGTGTTCTATATGGATGGCGACCGAGTACGAACCCGAACAAACTATTCGGGTGGTATACAAGGCGGTCTCTCTAATGGTGAAGATATTTATTTCAATGTTGCATTCAAGCCTACTGCGACAATCCTCATGGAACAGGATACAGTTAATTCACTCCATCAGGAAGTGAAAACGACTGTCAAAGGTCGACATGACCCATGTGTTGTGCCTCGTGCTGTGCCAATTGTAGAGGCAATGGCTGCGATGGTCGTAGCGGATTCCATTTTGATGGACAAGGCTGTAAGATGATATAAGCATAAAGGGGATTTTCTCTTCGATAGGAGTGAAAATCCCCTGTTTTATTTCAATAGATGGATATAAAAGACAAAGTAGTCATAGTTACTGGAGCATCGTCTGGCATTGGACGAGCTTGTGCCCTGGATCTTGTGAAACATGGTGCGTTGGTGACCCTTGCGTCGCGAAGTGAACAGGCTTTGTGTGATATAGCGGATGAAGTTGACCCTTCGGGTCGTCGTACACTTGTGGTTCCGACTGATGTGACTGATGTCGATCAGTGCCGCCGTATGGTCGAGGAAACCGTTGCTTACTTTGGGCGTGTTGACGTGCTTGTCAACAATGCAGGCATATCAATGCGTGCATCATTTTCGGAACTTGACCTTGACGTGATGCACAAGCTGATGGATGTCAATTTCTGGGGAACGGTCTATTCGACAAAAGCAGCTTTGCCATATCTTTTGAAATCTAAGGGAACAATAGTCGGAGTAACATCTGTTGCAGGGTATCTTGGACTGCCATGGAGAACTGGTTATTCTGCCTCTAAATATGCTATGAGAGGATTTCTTGATACCATACGTACAGAGTATCTGCATTCTGGTTTGAAGGTGTTTGTTATAGCGCCAGGCTTTACGGCTTCTAATATACGCTACAAAGCATTGACTGCAGATGGTAGCGAACAAGGCGAATCTCCAAGAAATGAGGGCAAGATGATGTCGGCGGAAAAGGTTGCTTGCGAAATCAGAAAAGGAATATGCCGAGGAACTCGCGAAAAAGTACTTACGCTGATTGAGGGTAAACTTGCCGTGTTCCTAAATAAGTGGTGTCCATCGCTTGTTGATAGACTTGCTAATAGTAAGATGAGAAAAGAATTCGAGCAGAAACAATAAAAACCATATATCATGATAGAGACTAAGACTGATATACGAGTCAGATATGCTGATACAGACAAGATGGGAGTGGTATACCATTCAAACTATGCTGTATATTTTGAAGTGGGACGAACAGAGATGTTCAGGGAGATAGGCATGACCTATGACGAAATGGAAAAGAACAATGTGATGTTGCCTCTGGTAGACCTTCATATAAACTATAAACGTCCAGCTCGTTATGATGATCTCATAACCGTTACAACAACGGTAAAAGAGCTTCCTGGTGTAAAAATAAGGTTTGACTATCAGATTCACAACGAAGAAGGAGAACTCCTTGTCGATGGTTACACAACACTTGCTTTCATTGACATGACAAGGAACAGGCCAATGAAGATGCCTGACGCTATAAAGGCAAAAGTTGCTCCTTATTTTGAATAAGAGATAATAAAGGATTTATTTGAGAATAATCTCCTTCACGAATTCGATGAAGAGAGCACTCATTACAAGGAAGATGATTACACCGCCAGCCACTTTGTTTATGTAGTAGAGGCGTTTGAGTGTGAGCTTCTTGCGGAATAATCCTACGAGAAGTGTAAGTGTTAGCCACCATGCCGAAGCGCCTATGAATACTCCACCGAGTAGGAATATCTGTGTAAATATGGTCTTCTCGCCACCGACGAGACTGAATGCACCAAGAAACAGGACGATGGCTAATGGGTTGGTAATGGTGAGGAAAAGAGTTGAGAAATAGTCGGATATAAGTCCAGAACTCTTTTTGCGGCTTATCTGTGGAACCTGTTCTTCGACTTGCTTGAGAAGCATTTCCTGATGCTGTCTGCGACGCATTTCGTTGATTGGGTTTGACAGATATATCTTAAGTCCGATACAGAGGAGTACAACAGCTCCAATTATAGAGAGTAGTTTCTGCTGTTCGGTGACAAAATCCATAATGAAAGATACGGAGAATCCTGCGATAAGAGCATAGATGAGGTCGGAAGTGGCGGCACCTAAGCCGCTGACAAAACCGGAACGTCGTCCTTTGTTGAGAGTACGCTGGATGCACATGACACCAATAGGACCAAGAGGAATCGATGCTATGAAGCCAATCGATATGCCCTGACCAAAATGTGTTGCTAATCCTATTACGTCCATTTGTACTTTTGCCGACGATAGTCGTTATTGATGAATTTTAAGTTTTTTACTTCCAAATGCAAAGTTATAAAAACACTTTGTTATTTATATGCTAGTTGCACTCTTTTTTTATCAGTTTATTGCTAACTTTTCTTGTGTTTTCGGTATATAGACCTATTTCTGCGGTAACCTATTTTTTGTGTTTGAGCAATTTTTTAATTGTGTGGTGTGTGCGTCTGAAGGTATCTCTGTAGAATTCGTCTTCGAGGGCAATGATTTTTCCGTCTCTGTCTACAATAATTAGTCGCGTGACGGATGCCTTGGATGTGACAAATTGCGTGAAGACTCGTTCGTCAGTATCAAATGCGAAAGGGTAGGAGATGCCTTTTTCTTTTATGAGGTTGCGAAATTGGGCTGTGTCTTGAGGAAAATCCTCTGTAAATCCTAGGATGGTTAGGTCGTTACTATATCCTCGTTTCTTTTTGACTACATATTTGCGCCAGATGAGGTCTTCCATGGCTTTCATTTGTCCTTTGCCAAAAGGGCACCATGAGGCTACAAATTCAATGATGCAGACTTGTCCTCTGAGAAAATCGCTGTCAAGTGTGTCGCCTGTAAGTGTGATGTATTCAAATGATGGGAGATCGTCGCCAATAGATACTGTCCATTGTCCATTTTCATCGCGTGCATATTTGTTTTGTGCAGATACAATGGAAACAGAAGATATATATAGAAGAGATGAAATGACAAAGAGTAAAGCCTTGTTTGTCATGAGTAATTCTTTGTTTAGTCTCTTACTATGTTCTTTAGGATTTCGTTGAGAGAAGGTCTAAATGACTTTCCAATAGGAATTCTCTTCTCTGTAAGAAGTAGTGTGATCTCGCAACCGATAATATCCTTGATGAATCGTACTCCAATAGCATAGGATCTATGTACACGTATGACAAACTTTTCAGGTAACTTCTCAAGTATCTTCTTCAAGGGAGAGTGAATCATTATTGATCTTGTAGTAGTTACGACAGTTACGTAGTTCTCGGAAGCCTCGACGTATATGATGTCATTGAATCTGACCTTGTAGGTCGTCATTGAATTATCCTTGAGGTATATCTCCTGTTCGCCATCGTTGACGTCTATTGTCTTGTCCTCTTTCTCGTAGTCTTCAGGTATGACTATTTCAGACATCTGTCTGGCGATTTGGGCCTTGTTGACGGCTTTGATGAATCTTGTATAGTTTACAGGCTTGAGAAGGTAGTCACATACGTTGTACTCGTATGATTGGAGCGCGTACTTCTCTTGAGATGAATAGATTATGATCTGTGTAGTATGTGTTTCGATAGCCTTCATAAAGTCTATTCCAGACATTTCAGGCATTTCTATGTCGAGAAATATGAGGTCAATCTTGTCTTTTGAAATCGTCATATAATCGACGGCATCGATGGCGTTTGTGAATGTGTTGACTAAGTCGAGTGCTGAAGTCCTCTTGATGAGTTCAGCCATCAACCTTGTAGAAAACACGTCGTCGTCAACGATGATACAATTCATAAGTGTAAACTCTTATTTGAGTTGTTAGACCAAAGTCTATGTGAGTACGATGCAAAGATAAGTATTATTTTGTAATTAATAAAATAACTTTTCGAAAAAGTATGTACAAATAAAAATGACTACAACTAGAAATTTCTAGTTGTAGTCATATATGGCTTTGGATAAGTCGGTAATAAATGTGGTTGAATTAGAAAGTCTTGTTTTCAACCAATGAGATAGGGCATGTGAGGATAGACTGGTAGTCTTCGCCGCTTTCGTACATGTCCTCATCGTCTTCGTCGTAGTACCAGAAGATTTCGACAGTCCAGCCTTTTCTGTACATAACCTCGAGACGCTTGAAGATGTCAAGTATACACTTCGAACTACTTGTGTTGAAGTATTCGAGTTTAATCTTTACTTGTGTTGTTTTAGGCTCTGTGTCGCTGTATTCCGAAAGCCATTCAACGAGTGGCTTGTAGAACTCGAGTGAATTTTCAGGAATAGAACGGCCCTTGATTTCGATAAGGCCCTTGTCAGGATCCATTGAGATGAAAGGTGTTTTAGAGCTCTCTTCTATTGTGATCTTCTCCATATTGTTGTAGTGTATTATGCGTTGTTAAGAATATTTTAATTAATAAGGACGTCAAAGGAATAGAAAAGAATATCTGCATTCCCCTTGACTGGATAGAACTGGTAGTGAAGTTTATTGCCTGTTTTACGGGCCATATCTATCATACCGATTCCTGCACCACCTTTTGCCGAGAAAGTTGAGTTGTTGATTGTTTCGCGATAAAGGCGTTTGATTTCGTCAGCACTAAGAGTGTTGAGTTGGTCAATCTTGTTCTGCAAGAATTTTTCTTTTTCCTTTTTGATGAAATTGCCGGTAGAAATCCGGTATCCGGCTTCGTCTTTAACGAGCAGGATGGCGCCGATGCGATCAGAGCCGAACACACTTGTCAAGCAACTAATTGGCTCGATATGGTGAAATAGGTTCTGGATGCACTCGACGAAGATGTGGAAGACCTTCTTGCGGATGTTGTCGCTCGCTATTTTATCGTCGAATTGAGCCTCAATTGACGGTAAAACAGAGTCGATGTAATCCGACGTAAAGTCGCCTACATGCTCAAGAAGAACATTGTCTGTCTTCTTCTCATTTACCCAATTAGCTATGTCAAACTCCATTTCAGTTTTTGCTATAGTCTATGATGACGTGGCAAATATAGTTAAAGTTAACGAGATTTGTCTAGTTTTTGTGTTTTTTTTTGTGTGTAGTTGTTCATTTTGCTGTAGATGGCATTTGTTGGATGCTATGGGGGTGAAATTATCTGCCATTTGTTTGCTTTTTATGGGTGATAAAAAATCACCCATATAGAAGTGTCGCCTTTATTTCTCGTTTTTCTGAGTATAAACGGAGTGTGGTGGAACGTCTTTGGTAATCCACACATTTCCTCCTATAGTTGTGTCGTGTCCAATGGTGACACGTCCGAGAATCGTGGCTTGTGCGTAGATGATAACATTATCTTCGATTATTGGGTGTCGTGGTATACCCTTGATAGGGTTCCCTTCTTCGTCGAGTGGGAAGCTCTTGGCTCCAAGAGTGACACCTTGGTAGAGCTTGACATTGTTACCTATTATACATGTAGCTCCTATTACGACTCCAGTTCCATGATCGATAGCGAATTGTTCGCCGATTGAAGCCTCGGGATGTATGTCTATGCCAGTTTCGCTATGAGCCATCTCACTAATTACACGTGGTATTATAGGTACGTTGAGGAGATGTAGGGCGTGTGCGATGCGATAGTTGGAAATCGCCTTGATAGCAGGATATGCGAAGATTACCTCACTTGTGCTTAGTGCGGCTGGATCTCCATTGTACATAGCTACTACGTCGCCTTTAAGAAGTCTGCGGAGCTCTGGCAACTGGCTGATGAAACTGGCTGTGATCTCTTCGGCCTTGGTCTTAAGTGTTTCGACATCTAGGTCGTCTTCGGCCGTAAAACAGAGTCCGGCATATATTTCGTCGGATATGAGGTCTGCAAGTTTCTCTATGTTGACACCAGAGTGGAATAAGACACTTTCTGGTGTTATGTCTATATCGCCAAAATAGCCAGGGAAGACAATTTCGCGGCATAGTGAAACCACTTGTCTGAGGCGCTTGGTCGATGGCATCTGGCAATTGACAGAATGAGTGTGAATCATCTGTGAGTATGAGTCCTTGTTCGCCAGTTGTTCGATGGCTTGGCTTATGGCGGTTCTGATAGATTTGCTGTTTGTATTCATGTCAGGTGACTATTATATATTATAGGTTGAGAAACTCTTTGAGGTGCTGTCCTGTGAAAGATTCGGGAATTGAGGCAACGGTTTCGGGTGTGCCTTCTGCGACAATTTGACCTCCGGCCTCGCCTCCGTCTGGTCCCATGTCTATTATCCAGTCGGCGCACTTGATTACATCCATATTGTGCTCGATTATGAGGAGGCTGTGTCCTTTCTCGATAAGCGAGTAGAACGCCTTCAGGAGCTTGTTGATGTCGTGGAAATGCAGTCCGGTAGTTGGTTCGTCGAAGATGAAAAGCGTTGGCGATGCCTGTTCTTCGGCTAGAAATGCGGCGAGCTTTACACGTTGGCTTTCGCCTCCGGAGAGGGTGCTAGAAGGTTGTCCGAGTTTGATGTAGCCAAGACCTACATCCTGGAGTGGCTTCAGGCGTGCGATGATACGTTTCTCGGTTGCTCCGATGGATTTGCCTTCTTCGTGTTCGCCGAAGAACTCGATAGCCTGGTTGATGGTCATGTCGAGAATGTCGGATATGTTGCATCCGCGGTATTTGACCTCGAGGATGTCGTCCTTGAAGCGTTTCCCGTGGCAACTTTCGCATTCGATTGAAATGTCGGCCATGAACTGCATCTCGATCTTGATGATTCCTTCACCTTGGCAAGCTTCACATCGTCCACCCTGAGTGTTGAATGAGAAGTGAGCTGTAGTGTATCCGCATTGTTTTGATAGTTGCTGTGCAGCCATGAGTTTGCGTATCTCGTCGTATGCCTTTAAATATGTTGCAGGGTTTGAGCGAGTGCTTTTGCCGATAGGATTCTGGTCGATATATTCAACATCAGAAAGTGACTTTATGTCACCTGAAATGCCGTCGCATGTACCTGTCTTCTCGCCATTGGAAATGCCCATTACCTTGCATAGAGCAGGGTAGAGAACCTGCGAGACTAGGGTGGACTTGCCTGAGCCGCTGACTCCTGTGACTACAGTCATAACATTGAGTGGAATGTTCGCTGTTACGCCCTTGAGGTTGTTTTGAGTGGCGTTGTTGACAACAATCTTACGGTTCCATGAACGGCGAGACTTGGGTACCTCTATCTTTAATGTTCCGTTGAGGTATTTTGTTGTGAGTGTGTTTGCGTCGTCGCGCAATTTTCTGAAATCACCTTGGAAGACGACTTCACCACCTAATCGTCCGGCTTCAGGTCCGATGTCTATGATCTCGTCGGAAGCTCGAATGATGTCCTCGTCGTGTTCGACAACAACAACTGTATTGCCAATGTCGCGAAGTCGGCGTAATACTTTGATGAGTTTGACTGTGTCGCGAGAGTGGAGACCGATGCTAGGTTCGTCGAGAATATATAGAGAGCCAACAAGGCTGCTGCCAAGTGAAGTGGCAATATTGATACGCTGGCTTTCGCCTCCGGAGAGGGTTGATGAAAGTCGGTTGAGTGTCAGGTAGTCGAGTCCAACTTCGCAAAGAATGCTGAGTCGGCTCCTGATTTCTGCCAAGAGGCGTTCGGCAACCTTAGCTTCGTGCTGGTTGAGTGTGATGGAGTCGGCCCAAGTCTTGAGTTTGCCGATAGGCATGTTGACAAGGTCGGTTATACTCATTCCTGCTACCTTAATATATGTAGCTTCCTTTCTTAGTCGTGTTCCGTTGCATTCGGGGCAAACTGTCTTGCCTCGGTAGCGGGAGAGGATTACGCGATACTGTATCTTATATTGTTGTTCTTTGGCCGACTCAAAAAAGGCGTCGATGCCGTATATTCCGCGTCCGCCTTTCCACAGAAGCTGTTTTTCCTTTTCGGTTAAGTCGCGATAAGGACGATGGACGGGAAAGTTAAGTCTACTTACAGCGAACATGAAATCACGTTTCCAGTCGGAAAGTTTGGACCCAGTCCAGCATGCTACACAATCCTCCATGACACTTTTTGACTTGTCTGGTATTACGAGATCCTCGTCGATGCCGATAATCTTGCCAAATCCCTCACATGTAGGACATGCACCAACGGGACTGTTGAAGGTGAAAAGCTGCTCTGTAGGCTCTTCGAAAACCATTCCGTCGGCTTCGTAACGGTCGGAGAAGCGTTTTTCGGAAATTGAACCGTCGGAATGGTATACCTTAATAATACAAGCGCTTTGTCCCTCGAAGAAAGCTGTTGTTACCGAATCGGCAAGTCGAGTGATAGTGTCGGCGTCCTTGTTGGCAGAGAGTCTGTCGATGACCAAATTGACCGCGTCAGAGTCACTTGTTGTTTTTATTGTGTCCTCGTCGATGCGCTTGAAGTCACCATTGACCTCGATGCGTGAAAAACCCTGTTGCATTAGAGCTGTGAGCTTATTCTCCATGGAACGGACGTCGGTAATCACCTTGCAGAGGATTGCAACCTTGGTGCCTTCGGGTAGTGCTGTGATATAGTCGACTACATCGGTGACGGAATCTCGTTTGCCTTCTTCTCCTGATATAGGAGAAAAAGTGTGTCCGATGCGTGCGAAGAGCAATTTGATATAATCGTAGACCTCGGTGGAAGTTCCGACTGTAGAACGAGGGTTGCGAGTGTTGACCTTCTGTTCGATGGCGATTGCAGGTGGAATACCTTTAATATAGTCTACCTCTGGTTTATTGTTACGGCCAAGGAATTGTCTGGCGTAGGAATTGAGACTTTCGACATATCGTCTTTGTCCTTCGGCGTAGAGAGTGTCGAAGGCGAGAGAGGACTTGCCGGAACCGCTGACTCCGGTGATGACGACAAATTTGTTGCGTGGAATCTTGACGTCAATGCCTTTGAGGTTGTTGACGCGTGCGTTTTTGATCTCTATTTCCTTAGTCTTATCGTTGTTGGTCATGACATTGTCAGAGTTTATTGTGCAAAGATAGGAATAAAAAACGAAAAGTGACAAAATGAATGGAAAAGTCAGTTGTTGGATATGATTTTGCAATTTTTAAGGGTGTTTTATTGCGAATTATAAGTAAAAGTATTGTTTTGAATAAAAGTTGTAGTATATTTGCATCGTTTTAGTAATAGTTTAATCGTGGCAAATGGATTTTGCTACTAAAAATCAAAAAAGAACAATGAAAAAACGTTGGATTATTATGATGGCCTTTATGGCCCTGTTTGCGGTGTTGGGATTGACCCTGCCGGAAGATGCTGAATGGACATTGTCCGAGAATATAGAAATAGCAGATGTAGCATGGATGATAACAGCTACCATCTTTGTATTGATGATGACACCTGGTCTGTCATTCTTCTATGGAGGTATGGTAAGGAAGAAAAATATCATCTCGACAATACTTCAGTCGATAATAGCCATGGGTATCATATCTGTGATATGGGTGGTTGTCGGTTTTTCGTTGTCATTTGGTGAAGACCTTGGCGGCTTGGGTATCATTGGTGATCCGTCGACATACTTCTTGTTTAAAGGAGTTGGTGGTCAGGCAACAGATTATTTGTCTACATCGTTGGGCTTGACAATACCTTTGGCTCTTTATGCTTTGTTCCAGATGAAATTTGCCATAATTACACCATCGTTGATTACGGGTTCTTTTGCTGAGCGAGTAAGATTTTCGGCATATACGGTATTTATGGTGTTGTTCTGTATCTTTGTGTATTGTCCGTTGGCGCATTGTACATGGCATCCAGAAGGACTTTTTGCTCAGATGCATGTCAAGGACTTTGCTGGTGGTATAGTAGTTCATGCATCGTCGGGTGTTGCAGCCTTGGTGGGAGCAATATTCCTTGGACGCAGAAAAGAGAAGAAGTCGGAGCCAGGCAACGTTCCATACGTGATACTTGGAGCATCGCTTCTTTGGCTCGGTTGGTTTGGTTTCAATGCTGGTTCGTCGTTGCATGCAGACGGAATGGCAGTAAAGGCATTCTTGAATACAAATACAGCGGCAGCAACAGCCATGATGGTTTGGATATTGGTTGACTGTCTTGCTGGACGTAAGCCTTCTGGTATGGGTGCTGCGGTAGGCGGTGTGCTTGGACTTGTTGCCATTACTCCATCGGCAGGATGGGTTTCGGTTGGAGAGTCGATTGCGATAGCATTCATCACAACTGTAATATCGAACTTTGCTTGCCACTGGAAGAACCATACATCTGTAGACGATGCTTTGGATGTGTTCCCAACGCATGGTGTTGGTGGTATAGTAGGTACAATATTGACAGGTGTGTTCCTATATAAATATGAATATGCAGAAGGAAACTTGCCAGAGGACTTTACTCACATGCATTTCCTTATGAACCACATAATAGCAGTAGTGATAGTCTTTGTCTATACATTTGGAGTGACATACGGATTGTACTGGTTGACGAACAAAATGATACCAATGCGTGTTTCGGAGAAGTCAGAGGCTTTGGGCCTGGACCGTTCACAGCACGATGAGCATTATGGTCGATTGAGAGAATTGGCAGAGTACTATGATGAGGAGACACAGACTGTGTTGAAGGATGAAGAAAAAGAATAATTAATTCAGTTATTGCTGAGTGTTGTTATAGTTTAGCGAAGTAGAAGGCTGCTCCAAAAGTGGGGCAGCCTTCTGCATAAATATAAATAGAGAAAAAAATGATTAGTTAAGAAGGAAAGTCTTGGTTTTACCTTTATAAGTAATCTTTATAGTGGCACGTCCTTCGATTATAGGTGAAACTTCTATTTGTGCATCAGGCAAATTGACATCGACCTTAATATTGTATTCTTTATATTTAGGGCAATGAAGTTGATATGTTGCCTGGTCGCAGAGTCCGTTTAGACTTGTAGAACGAATAGGTGTTTGAGGAATGATGAGATTCGTGCCGTTGACGTTGACTGTGATTGATGGTGCGACAGGACGTTCTACCTCTATCGTTGCAGAACTAAACGCAATGCCATGCATGTCGAAAAGTCCTTTAGGACGTTGTGGTGTGCGTGGTCCCCATGGATTTTGTTTTGGCTTTTCAATCTCAGGTCCTTCGGCAACGAGGTAGATAGCATGCTTGCCTTTGAGCCCTTCGACAGCTGAAGCAACATCGGCAGATAGTTTGACAGGAACAGGAGCTGAGTTGGCTGGTACCTCGATTACTGCGATTTCCTTGCCATTGTGTGTGGCGTTGCTGAAAGGAGCATCGAGCATGACGTGAATCTTGAAAGCTTCCTTGTGGGTTGGAGTGATCCAGAGGTTGATCTTAGTCTGGTTGCCCTTCTTAGCGCCTTCGAAAGCCTTGACGCCCTTTGTGTCCTTGGCGAGTCCGCCGAAGCCGAAATATTTGAAACCGACAATACCTTTATTAGTAATACCAGCGAGATCCATGCTGTTGTCCCAAACGTCCCATGAATCCTGCATCCAGTCGTTGCCAGTCATGTAGCAAGCATAGCCAGCAGAGTAGTACTGGTAAGGGTTAAGTCCGAAAATCTGGAAACCTTCGGAAGTGACCTCGGCACCAGTATATTTGTCGCCATTGGAAGCTGTTGCATTCCATTCTTCGTTTTTAGCAAAAGGGTCGTATCCGGAGATGCGGACAGTACCTCCATCGGCAACCTTTTTCTGGTCCCATTCGATTTTGACAGGAGCAACCATAGCTTGTCGAGCGTAGCCGAAACCGCGTGGAGGACGATGGTAGAAGACATACCATTGACCATTAATCTGCTGAAGTGAACCGTGAGTGTTGTGTCCGGCATTTGTAGTTATGAGCTTAGATCCATCTTCGCCGACAACGACACCACGTGAGTCGACAAGAACACCACCAGAGCGCCATGGTCCGAGAGGCGAGTCGCCGAAAGCATAGCGGAGAGCTGAGTTGGTAGAGCCGAGACCGTAATCGGGTCCTGAATATCCAGAGAAGACCATGACATATTTGTTGCCTACTTGGCGGATAGATGAAGCTTCGAAGAAATTGAAATCACCAGGATTTTGTCCTTTGTAGAGAGCTTCGTACTTGGTGCCTTCAGGGTCGCGAGGCTGTCCGTAGCTGCGGCTTGCTGGAATGAAATTATCGTGTATTTCGGTGCCAGGGCGAACTGCATACATATTGTCTTGGTCGAGTTCGAAAGCAGTCGAGTGCTGGAAACCGTAGAAGACATAAGCACGGAAACCCTTGTTGTAATCTGGGTCCTTCTTGTCTGTAATATTTTCGATAAAAACGGAAGGGTCGAAATCGATTATGGAACCAGGAAGGCACTTGCGTCCGTCGTCTGAAAGATTGACAGGAGTGAATGGTCCGTCGGGACGATCACCTTTGCAGACTGTTGGGACGCGTTGGTGACCACGAGAGTGAGGGTAGAGGTAATAAACCTTCTTGCCTGTTTCCTTGTCGATTACCTCGACAAGATCGGGAGCGAACATAGTGTCCCATTGTCCATCGACGTAATATTTGAAGATAGAACCTTCGTCGCGCCATTGGCTAAGATCTTCGACGGGAGCGGACCACATGCGGATGTCGGGACCGCAATATTGTGTGAAAGCCACGTCGTGAGAGCCGATGATATAAGCTCGGTATTTGCCTGGTTGGTCGGGATCCTCGAAAACTCGAGGTTCGCCATCAGGAAGATGCTCCCAAAGAGGGAGGTAAGGATTCTGTCCTTTGGCGCAAAGAGTTGCGACAAAGAACGAGAAAATCAATGCGTACTTTTTCATTAGATAAAATCGATTGTGTTTTAGTCGGTGGCAAAGGTAACAACATGGATTGATAACAAATGTAAAAATTGATACATTAAATTGACATTGTGTAACATTTGGCGGTTTGTTGAGCTTATGATATCCCTACGGTATCGTTACGGTATCCCTAGCTAAAAGTGAGGTGATGGAGTGGTGGCGGTTGTTGACAAAAATTAAGTGTTGGTGATGTGATGAATGAGTTGGGAGAAAGACTTTATATATAATAAGGAATGTGGTGATAAAAATGGCGAAGAAGATAGTTTGTGATATGTTTATTTTGCTTATCTTTGTAGAATAATTCATAAAAGTTTTGCAGGGTTAAACATGTGCGGCAATGAGTAAAAATACAGATAAGGAACTTGAGAGAACCGTTGAGGAATACAAGCGATTTGATGAAGTTTTGAAAAGACTTCGTGTAGAATGTCCGTGGGACAGGAAGCAGACTTGGGGAAGCTTGCGCACGAACACTATAGAGGAAGTTCATGAACTTGCGGATGCTGTGTTCAAGGAAGATGTGGCGAATGTGAAGAAAGAGCTTGGTGACGTGTTGCTGCATGTGGCGTTCTATAGTCTGATAGCTGAAGAGAAGGGGCAGTTTGGTATGGCGGATGTGTTGAAATCGTTGACAGACAAGCTGATATTTAGACACCCTCATGTGTTTGGTGATGCGAAAGCGGAAACTGCGGAAGAGGTAACATCGAATTGGGAGCAGATAAAGTTGAAAGAAAAGGATGGGAATAAGACAGTTCTTGGTGGTGTGCCGGACTCTCTGCCTGCATTGATCAAAGCATATAGAATTCAAGGTAAAGCTAAGGGAGTTGGATTTGACTGGGATGACGTGAAGGGTGCGTGGGACAAAGTGAAAGAAGAGATTGCGGAGTTTGAGGAAGAGGTTGAGAGAGGGGATGAGGATGCTATGGAAGCGGAATTTGGTGACATGCTATTCTCGTTGATTAATGTAGCCAGGTTCTATCATATTAATCCGGAGAATGCGCTTGCGCGGACGAATGCGAAATTTACAAGACGGTTTAATTATCTTGAGTCGCAGACGATAGCGAAGGGGAAAAACTTGAAGGATATGACATTGGAGGAGATGGACAAATATTGGGATGAAGCAAAAGCGCTAGAAAAACGAAACCTGAAGGGAGATTGTGACGTAGAATAGAAGAAAAAGGGGGTGAAGTAAAATGTATCACATAGGAACAACTATAATAAAGAACGGCAAGCTGGAGTCGCTCAGCGAGCAGGAAGAGATAGGCTTCGACAATGAAGTGTATGAGCTCATGAGAGTTGAGAACAAGCGAGTGCTGTTTATTGATGACCATTTGAAGCGCTTTGAGAATACGCTTTTGGCGGCAAGGAAGTGGATAGACAACTTTGATTCGCTGAAGCAGCAGATAGAGTGGTTGGTGTTGTGCAATGAGATAGAGAACTGCAACCTAAGATTGACGTTGAGTACGAAGGATGTATTTCAGGCAGGTTTTGTTCCGTCGTCATATCCTGAGAAAGAGGATTATGAGCGAGGTGTGAAGACTGACTTGATAGAGGCGTTGAGACCGAATCCGAAGGCGAAGATATATCATGCGGACATGAGAAATGCCGCAGAGAAACAGCAGAAGGATGAGGGTTTGTATGAATCGTTGCTGGTGAATGGAGACGGACAGATAACTGAAGGAAGCCGATCGAACGTCTTTTTTGTTGGTGGCGGAAATGTTTACACAGCACCAGACAGGATGGTGCTGGGAGGAATAGTAAGAAAGAAAGTGATAGACATCTGTGGTGAGATGGGTGTGCCGGTCATATATATGCCAATTGAATCGGGCAAGATAAGTGAGTATGATGCAGCCTTTATCACGAGTACGCCGGCGAGAGTGCTTCCGATATCGGAAGTTGGCGAGGTGAAATATGATGTTGAAAATGAAGTTATGCGCCAGATAATGGTGAGAATGGAAAAATTAGTAAATGAGAACTAATATAAAATATTCGTTTGTCATGCAGAACATTAGTGCGATAAGAGTGATAGTGGCAGTAGTGCTAGGTGCCTTAGTGATGGTGTCGTGCAATCGTGAGAAGAGTACGACAGTACCAGAGTCGGGTGCTATAGAATATGACGTCTACTATTCGGGTTCGATCAGGGATCATGGCATCGTTGGCAAGATGCTGCCATCGAAGATAAGTGGTCTGTATAACAAAGATGGAGTGTGTCTTAATGCCAGTGCTGGACTTGGTGTTGTTAAAATGCGAGTTGTTGCGTCGGTGGAGGACAGCTTTGTTGCAATGGACATCAGCGGTGAGAAGATGATAGTTCCATTTTCGGATTTGTTTACTCAGGAAGACTATGTGAAGAAAGATACGGCTATAGTATCGTCGGAGTTGGTAGAAATGCAGGAAGTGGCGGGATGGCAGTCGCATCAGATAAGTTCGGTGTGTCAGTCGCCATGGGGTACGTTGAAAGTGGATACGTATTATGTGCCGATGGATGGTTTTGACAAGAAGATAAAAGATAGTCCTGTGGAGACCATTCCAGGAATGATAACAGCAATAAAGATAAATACGGGTGACTCTGGAATCATCATCATGTTGAGTGACATACAACCTAAAGAAGTTGGTGCTTCGGATTTTGCAAGGCCGTCGGGCTATACACCAGTTGGTCGACAGGAAGTTGATGAGTTGATGAAAGAGCATTTAGACTAAGGCGAAAAGGAGTTCGCGTGTCACTATATGGGTGAGGTAGTGGCCATGCAGATGGCCGTATTGTTTGCAATAGTGCTTGTGGGTTATTTTCTTCGCAAGCGTCAGATGATAAACCAGGAGTTTAACCGTCAGTTGTCGTCGTTTGTCATCAATATCTCGTGTCCGTGTCTGATAATGTCGTCGGTGATGAAAGATGAATTGCCGGATGCGTCGTTGATATTGCCGTTGTTGGGACTGAGTTTTGCCACGTATGTTTTTCTTATTGCTTTGGCGTTTGTTTTGCCAAGGTATATGCCGATAAAGAAGGAAGACGAAGGGTTCTATGGATTCATGATAACATTTGGAAATGTGGGTTTCATTGGATATCCTGTTGTTGCAAGTATCTTTGGTCAGGAGGCGGTGTTCTATGCATCGATATTGAACTTCCCGAATACGTTGTTGGTGTTTGTGGTTGGTACCTTATTTATAACGGGAAGTTACAAGCATTTGCAGTTTGATCCGAAAGTGTTGTATTGTCCGGGTTTGATAGCGTCGTATGTGTCTATAATAATAGTAGTCTTTGCGATACATGTGCCGACAGGAGTGGAGAAAGTGTTTAGTCTGCTTGGAAGCATGACGGTGCCGTCGGCACTACTTATAATAGGATCGTCGATGGCTCAAGTGCCGATAAAGAAAATGCTTGGATCGCGTGGTGTATATGTGATGACGATTATGCGACTGATATTGATACCTTTGGCGATATTGTACATTTGTAGGGCGCTTGGTGTGAATGAGTTGATATCGAACATAAACGCTGTGATAATAGCGATGCCGGTTGCTTCGTTTGGAACGTTATTCTGCATACGTTATGGGCGTGGCGAGGAAGTGATGGCGCAAGGGACCTTTATAACGACATTGTTGTCGGTGCTGACGATACCACTTATATCCATGTTCCTTTGATAAATTGTGGTAGCTGGTGGTTCTTATTGGCAATTTATTATTATCTTTGCCGAGAAAATAGAAAACCTGTAATACTTAATAATGATAGAGAAACTCATTTATCTTGATACCGTTGATCTGGTCGAGTTTTGTGGTGAAAAAAACGTGAAGCTAGACCTTATTCGAACTTGCTTTCCGAAACTCAAGATAGTGTGTCGTGGCAATTGGATAAAAGCCATGGGTGAAGCAGAGGAGGTTGCGGATTTTGAGGAGAAGATATCTCAGATTATGAAGTATTACGGTGAGTATAATGTACTTACTGAGCAGGCGATACTGGATATCACTTCGGGCAGTCCGCAGACTGTCATTCCTGTAGCTGATTCGACAACGATAGTGCATAGTGTTGATGGTCATGCCATCAAGGCGAGATCGCAGAACCAGCAGAAAATGGTAGATGCAGCCATGGATAATGACATGGTGTTTGCTGTGGGTCCGGCTGGTTCGGGAAAGACATATTTGGCCATTGCGTTGGCGGTGAGGGCGCTCAAGGCGAAGCAGGTGAAGCGAATAATATTAAGTCGTCCGGCAGTTGAGGCAGGTGAAAAGCTTGGATTCTTGCCTGGTGATTTGAAAGAGAAGATTGATCCGTATCTGCAGCCGTTGTATGATGCCTTGGCGGACATGGTGCCACCGATGAAGTTGAAGGAGTATATGGAGACTGGTGTTGTCCAGATAGCTCCGTTGGCATTTATGCGAGGCAGAACATTGTCGAATGCCTTTGTGATACTTGACGAGGCTCAGAACACTACTGTGCCGCAGATAAAGATGTTTCTTACCCGAATGGGTGCGAATGCAAAATTTGTGGTGACTGGAGACGTTACACAAATAGACCTTCCGAAGGCGTATCAGAGTGGATTGTTGTTCTGCTTGAGAGTGCTTAACAACGTGAAGGGTTTGAAAATAGTAGAGTTCGGTGCGTCGGATATCGTTAGACATAAGCTTGTGCAGAGAATAGTGGAAGCTTTTGATAGAGAAGACGAGAGACGCAGAGAAGAAAAAATGATAGAAGACTAGAATAAACTAAAAACATCATAATAAAATGAGTAAGGCAATAGTAGAAACCAAATTCAACTTCCCTGGGCAGAAGAGCCGTTATAAAGGAAAGGTTCGTGACGTTTATAACATAGCTGACCGTTATATGGTGATGGTTGTGAGCGACCGTATATCAGCATTTGACGTGGTTCTTCCAAAGGGTATTCCTTTCAAGGGACAGGTGCTCAATCAGATTGCTTCAAAGTTTCTTGATGCGACGAAGGACATTATTCCAAACTGGAAGATTGCCACTCCAGATCCACAGGTGACAGTAGGCTTGAAATGTGAGCCATTCAGAGTTGAGATGGTTATCCGTGGTTATTTGACGGGTAGTGCATGGAGAGAGTATAAGGCAGGTGCACGCGAGTTGTGCGGTGTTAAGTTGCCTGAGGGCATGAAGGAGAATCAGAAATTCCCTTCTCCAATAATTACTCCAACAACTAAGGCAGACGAGGGTCATGACCAGAATATCTCGAAGGAAGAGATTATCTCTCAGGGTTTGGTTAGTCGTGAGGATTATGAACAGATAGAGAAATATACATACGCACTTTTTGAGCGTGGTACAGAGATGGCAGCCAAGAAGGGTTTGATTCTTGTTGATACAAAGTATGAGTTTGGAAAGAAAGATGGCCAGATTTATCTTATAGACGAGATTCATACACCAGATTCAAGTCGCTATTTCTATAGCGAGGGTTATGAGGAGCGTTTTGAGAAGGGTGAGCCACAGCGTCAGCTTTCAAAGGAGTTTGTTCGTCAGTGGCTTATGGATAATGGATTCCAGGGTAAAGAGGGACAGCAGGTGCCTGAGATGACTGATGAAATTGTGAACAGCATTACAGACCGTTATATCGAGTTGTATGAGCATATCACAGGAGATAAGTTTGTAAAGCATGAGACAGACGAGAAGAAGATAGAGAAGAATGTTTCTCTGTTTCTCGAGCACTAGTCTAAATTCATATTAATTATAATGCCAGATGTCTGTTGGATGTCTGGCATTTTTTGTAGGGTTGAGTCTAAGGGGAATAAAAAAGGTCGTTCATAATTATGAGCGACCTTTTGTTGTTGAGTATATAAAACGTGATTATTCTATTTCGAAAATCTTGTCGAGCTTCATCAACTCGAAAAGTTTGAGGACATCGCGTTGGATGTTTGCGATGACGAATTTAGAGTTGCTCTCGCGTGAAGTCTTGAGGCTACTGATGAGGACACTAATGCCTGTGCTGTCCATGAATTTGACGTTTTTCAGATCGAGGACAACTTTAGCGGCGCCGCTTTTAAGTTTAGATATTAATATAGTCTTGAGTTCTGCAACATTGGCTACGGTAATACGGTCGGTACCTACTACTGATGCTGTTACGACTCCTTCGTTTTCAATTACTTCTATCATAGTTTTCATTTTTGAAGATTGGCTATAATCCCTTTGTCAGTTCATTCTTAGCAAATTCCGCCTGCAATTTATAAAAAATAATTGTATCTTCTATTGCATTTAGCATGTCTTTTTTAGAAAATCTTTCATCAATCCATGTCTTGAGGTCATCTGGCAGTGAAGAGAGTTGTCTTTGATAGTCCTCTATACGTTTGTCGTCGGTGTTGTTGGATAGTGCTTGATTGACGAATAATTGCTTACAAAGCATTTCCAGACGCTTGAGTTGTTTAGCAAGGTCTTCCATTCCCATTGCTTGGATGGATGATTTTGCTTTGTGTGCATTTGCGGCCAGAGTGGCGAAATCTTTTTGTGCGAAAGCGTTGGTAAGATCCTTTTCGAATTCGGGCAGTTGTTCGAGGAAGATACCGATGAGTGCTTTTTCGACATCTTTGTCGCCATCAGAGATGGAGTGGAGGTAAGTTAGGTCTATCATTTTGTCTGTTTGTTTAATGATCAGCAACTAGGTACAAATATAGAAAAAAATAGTTGATAAATCATTTTTGTATCCCTAAAAAAGAAAAATGAAAAAAAACATGCATTTTTTTGCTCAAACACTTGCACAGAATAAAAAATGTTTCTACCTTTGCATCGTCAAACAAAGGGAACGAGGTTGACAAAGAACTTAAAGATATTGGAAAGATGGCAGAGTGGTCGAATGCACCGGTCTTGAAAACCGGCAAGCTGCAAGGCTTCCGGGGTTCGAATCCCTGTCTTTCCGCTTTATGAGGGACAAAGCTAATTTATATGCTTTGTCCTTCTTTTTTTTGTGTAAAGTGGCCGTTGGCTAAAATATATATTAGACAAAAACAGTTGATATGAAGCGAACATTGATATTCTTTGGTGCGAGCGCATTTGTGACAATATTATTTTATACATTGACATCGTCGAAGGGGGCTGATGGGGATTGCACGGATGAAACCTTGTTGATGGATAGTGTGGCATGTCCACAGCATGTGACAACTCCTATGGTGCCTGAGCGATATGAGCTATTTGGTGAGAAAATGCCATTGGAGAGGCTGGACGTCTATGAGTCGTTTGATAGAGAGATTGTATCGAATACATTTGGGCATACTAATACAATATTGGCAATTAAGAGATCACGTAAATATTTCCCAATAATAGAACCAATTCTTAAAGAGAATGGAATTCCTGATGATTTTAAGTATTTGGCGGTAGCGGAGAGCGTGTTGTCGGCAACAGTACGATCGGGAAAAGACGCTGTCGGCTTTTGGCAGTTTTTGGAAGCAACAGGTAAAGAGAATGGGTTGGAGATAAATGATGAAGTAGATGAGAGGTGTGATGTGATCAAAAGTACAAAAGCTGCATGCAAGATGCTCAGAAAATCATACGAGTCATTAGGTTCGTGGGCTCTTGTTGCTGCTGCATATAATGGAGGTCAAGCCAGAGCTCATAAAAACATGTCGAGACAGCAGCAGAACTATTTCTATGACATATTATGGACTGAAGAAACAGCAAGGTATATATTTAGAATAGCTGCGATAAAACTTATAATGAGCAATCCTGGTGTGTTTGGTTTTGACGTAAAAGAGAGTGACTGCTACAGAATGCCCAACATGAGAAAAATAACAGTTGATGGCACTATTGAAGACATTGCCCAATTTGCTTTGGATAATGAAACGACATATAAGTCAATCAGAGAATATAATCCCTGGTTGCGACAAAACAAATTGACAAATATTAGAAAGAAAACGTATGAAATTCTAATTCCAGATTTGACAAGAAGATAAGATTAGGAGTTGTAGAAATTTTCGAGTTGGGCATTGAACTCGAGTTTTGTTCCTTGTCTCCATGTTTTTACTTTGTCGGTAATGTCGACGTATTCGAGTGTGACCTTACGTTTTTTCATCCAGAAAATAGACGTGCTAAATATCAAAAGTGCACTTTTGGCAAGAAGGGAGACAATTGAAGGTGTAGCGTTTAGGCCGTAGCGGCTCCATTGGCTGCCCCAAAGTCCTCTGATGCGAATGCCTATTACCTTTGTGTTTTCGGGAAGATTGATGACTGTGTTATATGCGAGGTGTCGTGACCCTATAGTCTCGACTCCATCGGTTGTGATGTGTCCTGACGGATAGAAAAGTATGTTATCTCCTTTGTTAAGGCTGTTGAGGATGATAGAGTCGAGTTGTTTGACCTTGTCCAAGCCTTTACGAGAGCGACGAAGGTCGGGCACTTCAACAGCGTTGAAGAGAGAAAGAACGTGTCCAATGACGGGAATGTGGAAATAATCTTCATCGACAAGAGGTTGGATTTTCTTATCGTAGAGTTCGGCAAACAGCATAAGAGGATCGATTACGGCTACATGTTGTGGCAAAATGAGGAGGTTCTCTCCTTCGACGGTGTCCAGATTGTTTCGTCCTGTATTGTCTATGTCATAGTGGAGTCGGATATGTTCTCGTCCAAAGAAGCATAGGACAGCCTTGTAGTCGAAAATGAAAATGATGGAAGAGACGCCAATAACGATAGCGATTGCCAAGAAGACGTATCTATTAGGGAAGAAAGATGTTACGATGATATTGGTAGCCGAAGCCATAAAAATGTAAATAAAAGATACCAGATTGAAGTATGCGAGGACCACATTGAGTTCCTTGTGGCTTACACGTTTTTGTATTTCGGCATCGAGTGGAATCTTGAAAAGGCCGCCAATAAAAGCTACTGAAGCAACTAGAATGGCGAATATGACAGGAGATGGTTCTGCAAAGAAGATTGCTAGGAGTAAAATAGCGTCGAGCATTCCGAGTTGTGGAACATAGCCAAGCATAAAAAGTTTGTGATCGAGCTGTCCGCCGACCAGGCATCCGGCAGTTATGCCGATAGCTGTTAGTGCCAGTATATATCCAGTTTCAGAAGGTGTTAGGCCCATGTCGGAAGTGCAGTAAATGATGAGTATAGTCTGTAAAGACGCAGAGAGCCACCAGAAAAGAGACAATAGATGAATCACGTGGTGGAGACCACGGTATTGTCCGATGAGGTGTGAAGTGTCGCGAAGAAACTTGATAGGATTGGTTGACGTTTTTATAGTAGAATGCTTCTCATCGGCATGGATTGTTGTTGAAGCAATAAGGCCAAGAGTAGCCAAAGCGATTAGTACAATGAATGAAATGTTGTTATTGGGCAGTTCAGCAAGGAATGAAGCAGCAACAGTGCCAAGAAGCATGCCTAGGAAAGCGATAGCCTCCATGCCTCCCATGCCGGTGGAAATGCCTTCTGTGCCACCAATGTCCTTTATTAGTCCATATTTTGAAGGAGAATATATAGCGCTTTGTAGTCCCATGAGCAAGACTGCGGAGATAGCGATCCATATATTTTCGTAGTAGAATCCGAGAATTGCAATGAGCATGATAGGTAATTCAAGAATTTTACACCAGCGGAATACCTGTAGCTTGGAATAGAGTTGTGGTAGTTTGCCGGCAAGTGGGGAGAATAAAAGGTAGGGCAGAACCAAAGCTCCGGCAGTAGCGTTGACAACAATTGAGCGATACTCCTCATTGACCCAAGAGGCTGCAATGAAACAGACAAGAGTCTTGAGGACATTGTCGTTCATCACACCAAAAAGATTTGTAATATAAAGTGGAAAAAACTTCTTCATATATTTATAGTATCATGTTGGAATTAATGACAAAAAGTTCTGATAAGATCCTTTAGCTTGCGACGTGCAACCTTGTTAGTCTCGGTATATGGAATCTCGGAACGTATGATACGTTTGGGAATCCAGAGATGTGGCAGAACAGATTGACAAGTGTTGAGAATCAAAAGATCATCGAACGTATTATCGGGTGTTACGAGTACAAGAATCTCGCCAAACTTATCATCGGGCAGAGACGAAATAGCGAATGGAGCTTTTATTTGTGAGTCGAAAACTGGTTTGAGGAGAGTTTCGACCTCTTCTGGTTGTATTTTGATACCTCCAGAATTTATAGTGTTGTCCTTGCGTCCGATAATTCGGAATTGTCCTTGGCTGTTGATCTCGGCAATGTCATTGGTAGTGAGCAAATCGGGATTGACGCTAGGGGCATTAATGACGAGTGTGTTGTCGGGACTCAGCGAGACAGTCACTCCAGGCATTGGTGTGTACCATTCGGAAGCTTCATCGCCATTGATGCGTCTCATAGCGATGTGGGAAAGCGTTTCGGTCATGCCGTATGTAGAGTAGACCTTGTTAGGGAAAGACCTTAGTCTAGAAGCAAGGTTGGCATCGACAGAGCCTCCTCCAATGATAAGATTGTCGACAGCCATTAGTTTTTTCGTTTCGTCGGCGTCTTGCAGAGTGTTGAACACCTGCATTGGAGTCATTGCTGCAAAATGGATGTGGCAAGATACATCATGAAGAGGATGTCCGCATGGTTCGACAGGAATGATGTTTAATTCGCGAACGATAGAACGAACAACAACCATTTTTCCTGCAATATATTTTAAAGGCATACAGAGTAGTGCCGAATCTCCCTTTTTCAGTCCGAGGAAATCGCATGTCATACGAGCACTTGCCTCCATGCGTTTTTTTTCAGCCAAGAAAGGTTTGGGCGTACCTGTAGATCCGGACGTGTGTACCAGGACGGAACTAGATGAGTCGTTCCATTCGTTGATAAATGACCTTATGTCGTCTGATATAGCCAATGTTATTATTTATATGAAATACCTTTAATAGTAATATCCTTTATAGTGAAAAGTTTGGAAGTCCTTTCTCTGCTCCATGGGTAGATGCGAATCACGATACGTTCGTTAGGAGTTACGGTCATAGAAGTATGAGCGGAAACAGATTCGCTATGGCCAGGAGTAAAGCATTCGAACAGAGTAGTTCTAGGGAAGAACCCTTTACCACGGCTTGCGGCAATACGATAGCACAAGTCGGAGTCGGTCTTCAGACTTATGTCGGTAATAGTTGTAGTGCTTTGAGGAATTATATATAGTTCGATATATCGTGAACCGCTCTCGTCAATGTCTGCTGGCCATTCTTCGTTTTCTGTAATTACAGAAGAGCCATCGGCAGATAACTTGAGACCGGAAAGCGTTGGAGCAGATGCATGGCAAAAGTGTTCGTCGGCAGGTTTGCTGGCGATGTCAGAGAAAGTGACAGACATAGGAAGTCGTTCAGCAGGCTCTATGACATTGGCCTTTATTGTTATATTCTCATGTGCTCCGGGAGTTGACACAATGATATTTTTTTCGACAGGACCTGGAGTTGTTGGAGTAAATGAAGCGATGAAAGAAACTCCACCGATAGTGTCGGTGTAGAGATGAGTGGTGGACTCTGTATCGCCAGAAAAGCGAATACCCACATTGTCATTTGTCGTAATATCATAAATGTGTCGGTCGGTAGTTTCGCCGTTTACAGCTAGAGCATCGAAAGTGTATTCGACAGCGTTGCCAGTATATATATTGCCCAAATCAATAATCTGTGGGTTGACGACAAGTCGACAATCCTTCCAAACATTGCCGATAAGTTTCATGTCTCTCATCTCGTTCATAGCAGCTTTGGCAATATGAGCAGCACCGAAGGCTCGTGTATGAGTGTTGTCGCCGCTGACATATATAAGCTGCTTTGAGAGTTTTGGACCGGCAGACTCAGTCATTTGAAGAGTACGTGAAGTGAGGTCGACATAAGGGACATTCTTTTGTTTCGCAACAGTTTTCATCACTAGGATGTAATTTTTAGTAGTATCCTCAATTGATGAAGACAGATCGTGTTGTCCCTTGCGTGTAATTCTTCCGTTGGAGTCGAAATATCTACGAATTATAGGTGCGACAAAGATAGGCGTAGCTCCTTTTTCGCGAGCTTCGTCGATATATCGCTCAAGATATTGGCGGTATTGTCCCCAAGGAGCAGTTCCTCTGCCGTCGTCGCCTTCGAGACCATTGTTTTTTTCATCATTGTGTGCAAACTGAATGAGTATGTAGTCGCCCTTGCGAGTAGAGTCGAGAACAGTCTGCCAAAGTTTTTCCTCGTAGAAACTCTTAGAACTTCTACCTCCGCGTGCATAGTCGACAACATTAGCCTTTCGTGGATTGACAAAATGGCCGAACATTTCTCCCCAGCCTCGAGTTTCGGTAGTATTCTCTTCGTAATCAGCCATAGTTGAGTCGCCGATAGTTCGGATAGTAATGACAGACGACGAACAAGCTGACAAGATGAGTGGTGAGATAAGAAGTAAAAAATGAAGGAATCGCATTGTGAAAGGATTGAATGAAATTATTGTTTGTTATTTTTTGCCCATTTGATAAAATCGCTTGGAGAAGGCGTTATTGAATTGTCGTAACACATTTGTTCTCCGATGAGAGTGAGAGGAGTAGGAAAATTGTCGGTGAACAACTGTCCGGTTCCCAATCCCTGTGGCAGAGTAGGTGAGTGTTCGGCAGTCCATTGTGCGATAGCATTGAGTCCTATATTACTTTCAAGAGCAGACGTCACCCAATATTTGATGCCCATTAGTTCAGCCAAAGAAATCCATTCTTCTGAGCCGTGGAAACCGCCATGAAGAGAAGGTTTGAGAACCAGGTATTGGGGTCTTATTGTGCTAAGAAGTTGTTTTTTATTCTTTGTGTTATTGATGCCGATAAGTTCCTCGTCGAGGGCGATAGGGATAGGGCTATAGCAACATAGTTTATTCATTTTATCCCATTGTGCAGGCTTGATAGGCTGTTCGATGGAGTGGATGTCGTATTTAGCGAGTTGTTTGATCTTGGTCATAGCATCTTCGGCATTGAAAGCGCCGTTGGCATCGACACGGAGTTCTATTTGACTGCTTGTGAAATTGCTTCGGATGATTTCGATTAGCTTGAGTTCGTCTTTGAAATTGATAGCTCCAATTTTGAGTTTAATGCACTTGAAGCCCTTTTCTTGTTTTTCGGCAATGCGTGAAAGCATTTCGTCATAATTGCCCATCCAGACAAGTCCATTGATTTGAATAGACATTTCGCCACGTGTGAAACTATTGTCGAAGAGTTTGAAAGAGCGAGTCTGCAGATGGCGGAAAGCCGTTTCGAGTCCCATCAGTATAGAGGGACAATTAGAGAGCATATCATAGTCTATGTAACCTAAATGCTCAGTAGTCTGGCAAGCAGTCAATAGGCGTGAATAATAATTAGGACCGCGATCACAACTTAGGTCGGGTAGTGGAGCACATTCGCCTATTCCGATATTTCCAGTAGTGGTGTCGGAAACCGTTACGTACCAAATGTCGCGATAAGTGTATACTCCTCGAGAAGTGCCTGCCGGTTGTTTGAACTGCAATCTGACAGGATATGTATGTATAAATAAACTCATAGTGACGCAAATATAACAAAAATAGATGAGTGAACGACCGGTGTCGTCAAAAAAGCAGTTGATAGGAGAAAAATAATAGAATAACATAGGAATAAACTAATTCTAACAGAAGGGAAAATTGTTTTCATTTTTTATGGAATATAATTGTCTGTTAGATGTTATTAATATAGGAGACTTTTTGTGATAGTGTTGATATATAGTATTTTAGGTAAATAGTGGTGTAACGCTAAAAAAACAATAGTGTCAAAAATTCCCCCTTATTGCAAACGATTGTATTACAATGTTGTTTAATAGTGTTAATATCTTTGTAGTGTTGAATCGTGACTCAATGCGTGTGATGGTTTAGACCTAAAACCTAGGTAGGTTGAAGCCGAGTGAAATTGAGGGAAATGATTTGATACCTATAAGTAAAGAATTAAAGTTAAATGTAGATTTATGAAAAGCAAAATTTTCAGTATCTTACTGATGTTCCTAGTGTCAGTCGGGGCTTGGGCTCAGGCAACACAGGTAAACGGAACAGTCTACGACCAGCAGGGTCTTCCATTCCCTGGTGCATCGGTGATTGTTTCCGGCACTACTCAAGGTACAGTGACTGACCTTGATGGTAACTTCTCTTTAAAAGTCGATAATGCGGCAGCACAGACATTGAACGTTAGCTGTATAGGCTTCCAGTCGCAGGTTGTGTCGTTGGCTCAGCAGCAGACAGGCTTGAAGATAACACTTCAGGAAGAGGCGATCGGCCTTGAGGAAGTAGTAGCCGTTGGTTATGGTTCGGTTAAGAAGAAAGACTTGACAGGATCAGTAGCAACAGTAAACTCAGAAACTCTTGCAGCAGTGCCAGTAGCTTCGGCAACAGAGGCATTGACAGGTAAGATGGCTGGTGTACAGATTACAACAACAGAAGGATCTCCAGATGCGGAGATGAAGATTAGAGTTCGTGGTGGTGGATCAATCACTCAGGACAACACACCTCTCTTTATTGTAGATGGATTCCCAGTAGAGAGCATCAGTGATATTCCTGCTTCAGAAATTGAAGACATGACAGTATTGAAAGATGCTTCATCTACAGCAATCTATGGTTCGCGTGGTGCGAATGGTGTAATCCTCATCACGACAAAGAATGGTACAGACGGAAAGTTCGCAGTATCATACAATGCATATTATGCAGTAAAGAAGATTGCGAAGACACTTGATGTACTTGATGCAGGTGATTATGCACGTTGGCAGTATGAGTATGCTCTCTTGTCGGACAAGATGTCGGGTTATGAATCATTCTTTGGTTCGTACAATGACATTGACCTTTATGACAATGCTCCAGTAAATGACTGGCAGGACTTGACATTTGGTCGTCTTGGTCACACATTCAACCACAATGTTAACATCACAGGTGGTACAGACAAGATAAAGTTCTCAATGGGTTATGCGCACATGGGTGACAAGGCAATCATGGAGACATCAAAGTTCAGCCGTGACAATGCAAACTTGAAATTGAATGCAAAGCCATGGCAGCCAGTTACCTTAGACTTCTCGGTACGTTATTCAAAGACAAACATCTATGGTGGTGGTGCAAATGATGTGACATCGGCATACGACTCAGACAAGCGTTTGAAGTATTCAGTAATTTACACACCTATTCCATTGGCAAATCTTGACCCTAATGCAGGATCGGATGATGATGACCTTGGAAACCTTTACAATCCACTTCAGGCACTTGCAGACAATGACCGTCAGCAGGAGCGTCATACATTGAACATGGGTGCAGCACTTACAATTGAGCCAGTGAAGAACTTGAAGCTCAAGAGTGAGGTAGGTTATGAGACATATCGCAATGCAGACCAGCGCTACTGGGGTACAACAACATACTATGTAAAGAACGTACCATCAGCAGACAACCAGAACATGCCAGCGGTACAGTTTGCAACAACAGAGCGTACACGTCAGCGTAACACAAACACAATCAGCTTTGACTTCAAGAAGATACTTCCAGAGCCAAATCATTTGAGTGTAATGGTTGGTGAGGAGTATGTATACACAAAGTCGAAGAGACAGACAAACGTAGTTCATGGTTTCCCTGTAACATTCAAAGCTCAGGATGCTTGGAAGTTGTCAACTCAGGGTACAGCGAACTCAATAGAAAACTTCATCAGTCCAAATGACTATATCTTGTCATTCTTTGGTCGTGCGAACTATGACTTCGACAGCAAGTACTTGTTGAGTGCAACATTCCGTGCCGATGGTTCATCAAAGTTTGCAGATGGTAACCGCTGGGGTTACTTCCCATCAGCAGCTCTTGCATGGCGTGTTTCATCAGAGGAGTTCATGGCAAAAACACAGGATTGGTTGACAGACATGAAGCTTCGTGTATCATACGGTACAGCAGGTAACAACAACATTCCATCAGACCAGATTAACCAGATGTATGAGAACAAGACAACAACATGGGTAAATGGTTATGGCAACTACTGGGCACCATCAAAGACGATGGCGAACAAAGACCTCAAGTGGGAGACAACAGTAACACGTAACGTAGGTCTTGACTATACAATATGGAATGGCAAGTTGAGCGGAAGCATTGAAGCATACCTTAATACAACAAAGGACCTTTTGATCAACTTCAAGACATCGGGTACTGGTTATGACACACAGTACAGAAACATGGGTGAGACAGAGAACAAGGGTCTTGAGTTCCAAATTACATGGAATGCAATCAACCGTGACAACTATGGTTTGACAATTGGTGCAAACATTGGTTTCAACAAGAACAAGATCACAGACCTTGGTCTTATGGAAGACTGGGGTGAATCATCAATGTGGGCATCAACAGAGATCCAGGAAGACTTCTGGGTAGCAAAGGGTGGCCGAGTTGGTCAGATCAAGGGTTACCGCAATGCAGGTCGTTATGAAGTATCGGACTTCGAAGGATATGATGCGACATCGGGCAAGTGGATACTCAAAGAAGGAGTTGCTTCGGACGCTACAGTAGTGAGCACCAAGCTTCGTCCAGGTACAATGAAGATCAAGGACCTCAACAACGATGGTTTGATAGATTCAAATGACCAGGAGATAATTGGTGACACAAACCCTAAGCACACAGGTGGTCTTAACATCAACGGCCGTGTATTCTGGTTTGACATAGCATTGAACTTCAACTGGAGCTATGGCAACGACGTATATAATGCCAACAAGATAGAGTTTACATCAACAGGCAAGTACCAGTATCGTAACATGATAGACGACATGGCAGCAGGCAAGCGTTGGACAAACTTGAACGAGGATGGTACATTGTGTAACGACCCAGTGAAGTTGGCTCAGATGAACCAGGGAACAACGATGTGGTCGCCATATACAGACCGAATGGTATTGACAGATTGGGCAATCGAGGATGCATCATTCCTTCGTTTGAACACAGCAACAATTGGTTATACAGTACCAAAGGCGTTGACACAGAAGTACAAGGTGAACAACCTCCGCTTCTATGCAACATGCTACAACGTATTCTGCCTCACAAACTACTCGGGCTACGATCCTGAAGTATCGACAATGCGTAAGACAAACCTTACACCAGGTGTTGATTACTCGGCATATCCAAAGAGCCGTCAGTTCGTGATTGGTGCAAACCTCAACTTCTAATTAGATAAAAGATTTAGAAATGAAGACGAAATTATATATATCGCTATTGTCAGCTTCGCTTGTTGCAGGTATGTCATCATGCGACCTTGATGCGCCAAGCGTGTCAGCTCTTGATGCTCAGAGTATCTGTACGAATGTAGCGCTTGCTGATGCAGCAGTAATGGGTATCCATGTATCGTTTGCAGAAACGAACTCATATCGTGGTCGATTCCTTCCATACTATGGATTGAATACAGATATAGAGTGGATAAATGGTAATGACGGAACAAAGCTTCCAGACGAAGGCAAATATGACCTTGCGACATACAACGCAACAGGTTCGAACAGCCAGATGAACACAGACAACAATGCATACGCAAAGTTCTATGAGGGAATCGAACGTGCGAACCAGGTGATAGCAGGCATGCGTGCAGGTGGCAAGGCTGAGACAGACCGAGACATGGCTCAGCTTCTTGGTGAGGCCTTGACAATCAGAGCATACATCTACCTTGACCTTATCAAGGGATGGGGTGATGTACCAGCACGTTTCGAGCCAATCACAACAGAAACGCTCTACATACCACGTTCAAACCGTGACGAGATATACAAGCAGCTTCTTGCAGACCTTGAAGAAGCAGAGAACTTGTGTTACTGGCCAGGTGAGAGCAAATTGACATCATCAACAGAGCGAGTAAACAAAGCATTTGTGAAAGCTTTCCGTGCACGTGTAGCTCTCTATGCAGGTGGTTATAGCCAGCGTGCAGATGGAGTACGTCTTTCAAACGATGCTGCTCTCAATCGTACAGCAATGTATGAAATAGCAGCAAAGGAGTGTAAAGAAGTAATCGAGGCAGGTTATGCTCATCTTGGTGCTTTTGTAGACAACTTCAAGAACCTTTGTATAGAGAACACATCAGTAAGTGGTGAGTCGATGTATGAGATACCATTCTCAGACGGTCGTGGCCGAGTGCTTTATACATTTGGTATTAAGCACAATGCAAAAGACCAGTATACTCAGCAGGCTCAGGGTGGTGTGAACGGTCCACTTCCAACATTGTGGTATGACTATGATGTAGAAGACGTGCGTCGTGCGATCACATGTGTGCCATACGAGTGGAGCAAAGACTTGTCGCCAGCAGGTAATGCAAAGCAGCAGATCACATCATTGAAGAAGTGGTGTTTTGGCAAGTTGCGTTATGAGTGGATGAAGCGAATCGTAACATCAACAAATGACGATGGTATCAACTGGCAGGTAATGCGTGCAGCAGACGTATACTTGATGGCAGCAGAGGCAGTAAATGAGCTTCAGGGTCCATCAGCAGCAGCTCAGTACATGAAGCCAATACTTGACCGTGCACTTCCAGCAGCAAAGGCATCAGCATTGCTTGATACATATTCAGCATCAAAGGAAGCATTCTTCAATGGCATTGTAGACCAGAGAGCATTTGAGTTTGCAGGTGAAATGCTTCGTAAGGCAGACCTTATTCGTTGGAACCTTCTTGGTGTGAAGCTTGCAGAAGCACGTGAGAAGATGATAAACCTTGTAAATCGTGAAGGTGAGTATGCAGACCTTCCATCGAAGATCGCATACTCATACGAGCAGAACGAGGCTACCAAAGAAGACGAGACACTTGTAATCTATGGTTTGAACCATGGTGACACAGATGACGAAGTCAAGGCTTTGACAGCAGACGAGAAGTGGGTAAGCACAACATGGATTGACTGCGACGAAGCAGCTGGAACATCAAAGCTTGGTGACTTTGTCAATGGAATGCCAGGATATGTATATGGCTTGTATGGCAGCAACAATCCTGACCAGAACCAGTTCTGGCCAATCTGGGATACCTTTGTAAGCACAAGCAACGGTACGCTGCAGAACAAAGACCTTCGCTAAAGAATAACTTGAAAGCCGGCTTGAAGCTGTCTGACAGAAGAGAGTCGGCTTTCAACTAAAAAACAGAAAAGAAATGAAACTGAAGAATATTTTAATGCTTGCAGGTGTGGCGTCACTCGGAATGGGTGTAGTAGCATGTGAGGACCGTGATGATGAAATCACAGAAGCGGTATATGCGCGTCTGTTTTCGCCAACAGGAATCAAGGCAAGCGTACGAAACAATACAAATCTTCGTGTAGAGTGGACAGAAGTTGCCGGTGCGGAATCATATATCATCGAAGCATATCCAAACGACTCTACATGTGCTGGTACCAACACTCCACTTCGCATTGAGGGCATAACATACGACAAGCAGCCTTATACAATAGAAGGACTTGAGGGTAATACATATTACTCTATAAGATTGAAAGCAGTATCAGCAGATGCTTCAAAGTCATCAGCCTGGAACTGGTATGCAGAGAATGGCAAGCGTGAAAAGACAATCAAGACCAATGGTGAGCAGATAGTGTCGGAAGTAAAAGAAGAGGACATTACTCCAAATGGTGCAAAGATATTCTGGACCGCAGGTCGTGATGTTACAAACAACTACTTTGTTGTCACAAAGAATGGTGAGGAAGTAGCAAAATTTGATATCACATCAGAAGACAATGAAAAGGGTTATAAGGAATTGACAGGTCTTACAGGCGAGTCATCATACAAAGTAACACTTTACAAGTCGACAACAGACAAGGGTGAAGTGGCACGTGGTAGTGTCAACTTCAAGACAGCAATTGACCTTGGTGGTGCTATCCCGGTTAATCCTGGAGACAACTTGAAAGCAATAATAGCTTCGGCAGAAGATGGTGCAACACTTGCGCTCTTCCCTGGCTTGTACAATGTATTGACAGAAGACGGTGCGAATGCCAAGATAGTAGTAGACAAGAGTCTCAAGATCTTCTCGGTACGTTCAAATGACCGTGCAATCATCAATGGTTGTATCCACATTACAAATGGTGCTTCATTTGAGGCTTCAAAGATAATCTTTGATGGTGGTGTTAAGGCAGATGCTTCGGAAGAGGGCATTGTAGCAACAGATGGCAGCCAGGCATTTGAGTGGAAGGATGCAGTAGTATATGGTTCATTCAAGCTTGACGACTGCGAGATCAAGCGCTATACAAAGGGCTTCTACTATGCGAACCAGGCATCTACAATTCCAAGTGTAGAAATCAACAACTGCTTGATTCATGACATAGAGTGCTCGGGTGGTGACCTCTTTGACTGTCGTAAGGCATACATCAAGGAATTGACACTCACAGAGAACACAATCTGGAATAGTGCAGCAGAGCGTGACATGATACGCTATGATAACAATGCAGCCAATGTTGAAGGTGCTGGTGCGACAACAATTAAAGTTGAGAAGAACACATTGTATAACGTTGGTTCGGGCAAGGTAGGTTATCGTTTGCTCTATGTACGTTGGGGTAACGTGAAGGATGGATCTATGCAGACAATCAGCTTCAAGAATAATATTGTTGCAAACTTCCTGAATACACGTGGATTCTCAAATCAGGCAACAACAAGTAGTCCTGAATTTGCTGGCAACTTCTATTTCAATTGTGTAAATCTTCAGTCAATTGCAGAGGGCAATACAGAAGTGATTACATTTGTGGATGAGAAGGGCAAGGCAGTATCTGCTGATCCATTTGCAGGTGCTGCAGATGGCGACTTCACCGTGAAGAACGAAGATATGATCTATGCTGGTACTCAGCCAGGTGCTTCACGCTGGTATTCTGCTCAGTAAGAATGTTAAAATTCAAATAAGAGGCTGTGTCAGATAGCTGACACAGCCTTTTTTGTGTTAATTGAATGTTAAAAAAAGGCGGAAATCAAGTTTGACACTTTGACCATGACCATTGTTAAAGTAGGTTAAGGAGATATCTTTTTTAATGAAGTCAGAAAGGTATGGTAAGGGTACGGTAAGGTACCGTTATCCCTCCGAGAAAAGTGTCTAAAGTCGACGGGGCTTAAATCGTGAAAGATTGCTAAATTATACTAAAGGCGATGGGTTGGAATTAACAATTGGATAGTGTTAAAAATCGGGGGAAGTGTGGAGTATAACGCAGAAAATGTGGAATGGTCACGGTCAAAGTGGTCAAAGTTGTTTTTTTGTCCTGCGGACGGCTTGGCCTTTTAGGCTTGTCTTGCCAGATTGGGTTTGCCTTCGGCATGTCTTGCCAGACGGGCCTTCTATTTTCTCTGCCGAGAGAAAACAGAAGCCAAAAGAGCTCGTCGCTGTGAGTTCTCTTGCTAAAAAACATCAACGCTTCGTTGCACAAGCCAAACGCGCTTCGCTTGAACGGTGCCTTGTGCTATCACTACGCTTTTGATGTTTTTCTTAACGCAGAGACCTCAAGGCGACCCCCACTTGTGCGGTCCGGTTTGTGTGGTGCTATGGTGTGGTGCGTTTTTTTCGGTCCTGTGGTGCGGTGCGGTTTGTTTGGTGTGGTTGTTTGGTATGATAGGTTTTTAAAATATGATTTTATGATTTGGGTCTAAAGTTTAAAATGCCATTTTAATAATGATTCAGAAAAGCTTCGTAAGGTAAATGTTTTTCCGTTCGTCACCAGTTTGGGGCAGGAAATCGACGTTCGTCAATTAAAATGGTGATTTCGTCAGTTTTTACCCTATACGGATAGTGAATAAGAAAAAGTGTAAATTTACGAGTATAAAAACAAGGAAGAATTCAGTCCTAATGGTTTTGAACCTGGAAGTATCCGTAGATTACATGAACTAGAGCTCGCTTAACGTGAATGAATGGATAAGAAAAAAAACTTGTTGTGTTTATTGTTTATGGACAATAAATTTGTATTTTTGCATCGTTTATCATTTATATACAATGAATCTGCAAAAGAGAGACGCTTATTACAGCCAGATTTCGAAGTGGTTGAGCAAGGGCTTGGCGATAGTCTTGACCGGACAACGTCGTGTGGGCAAAAGTTGCATGCTAAAGCAACTAAAGGAAGAAAAGGAGCATGATGCATCCAATAATGTAATTTACATTGACTTAGAAGATTCACACTTCCAGTCAATCACGGATTACCAGCAGCTTAACGAGTATATAGACGGCTTGATATGCGATGACAAACACAATTACATACTGATTGATGAAATACAAGAGGTTGAAGCGTTTGAGCGTAGTGTACGTTACTACATAAAGCGCGAGAATACAGATGTGTTGATAACAGGCAGTAATGCACACATGCTCAGTTCTGATCTGTCGACTATGCTTGCAGGCCGTTATGTGGAGATTCATATTCAGAGTCTGAGTTATTCGGAATTTCTGCAATTTAACGGCCTTGACGACAATGATCAGTCGTTGATGAGATATATGACTCTGGGAGGGTTGCCCCAACTATGTCATCTGGGGATAGGCAACAACGAAATAGTTGAGGATTATCTCAAGAACATATACAACACAATACTGCTAAAGGACATTATTTCTCGTGAGAAGATACGTAACATACCATTCCTTACGAATCTATGTCAATTTATAAGCGACAATATAGGCAAACTGATATCTGCGACATCAATAAGCAATTACATGAAGTCGCAGCGAGCCGATGTGAGCTCGAATGTAGTCATCAGCTATCTGTCGTATTTTTGCAATGCGTATGTGATAGACAAAGTATCGAGGTATGACATTCACGGCAAAAGGCTGTTTGAGATTAACGACAAGTACTATTTTGGTGATATAGGCATACGTAACATTCTGAGTCGTGGCACGAGGCAGAATGACATCGAGAAGATAATCGAGAATGTGGTCTATCTTCATTTGAAGAGTATGCACTACAATGTCTATGTTGGTCAGTTGCGCAGTTCAGAGATTGACTTTGTAGCCCAGAAGCCGGACAAGACTGTTTATATCCAATGTTCATACCTGATAGCGTCGCCCGAAACATACAATCGTGAATTTGGCAACCTGAAGATGATAAAGGACAATCATCCAAAGATAGTCGTGTCATTAAATCCGATGCTTGACGAAGCAAATGAGGATGGTATCAGGCATATTCATCTGCGACGTTTTCTAATGCTTGGCGAGTTATAAAGTGTGTCCGTTCGTCACTAGTGTTTTTCCGTTCGTCACCAGTTGGAGCGCCGTTCGTCACCAGTTGGGGCGAAAAAAACGCCGTTCGTCAATGAAAACGGCACTTTCGTCAAAAAGTTGATGATTTTTGCGTTTAATGAAATCTGATTTGGTACTTTTGCGAGGTGCTTTGGGAATATTTATAAACATGAGATACATAGAATATATTGATAGTATATATAATAAATTGATATACAGTGTTTTAGGGGGGGGTAAATTTGCTCCGCTAAACTCCACTGTATCAAACACATACACAAGCCTTCTGCCGATGCCGTGCGCATTGGCGGAAGGCTTTTCTTGTTTTCAGCAAATAATAAAAAGACTAATATGAGGAGATTACTTACATTGTTCTTATGCGCAATATGCGCAATGAGTGCGTGGGCCGAG
>JAKSLF010000001.1 GCA_024401355.1 Bacteroidales bacterium | reverse complement strand
ACAAACTTCGGCGTGCCTATGCACAAAAAAAGACGACTCAGTCATAACTGAATCGCTTTTTTATTTATAGGCATAAGTAATGCCGTAACCTTAAAAGTTACGGCATACCTACGCAAGTTCAACAGAAATGGCGTAAAAGTCGTTATAATCTATTACCTTTTCAACGCCGTCTTACAACATAAACGACGCCATTATCTATATCTAACATATTGTTTCTCACAGATATTTCATTTCCGACATAGTCATACACCTTTGTCGATCTTTTCTTTTTAATTGCGATCTTCACCTCGCTTTGCGTTGTCCAATATGCATCTACTACCTTTTTATCTGGTCGTTTCCAAGAAGCCTTATATACTTTTCTATTATTGTCATAGTTCAATTCTGGACGTGTTGAACCATCTGGCATCATCTTGACAATATTCTTATAAGCTTCATAAGCCGGAAGTGGTGAATTATCAATATCTACAATACCGAAATGATGCTCCGGTTCATACTTATTTGTTCCACCATTTCTAAGCTCATACCAGAATATTTTTGAAAGACCCATAGAAAGACCATATATGTACGAACGCGACAATCGTTTTGCTTTTAAAATCTCTGAAACTGAATATATTTCACCTAAATATGTATTAAAAATACATTTCCCTTTCAGATCGCTTCCGTAATGAATTATTCCACATATCGGAGCCTGTACAGAACTATCACCCACCGAAATAATAGGCTCAAGACTATCACCATCCTTTAAAAATCGTCCGCTAACATAGCGAGTTGTACCATCTCCATTACTGACCCACGAACATTTCAAATCTGCATAATCTGGATTTTTCACTACGACAGTTGGATTCTTTGGCAAACCACTGGATTTAAAAGATGCCTCCCACCAAAATTCAAAGAACATACGCAATTTATTTCTATATTCACCTGAACATTGAACAACTTTTCCATCACTGGTTACGTCATAATAGAATGGAACTCCATACGGCAATATAATAGTACCGCCGTCGCGCACATAGGACAAAAGTTTTGAATAAAATCTTATGGGAAATTTCTCTCCATCACATGGGATGAGTGCTCGAATATGTTTTGCATCAAGTTTATCTATTTCATCAAAATCTATATACCTGACGTGATACTTATATGTTGACAAATAACCTATAAACTGTTCATTTATATTTTTTATCACAGCAATTGTATCACCTTCGTTGACATTTACTTTCGAAAGAGCTCTAGGTAGGATATTGCAAAAAAACTGACTCATATATCTGCTTGGCTCTTCTGTGTGATAGCCTGTTTCTGTTACCCAAACTTCTTTTGTTCTATCCAAACGGGAAGAGAGCTGATTCAAGTCGCTATACAGAAAACTCTCAGGGCTTACTCCCGAACTATACGAGTGGAAATTGTACACGTCTATATATTCCGCTCCTCCGTTCTCGAGGAAGGTCTTGGCTAGTGTTCCATTCGCACGTGCAATACCACCAAATACAACTTTCTTCCCGTGCTTATGTACAACTTTGCATACCTCTTTAATAACCGACAAATATTTAAGTGCCAAATCTTCTTGCGTTCCTTCGTTACTTATCAGATCCACCTCATTCATTACTTCCCAATAGTCATACTGAGGATATCTTGTAATCAAACTATCAACATATCTCGTATATAAAGACACGTCTCTCCATCCATATACGCCTACAACGTGTCTATCAAGCAACGGGAGCAGACTTATGTTATGCGTCTTAAAATCGTTTGCCAAAACATCTACCGTCTTAGAGTTAAACATGCCATTTTTATAGAATAACGTAGATAACATATCTGAACGAATGAAGTTCACACCAATATCAGATGCTAATTCCAATGTCTTTATTCGTGCATCATAGTTTTCTCGTCCTGGAAATGTAACATGAGCGCATATACCATACGGTTTGTCTAGTTTTGTTGACCCTTCAAATGTTGGCGTTACTTCTGCAAATTGAGCAGTAGTTTCGCATACGTATAACAAGCATAAAAATGCTATCAAAAAAATTCTTTTCATGTAACTTACTCTAAGTTCTTGCAAAGCATAAATTCTATTTTCTCAAAATCCATGTTGTTTTCTGGATCTTCAGACGCTATTCCATGACTGTATGTTTTTTCTTATTATTCCCCTTCTACCTTACAAGGGCGGAAGTGCATCTCTGCTTCGGCTTTCTCGCGTGGGAATGTAAAATATGTGCATGTTGCTTCTGTGCAGACCACTCCATCAGATCCTTGTAAAACTGCATCTATGACAACTATATTGCGCTTCTGGTCTCGGATGTGTGCCCTGATAGTCAAAGCACCTCCTCGAGTTGATATAGGTCTCTTATATCGTGTTTCCATCTTTGATGTGACACCTGCCGTCTGCAGTTTGCGTGTCACAACCCATCCGCATATTTCATCAAGCAGCACGGCCTGTATTCCACCATGTAGCGTATCAACCCAGCCCTGAAAAGAGTCGGAAGGAGTCCAAGTGCTGACTATGTCATCCCCATCCTCAAAAAAGCACAGATGAAGCCCAAATGGATTGTCAGGTGAGCATCCAAAGCAGTTGAACCCTTGCATCCCGCTCCAAGGATTTATGATTTTCTTCAGATCCATCGTCGTTATGATTTGTTGTTATACTATAAAAGGTATTGCTTTCAAAGTTATGCGTTTTTATTCGTTAAAAAAAGAAACGGAGCGAACAAAAACATCTGTTCACTCCGCTGCTTAGTGTTATTAAGATTTTAATACTCTTCTTCGTCGAAGAAGAAATCTTCTTTGCTCGGATAGTCTGGCCAAATATCTTCGATACTCTCGAATATTTCGCCATCGTCTTCTATTTCCTGAAGGTTCTCGATGACCTCCAATGGCGCACCTGAGCGTGATGCGTAGTCGATGAGCTCCTCTTTTGTTGCAGGCCAAGGAGCGTCTTCAAGTTTTGAGGCCAATTCCAATGTCCAATACATAATAGTGTGTATTTATATGTCCATTAAAAATATGGCGCGAAGATATAAAAATTCTGCTAAGTTGGTACTCAGTTGCGGATTTTTTTTTCTATTCTTTTATTCTATTTGCTAAAATACTATTGTTTATTGGCCAACTCTGGCAACATATACCATAGATGGCAAGTTGTGAATTAGCAAATTTAGCATTACCTTTGCTCTAGTATTATCAACAAGACAATGCACGGATGAATTTCTACGGCAGAGACAAAGAGATTGCCCTCCTGGAGGAGGTGAAGAGACGTTCGGCACACACGGCCCAATTTACGGTTATTAGTGGTCGTAAACGTGTTGGTAAGACTACTTTGCTCAGACGTGTCTACGACGCAAATGACGAAGGGATGGAGGTTGCATATTTGTTTGTCGGCAACAAAAATGAGGTCTTGTTATGTGATGAACTCTGGCGTATATCCCACAATAGGCTTCACTTGTCCATAGACACCAATGTGGTCAGGCTTTCAACCATGCTTGAGGGACTAATGGCGGCTTCGGCATCGAAGAATTTTACTCTTATTGTTGATGAATGCCACAATCTCCAGAGAATAGCCGATGGCATCTTTGATGAATTGAAAGAGGTATGGACTCGACATGTGTCAGACAGCCACATTAATTTAATAATGTGTGGGTCAAACCACGCAATGATGACCCGTATCTTCGACAATGAGGAAGCCCCAATGCATGGAATAGCAACAGAGCGAATCCTTTTACAACCATTAAAGATTGAGGTGCTGAAAGAGATTTTGCATGACTATAATCCTCATTATTCTCCTGATGACCTGCTCACTTTTTGTATGATTACAGGCGGTGTGCCAAAATATGTTGAGCAACTTGTATCTGCTGGTGCTTTCAACAGACGGAGCATGATGGAATGTGTGTTGAGCGAAGGATCCTTTTTCGTATCAGAAGGACGTGAAATGCTTGCCGATGAACTTGGCAACGATTCATCGACATACTATTCTATATTGTCGGCTATAGCAGAGGGACATACAAGCCGTAGTGATATTTCTTCATTTGTTGGTGGCGCATGTGGTGGATTCCTTGAAAAACTGGAGAAGATATATGCCCTTATAACAAAACATCGACCATATCTCCATCCTGAAACAATCCGTAATGTCCACTACGGCCTAAAGGACAATTTCATGTCGTTCTGGTTCAGATATATATACAAACATCGCAGCGCTGTCGAGTATGGAGATATGGAGTATCTGAGACGCTGCGTAGAGAATGACTACGATGCATATTCCAAGGTCATGCTCGAAAAATACTTCCGTCAGAAATATCGTGAAACTGGTCTTTATAATATTGTGGTCAACTATTGGGAGAAGGGAGACGACCGTAATATCGATCTGATTGCCGTTGACGAAACCAATAGACATATTGTCATTGGCCAATGCATTTATGGTGATGAAACCATCGACGAGATGCAGTTGAGGCAGAGAGCCTCTAACCTCATTGACAAGCAACCTGAATGGACCTACGAGTTTGTCTGTCTGAGTACATCTGACATGTAAAGCGATTTACATGTTAGTCACCATTATTCTCGGTACCAAAACCATGTGCAAGCAGAGCTTCTGCATATATCATGTCGTCTGGAGTCGTGATTTTTATGTTTTCCTTGTTTCCGTTTGAAAGATGTATCTGTATTCCTGATGCTTCTACAACACTAGCGTCATCGGTAAAGAACGGCTTGAATTCCTGTTTATAGGCATCTTTCAATATTCGGCTCTTGAACACCTGCGGTGTCTGTACCATTCTGACGGTAGAACGGTCTATGGCATGGCTCAGACCTTTTTCATTAACTATGCGAACAGACTCTTTCGCATCACTCACTGGTACTGCTGATCCGTATGCACTAGCTTCAATATAGCAACGGTTAAGCGTTTCGCCAAGCACTAATGGTCTAACTCCGTCATGTACTCCGACAAGGCCTTCAGAGTCAACAAGTTCAAGTCCCTTTTTGACACTTTCAAATCTCGATGCTCCACCTGTCGTAATGCTATGCTCTACATCGAACGAATATTCAGCACACAACTCGTTCCATCGCTCAATTTGACTTTCGGGAAGCACTACAATGATCTTCATCGACGAATCAAATTTACGGAAGGCATTAATGGTATGCATCAAGACAGGCTTACCCTGCAGAAGCAGGAATTGCTTTGGGACTATGCTTCCCATTCTTTTCCCGGAACCTCCGGCAACTATGATAGCGTATTTTTTCATTGTATGATAGCGTTTAAGGGTGGAGCATTGCTAGTGTCATGGCTCCTATGCCTGCAAGGAGCCCGAAAAGCAGCTGCAATGGAGTATGTGAGCCCAAATATAGTCGAGACCATGCGACGATACCTGCAATGGCAAATGAGACACTTGTTGCGAAACTAAAATCTATATGAGATGCCATTCCCAGAATGGACACAAAGGCGAGCAATGCACCGACACCCATACCATGCAGACTTATCTTCCACATCGGTGTGATCATGACGGCTATGATGAGCATAAAGAGCATACCTTCAGTAAGTCGAACCATTGGCAGTGGCAAGTCAACCTTGTAGTGGAGTATGAAGCACATAGCTCCGACAAGTATTGTTGCTACCCCCAATGGAAGTATGCGTTCACTTTTGTTTGGCATCTCTGGATCACCAACAAGTCCCATCATAATCATCACGGCCAGCGACGCAAGTGGTAGTATGCTGGTACCCAACGACACATACAGCATTGTGACAGTCTTGTAGCTCGTCGGAAGAAGGCTCCAAAGCTGGTTGCCATAGAGAACATAGAGCATAGCATAGATTGGCATCATCATAGGATGAAATGCTATGGAGAATATGTTGGCCGTCTTTCGCAAAAAACTCTCAACGCCAACAAGACCTTCGCTACCTCCAAATAATTCTATCCTTTTCATTATAGTTCCTTTCTGAGTCGTGCTACTGGTATGCCGAGTTGCTCTCGATACTTTGCTACAGTACGTCTTGCTATGTTGAACGACTTCTGAGCCAGTATTTCGGCAAGTTTATCGTCAGTCAAAGGACTCTTCTTATCTTCTGCCGCAATACTTTCCTCGAGAATCTTCTTTACCTCTCGTGAGCTCACCTCATCTCCATCCGAACTCTGTACTTTCTCTGAGAAGAAGTATTTGAGCGGATAGATACCAAATGGAGTCTGGACATACTTGCTGTTTGACACACGTGATATTGTTGACGCGTCAAGACCAGTTATTTCTGCTATATCCTTGAGAATCATCGGACGGAGTTTCGACTCGTCTCCATCGATGAAGTAGTCGCCCTGATACTGAAGTATAGCGCTCATGACAAGCGACAACGTGTTGCGGCGCTGCTTTATGGCGTCTATAAACCATTTTGCCGAGTCGAGTTTCTGCTTGACGTAGGCCACGAAATCTTTCTGCTGTTCGCTCTGGTTGGCTTTGTTGCGTGAGTATTCCTCAAGCATATCGGTATATGTAGAGCTTATCTTGAGCTGTGGATCGTTTCGTGAGTTGAGGTGAAACGACAGCTGGTTGTCTTCATAGTCAATGATGAAGTCTGGCACAATATGTTGTGCTGCACGAACTGCCGCACCGGCTCCGCTATATCCGCTGCCTGGCTTTGGGTTCAGATGCAGGATTACATCGACAGCTTCCTTGATGAGGTCTTCATCGTCAATATGCAGCTTCCTGATGATCTTGTCATAATGCTTCTTGGTAAACTCCTCAAAGCAAACGTCAAGAATGTTGTAGGCAAGCTGCACAGCTGGATCTGGCGAATCTTCAATCTCAGTCACTTCGTCAGAAGCACCATTGATCAGCAGCTGCAGCATAAGGCAGTTACGCAAATCAGTAGCTCCAACACCTGGTGGATCGAAAGTCTGCACTATTTTCAGAGCATCCTCCACCTGTTCTACAGCAACATCCGTATTAGTGGCAAACGAGATATCATCAGCAATCTCGTCAACCTTGCGACGCAGATATCCGTCCTCGTCAATGTTACCTATAATATATTTCGCAATATCTCGCTGTTCGTCTGTTATATTCTGCAGTCCAAGCTGCTCTTCAAGGTGTTCGTAGAACGAAATACCATCCGAAAATGGAATATCCTCTCGTTCGTCATCGGCAGAGTAGTTGTTCGTCTGCAGTTTATACGATGGCATATCATCGTCGCTACCCAGATATTCCTCTATAGTTGCGTCACGCTCGCGTTCTGCCTCCGTCAACTCCTCCCCGTTATCAGTAGGTTCGGCAATCTCGCCATCTTCGCCACGTAGTGGTTCATCGGTGTCGATATCGAGGAGTGGATTCTCCTCTATTTCCTCTTTTATGCGCTGTTCAAGCTGCATAGTAGGCACCTCAAGCAGTTTCATTATCTGAATCTGCAGTGGTGACAGCTTCTGCTGTAGCTTCTGTTGTAGACTTTGGTTTAACATACGCAATTAGTTTTTGGGAGACAACGATTTATTTTCTTGTCTGTCCGTTGCCGAAAATAGTCCACTTGTAGGAAGTCAGTTCCTTGAGTGCCATAGGGCCACGGGCATGAAGTTTCTGCGTGCTGATGCCAATCTCGGCTCCAAGTCCAAATTGTGCACCATCGGTGAATGCTGTACTAGTGTTGACATAGCAGCAAGCAGCATCGACTTCGTTGACAAAGCGAAGTGCTGCTTCATTATTCTCGGTAACAATCGCCTCAGAATGCTTCAGACCATAATTATATATATGTTCGAGAGCTTCGTCGAGCGAATCAACGGTCTTGATAGCCATATTGAGCGAGAGGAACTCTCGTCCGAAATCTTCGCATGTCGCATGGTGGAGCAGTTCGGCATTATAGCATTTGCTGAGCACGTCGAATGACCTTTCGTCGGCATATACTCCGACACCTTTATCATTGAGTGGTGCAGCAAGTGTTGGCAAATCGCCGAGTCGGCTGCTATGGATGATGAGGCAGTCGAGTGCATTACATACACTCACACGGCGAGTCTTGGCATTGAAGACAACATCAGTAGCAATCTTCAGATCGCCATCTTTATCGAAGTAAGTATGCACCACACCGGCACCAGTCTCTATCACCGGAACCTTTGCATTTTGGCGAACCGAGTCAATGAGACCACGTGAGCCACGAGGAATCAACACATCAATATATCCGACAGCATTCATCAACTCAGTTGCGGCCTCACGACCAGCAGGAAGAAGCTGTATGAGGTTCTCGTCGAGTCCGTTGTCACGCAACACCTTGTGCATGATGTCAACCATCACCACATTGCTGCAGTTGGCGTCCGATCCACCCTTCAGTACAACGGCATTACCACTACGCAGACACAACGATGCAACATCAACAGTCACATTAGGACGCGCCTCGTATATCACACCGACAACACCCAGCGGCACACGCACCTTCTTTAAAAGCAGACCGTTAGGCAGCGAGCGTTCCTCGATTACCTCGCCACAAGGAGCAGGCAACGATGCCACTTTGCGTGTATCACCGGCTATGCCCTCGATGCGCTCTTTGTTGAGCAGCAGACGGTCGTAGTTAGGGTTTGCCTTATCCATGCGTGAAAGATCCTTTGCATTCTCCTCAAATATTCGGTCGCTGTTGGCAACAAGTGCGTCAGCTATCTGGCCGATCACCTTGGCACATTGCTCAGCTGAGAGCTTTACAAGCGAACGTGAAGCTTGTCTTGTTTTATTGAGTTGTTCTTGAATGGTCATTGTCGTAAGTTTTTAGTGTTTGAAACGTCTCCTACTCATTTGTCGGATAAATATAAAGGAAGTCATAGTGGATGAGCGGCTTCGAATGTTTGATATCCGTCATCTGCGAAATCTTAGCTCGGTCGATATTAGCTCGGCCCACACCTATGATATTTCCCTCGCCATCCTTTATCAGAAGCATATCATCTTTCTTGAAGTCACCATCGATGGCGACGACACCGGGCAACAGCAGACTTGCTGCATGCTCATGAGAAAGAAGTGCAAGCTTAGCGCCCTGGTTGACGACCACCGTAGCCTTGGCAAAGCCTTCTGAATAAGCGATCCACTTCTTGACTGCCGGACTATGCTCGCCAGCCTTGAAGTGTGTACATACAAAATCTGGATCGCCGGCAGCCAGACGCTTGATGACATCGGGCTTTGTGCCGTTTGCGATATATACGTCAATGCCTGATGCAGCAGTCTTCTGTGCGGTCTTGCATTTTGTCTGCATTCCTCCACGTCCGAAACCCGACTTAGTAGTTTGTACGTACTGGGCGACATTAAGTTCTGGTTCTATCTCACGAATCACTTCGGAACCTGCATCGGCAGGATTGCCGTTGAAAATGCCGTCAATATTTGAAAGGATAAACAGCTTCTCGCAGTCCATCATCGATGCCATAAGTCCGGACAACTCATCATTATCCGTAAACATCAGCGCTGTAACCGAGACAGTATCGTTCTCGTTGACAACAGGTATGACATTGCTCTGCCACAACGTCGTGATGCAGCTCTTCATATTCAGGTAGTGCTCGCGAGTAGAGAAGTCCTGCTTCGTCACGAGTATCTGACCAATCTGGATATCATGTCTGTCAAAAATCTGCTTATACTGGTCGATGAGTTTCACCTGTCCTATTGACGAGAGGAGCTGGCGCTGAGCTACTGGGTCAAGTTCCTTATAACCAGATATCATGCTACGTCCGGCAGCGACAGCTCCGGAAGTGACAAAAATAACCTTATGCCCGGCCTTGTGAAGGTCGGCGATCTGTGCGACAAGGCTCTCCATGCGGGCGATGTTGAGCGTGCCGTCGGCACATGTCAGCACATTGGAACCAACTTTTATAGTGATTGTCATTTATTTGCTAATATACTTATTGTAAAAATAGTTCGGTAATAACCGCAAAGATAAGGAAAAATACAATAATATTCGCAAATAAGACCGACATTCATTTAAGTTTAGAAATGGTAAAAGAAAACTAAATCAGGGGGAGACAAACTTAAATTAGGGGGAAATAAACCTAATTTAGGGGAAGACAATGTTAAAAAAATCCGGAAATCGAGTTTGACAACTTTGACCATGACCATCGTTAAAGTAGGTTAAAGAAATGCCATTTTTAATGGACTCAGAAAGGTATGGTAAGGGTACGGTAAGGTACCGTTATCCCTCCGAGAAAAGTGTCGGAAGTCGACGGTGCTTTAATAGTGAAAAATTATTAAATATCATTAAAGTCGATAGACTGAATTTAACAAACAAGACCAGTTAAAAACCGTTAAATGGAGTAAGCAAATTGGAATATAGTGCAGAAAAACTGGAATGGTCGCGGTCAAAGTGGTCAAAGTTGAAAATCGGCCATCTTAGAGTCCTAGTTTAACACGTTCAGCATGGAGAATTTCAGCGTCTTTGATAGCCTTGCGGACGCGATAATATTCATCCATATCCTTATATACATAGTGATGAAGAATCGCCTCTCGGTAATGTGGATTATCATCACCATCATACACAGCCTTTATCTCCTCATATTCCTTGCGGAACAAAGCGCAAGTATCCTTTGCCAGCGCGTGGCAGTCGCCAACAGGCTTGATGCGAGGCAGCACCTTATTGACAATGCGCCCGGTCTTGACATTCAGAGGCTGCCTCTTCGAAGCAATCATGCTGTTGCCATAAATCACCATAGGCGAAAGCTCCACCTCAAGCTGCTGGGCAAGCATGAACGCTCCCTTGTGGAATCGGTGGATCTGTCCATCCTCGCTTCGTGTTCCCTCGGGGAAAATCACTATTGAATATCCATCTGCCACACATCGTCTCATCTTCTCGATCATCTCTGCACTTCCCTCGTCGGCATTATAGAAATCGCAATACCTAGTAAGCGGACCGAAAAGCGGCGAATTGACCACCCACGACTTCGTGATGCAAACCACACGAGGCGACAGCGAAAGCATGTTGATAATGTCGATGAGTGACTGATGATTAGCAATAATGATACTAGGGCGCGAGAAATCAATCTTACCAATCCTGGTCATAGAGAAAATGATGGCAAACATCGAATAGAAAAAGTGCATAAACCCATAGACCACATAGTGGGCGGCACACTTCTTCCACCTGGTTGGCATCGGCAGGATGACGAGCAATCCAAGAGCCACATAACCTATTATACATCCCACGACAAACATGCCATAGAAGAAAATAGACCTCAAGACAGTCAGAAGAGTGTATGGCTGGTCGACCTTTGCCGGATCGCTAATGAAAGTGCGGAACAAAATTGGCTGTACGACATACGAAGTGACAATCACAGCCACAAGTCCGAAAATGCTCAGATAACCAATGGACTTGCAAGCAGGATGCTCAGCAAAAACCTGCACACCGAGGCCAATCATCACCGCAAAGCCAGACAGAGCTATAGCAGTCTTGTGAGAGCCGAGCAGATCCTTCTCGCCCTTGTAGCGTGAGAGCAGACCATCCATAATGAAAATGCTGAAATCGTCGCCAACACCAAAGATAAAAGTCGAGAGAATGATATTCACCACATTGAACTCAATACCAAAGAGAGCCATCAATCCAAGGATGATCACCCAGCTGATGCACATCGGCAGGAAAGTCATAGCGAAAAGCTCAATACGCCTATACGAAAGGAGCAGCACCAGTCCGACAAGCGCCGAGCTAACCAGCAGGATGAAATTGAAATTGTCGACCAACGACGAAGCCGCCTTACGCACAAAATATCCCATATCCGTAACCACAGTTCCCTCGCAAAGAGCGAGACAATCCATCGTCTCATCCTTCGTCATATTGTCCATCGTCATATTGACATAGAGCATCAAGACGCTATCCTTTCTTGAAATATAGTCAGCACAAGTCGGATTGCACAGCGCATCGCCGTTAGCGTCCACCTCGCTATAGTCTCTGCCTATAACATCAGCGAAAAGTTCGAAAGCCGAAGGAGAAAAACCATTTCTTTGAGCCTCGCTCCGGACCATTTCGGCGACCTTCACCTTCCGATCCTCAGTCCAGAAATTCTGCCACCTCAGCAGACGTCTATTCAGCGACGCATCGCTCTGGACAAACCAAGGCGTGAGTGACGAGACGCTGCGCACCTCGTTGAGCTGTGACGCCTTCATGTATAACGCCTCACCATTGGCGCCCAGCTCGTCGGGAGTCAGTCCGGTAACAACCAGCGTTGCGTGGTGTGACGTATCATTTGGCGTAAGTGAACACTCCACAATCTCTCTTGAATCGCTTATCCACTTATCGCCATCATAGTTAAGACTATTCATATCGCTGTTGAACTTCACATCAGTAAAGAAGAACAGTCCGACGACAGTCAGTATGGCAATGCACGCGACAATTATGCGGTTTCCGGCATAGTCATATCCAGCGATTCGCTCAATGAAACTGAAAGTAGCGCTCTTGCCCGACGAAGCATCGGCCGAAAGGAAATGTGGGAGAATGATAATGCTTGAAAGTAAAGTACCAACCAGAGCAAGCGACGCGAACAGACCAAGATCCTGAAGAATCTTAGAGTCAGTAAACATCAGTCCGACAAAAGCACCTATCGTTGTGATGCTACCAACAGTCATAGGATAAGCCATATCTTCAATGAGCGCCTCAATAGAAGTAGAGTGAAGACTATGCGTCAGCATGTGTATGGAATAGCTCATCGCAAGACCAAGCACCATAGCTCCGGTACCAATAGAAATCAGCGACAGCTCGACCCCCAAGGCCGCCACCACGGCAAAAGCGAACAACGCACCATAAACCACAGGAAGGATAACAAGGGGAACCGCCCTCTTGCGGCGAAACGCAAGGAAAATGACAATCGCAGTAACGAGCAAAGCAATCGAAACCGTAACAGTCTCATCGGACTTCACCTGCGACGAATTGCTGACAGCCACGATTGGAGCTCCGTAAGCCCAAACATTGACACCATATTTATTAGCGACATCTTGGGCAGCCGACCGAATCATCCCAACAGCCGAAGCATTGTCGCCAGTCTGACCGAAATCGTCATGAAGCGAAACAAACATAATCAGACGTCCGTTGGACATCATATAACCGTCCTCCATATAGATATCAGACGAAGGCTTGACAGACTCGAGCCGCTGCAAAGCCGGATAGAACAAACCGAGCGGATCGAGCGGCATGAGACGCGAAAGACCCGTGCTGAGTGGCGAAAGCATCATCTCGCGGTTGCTAGCCATCTTTGCGGCAATAGCCTCAGGCGACAGGAGGGAATCAATCGAAGCATAATCATCGTCGTCGAGAAGAAACGGCACATGTGAGTAAGCATAGCTAATCAGTTCGTTCTCCGTCTCCTCGTCATAATATAAGGAAACGTCAGCCACCTCGCCAATCAAAGACCTCAAAGTGTCGGCATACGCCTCAGCAGCCTCGAAAACATCGTGTGACCCATCAGAACAGACATTTATAGTATCGATAGCAACCACAATCTGGTCCATCGCCTTGATATTCTTCATGACAAAATCAGTCGACACACCATTAGCGACCTGCTTATCATCTCGAGGGAAAAAACTAGATATATTCTCGTCAACACGAATGCCAGTTGCAGCCCACACCATAAGAAAAGTAGAGACGACAATCGAAGTCCAAAGAAGCACCTTGTGGGCAGACAGAAAAGAATATATGGCGAGAAAAAGTCGTTTCATTTCAAATAGAAAATGTAAATGTGACTGCAAAAATAAGCAAGGTGAATTAAAAAATAGATAGTTTGGGCAGTTTGATATACTTTTTTTAACTATCTTCGCAGTCGGAAAGTGAAAAAGGTTTAGTCGATAGATAATATAAAGCTAAATCTGGACAGCACGCAAAGGGAAACGAAATGAACAAAACCTGGAACATAAAACCATCGCCAGACACCATGGACATACTCAATTTGTCCAAGGCGCTGAATGGTTTGCATCCAGTTTTGACCCGTTTGTTGTTGCAGAGAGGCATCAAGACATACGACGAAGCCAAGGAATTTTTCCGTCCTTCGTTGCTGAGCATGCACAATCCATTCCTCATGATGGACATGGAAAAGGCAGTTGACCGAGTCAACAATGCTATTGACGACAACGAAAAAGTGTTGGTTTATGGTGACTATGATGTTGACGGCACAACAGCAGTTGCGCTGGTCTACAGTTACCTGAAGCCATACGTCGGTGAGGGCAACATCGGTTATTATGTGCCAGACAGATATAACGAAGGTTACGGCATATCATATAAAGGTATCGACTACGCCAACGAGCACGGATACACGCTCGTGATAGCTTTGGACTGTGGCATCAAGGCAGTAGAAAAAGTGGCATACGCCAAACAGAAAGGCATAGACTTCATCATCTGCGACCATCATACACCTGGCGACAGGCTGCCAGAAGCAGCAGCATGTCTCGACCCTAAGAGAGACGACTGCACATATCCGGACAAGAATCTTTCTGGATGTGGAGTAGGCTTTAAGCTGATGCAGGCATTCTGCAGAATGAACGACCAGAAAGAGGACGACCTTCTTCAATATCTTGACATACTAGCCGTCAGCATAGCATCAGACATAGTTCCTATGACAGGTGAAAACCGTGTACTAGCATACCATGGTCTAAAGAAGCTGAATGAAAATCCGTCAATCGGCCTCAAGTCTATCATCGAAGTGGCAGGCTTGCAGGACAAGGAGATGACAGTCAGCGACATAGTATTCAAGATAGGTCCGCGCATCAACGCTGCAGGGCGAATGAAATCTGGCATCGAAGCAGTACGTCTGCTCATAAGTGACGACCGAGCAGAAGCCGACCTCATCAGCCACTCTATAGACAACCGCAACGAGGAGCGCAAAGACCTTGACCGCACCATCACGCAGGAAGCGCTCAACATGATAGAAAGTAGTGACGAGATGAAAAAACGCAAGTCGACCGTACTCTTCAACCCCGAGTGGCACAAGGGTGTTGTCGGCATTGTTGCATCGCGACTTACTGAGACATATTATCGTCCGACAATAATCCTGACCATGTCGAATGGATTTGCTACTGGTAGTGCACGAAGTGTTGAGGGCTTTGACCTCTATAAAGCGATAGACTCATGCTCTGACCTGCTCGAGAACTTCGGTGGACACACATACGCGGCAGGTCTGACCATGAAAGTCGAAAACGTAGAGCACTTCATCGAGCGCTTTGAGCAGTATGTTGCCGCCAACATCTCTGACGACCAGATGTTGCCATCTATCGACATTGATGCTGAGATACACCTCTCGGACATAACACCTCAGTTCTATAACATACTGACACAGTTTGAACCATTTGGTCCGGGCAACATCAAGCCAGTATTTGTCACCAATGGAGTCTACGACTATGGAACGTCGAAACTAGTCGGAAAAGACAAGGATGCCGACATTGCCCCATCACGCAAGCACCTAAAGCTTGAAGTGACTGACCCTCACTCACGTGGTACAATGCAGGGTGTCGCATTCAACATGGGCGACAAATTCAAACACATACATAGCGGCAAGCCATTCAATCTCTGCTATACCATCGAGATGAACGAATTCCGTGGCAACAAGAATCTACAGATAATGGTAAGAGACATCCACGAGAGTTAGCCAATCTAAAAAGAGACAATTATCAGAAAACAAATGGAGGAATATTAAAAATGGAAATCAAAAAGATTACAGACCCAGCGTTCAGAAAATATGGACGTTTGGTTACAAACGTAGATTTCACTTCGCTCATCGAAGCGCTCAAGACAAAAACTCCTATGCCAGAAGGCGTTGGCTATGAGCCATCAGTACCTGCATTGGAGGCAACAGCAACAGCAAAGCAGTTGCAGACAATCAGCTGGGGTGAGTTGCCAATCGAAGTTGGTTACTGCAACGGTCACAACACAAAGTTGAACGCAGTTGAATACCACAGAAATTCAGAGATCAACGTAGCAGCTACAGACGCAGTACTTATCGTCGGCATGCAGCAGGACATCAATGATGACTTCACTTACGACACATCAAAGATGGAGGCATTCCTTCTCCCTGCAGGTCAGGCAGCAGAAATCTACGGAACTACCCTTCACTATGCACCATGCTCTTTGTCTCCAGAAGGCTTCCGTGTAGGTATCGTATTGCCAAAGGGAACAAACTATCCACTCGACGAGTCGCATAAGCCAGGTGAGGACAAGCTCATCACAGCTAAGAACAAGTGGCTCATAGCTCACAAGGATGGTGGTCAGGATCCAAATGCATTTGTTGGATTGATCGGTGAGAACCTTGACATCGCCAAGTAAATTTTGCTTGTAGCGAATCGAAAGGAAATAAATATTATGGCGGATGCTAATCGACCGATTGGCGTCCGTCATTTATTTTTATTGTTGTTACTTGCGGAAAATACGAATGATGATGTAGGCGATTATTCCCAATGCCAAACCCGTGATGACAGCAAAAGGGATAGCGCCAATGGCATATTGCAAGAACGACGACTCGACGCTTTCGAGAGTAAGACCATTGGCATCCAGTTGTGTCTCCTTGCCTAATAAAAAGCCTCCAATCGACATGCTCGCATAGAGGATGAATGGTATAAGCGGTGGAAGACTTACATTGGAGAAAGCTATGACAATAATTTTATTCAGACGGAGAAGCTGAGCGGCAGCAAGGGCGACAATAGTTTGGAAACCCCATATAGGCATAGTACCAATCATGGCTCCAACGCCAACGCCACACGCAAGTCGCAATGCACTTTCAGTACTATGGATAAGTGACTTGTCGACCCAACGGACGAAACACTTAGGATAGAAATATAAAAGGGCACACAAGACAAGCACAGTATTGAGAATGCTGATGCGTGTAAAGTCGTGCAGAGGACGGAAATGAGAAACGCGGTCTTCGGGATAAATCACATTAATAGGCACATTCATCACCTTCACATCACGCCATGCCATGCGTACGATAGACTCGACCTCAAACTCATAGCGAGGAGTAAAGAAATGCATTCCGCGTAACCTTTCAAGAGGATAGAGTCGGAATCCGCTTTGGGTATCATCGAGAGACTTTAACGTTTCGACCTTGAACCAGAAATTGGAGAACTTATTGGCAAAAGTATTCTTGCCAGGCATACCATCGGCAGTCAAATTGCGAGCTCCGATAATCATAGCACCAGGATTCGCCTCAATAGCCTCGACAAAAACAGGAATATCGGAAGCGAAGTGCTGTCCATCAGAATCCATTGTTATGGCATAATGGAATCCCAAGTCTGACGCCTTACGTAATGCAGTTTTGAGAGCATAACCCTTGCCACGGTTGAGTCCGTCGGGGTATTCAATGACATTGAGGCGAGACGATGAACCGTTGGAGAAAACGTTAGAGAGATGCTGAAGAATAGAGTGAGTATCATCTGTTGACCCGTCATTGACGACGATGACATCGTTGGTCCATTGAGCCACCTCGTTGACGACACGGGCGATAGTGCCTGCATTATTGTATGTAGGCAGAATAACGCAACACTGGAGCGTCTGGAGGCGAGATTTACATTCTTCAGCAGTCATGATAATCTACAATTAGACTGGTTAGGCAAGCGTACCCTTCATTTTCATGAGAGGAATATTGTCTGCCGAGATGATATCAGCAGAAACGACCTTCTCAGAGCATGAGACATTAACAGTTAGTGGACGTCCGTCAGGGATGATAGTCTGAAGGTATTTTATGTCCTTTATTGAGGCGAAGTGCGATTTGATTCCAAGAATATCTTCAGCGCACTTACGAACTATAAGCATACTCATTACGCCTGGCAGAACAGGATTGCCAGGGAAGTGACCCTCAAAAACACGGTGGTTGCCATCAATAGAAACAGTAAAAGTGGCACCAGAGTCGGTAAGGGTTTTTGAATCTATAGTAAAAAGAGTATTCATGTGAATAAAATTTAGATCAACGAATAATATTCTGGTTTGTATAAGTATAAATAGTATAGTCGCCAGACCCTTCGTCCATGCGCATAGTGTTGAGCGAATTGTCAGCATTGAAACGAAGAACAATCTGCTTTATGAAACGTCTGACACGGGCATTGTTGGGTCGGATTACAATAGTGAAAAGCGAATCATCCTGAAAGCACTTGACATCTGACTTGCTTGTCAGAGAAGAAAAGTCGCCAGTCACGCACGATTTAATCATCGACATCATCTGGCTCATAGCAGGATTGCTTTGAGCACTTACTGTAGTCGTCTTCCCAGCTGTAGTCATGTAAAGACGGTCGCCTTCAATTACAATGCTACTACCTTTCGGTTCGACATATTCGAGTGACAACCTATTGTCGGCCTTGCTGAACGCCATCTTGCCACTACCATGCTGGACATCAGCGAGGAGTGCGACCTTTTTTGTCATGGCAAAGTCGGCCTTAATGCTTTGAATCTGCGTATTAGCAGCCTTTAGGGCATCAAGACGAGCAGAAGCATTGTCGACAGACGCTCCATACTCTTGTGCAAAAGCAGAAGAGAGTGACACCAGTAAAACAGAGAAAAGAATAAAAATATATCTGCCCATGTGTTTATAACTATTATGACGATAAAGACAAGTCAAAAATCGGGCCAAATTACTTCTCGTCGGTATACCACGAAGCATATAGGTGGTAGTTGTCGGCTATGCGAGTAATAGTATCAGCCTTCTTTTCCGGACTAAGATCCTTTATCTTTTTGGCAGGCACACCAGCGTAGATGCTATTGGCTTCGGTTTGTGTACCTGCGGTAATGAGAGCGTTGGCAGCCACAATCACATTGCTTTCGATGACAGCATTATCGAGGACAGTAGATCCCATACCAATAAGCACATCATCCTTTATTATGGCTCCGTGAATAGTAGCGTTGTGTCCGACCGACACATTATTGCCCATGATAACCTTTGAGCGTTCGTATGTAGTGTGGAGCACGGCGCCGTCTTGTATGTTGCAGTTGTTACCTATGCGTATAGAATTAACATCGCCACGCAAAACAGCTCCAAACCAAATGGAACAATTGTCACCAATCTCGACATCGCCGATGATAGTTGCATTGGGAGCGATGAAGCAATTTTTCCCTATTTTAGGCGTGAATCCTCTGAGAGGTAATATGATGGGTTCTTGCATAGTCGTGAAAAGAAATAATTGACAAATCATTTTGATAGCACAAAAATAGTAAAAATCAGCAATAATTTTTATATTTGCTTTCGGAAAAGCATTCAGAACAGCATTAACTGGATAGAATATGACTACGACAATAATAGCTTTAGGCTTGCTGTACTTCACGGGCCATTTGCTGTCGCACATCTTTGACAGGACAAAGATTCCGGATGTGTTGATTCTCATCATATCAGGAATACTTATTGGTCCGGTATTGGGTTTTGTCGATCCTCAGAGCATTGGTGCGGCAGGTGACTTGTTGACATCGGTAGCCCTTATAATCATATTGTTTGACGGAGGGTTGGGGCTCGAAATGGGTGTATTGATACGTTCGGCAAAGCAGGCGCTGCTTTTGACAGTAGCGTTCTTCTTCATATCGGCGGCAGTAACTTCGGCGGTCATGTATGCCGGGTTCAACTATTCACCGTTGGCGAGTGTGCTTATGGGCTTCATCTGTGGCGGTACGGCATCAGCAGTAATAATTCCTATGATATCGTATCTTAACGTTGGCAAGGAAGCATCGTCGATATTGATTATAGAGTCGGCAGTCACGACCGTGCTCTGCATCATCACGGTGTTGGGTATTCTTGACAGTTACGACGAAGGGAATTTCGAGGTAGGCAGAATTATAGGCAGCCTGCTTTCGTCGCTGCTTTTGGCATCGGTGATTGGAATCATCGGTGGTTTGTTGTGGCTTAGACTCTTGAACTGGATAAGGACAATCGCTAACACGCAGTTTGCAACATTTGCATTCATGTTTATTGTCTATGGCGTAGCAGAAGTATTGCATTTCAGTGGTCCTATTGCTGCTCTTGCATTTGGATTTGTGCTTGGTAACCATAAGCCAATCATAAGGATAATGAGCAGCAATGTGCCATGGTTTAATGTCGAAAGCGTTGGCGTCATATCAGATGCGGAGAAAAAGCTCTATAAAGAGATAGTGTTTCTGATAAAGATATTCTTCTTTGTATACCTTGGCATCAGCATGCCTGTTGACCAGATGTACACAGTTGGCATAGCGGCAGCGCTGGTATTTTCGCTTTACACCGTCAGGCCGCTTGTTACAAAAGTGCTGGCAAGAAAGAGGATATCGCCATACGACAATTCAATTTTGTCGATAATGGTACCCAAGGGATTGGCGGCAGCTGTGTTGGCAAGTCTTCCTACGCAGTATGGCATGATAGAAGGTGCTGACATACAGGCGATAACCTATAATGTAATTTTCATAAGCATTATATTGACATCGATACTTGCGCCGATAATAAGCAACACTCCGATTGGCAAGGCTTACTATTCATTCTTCAAGAACAAGAATAATACAGCCGTAGCGGAATCTGCAGGGACCAATCATCATGTGAAGAAAAAATAGGAAGACGCATAAACAAAGGCAAAAACGAAGATGAACCTCATAGTAGTACTTGGACCAACGGCTTGTGGCAAGACCACATTTGCAGCACATCTGGCGAGAAAAATAAACGGTGAAATCATAAGTGCCGACTCGCGGCAAGTGTATAAGGACATGACCATCGGAACGGGAAAGGACATAGCCGACTACACAGTAGATGGAGTTGAAGTGCCGTATCACCTGGTTGACATTTGTGAGGCTGGAGAGAAATATAATGTATATAGATTCCAGAATGACTTTGCAGAGGCATTCAAAGATATAACGTCACGCGGGAAGATGCCTATATTGTGTGGCGGAACTGGACTATATATAGAAGCCGTATTGAAGGGGTACAGACACACCTCGGTGCCGCCAAACGAAGAATTGAGAAAGAGCCTTGAAGGCAAAAGCCTTGAGGAACTGGCAGAGATATTGGCAAAGTATAAAGCATTGCACAACACGACAGATACCGACACAATTCCGAGAGCCATACGTTCAATAGAGATAGAGGAATATTATGCGTCGCATCCTGTAGATGATTCAGAGCAGCTGGATTTGAAGCCTATAGTCATCGGACTAGACATAGAGAGGAATTTGCGTAGAGAGAAAATAACAAGAAGACTGAAGTCGCGACTTGAAGAGGGAATGGTGGATGAAGTAAAAGCATTGCTTGGGCGTGGAATTGCGGCAGAGGACTTGATATACTATGGTCTTGAATATAAGTATCTGACATTGTATGCGACAGGAGAAATGTCGTATGAGCAGATGGTAGAGGAGCTGGAGATTGCCATACATCAATTTGCCAAAAGACAGATGACCTGGTTCAGGGGCATGGAGAAACGCGGAACACACATTGACTGGATAGATGCGGCAAAACCGATGGAAGAGAAAATCGCAATGGCGATGGACTTGATAGCAGACAAAAAGTGATTGGCAGTTGGTAATGTTTAACGAGCGATACAATACATACAGAGAATATAGCCAATCGATGTTTGGAGGGCGGGCGCAGAAAGTGTCGATAAATGCCGGCTTCACATGTCCGAACAGGGACGGCTCGAAAGGCATAGGCGGATGTGCATTTTGCAACAACTCGACATTTAATCCAGACTATTGTGACCCGAAACAAAGCGTGACAGCTCAGATAGAGAGAGGCATCGAATTCTTCAAGAAATATAAGTCGGACACATTTCTTGCATACTTTCAGGCATACAGCAATACGTATGGAGACACTCAACACATAGTGAGATTATACCAGGAGGCGTTGTCGCATCCGATGATAAAAGGTATAGTAATAGGTACCAGACCTGATTGTGTTGAGGAAGACCTGCTCGACGTACTTGAAGAGATGAACAGAGAATCGTATGTAGCGATAGAACTTGGTGTGGAGAGCTGCTATGATGAAACCCTGAAGGCAATAAACAGAGGACACGGATGGGACGAAAGCAAGGATGCTATAAGGCGAATAGCGAACAGAGGCATACCTGTTGGAGTACATTTGATAATGGGGTTGCCAGGTGAGACAAAGTCGCAGATGATAGAAGAAGCATCAATATTGTCGGAACTTCCGGTGACATTCTTAAAACTTCATCAGCTGCAGGTAGTCAAGGGATCGAAATATGGCAAAGAATATGAAGAAGACCCCTCACGATTTGACTTTTTCACGGCAGAGGAATATATAGACTTCTGCATCGATTTCATGGAACGACTCTCGCGAGACATTGTAGTGGAGAGATTTATCAGCCAAGCGCCGAGAGATATGGTGCTAGCACCATTCTGGGACATCAAGAACTATGAATTTGTACATAAACTGGAGAAGCGATTGGAAGAACGTGACAGTTGGCAAGGTAAACTCTATCCGAAGAAAAGATAACCAATAAGTATGGCAGCAACAATGCCAGCGAGGTCGGCAGTAAGTCCACATGCGACAGCGTGTCGAGTGTCCTTTATGCCAACACTACCGAAGTAGACAGCAAGAATGTAGAAAGTAGTATCGGCAGCACCCTGGAAAAGACATGAGAGACGTCCGACAAAGGAATCGGCACCATAAGTAGTCATAGCCTCGAGCATGAAACCACGTGCGCCCGAGCCACTAAGAGGTTTCATGAACGCCGTAGGCAGAGCATCGACAAAACTGGTATCGGTACCAAAGAGAGAGAAAATCCACCTTATACATTCGATAATAAAGTCGAGAGCTCCGCTAGCACGGAATAGTCCGACCGCGACAAGAATAGCAATCAGGAAAGGAATAATCTTGATGGCTGTGTTGAAACCGTCCTTTGCACCTTCGATGAAAGCATCATACACATTGACTCGGCGATATGCGGCAAGACCGACGAAGCCCGTGATGACAGAGAGAAGAATGACACTTGAAGCGACGGTGGAATAAGTCTTTATGCTTTCGGCAGGCAGATGTCCGGCTCCATAAAGGATTGAAGCGACCAACAGCGACAATCCGCCTAGATAAGCGATAACGACACGGTTGAGAAGATTGATGCGTTGAACAGCAGCGACAGCGATAATGCCAGCCAAAGTGGAGAAAAACGTAGTCAGCAGAAGTGGAATAAAAACATCGGCAGGATTGGCTGCACCAAATTGTGCTCGGTAAGCCATAATAGAAATAGGCACGATAGTCAGTCCGGACGTGTTGAGCACGAGGAACATAATCTGTGCGTTGGTGGCTTTCTCCTTGTCGGGGTTGAGCTCCTGCATCTCCTTCATAGCTTTGAGACCCATTGGAGTTGCGGCATTATCGAGACCAAGCATATTGGCAGACAAATTCATCACCATGCTTCCCATTGCTGGATGTCCTTTAGGGATGCCGGGGAATATTCGTGAGAAGAAAGGTGAGATGAGTCGAGAAAGGAGGTTGACGGAGCCGCCAGCTTCGCCAACCTTCATTATTCCAAGCCATAGAGTCAATACTCCGGTGAGGTAGAGAGAAATCTCGAAGCCATTCTTGGCCGAAGAAAAAGTAGAGTCGACCATTGCAGTCACGATTTCGACGTCGCCCATACAAAGACGGATGATGCCAACGACGAAAGCGATAAGAATGAATGCTATCCAGATATAATTGAGTACCACGGTGTATTGCTTCTATAATTAAAGAGTCATATTAAACAAGACAGAAGTCGAGAGCAGCCTTGATTGCTTCTTTGTCCATCTTCTGACCGATGAAAACGAGCTTCTGCATGCGGTCGCCGTACTGTTCGTCCCAGTCTTTGCGGAGACCAGGATTGGCAGCCATGAATGCGTCGAGTTCGTGCTTAGGCATTGTAGCATACCATTGTCCGACATTCTTGAGCGAAATCTGCTTGCCAGCCTGTTCGAAAAGGTAGCAAGTATCCTTCTCATCGTCGAAGTAGCAGATACCTTTGGCACGGATGACAGACTTAGGCCACTTGCGAGCGACGAAATCGTCGAAGAGGCTGAGATCCATTGGGCGACGAGCGTAGTAGACGAAAGTGCCGATACCATACTCCTCGACCTCACCTCCATCGTGGTGGTGATGGTGATGATGGTGGCAATGGCAATGTTCTGGATCGGGACAATGTTCTTCGTCGTGGTCGTCATCATCGTGGTGATGGTGATGGTGGTGATGTTCGTGTTCATCGTCATCGTCCTCGTCTTCATAATGGTCGTGACTATCGCCGTTGCCTTCAATTTCGCTGATCCATGCGGCAGAAGTTGCTACTTCGTCGAAATTGAACAGGTTGGTATTGACGAGCTTGTCGAGGTCGACATTGCCGTAGTCGCATTCGATGATCTGAGCCTTAGGCTGGAGGGCACGGATGATTTCCTTGATGCGGCCGAGCTCTACCTTGTCGACTTCGCTAGCCTTGTTGAGGAGGATGATATTGCAGAATTCGATCTGCTGGATGACGAGGTTTTCGATATCCTCTTCACCAATATTTTGTCCTATGAGGTTGCTTCCGCTACCGAACTCGTCCTTCATGCGAAGTGCGTCGACGACAGTCACTATGCAGTCCATCTTAGGCAGTCCGTCCTTGCTGTAGCGAGGGTCGAGCTGAGGGATGGAGCAGATAGTCTGGGCGATAGGAGCTGGTTCGCAGATGCCGCTAGCCTCGATGACGATGTAGTCGAATCGGTGCATGGCTACGATGTCGTGAAGCTGTTCGACGAGGTCCATCTTGAGAGTGCAGCAGATACATCCATTCTGGAGTGCGACGAGACTATCGTCGGCCTGTCCGACGATGCCACCTTGCTGGATGAGATCGGCGTCGATATTGACTTCGCCTATATCGTTGACAATAACAGCAAACTTGATGCCGCTCTTGTTGGAAAGAATGCGGTTGAGAAGAGTTGTCTTGCCACTACCGAGATAGCCGGTGAGAAGCAATACGGGTATTTCCTGGTTATTCATTGTTGTCAATTTTTTTGACATTTATATATATAATTACTGCAAAAGTAATCATTTCTAATAGACATTGCAACGAATTTGTATATCTTTGTGGTGAGATGACTGCTAAACCTACCTATATATATAGGATGATGAAGGATTAGCAGGAAGTAGACACGGAACTGATGTTTGCAGGACAATAGAGAAAATGACTGGCAAACGACAGAAACTGTAGTTAAATAATCTGCGGATTGAGGTGAGCTATCCCTTCGGTAAGGGTATCTTAAGGGTATCTTAAAGTTAGCTCATCCATATAGTAGTGAAAAGTACTGTAAAAAAAGAAATATATAGAAAAAATGAATAGATTCGGAAAACCAATATTGTATGTGCTGCTGTTTATGCTAATTCAAGTAGTTGTATCGATTGCGGCGACGGTGTGGGCGATTGCGACGACACCGACTATACGTGACATTGCAGTTTCGGGTGACAGTAGAGCTGTGACGTCGGCTTTGCTTTCGACGATGACGGATGGCGGATTGCTGAGTGGTGCGATGGTGGTATCGTCGGTGGTGACGATATTGGTGATGATATGGCCGTTTGGTGATTTCAAGCTGAAGAGAGATTTGAAGCCTTCGGGCATTGGGGGGAAGATGTCGGTGGTGGCTGTTGTTGGTACGATGATGGGTGCTGTGGCGTTGGATATTGTCAGCGAATTTATGGATTTGCCGGATTTGCTGAGTGAGAATATGGAGGGAATGATAGAGGGATTGATGGGTTGCCTGGTTGTGGGAGTTATTGCTCCGATTGCGGAGGAAGTAGTATTCCGTTCGGCGATATTGGGTTATATGTTGAGGAAGGGCGTTGACAAGTGGACGGCGATAATTATTTCGGCTTTGCTTTTTGGACTGATGCATTTGAATCCGGCTCAGATGCCTTTTGCTGCGGCGGTTGGTGTGATGCTTGGCATGATATATTATAAGACGGGAAATATAATCTTGACATCGTTGATACATATATTAAACAACTCGTTGTCGGTTGTGCTTATGAAGACGATGGGTGCGGACTGTACGATGGGCGACCTCTTTGGAGGTACACTGGGGGTATTCGCAGTATTGTGTGTATCGTCGGTGGCATGTGTTTATCTGTTCAAGTACTTCTGGAAGAATAGTGCAGACAGGGATTATGTGGAGATTGTGGAGCTGGATGGAGAAGGAATGGCGTGTGAACGAGGTGGAGATGAAGAGAATGGTGGTGTGAAGGAGAACGGGGATGGATGTGAGGTAAAACTGGATGCTGAAGGGAATGGGATGGAGTGTAGATGTGGTGGCGATTCGGATGGGCTGATGGTGAGCAGGAAGAATGAGGTGAATATCATGAAGGAAGGTGAAGAGCCAGGGAATGGAGAGGTGAAGAGTGAGGAATTGGGAAGTGAGGTAAAGAAATTGAGATGGAAGGAGAAGTATGGGAAGCCGATATTGGCCATGTTGACATTTATTGGTGTTCAGCTTGCCGTCTCGGTATTGCTGATGGTGGCATATATTATTTACAAGAAGATGTCGGGTCAGGAAGTGTCGATGGGGAATTTGGGCAATGAAATGTCGGTTAGCATAACATCGGCAGCATTGTTTTTGTCATCGCTAGTAACAATCGTGCTGATGATATGGCCGATTAGGATGTTCAAGGCAGACAGGGACTTGAAGCCGTCGGGCTTGGGGATAGGCTATGTGATACTGGCAGTAGCAGGAGCGATGGCGGGATCGGTGGCGCTCAACATCATAGTGAGTCTGCTTGACGTGCCAGACCTGCTGCAGCAGAAGATGCCTAACCTTGCGAAATCATTCCTTGGTGCGCTGAGCATAGGCATTGTCGGTCCGGTAACAGAAGAGATAGTATTCCGTGCGGCGATGCTGGGATATATGTTGAGAAAAGGTGTTGGAGTGTGGAAGTCGATAATAATAGCGTCGCTGTTGTTTGGCCTGACACACATGAATCCGGCACAAGTGGTCTTTGCGACGATGCTTGGCCTGATATTCTGCATTATATATTATAAGACGGGGAACATATTGCTGACAATATTGGTGCATGTGATAAACAACTCGTTTGCGGTGCTGACCATGATAATAGCTGGGGACAATGTTGGTGACGAGAAGCTGAATGCGTCGGTGCCTGTGGTGCTTGCGGCAATAATGGCGGGAGCATTCTGCATATTTGCCTTGAGAGTATTATGGACAGACGTAGCCAACAAGAAATATGTTGGTGAAGACTAGGCGTTGTTGCGTCGGTTGATGAGGTCGCGGATTTGAGAGGCGAGTTCGTAGTTTTCGTCGGCTATAGCGTTGTCCATGGCGGCTGCCAGTTGTTCGGGAGTCATTTCCTCGATAGGGATATCGGGTGGCAGGATTTTGCCGTCGGGGAAAACGATAGTGACCTTTGAAGCCACCTCATGGATGATATCTTCGGTAGTGAAGATAGGGCAATTGTATCGGAGAGCGATAGCCACGGCGTCGCTGGTTCGGGCGTCGATGTTGACAGACATAGAGCCTTGCTGGCAATGGAGGTAGGAGTAGAAGATGCCTTGTTCGATTTTATAGATATCGACGCGAGTGACCACTATTCCAAAAGCCTTACCGTACATGGTGAAAAGGTCGTGAGTGAGAGGTCGGACAGGAGTAACATTTTGGAGACAAGCGGCGATGGCCTGTGCCTCGTATTGTCCGATGAGGATGGGCATGCGACGTTTGCCGTTGCGTTCGGCGAGGAGGAGAGTGTATGTGCCGGGTTTCTTGCCTTGTGAGAGGCCAGAAACGGTGAGTTCGATAATAGAATTGCAGTTGTCTCCTTTGTTGTTCATGTTGTAAAGTGTGCGATTGCAGGTGCAAAAATACTTAATTATTTATCAAAGAGCGGAAAACTTGCGAAAAACATTTGGATAGGACGAAATAAAGTGCTAACTTTGCGCCCGAAAACTTGTATTGGCTCAAATTAAGTGGCGCTAAGAGAGTGTCCGCCTGCAGGTATAACTTTAAACGTTATAGCAAAAATGTACGCTATTGTAGAAATTGCTGGACAGCAGTTCAAGGTTGAGAAGGACAGAAAGATCTTCGTAAACCGTCTTGCACAGAACGAGGGTGAGAGCGTAGAGTTCGACCGTGTTCTTCTTATTGACAATGAAGGTGCAGTAAAAATCGGTGCTCCTACTATTGCAGGCGCAAAGGTTACTGCAAAGGTTCTTAGCCACCTCAAGGGTGACAAGGTAATCGTATTCCACAAGCGTCGTCGCAAGGGATATGAGAAGAAGAATGGCCACCGTCAGTATCTTTCACAGATTCAGATCGAGAGCATTCTTGGTTAATTAATTCACTGATTTAGAAACTTAGCTTTTAATTCTCTTCGGAGGATAGGCATAAAAGATAAGAAAAAATGGCACACAAGAAAGCAGTAGGTAGTTCAAAGAACGGTCGTGAGTCAGAGAGCAAGCGTCTTGGCCTCAAGATTTATGGTGGTCAGTTTGCAAAGGCTGGTAACATCATCGTTCGTCAGCGCGGTACACAGCACCATCCAGGTGAGAACGTAGGCATTGGCAGAGATCACACTTTGTTTGCACTCGTTGATGGTATCGTGACTTTCTCTCGCAAGAAGGACGACAAATCATTTGTTTCAGTCGTTCCAGCAGAGTAAGCTACTCCTCTAACGGATTTACAAGCTCCTGATTTGGTACTTACGAGTAGCAAACGGGAGTTTTTATTTTATTACTTACAAGACAATGCTTACACTAAAACAGATAACTGAGCAGACCGAGCTTGTAATAGCCGGCCTGGAGAAGAAGCACTTCAGCGGTGCGAAGGAGGCTATTGAGAAAGCTATCGCGATAAACAACAGACGTCGTGAGGCTCAGCAGAAATCGGACGCAGCCCTAGCAGAGAGCAAGAAGTATGCACAGGAGATAGGTGCGTTGATGAAGCAGGGCAAGAAGGACGAGGCAGAGGCTGCCAAAGTGAATGTAGCGAAGCTGAAGGAGCAGATAGCAGCGTTGGGCGAGGCTCAGAAGCAGGCGGAGGATGAGTTGACAGCACATTTGTGCACGATACCAAACATTCCATACGACCTTGTACCAGAGGGTGCAGCAGCAGAGGACAACCTTGTTGTAAAGTCGAATCTCCGTGAGTGCAAGGAGGGAGACAATGTAGGCAACTGGGATACAGTTCCGGCCAATGGCGAGGCGAAGCTTCCACACTGGGAGTTAGCGAAGAAGTACAACCTTATTGACTTCGACCTTGGTGTAAAGATAACAGGTGCAGGTTTCCCTGTATATATAGGCAAGGGAGCGCAGCTTCAGCGTGCGTTGATCAACTTCTTCCTTGCGGAGGCCAACAAGGCTGGCTATACAGAGATAATGCCTCCAACGGTAGTTAATCAGGCGTCGGGCTATGGCACAGGTCAGTTGCCAGACAAAGAGGGTCAGATGTATCATTGTGAGATAGACGACTTCTACTTGATACCAACAGCAGAAGTTCCTGTAACAAACATCTACCGTGATGTTATTCTTGACGAGAAGCAGTTGCCAATCAAGAATTGTGCATATACAGAGTGTTTCCGTCGTGAGGCAGGTTCGTATGGCAAGGACGTTCGTGGTTTGAACCGTTTGCATGAATTCTCGAAGATAGAGATAGTACGCATCGACAAGCCAGAGCATTCGAAGGAGAGCCATCAGGAGATGTTGAACCATGTGGAAGGCTTGCTCCAGAAGCTCGAGTTGCCATATCGTATACTACGTCTTTGCGGTGGTGACATGTCATTCACAGCAGCATTGTGCTATGACTTTGAGGTATACTCAGAGGCTCAGCAGAGATGGCTTGAGGTAAGTTCGGTATCGAACTTCGACACATATCAGGCGAACCGTCTGAAGTGTCGTTACCGCACAGCAGACAAGAAAGTTGAGTTGTGCCACACATTGAATGGTTCAGCTCTTGCGTTGCCACGAATTGTTGCTGCGTTGCTTGAGAACAACCAGACAGAGAAGGGCATCAGAATGCCAAAGGCGCTCATTCCATACACAGGATTCGAGTATATCGACTAACGTCAGTTAGTTGACAAGATAGAGAGGTTGCGCTGGCCAATTGGCTGGTGCAACCTTTTTGTGGCAAAAGGGGGCGAATGACGATAATTTTTTGTAGCTTTGCAGATAGGCAAACAAGTAAAACAAGAAAAAGATGATAAAGCATATAGTATTGTTCAAGATGCGTGACGACATAGACGCGCAGCAGAAAGAGACAGAACTGAAAGTGATAAAGGCAGGTTTGGAAGCGCTTTTGGGCGTTGTACCAACATTGCGTTCGATGGAAGTGGGATTGAACTGCAATCCGGCCGAGAAATTTGACTTGGCGTTGATATCGACCTTTGACGACCTAGATGGTTTGAATGCATACGCTGTGCATCCAGATCATGTAGCAGTAGGCAAGCGCATCAGGGCGATGCTTGATGTGAGGGCATGCAATGACTTTGAATTCTAACATAAAAGGGAAGCATCATGGGAGGCATATCATTTTTCAAAGTGCCGAAGCACAGGGTGTTCAACTACCAGCCGCTCTACTATGACCAGGAGAAGGAGCGTCGGGAGCAGCGTCGGAAGGAGTTAGGTCTGGATGACGAAAGCGAGTCGGCGGGCTACACAACTGGATCGTTGATCAGGAGTGGTGGCATGAGGGCGCGTCATGAGCAGTTCAACCAGAAGATGGAGAGCCAGAAGCGCAAATCGCAAGTGATACTGATAGCGTTGATCATAGGCTTGAGCATATTGACCTACTACATGATGCGTGACTATTTGGACGAGATAGTGGAAGTTGTGTTTTAGGATAAAGATTTAAGAAATTAGGTTATAAGTTTTACGTTAAACTATGCAAGGTGTCATTCATCTGTTGCCTGATGCGGTAGCGAATCAGATAGCTGCTGGCGAGGTGATACAGCGTCCGGCGTCGGTGATAAAGGAGCTTGTGGAGAACTCGATAGATGCGGGTGCCACGAGTGTGAAAGTTGTTGTCAAAGATGCGGGCAGGACGTTGATACAGGTGATAGACAATGGCTGTGGCATGACGGAGACGGATGCACGCTTGGCCTTTGAGAGGCATGCGACGTCGAAGATAAGTGATGTAACAGACCTATACAAGCTTCACACGATGGGTTTCCGTGGTGAGGCGCTGGCGTCGATAGCGGCTGTGGCGCAGGTAGAGCTTACGACACGCAGACCGAGTGACGAGTTGGGTGTGAGGATAGAGATTTCGGGGTCGAGAGTAACAAATCAGGAGTTGGTATCAGCTGCGGTGGGAAGTCAGTTTAATGTCAAGAACCTATTTTTCAACATACCGGCACGTCGTGCGTTTCTGAAGTCGGATGCGGCTGAGATGCGACATGTAGTGCAGGAGTTTTTGAGAGTGGCGTTGGCTCATCCAGATGTAGCGATGTCGTTGGTATCGAACGGCACTCCACTATATACATTGATGCAAGGCAACATGAAGCAGCGAGTGTCGGCAGTAGCGGGCAGAGCGTTGTCGCAGGAGTTGCTGCCGATAGAAGTGGAGACCGACATAGTGAACATCAAGGGTTTTGTTGGCACACCAACGACGGGTCGAAAGACCAGCACAGACCAGTATTTCTTTGCGAACGACAGATATATGCGCAGCGCCTATTTCAACAAGGCGGTAATAGACGCATATAAGAACATCATATCTCCAGACTTGTCGCCAGCATATTACATATACATGACGGTAGATGCGAAGAGCATAGACGTGAATGTGCATCCTCAGAAGACGGAGATAAAATTTGAGGAGGAGACGGCAATATGGCAGATATTGAATGCAGCGGTAAGGGAGTGCTTGGGTAAGTACAACATCATGCCGTCGCTAGACTTTGACACAGCCGATCCGATAAACATACCGACATACATACCAGGTCGCCAGGTGGACCCGGAGAGCGTCAGTTCGCTCCAGCCAGGTGGAGGGATGATATACAATCCGTTTGAGCATGAGGGAGAGTCGTCATCGGGCATAGAAGCAGGCAATGTAGTGAGCAGGATGGGACAAGGACAGACGTCATCATCATCGATGTACACCTCACGTATGGCAGGTGGATATCAGCCACAGAGGCAGGAGGTGACAGGTTGGGAGCAGTTGTATTCGCATCTGAAGGAATCGACAGTAGAACACGAAATAAAGGAAGAGCCAACAGACATCAAGGAGCAGATGCTGTTTGACATCAGCCAAGTGGAGACAGTAGCCGAGCAAGGCAATCTGTATCAGTTCAGGAATCGCTACATAGTGATGCCGGTGAAGAACGGTCTGATGTTTGTGGACCAGCACAGGGCACATGAGCGCATACAGTATGAAGCGATAAAGAGAATGGTTACGGCAAAGAGGAATCATTCGCAGAAGCTGATATTTCCGGAGTATGTCACGATAAGTGCGGAAGATGCATGCATCATAGAAGAGATGAGTGCGGAACTGGACAGAGCAGGCATGGAGATGTCATACGACTCGGAGAAAGGTCAGTTGAGCTTCACGGCAATACCGTCGCAGATAGGCGCTTCGGAGATAGGCAACTTTGTAGAGACGCTGATATATGACGTCAGGAATGGTGAGACGGACGTGGAGAGCAACATCATGGAATATATCATCAAGACCTTGTCATCGAAGAGTGCCATGGCATACGGGAAGCAGCTCAGTGGTGAAGAGATGGCATCGATATGCAGCAGATTGTTTGCATGCGATTCACCGTCGATAAGCCCAAGTGGCAAAAGAATATTTGTAATAATAAGCAATGACGACATAGATAGTCGTTTTTGAATAGAAACCAATAAAAAAACGGAAAGAAATGCAGATGACACCAGCCATAAAGAATCTGTTGATAATCAACGTACTATGTTTCGTGGCGACATACGTATTCCAGTCGAGTCTAGGTATAGATCTATATGAGTGGCTGGGGTTACACTACTGTGCGTCGGAGAAATTTCACACATGGCAGTTTGTTACCTATATGTTTATGCACGACGGCATATCGCACATATTCTTCAATATGTTTTCTGTGTATATGTTTGGTCGCTTGATAGAGCAGTATTGGGGGACGCGAAGATTTCTGGTATTCTATTTTGTAACAGGTATAGGAGCCGCCTTTGTGCAGGAGTTGACATATTACATACAGGCATCATCGATCATAAACAATGTGGACGCCTATTTGAACAACCAGACCTCAGAGGGATTCTATGCGTACATAGCGCAGTATGTCAACAGTGACTTCCAGATGAAATATGACGCCATGATGTCAGAAGGTCAAGTGGCAGAGGTGAATGAGTTCATGCGAAACTTTGTCATGCAGCTACAGGACTATCATATAGACTCGTTCAACACCGTTGGTGCATCGGGAGCGTGCTTTGGTATATTATTGGCCTTTGGAATGATGTTTCCAAACATGACAATAATGCTACTAATACCGCCAATACCTATCAAGGCGAAATACCTAGTGATAATATATGGTCTGATAGAGTTGTTTGAAGGAGTGCACAACTTCAGCTTTGACAATGTGGCTCATTGGGCGCATCTGGGTGGCATGCTATTCGGCTTCTTCCTCATCAGGAAATGGCAGAGGGAGGGTGAGTTATGAGCTGGCTTCTGGAAGACCTGAGAGAGACATTCAGGGAAGGATCGATGACCATAAGGCTGATATATATAAACTTGGCCATATATCTGCTGATAGTACTCAATGGATTCCTTGCGCATACACTTGGCTGGATTAACATCCTGGACTATATGTGGATGCCTACACAGCTAGAGGAAGTGATATTCAGACCATGGACAATCATAACATATATGTTTACGCACCAAGGGTTTATTCACGTGCTGTTCAACATGATGTGTCTTTACTGGTTTGGAAAGATGGTGTCAGCCTATATGGGTGAGCATCTGGTGTTGAGGCTATATCTAACAGGTGGTATAGCAGGAGCCGTAGCCTGTCTGCTTTATGGTGTGCTGGTAAATCCGATAAATGGATATATGCTTGGTGCTTCGGCGGCAGTATTGGCGCTTGTGACAGCAGTGGCAACATACTATCCGGACCATTATGTAGAAGTAGTATTCATAGGAAGAGTCAAATTGAAATACTATGCGTTATTCTTCGTAGTGATGTATCTAGTGTTTATACTTGACGGATCGAGCAATCTTGGTGGGAATGTGGCTCATGTGGGTGGCATGATAGCTGGATTTGCAATGGCGTATTCATGGAAGAAGAACGGACTGCCGACAATGAAGCAAGGAGGAAAGAGTGTGCTGGATGGATTGTTTGGAAAGAAGAAGACAAAAATGAAAGTAGTATATAGCAGACCGTTGACCGACATGGAATATAACGAGAGGAAGAATGAGAGGAATCGAGAGGTGGACAGGATATTGGACAAGATAAAGGAGTCGGGTTACGACAGTCTGACGAGTGAGGAGAAGAAGACCTTGTTTGAAGAGAGCAAGAGGTGAGGGTTCTGGCGACAAGGGCAAGAATCTATTTCACTAGAATAATGCATAAACTATTTTAACCAAATTATTTATGCAATTTTATTGAAATCTCGACTTTTAATTGTACCTTTGCACCCCGATAGACTATCCTTTCATGGATAGAATATCAACAAAAACAAAGCGAACCCCGACAGGGGACTGTCGAGAATAGCTATTAAAAACGAATAATTATATAATTATACTACAATGAAAAAAGGTATTCATCCTGAGAACTACAGACTTGTAGCATTCACTGACATGTCAAACAACGAGACATTCCTCGTTCACTCGACTGCAGCTACAAAGGACACTGTTGAAATCGATGGCGTAACTTACCCACAGGTAAAGCTCGAAATCTCTAGCAGCTCACACCCATTCTACACTGGTAAGGTGAAGCTCGTTGACACAGCAGGTCGCGTAGACAAGTTCATGAATCGTTATCAGAAGCACTTCGAGAATCGCAAGAAGTAATATACCTTACCGAGGTTTATTTCTGATTCCGTACGATGACGAAATAAAAAGTGGCTTTTCTACGGAATGGCCACTTTTTATTTTACACCTTTCACCAGCCGTCAATGATAGATTCTTCAATATTCCAGCATAAGCAGGCAGCCTTCCACACTCTTGGATGCAAACTAAATTTTAGTGAGACATCAGAAATGAGTCGTCGCATGGCAGAGGTGGGCTTTGAGCGCGTAGATTTCGACTCGCGTGCCGACGTATATGTGATAAACACATGTTCTGTCACAGAAGAGGCCAACAGGAAATGCCGACAGATGATAAAACGTTGCATCAAGAGAAATGCCGACGCCTTCATTGTTGTCACAGGCTGCTATGCACAACTTGAGCCACAACAAGTAGCCGCCATAGAGGGTGTAGACCTTGTGCTGGGTTCCAACGAGAAGAACGACATAGTCGAGCACCTAAGCAATCTGCAGAAAAAGAAGGACACAGACATAGTTGCTGGTGAAATAATGAAAGACAAGGCCTTCAAGCCATCATTCTCATCGGGCGACCGAACAAGATCCTTTCTCAAGATACAGGACGGCTGTGACTATTTCTGCTCATACTGTACAATTCCGTTTGCACGTGGAACAAGTCGCAGCGACACCATCGAGAACACCATTGCCGAAGCACGATGTGCGGCACAGCATGGTGCGAAAGAGATAATACTCACAGGAGTCAACATTGGCGACTTTGGTCACCGCAATGGAGAATCGTTTCTCCAACTAGTTGAAGCACTTGAAGGAGTCAGCGGAGTTGAACGCTACCGCATATCATCAATAGAACCCAACCTTCTTACTGAAGATATAATACGCCATGTCAGCCAGTCGAGCAAGTTCATGCCTCATTTTCATGTTCCGTTGCAGTCGGGTTCAGACGCCGTACTACAGCTTATGCGCCGACGCTATGACAAAGCCTTCTTCGCTGACAAGATTGCGTGTATCAAACACTACATGCCACATGCCTTCATTGGCATTGACGTCATTGTAGGCGTCAACGGTGAGACAGAAGAATGCTTCAACGAGTCGCACAAATTTATCGAAAGCATAGACTTCAGTCAGCTGCACGTCTTCACATACAGCGAAAGGCCCAACACCATGGCCCTAAAGATAAAGCCCGTTGTACCTATTCCGGAACGACACAGACGAAATGCAGTTCTTCACGACCTATCAGAAGAGCGACGCATAGCCTTCTATAAAAATTTTATAGGCTCAGAGGCAACAATACTCGTAGAATCGAGCGAAAAGGAGGGCAAGATGAGTGGATTTACAGAGAATTATCTCAAAGTAGAAATACCATCACATCCAGAACTGACAAATACGATTCAGCGTGTCAGACTCGACATGCTAACACTAGATAAACAAGCCATCGTAGGCACACTCATTTAACCATATTCCCATGAACTACAAGGATATATGCCAAGAAGTAGCTAAACTAGCCCAGTCGACAGGTGAGAAGCTGAAAGAATACCGCAAAGCCAACGGTCTTGTAATAGAGAGCAAAGGCCATAATGACTTTGTGACTCAGATGGACAAATATTCAGAAAAGCTGCTTGTTGAAGGACTAGAGAAAATATTGCCTGAGGCTGGATATATTACCGAGGAATCGACACGTACTGACAGGGGTGAAACATACAACTGGGTAGTCGATCCAATAGATGGCACGACCAACTTCATCCACAGCATGCCACCTTACGCCATCAGCATCGGACTGATGGAAAATGAACGCATAGTAGTCGGTGTAGTCTATGAACTGAGCCGCTGCGAACTATATTCAGCATGGCTTGGTGGTGGTGCTTATCTGAACGGAGAACCAATAAAGGCAAGCAAAGCGCCAGCCGTAGGGAACGCACTTGTAGCCACAGGTTTTCCCTACAACAACTTCGACCGCATGGATGGCTATATGAAATCGCTCAACAAACTCATGATCGATGCGCAGGGCGTTCGTCGCATAGGTTCAGCAGCGACAGACCTTGCCTATACAGCAGCCGGACGTTTTGACGTCTTCTATGAATATGACCTTAAGCCATACGACGTGGCAGCAGGCAGTCTTCTGGTTACTGAAGCAGGAGGCAAAGTTTGCGATTTCAATGGCAATAGCAACTACCTATTCGGACGTGAAATAGTGGCTAGCAACGGCATCTTGCATGACGAATTCATGCAAATAATCAAAGACACCATAGCAGAATAGTTCCATGAAACGAGTAGGTGTTGTCATACTGAACTGGAACGGTGAAGCGCTGTTAAAGCGCTATCTTCCGACCGTAGTAGAGACCTCGTCAAGTGACATTGTCGATGTCATAGTGGCAGACAATGCCTCGATCGATGGTAGCATAGAGTATGTCACGACTACATTTCCAGAAGTGCATATCGTACGGCTGGACAAGAACTACGGCTTCACAGGAGGCTATAATAGAGCCATAGCACAACTTGACTACGAATATATAGTTCTCCTCAATTCGGACGTAGCGACAACACCTCATTGGCTAGAACCACTACTCTCTCTGATGGACTCCGACAGTGAAATTGCCGCATGCACACCAAAGATAATTGACGACAAGCGCCATACACACTTTGAATATGCCGGTGCAGCAGGCGGTTACATCGACTGGCTTGGATACCCATTCTGCCGTGGCAGAATAATGGACACGATAGAAGAAGACCACGGACAGTATGACGATAATGCAGATTGCCTATGGGGAAGTGGTGCTGCACTAATGGTTCGCCGGGCATTGTATCTTAGCTATGGAGGTCTGGATGAAGACTTCTTTGCGCACATGGAGGAGATAGACCTCTGTTGGCGCATGCGCAATGACGGGAAACGTATCGTAGCATGTGGCACTTCATCAGTTTATCATCTAGGAGGTGCAACACTCAACAGCACCAATCCACGAAAGACCTACCTCAATTTCCGCAACAACCTCATCATGATGGCGAAGAACTATAACAGCCACATGTGGCCGATTGTCATATTCCTAAGACTGATACTCGATGGTGTTGCTGGAGTACGATTTATCATTAATGGGCAGTGGGCATTTTGTGCATCCATCGTCAAAGCACACTGGAGCTTCTTCGGTTCTATCAGACACACCCTAAGAAAACGCAATGCCTTAAAAAATAAAAGAACCTCATCACTCCCAGTAGAAGTAATGAAGTTCAGTCTTATATTCAATTATTATCTCAAAGGGAGAAAGACCTTCAACAAACTCACAGCTTGAGCTTGTCGAGAAGATCAATGTATTTGGCTACACCATCTTCAATTTCAGAAATATAGATATACTCGTCAGCAGTATGCGAACGAGCAGAATCGCCAGGTCCGATCTTTATTGACGTAAATGGCATCAGCGCCTGGTCGCTCATTGTTGGCGATCCGAATGTAGTCAATCCCATTTCTGATCCGCGGCGCACAATAGGGTGATCCATGTTGATAGCCGAACTATTGAGACGTGTTGAGCGTTCCTGCACGTCGCAGGCCACCATACTCTTAATCATGCCGAGCAACTCGACATTGCTATACATCTCATTCACCCTGACATCGACAACAAACTTACACTGGTCGGGAACAACATTATGCTGTGTGCCAGCCTCGACCTGAGTAACACTCATCTTGACAGGTCCAAGGAACGGTGATACCCTATCGAACACATAAGTGCGAAACCACTCAATGCTTGGCAACGCCTCGTAAATGGCATTGACACCTTCGTTGCGTGCGGCATGTCCACTCTTGCCATGAGCAGTACAATCAAGCACCATAAGACCCTTTTCGGCAACAGCCATCTGCATCTTCGTCGGTTCGCCGACCACAGCAAGATCGACACGACCAAGTTTCGGTATAACAGACTCGACACCACCCTTGCCGCTCACTTCTTCCTCACACGATGCAACGTAAATAAGGTTATATGGCTGTTCGCTCTGTGTCAGGAAGCGATATGTTGCCAGAAGTGACACCATTGGTCCACCTGCATCATTGCTACCTAGTCCCCACAACCTACCCTCCTCGACACTTGGTGTGAAAGGGTCGCGTGTATAGCCAGAAGCCGGTTTCACAGTGTCAATATGCGAATTGAGCATTATCACAGGCTTGCCATCAACAACATTGTCAAGACCAAGAATAAGGTTGTTGCCTATCCTTTCAACCCTCAGACCTCTATCGTTCATCCATTTCTCGATCAGATCTGCCACATCATTCTCATTTCGTGACAAAGAAGGAGTTGCAATCATCTGTTTGAGAAGATCAACAGACTCGGCCGTAAGTGTTTTTATGTCGTAAGTCATATCCATCAAAATTAACCAGCACAAAGTTACACTTTTTAATCAAGAAGAGCATAATCTAGTAACACAATGAAAATTTTTTGCAATTTTTTCTTTATAAGCATACGTGTGAAAGGACATTTGATTGTCATGTAAGTGAAAACAGGTAAGACGCACGACTATGAGGACAGAGATAACAAATATGGCAACAAGCTTCATCAACGCTTGCACATACAAGACAGGGTTTGAGCACATCAAACTTGACACAGACCATTTCACATTGTGCGAATCAGTTATCTCATCAGTCATCCCTTTTGATGGCGAACTTCTCATCATAGGACAGAGTGACGTATGCAGCAACTGGAAAACGATGTGCCGTGCCATGAGCATCAATACCTCGGTTATTGCCATACAGGACACTGAGGCCGACCTTGAGACAGCTCTCACAGCTATTCTCAACTCGAACAAGCACATTACCCACATCATCTGCAGTACAGACCGTGCAACCGAGAGCCTAAAACTCATTGGTGACATGGCTCGTACATATCACAAATCACTCATTGCGGACAACACCTCTGACACCATAGATTTCAGCGAAGTCAACACCTTCAGCATTGACTTCCTTCTTACTGCCGGTGCAGACATCTATGCTCGCCGTAGCAGACTGGTTCAGACCGAAGGCAATGCGCGTCTCGCCAGCCATGACATCTACGCCATGTGGCAGAGAGACGTAAGAGCACGACGTGCAACACTTGAGCCTATGGCTTGCTAAAAAGAAAAAACATTAGTTATCCATCCTTCAGATTGTCAGTCGGGTACCCAATCCTGGCTGGCAATCTCTTTTTATATCATATCGAGACACTCTTCAATAGGAATGCCATAGCATTTTTCTGGCGTATCCTTATATTTGATTACGAGATTGCGGACAACATCCATAGCACGTTGTGTAGCATTGCGCAGTGACTTCCCGTTGAGCACCTCGCTCACAAGTACTGCAGAAAACATATCGCCAGTACCAGGCAACCTTACAGGCACCACACTATATGGCAAAGTGAAATACTCATTCTCCTTAACATCGTAGCCAATCACCTCAGTATTGCCATTTACCATAGCGCTTGTTACGATCACCGATTTGCTACCTATCTTGCGGAGAGCATCAATCAACTCATGTGCCTCACTGGTTGTTATATTCTCCTTGTATGGCATACCGGTCAGATATGCGGCCTCAGTGTAGTTTGGCACAATAACATCGGCGATACGAACCAACTCACGCATGCATACAATCGTAGGTTCTTCAACACCATTATATAGACGACCCTCGTCGCCCATAATAGGGTCGACAAAAATCATAGCACCTTCCTCCGCCTTACGCTGACAGTATTCTGATATCATCTTTGCCTGCGTCTGGTTGACAATGAAACCAGTCGATATAGCATCGAAACGGAAACCAAGTTCGTCGTATACGGCTATAGTACGCCTTATGTGGTCAGTAGTATCAAGCAAGCTGAACTTGCCAAGCTCCAAATTATTGCTCACCACACAGGTAGGCATATTATACGTCACATGTCCTGCATGTGTAACAATAGGAATCATAGCAGCGAGAGCCACCTTACCATAGCCGCACATGTCATTGACGAGCAATACGCGTTTTGCACCTTGTATTTCTTGAAAATTGGCCATTGCTGTATGTTTCAGATTAGTAGAGGTGTCGCCATTCATAGTGGTTACCCGTCGAATCCATATACTTCTTGAAATCGTCGAGTGCAATAGAGAGCGAAGCACGATTGTCGTTGGGATGGAATGATAATCTTGATGCATTGAGAAGGTTGTCGTCGAGGAAAACTATCACCTCCTTGTTCTGGTCGTTAACCAAACCGAACGGACTTACCGATCCTGGCTTCAGGCCAAGATATTTCATCATTCTCTCGGGCGAGGCGAAACTCAGTTTGCCTTCACCAAGGACCTTTTCGAGTGAATGAATGTCGAGTGCCTGATCGCAATGGACAATCACAAGATAATGCTTATTGCCCTTATGGTTGCGGAAGAAAAGATTCTTGCAATGAGTGCCAGCGAAACCCTTCCAATATTGGCGTGCTATTTCAATCGTTGGAGCTTCGGGATGCTCGAGATAATCAAATTCGATACCAAGGCTTGCCAGCCTATCATAAACCTGCTGTTGTCCTATCATTTGTACCTTCTATGCAAAAAAGCGGAGACGGGGCTTAGCTCCGTCTCCACACATATTACCTTTTGTCGAATAGATCCTTAGTATGCTACAGCCTTGCTACGGATAGCCTCAACAGCAGTTCTGATATTCTCACTCTGCTGCTCAGAGATACCGCCTTCGTCAACCTGGCTGAAAATAGCATGAAGTGGAGCGAGGTCGGCCAACATGTTGTCGATATTCTCAACACCCTTATACTTGTTGAGGAGTTCGACAAGCTTCATGAGAGGCTCCTTCTGTGACATAACGATCTTGACCATCTCCTTGTTGTTGAAAGTATATTCAGAGATGTGAGTAGCGAGATAGAGACCTTCAGTCCAGCTACCAGCAACAATAAGGAGTGAAACAGGACCGCGCTCGTTCTTGTTGAGGTAGTCGTATGCGTCGTAGAACGAATCAGTGATAAGATTAGTCAACTCGTCCTTGTTATTCTCGTTGTTTTCGATTTTGCTTGGCAACTCTGGGTCAACAGCCTGAGTCATATCAAGATCATCGATAAGCTTCTTGATAGCCTCCATGTAGACCATAACAGTCTGATGCTGATTGTATGTTGACGCATAGCATACGTCAGCGCTATAAACGCCAAGGTTGATGGCGCGCTTTGACTCAGTAAGATACTTGTCAACGGCAGCATCGTCGTTGCAGAGTGTAAGCATATAGTCAGCACCAATTTCGTTGAGCATGTCAGTTATCTGAAATGCTGTTGGAAGAGGGTATACAAAATCACGCACCTCTTCGGCTACGTTTTCCTTAGTGATTACTGCATTGTCATTGTTGCTTTTATTGCCGCCTGCGCAAGAAACCAAAGTCATTGCAGCGAGAGCCGAAACCGAAATGAATACTGACTTTTTCATAATTATGTAGAGAAATATTTTACTTCTATAATATAAACTTATTTTTGGTGCAAATATACAAATATTTTTATTTGAGGGCGAGATAAACTACAAAAATTCTTACTTTTGCGATGTAAAAACTAAGACAATGATAAGACGCCCGGAGATTCAATATAAAAGTGCAGAAGAGATAAAGCAATTTCAGGAAGAGCAGCTCCGCAAAACAATAGACTACATTGCAGCCCATTCGCCATTTTATCAGCGAATGTTCAAGGAGCAAGGCATCAATCCTTCAGAAATAAAGACCATCGAGGACTTGCAGAAACTACCTGTAACGACTAAGGCGGACCTGCAGGCCTACAACGATGACTTCTTGTGTGTCGACCGTCGTGACGTCATAGACTTCGTCACCACGTCGGGTACGATGGGTAATCCGGTCACATTTATGCTTACCGAAGGCGACCTTGACCGTTTGGCATACAACGAACATCTATCATTTGACACAGCTGGATGTTCGCGTGATGACGTGATGCAAGAGATGGTCACCATAGACCGTCGTTTCATGGCAGGTTTGGCATATTTCCTTGGTGCGCGTGAACTTGGCATGGGTGTCAGCCGTGTTGGCAACGGCATTCCAGAACTACAGTGGGACACCATCAAACGCATCAAGCCGACATTGTGCATGTGCGTTCCATCGTTCCTCATCAAGCTCATTGATTTTGCAGAGAAGAACAACATAAACTATCACGAGTCGAGCCTCAAAAAATGCGTCTGCATAGGTGAAGCACTCCGCACGCCAGACGGCAAATACACTACCCTTGGCCAGAAGATTCACGACAAGTGGCCGGAGCTAATCCTCCACGGCACATACGCTTCGACAGAGATGCAGTCGTCATTTACTGACTGTCCAGAATTTAATGGTGGACATGCACAGCCAGAGCTCATAATAGTGGAGTTCCTTGATGAGAACAACAATCCAGTAGCACCAAATGAAGCAGGCGAAGTGACCATCACATCGCTTGGTGTTGAAGGCATGCCTCTGCTACGCTTCAAGACAGGAGACGTCTGCTACCACTATACAGAGCCATGCAAGTGTGGTCGCCACACCATGAGACTATCATCAGTAATTGGACGCAAGGGACAGATGATAAAATACAAGGGCACGACACTTTATCCACCAGCACTTTTCGACATTTTGGACGACATACCGGGAGTAGTCAACTATGTAGTAGAAGTCTACACCAACGTGCTCGGTACCGACGACATCAAAGTGCGCATTGGCTCAGACCGCAACGACGAAGCATTTTCAAAAGAGATTAAGGACATTTTCAGATCGAAAGTGCGTGTAGCTCCACAGGTGAGCTTCGAATCGCCTGAATACATCTCTAAGCTGCAGTATCCTGAAATGAGCCGCAAGCCAATAAAATTCCTTGATTTGAGATAAAGATTTTTCTAATATTTTCATTTGTAGTTTTGAAGTGGATGGGCTTTGACTCATCCCTTCTTTTTTATTAGGGCCTTCCTTATACCCTCCTCGTCGAGACCACACTCCTGATGCAACTCGGCTACTGTTCCATGCTCGATGAAACGATCAGGGATACCAAGAACATTAATTTCACCCTTGTAGCCTTTCTCGTTGGCATATTCTACAATTGCGGCACCGAAACCACCCTTTATTGATCCATCTTCTATAGTGACGATGTAATCGTACCGCTTCATCACATCGTCGAGTATCGCTGTATCGAGAGGCTTTGCGAAACGCATATCATAATGCTCGACACCAATACCCTCGTCCTTGAGCTTGCGTGCCACATTCTGTGCACGGACGCCGAGTGGTCCGAGAGTAAGCACAGCCACATCATTGCCTTCGCTTATCTTCCTGCCTCGACCGACAGCGACTTCCTCCATCGGCTGCTGCCAGTCGACAACGGAGCCACGTCCGCGTGGATAACGGATCACAAAAGGTCCCATATCTGGCAACTGTGCAGTAAACATCAGATTGCGCAACTCGATCTCATTCATTGGTGATGAGATAACGAGATTTGGTATTGGTCGAAGCATCGACACGTCGAAAATGCCGTGATGAGTAGCGCCATCAGCACCAACAATACCAGCCCTATCGAAGCAGAACACCACGTTGAGCTTTTGCAGAGCGACATCGTGTATAATCTGGTCGAAAGCCCTTTGTGCGAACGAAGAATATATGTTACAGAAAGGTATGTAGCCACTGATAGCCAGACCTGCCGAGAAAGTCACAGCATGCTGTTCGGCAATTCCGACATCAAAAGTTCTGTTTGGCATCTCCTTCATCATGATGTTGAGACTGCAGCCGGAAGGCATTGCAGGAGTGATGCCCAAAATCTTATCGTTCTTGCGGGCGAGTTCGAGTATAGTATTGCCGAAGACATCCTGGAACTTAGGAGGATGTGGAGTAGTTTCAGGTTCGTCGAGTGCACGACCTGTTGCGATATCGAAGCGTCCGCCGACAGCATGCCAAGCCGTCTGATTTTCCTCTGCCGCCTTGAAGCCCTTGCCCTTCACGGTGATGATATGAAGCATCTTCGGGCCTTTGATCTTCTTTATATCCTGTAGAATGCGGACCAGGTGGATCACATTGTGTCCGTCGGCAGGACCGAAATAGCGGATGTTGAGACCCTCAAACATATTAGTGTGACGGGTCACGAGATTCTTAATTGTGTTGGTGAATCGCGTGAAGATATTTCTCTTATGAGCTCCCTTGGCAAGGGCATCGCTGAGCCTTGTTCTGAACTTATTATAAGTCTTTGAAGTTGAGATGTCGAGCAGATACTGGCTCATGCCACCGGTCACATTGTCGATAGCCATGTTGTTATCGTTGAGGATAACGAGCATGTCAGGATTGGCCGATGCCATATTATTGAGCGCCTCATAGGCCATGCCACCGGTCAGTGAGCCGTCGCCAATGACAGCGACAATATTACGATCGGTCTCGCCATTGAGGTGTGATGCGATTGCCATGCCGAGTGCTGCAGAGATGGAAGTGGATGAATGTCCGACACCAAAAGCGTCGTATTCGCTTTCGAAGATGTTAGGGAAACCACTAAGTCCGCCATGCTTTCTGTTGGTAACGAAACGCTTTCGTCGTCCTGTGAGGATCTTGTGTCCATAAGCCTGGTGGCCGACATCCCAGATGAGTTTATCATACGGAGTGTTAAAGACATAGTGCAATGCGACCGTCAGCTCCACCACACCAAGGCTTGCACCGAAGTGGCCTGGGTTGTTGGAGAGCGACTCAATAATGAAATGCCTAAGCTCGTCGCATACCTGCGGAAGCTTTTCGATCGGCAATTTCTTGAGATCGGCCGGTGTTTCTATTGCATTTAACAGTTCGTACATGAATTCCTGATTACAAAAATACCATTTTTTTCAGACAAAAACCGTAGTTTTTTGCCATCAAGCGTGCAAAGATACAGAAAAACGAAATATCTTTGCACAAAATAAAGATATAAGCAATCGTAAAATTTTCATATTTATGCCAAAGTCATTCAAGTCGGGGTCATTTTCGCTCCTAACAATTGCAGCAATAGCCGCCATGATGGTGGCGTGTGTACCAGCGAAACGCTACCACGAGGCCGAAAGGTCAATCAGCTTCTATCGTGACAAGAGCGATGAGTGCAAGGTTGAAGTAGACCTTCTCAAGAAAAAAGTGAAACAACTCGAAAGCGACATAGCGCAACTGGAGGCAGACAAGCATGCCCTCGAGCAGGACACCACACTCTATGGCATGAAGAACCGCACACTCCTGAGCCAGCTTGCAACACTTGAGAACGACCTCAAAGCGCTTGCAGCCAAGAATGGTGACATGCCAGAATATAAGGCCCTCATGAAGCATCTTCTGCAGATGCAGGACAACCTAGTAGACAGTGAGGACAAGCGACTCGACACAGAACGTGCTATCGAACTGCAGAAAAAAGCATTGGCAGACGCAGAGAACGCATTGGCAGAAAGCGAAGAGAACCTAGCCCGCAGCGCCCAGCAGCTTGTCGACAAAGACATCGAGCTGAATGACAAGGCAGAACAGATACAGCAGCAGAATGCGGCACTTGCCAATGCACGCAACGAAATAGAAGAGCAGGCGGCACGTCTGCGCGAACTGGAGGCAGCGCTTGCAGCCAAGGACCATGCGATGGCAGAGCTTCGCAATACGATAGCAAACGCACTTACAGACTTCAGCAGCGAAGACTTGACAGTATCGCACAAAGACGGACGTGTATATGTATCGCTCGAAGAGCAGTTGTTGTTTGAGTCGGGAAAATATGACGTCAATGCCAAAGGACAGACAGCCATCAAGAAGATAGCATCAGTATTGGCGAGCCACCATGAGCTTGATATCGTAGTAGAAGGACACACGGACAACGTGCCATACCATGGTCAGGTGATACTTGACAACTGGGACCTTTCGGTGAAGCGTGCGACATCGGTGCTTCGTATCATCCTTGCCAACGGCTCTGTTGATGCAGCACACATTCAGGCGACAGGACGTGCCGACACATGTCCAGTAGACAAAGCCAACACACCAGAGGCACGCAAGAAGAACCGCCGCACAGAGATAATCCTTGCTCCTAACATGGACCAGGTTATTGGAATTTTGTCGACGAAGTAGTGTTAAAATATAGTTAAAAAGGAGACGCTCTAAAGCAGAGGCGTCTCCTTTTTTATTTTGACCACTTTGACCACAACCTTCGTTAAAGCGAGTTAAAGAAATGTCTTTTTTAATAGAGTCAAAAAGGTATGGTAAAGGTACGGTAAGGTACCGTTATCCCTCCGAGAAAAGTGTCTGAAGTCGAGGCTGCTTGAATCGTGAAAGATCGTTAAACATCACTAAAGGAGAGATGCTTAAATTAACAAACGTGGCCGGTTAAAAACCGTTAAATGCGGGCAGATAACTTGGAGTATATAACAGAAAAGTTGGAATGGTCACGGTCATTGGTCAAAGTTGATTTTTTGATGTTTACCTTTTCTATTGGAAAGGTATATAATAGCGAAAACAAAACAATTATAACAATCTAATCCTATAACAAATGAAAATTAAGATTTCGGTTATAAAGTTTGACGAGATTGGTGGCAAGAGAACAAACTACAAGTCATTTGCTTTTGAGATGGACCCAGAAGAAATGGCGCAGTATAAGACGGAAGCAACTGTACGAAAGAAAATAGAGGAGTATATTGTCAAAAGCGGTGTGTTTAAACGAGATGATGTTAAAAGACTAAAATACAGCATGAAGGACTTTCTGGAAGCGTGGAGGGAAGAAGTGAAAAAAGCGGAAGAGCATCCAGAAACATCGACATATGATCTTGAACGATTTGTGGACGCTCAGGTTATAGAATATGAAACCGCAATTGAGGAACTGAAAGATGGATGTAAGCGCAGCCACTGGATATGGTTTATCTTCCCTCAACAGAAAGGATTAGGACACAGCTACAATTCGAATTATTATGGCTTGGACGGAATAGATGAGGCCAAGGCATATCTAGCACACCCAGTATTAGGCAGTCGCCTGCGTGAATGCTGCCAAGCATTGTTGGGTCACAAGGGGAAGCGAGACATCATAGATATCATGGGCAGTGACATTGACGTGCTGAAGCTAGAGACAAGCATGAACCTCTTCAATCATGTGTCTCCTAATGACGTGTTCAAGAAAGTGCTTAAGGCGTTTTTCTAAAGAAGGGTTGATATCACTTAGACTTCCGCGATGGAAATGTTTTGATCGGTTTGGACCACTTTGGCTATAGCGAGTATGGTTTTGACAGCTGAGATGCCAAGGGCATTGCTGATGCGGAGGAGGATTTCGATTTCCTTTTCAGCGAGGTGCTTATCGGCGAGAGCCACAACGGCACATGACTCGAGAATCATATTCTTGCACTTATCGTCGGAAATAGTCTGAGCCACGTCCTCAATCGAAGCATTGCTATTGATTTCGTTCTTGATAGACTCTTTGATTTCATTGCCGTCCATGCCATAACTCATACCCAGGTACTGGATAACACAGAGCTCGTCGGTTCCGACTTTGCCATCAGCCTTGAGCAAGGCAACGGTCATGGCCACATATTGCTTTAGATACTCCTTCATGATACATCTCTATTAAAAAAGACTACACAGCAAAGATACACTAATGTTATCTTTGCTGTGCATGTCGATATGATTTTTTTGAAATAAATTCTACTTCTTGATAGGGAAGAAATAGGCGAGGAGTCCCATGACGAGTGCTATGGCTGCAGGGAAGAGAGAGAAGAGCGACCAGATCATAGTCTTGACAGAGTCGTTGACAGATGCAGGGTCGATGCTCTCATTGCCCATGGCGTCGGTAATCATCGTAGCGCCAGCCCATCCGAGAAGGAGAGTGATGAGAGCGCCAGAGACAGCTCCACCAAGTTTCTGCGACATAGTACCAGACGAGAAGATGAGACCTGTAGATGAAGTGCCGAACTTCTCGGTAGCATAGTCAGCCACATCGGCATACATAGACCACAAGAGTGGCGAATAGAGGCCGACACCGACAGAAGTAAGAACAACGAGAACCACCATAAGCCAGATGCAAGAAGGATCCATCGGGATGAAGAAGAAGAAGACCGACAGGATGCAGCAGATGACAGACGACCAAACGAAAGCCATACGCTTAGAACCAATCCACTCAGTGAACTTAGGTGATACACCGCCAAAGATCATACAGGTAACCTCACCGAAAGCCATAAAGACTGTATAGTTGATGATGAGACCGCTGACCGTAATATCGCCACCCATGCAATAGGTAAAAATGTAGCTAGCCACTGCATAACGGAATCCGTTGAAGAAGTTGGTGCATATACCTATAGTAGTGAGGTAGATCCAAGGCTTATTCTTGAAGAGGTCGGCGAACTGCTTGAAAGAGAACTTCTCGGCACGTTTAGGCTTGATACGTTCCTTAGTCATAAGTCCGCAAGCCAAAGTCATGAGACAAGCGAGAACACCAAAGCTAGCTCCGAGTACGGCATACTGATGCTGGTCGGTTCCACCTACCATCTTCTGGAGATATGGGAACGAGAGAAGAGTGACGAAGCCCATAGCATAGGCACCTACCATGCGGTAAGACGAGAATTGGTTTTTCTCGTTATCATCGTCAGTCATCACACCGAGGAGCGAACCGTAAGGCACGTTGACAAGAGTGTAGACAGCCATCATGAGCAGATAGAGTGCATAGGCCCACACACGCTTGCCTACAGGGCCAAAATCTGGTGTAAAGAGAAGCATGGCAAAAATCAGTCCGAAAGGTATTGAACCAAAGATGAGCCATGGACGGTATGTGCCCCAGCGTGACTGAGTACGGTCGGCAAGGCTACCCATCAATGGGTCGGTGACAACATCGAACATTCGTGCAATAAGCATAAGTGCGGCTGTGTCGCCAAGTGAAAGTCCGAATACATTCGTAAAGAAAAACGGGAAAGCAATGGACATGATCTTCCATGTGATACCGCCTGATGCAGCATCGCCAAGTGCATAACCGATCTTTTCTGATAATTTTGCCATAGATTCTATATTTACATTGTTAGTTATTACTTCTTAGGAGCAAGTCTGAGCACAACAATATCGTGACGCGTGAGCGTCTTCTCGAACTTCTTTGATGTGTCGCCGAGGTCCTTATGGTCGATACAATCTCGGACAGAGAACTTACTGTTGTTCCAGTTGATTTCGCGGCTAACGAGACCATCCTTAACGTAGTGACGAGCCCAGTCGTAAGAAATCTTGAGGTCGCCTTCAGTCATGTTGACGAAAGCAAAAGCCCATTCGTCGTTTGAGAGTGGTTTAACCCAAAGTTCGAAACCGTCTTCGTTGATGAAACGATAGCCCTGTATACCGAGTTTATCCTGGTTGACAGCGATAAGTTCCTTGTTAGTAACGAGTTCGAGAGTCTCCTTGTTCATCTTGCTGATGTCGTTGCCGAGAATGAGAGGAGAAGCGAGCATACACCACATACTGAAGTGAGTGCGGTCTTCGGCAGCAGTCATGCCACGGCCGACCTCGAGCATATCGTAGTCGTTCCAATGGTCAGGACCAGAGTACTTACGGATGTCGGGATGCTTGCGAATAATCTGCCAGAAACCGAGTGAAGCCCAGTTACCGTAGTTGAGTTCGCAATCCCAGCAAAGAGCGATATCGCCAGACACGCGCCATGAATGACCAACAGGAGCGGCCCATTCCCAAGGATTATTGTTACCCCATTCACAGAGGTTGAAAATCATAGGACGACCAGCCTTTCTGATAGCCTGGCTCATGATAGTGTATGAAGCCTTGGCATCCTGCTGATAAGCGTAACCGCCGTTTTCGCCACCTGTCGAGCACCAGTCGAACTTGAGGAAATCGACGCCCCACTCGGCATACTGCTTAGCATCGATGAACTCGAAGCCACGAGTACCAGGGTAGCCACCACAAGTATATATGCCGGCACAATTGTAGATGCCAAACTTAAGACCCTTAGAGTGAACATAGTCGGCAACGCTCTTGATACCGTTTGGGAACTTCACCTTGTTAGGCACGAGGAGGAGAGTTTCAGGGTCGCGTTCCATTTCCATCCAGCCATCGTCGATAACTACATACTCGTAACCAGCATCCTTAAGGCCGAGTTTGATAAACAGGTCGGCAGTCTCTTTTACAGTCTTTTCGCTGATGTCGCAAGCGAAAGTATTCCAGCTATTCCATCCCATAGGAGGAGTAGGAGCAAGCCCTTCGAATTTCTGTGCCACAGAGTTCAAAGTCGCACAAGCGACAAGAGTTGCAGCCAATATGTGCTTTGTCTTCATTGTTGGTTAGTTTGTTTGATCGATTATTAGTTTAGGTTACAATAGAGACTTGAGATAAGCGCTCAGTTCATCAGCGATTTCGTTATGTTCAGAGACGCTAGGGTGATCGGCGCCACCGGCATTCCATGCCTTACTATAGAAGAAGTATGACACATTGTCGATGCCATCGGCCTTCAGTTGGTCGGCGACAGCCTTAATCATGCGGCAGAGCCATTCGTTGAGGTCGCCATGATCCATAGGGCTAGAGAGCAGGACAATATTCTTGACCTGTGGGTTCTTCTCCTTTACCACCTTGATAAAATCGACATAAGCCGAGCAGAAAGCCGTAGAATCCTGAATGCCGTCGTTCTGTCCGAGACAAGAGCAGATGATATCTGGCTGATATGAGAAATCGTAGTCGAGCTTGCCGTCGCGAAGGATAACCTTGTCGTAGACATCAGGCATCGTGATACCCATATCGCAGCAGCTGCGGATGAGACCTATACCAGAGACAGAGACAAGAGACCACTGAGCGTCGAGAGCGCGTGCAGTCTTAGGACCATAACCTTCATAGGCTCTGTGCCAATCGCCCCACTTGTACTGATCGCGAGCCTTGAGAGTAGTGTCGGCTTCGGCACCACAAGTGATGGAATTGCCGATAAACTCAATCTTGAGACCTTCGCCTGGAGCCCACTTGAAAAGGTTTTCGGCCGTTACAGACTGGAGTTGAGTATAACCCATAGCAGTCTCGGTATCGCGACAGATAGTGACATGGTGCTTACTGAGAGATGGATTCATAGGGACAGCATCACTACCTATTTCGATATTAAAGAAATTGGAATCGCAAATCACCTTATTGCCATCGGCACCGACGATGCTGTCGAACTTGAGAGTAGTGACGTATGTCTCATCGACAACGACCTCAAGAATATTCCTATTGATGCCATTGGGAGTTTCGGTAGCCACCTTGACATTGCAATAGTCGCCTTCGAAACCGAAAGTGAAATATCCGCCTGCGGCCCATTGCTTTGGAGCATTGGCATTGGAATAGTCTGTACGGCCAACGAAAGTAATATTCTCGTCGCCACCATTGAAAGTCTTCATCTCATGACTGCATGACATCATAGTGATAGCAGCCATTGCGAATGTACTTAATCTTGTCCTCATGAATACCATTATTTATTCAGTATTACAAAAGTAATAAATTCAAGCAAATGTCGTTAATATTATTTCACATTTTTTATTCTGTGAAGCACCTCGACGATAGCTCTTGAATTGTGGTAAGGACACTTCCAGAAGCCGGCCTTCATGTCGTTATAGGCAACCTTGCCCTCTTTATTGACACGCCAGAACCAGTCGCCACCCTTCTTGTCGACAAGATGAGTCTGGATAAAATCCCACACCTTAGTCATACGTTCGAGATACTTCTCGTCGCCAGTAAGTCGCCAAGTATCAGTAAGTCCGACAAGAGTCTCGGCCTGAGGCCACCAGTGCTTATCGGTATCAAGATGACCGTTGACCTTTTCATAATAGATAGACGAATCGCCGTCGAAACCCTCTTCGATAGTAATGTCGACAAGTCGCTTGCAGACAGGCTTGAGTTTTTCTATGAGAGCCGTATTGCCGATAACCTCGGCAGCCTCATAGATAAGCCATGCTCCCTCGATGTCGTGTCCATAGGAATCGATCTGGCTCTTGAGAGTCCAGTCCATGTCGAAGAAGAGGTTGAAGCGGCCGGTCTTAGCATCGATAATCCTATTGCAGAAAATGTCGACACAATGCTCGATAGACTCCTTGAGTTCAGGAGTTGGTTTGGCTCTATAGAGATTAGTATAAGGCTCAAGGATGTGGAGGTGAGTATTCATTGACTTAGGCGTATTCTCGTCCTTGTCGCTGAGACGGACGTCGGCCATTGGAGTCCAGTCGGCAGCCAGAGCCTCGGTGTAACCGCCATCCTTCGTATCGCGAAAATGCTTTTCGATGAGGTGGTAAGTCTCGTAGGCGAGGTCGAGAGCCTTCTGATCCTTAGTCAGGATGTAATATTCAGAGAGACCATAGATCACGAAGCCTTGAGCATAAGCCTGCTTCTTGGTATCGACAGGATTACCCTTGGCATCGAGTGACCAGAAGAAACCGCCATTCTTGGCATCGTAGAAATATTTGCAGATATAGTCGAATGCCCTTTTAGCGGCAGTCTTATACTCCTCCTTGCCGAAATTGTTGGCAGCAGAAGAGAACGACCACAAGATACGGCCATTGAGGATACAGCCCTTCAGGGCATCCTTGACAAGATTGTCGTTGGCATCTCTTTCGCCATAGAAGCCACCGTTTTCGTTGTCTTCCATCTTGTCGATCCAATATCGCATGATGTTGGCGTATTCAGCCTCCATCTGTGCCTTCAGTGTGCTAAGCTCTTTCACTTTCTTATCTTATTAAGTTCGTCAAGTGTAATTGTAAGATTGCTCTTATAAATGTCGTTAGCCTCCTGCCAAGTGTTGTCCTTCTCGAGGAACTCGCACCAGGTCATGAACCAAGACATGTTAGGGTGCTTCTTGACATCATCCTCAGTAGGCATCTTACCGACCTCGCCCCAAGCCACGATCTTGCCCTTACCAAGTTCGGCAAGCAACTCGTAGTCGTTGCCCTTGAACTCGCTGTGGTAGATATCAGTAGCGAGGATATCGACAACATCGTCGCCAGGATAGAAATCCTTGTAGTCGCCGACATTAGAGGAGCCGAGTTCATTAGCATTGAAGACCCAAAGGAGGTTGTTGAGCTTATGATAGTTTGTGAGACGGTCGTAGAGCATTCTGTAGAGAGCCTCATATCCGCCCTTGCCAGGACGCTGACCCCACCAGAACCAGCTACCATTCATCTCGTGGTAAGGACGCCAGATAACAGGGATATTCTGATACTGAAGTTGCTTGAGGAAGAAAGCGACAACATCGACCTGAGTCTTCCAACGATTGTTGAGTTCGGTGCCATCGGTGAGGAGTTCCTTCCACTGTTCGTCAGTCAACTTACTCTGAATACACTGGTCGCCCTGCCATTCAGTGAAGAACTCATCCTGAGTAGGAGGAACGGAGTGCCACATAAGAGTGATGATAGCGCCCTTCTGGTACCATTTGATAGCATTGTCGACAACCCTCTGACGGAAATTGATGCCATCGAGTGAGCCCATCTTGCTATAGCCGAAATCCTGTCCGTAGACAGCAGGGTGTTCGCCAGTAAGATTTTCGACACGCTCGGTAAAGACATCGCTATACAAAGGATAGCTATGCTGACCCGTCAGCAGACCTTTGCCACGCTGCTGATAGAGGAAAGCCAAGAGAGCCTTAGCCTCGGGTGAAGCATTCTTGTTGACTGGAGCATAGGCGCCATTCTTAAGAGACTGAGTTTCGTTCTTGCAAGAAGCGATGCCGAAACCTGTTGCACATAATACAGCCAAAGCGATGGCCATAGCCGTACTGAATATCTTCTTCATAATATGTATGTATTTATTATATTAAACTTAAAAATCTTCCAACGTATTGAAGCATGAAGCCTGAACGCCATTAGCATTGACGAGATTAGGCCAAGCGGTATCGCTCCAGGCGTAGCGAGCAGCTACTGGAGACTTGACCTTCTTGCTTGTCAGCTCGATGCTATAGTGTGTATTAGCTCCCTTCTTCTTTGCGACAATCTTAGCCTTGGCAGGATAGAAGACGCCATCGGCTCCGGCAATCTCGAACAGATTGGGCGACTTGCCAGTAGTCAGGTGAAGACCCTCATCGTTCTTGAACGAGACAACAGCCTTGCTACCCTCGACAGTCATCTTGTCGAACAATGGAGCCTCGTATTTCATCTCCTTCATGCCATAAATATGGTTGAGCACAGCATTGGCGAAACGCTCGCCTGCTTCAATCTTCTGCTTTGGATGAATATTAGTAGTATCGCCAAGGTCGCCGATGACAACCATAGCTGTACCAGGAATATCGAGAGCTCTTCTCTGTCGTTCCCTTATCTCAACGCCCTTTCCGCTTCCATAGCTATAAGGAGCAATCTGAGCATAGACAAAAGGGAGTTTATCATTGTCCATAGCGAAACGCCATTCGTTGACCAAGGCAAACATCATATCGGTATAAGCACTCGGATTGTTAGTATTCTCCTCGCCCTGATACCATGCTACACCCTTAACCTTATAATTGACGAAAGGAGCAATCATAGCATTGTAGATGCGACCAGGTCGGCAAGGGCCCCATTCGCCCTGAGACAACTCTTCGTTGACACGGCGCAGACGATCGCAATTGTCGTAAGCCTCCTGTGGAGTCCAACATTCAATTGGCGTACCGCCCCAGCTTGAATTGATAATGCCGACAGGTACACCGAGTTCCTTTTCCATCTTGAGAGCGATGAAATAGCCGATAGCACTAAAATCGCCAATATTATTCTTATTAGCCTCGGCCCATTTGCCAGACGCGTCATGATTAGGAGTTTCGGAAGTGCGATAGTCGACATGGAACATACGGATGTCGCTATGGTTAGCCTCTTCGACCACCTTATCCTTACCGATGAAACCGGCACCTACAGACCACTCCATATTACTCTGGCCAGAGCAGAGGATAACTTCGCCAACCATCACATTGCTGATGCTGAAGTGACCCCATCCGTTGAACTCTATTTCGTAAACATCCATAGAGCCAGCTGGCGTATGCAACGTCACGCTCCATGTAGCGTCGGCACTAGCCTCGGTTTCGACAGTCAGACCATCCCAGGAAGCAGTGACCTTAACAGGCTCCTTAGGCTTGGCCCAACCCCATATCTTGATGTCGGAATTCTGCTCGAGTACCATGCCATCGGAAAAGATCGAAGGCAGAGTCACCTTGGCCTGAGCAGACAAGCACCACACCATCATAAGTATCAATAAAACCTTCTTCATCATCCAACCTCCATTTACTAAAGGCAGATTCTACAAAGTGGGACCTTGTAGAATCTGTCCATTTTCAGATTGATTATTATGATTCTAAACCTTAACTATATACTTATTTTACCTTTTCGTTTTTATCAATCAGGGCATTGATTCTCTCGACCGAAGCGGCAGAGATCAAATCGTCCTGAGGAGTATTCATTACATAGTCGACGAGCTTATCGATAGTCGAAGTAGCGACATGGAGTCGAGTATCGCTCGAAGCGTAGTAGATAAAGACCTTACCATCCTCATCGGCGATCCAACCGTTGGAGAAAACGACATTGGAAACGTCGCCGACACGCTCAGCGCCATAAGGGGCGATGAAATGTCCGGCAGGCTTGTGAGTAACGATCCAAGGCTTCTCGAGATCGCTCATGAACATGTAGAGCACATAGCGAAGACCGGCAGCAGTATTTCTCACACCATGAGCGAGATTGAGCCAACCATACTTAGTCTTGATAGGAGCAGGTCCCTGTCCGTTCTTGACCTCATAGACAGTATGATAAGTCTTTGCATCCATGATATATTCGTCCTTGACCTCGGCGTGGCAGATATCGTCGCAAAGACCCCAACCGATGCCTCCACCGGAACCAGTGTCGATAAATCCATCCTGAGGACGAGTGTAGAAAGCATACTTACCCTCGACGAAATGAGGGAAGAGCACAACATTGCGTTGCTGTCCGGCATGTGAGATAAGATCAGGGAGACGTTCCCAAGTCTTAAGATCCTTAGTGCGTGCGATGCCAGCCGCAGCCACGGCACTAGAAGTATCGCCAGCAGGAGCCTGTGGATCCTTTCTCTCGGAGCAGAACACGCCATAGATATAACCGTCATCGTGCTGAGTGAGACGCATATCATAAACGTTGGTATCTGGATTGCCAGGGATTTGAGGCATAGTAATAGGTCGGCTCCAGAATCGGAAATTGTCGATACCGTTAGGGCTTTCGGCAACAGCGAAGAAAGACTTTCTGTCGACGCCCTCTGTTCTAACGACAACGATATACTTGTCGCCGAGCTTCATGGCGCCAGAATTCAATGTTGCATTGAACGAGATACGCTCCATGAAATATGGATTGGACTTCTCGTCGAAATCATAGCGCCACTCCAATGGCACATGTTCGCGTGTGACCACTGGATACTTATACTTATTATATACGCCATTGACGCTAAACAACTCTTCATTCTTTCGTGTCACGAGTGCCTCGAAATCCTTCTGAATCTTTTCCTTGCGTTCTGTAAAAACCGACATACGTTTTTAGTTTTTGTTTGTGATTCGATCATTAGTTTTTGCCTTTCGGGAGCACCAATCAAATGCTCTTTCAAGACATCACAAAGTTACTATACACTTTTTCACAAGTCAAATACTATTCAATCATATTCTAATGATTTTATAATAAAATAAGCGTCACAAACAGGCACTTAGAGTACATATAGCGTAATAATTATATTTACAATAGAGTTTATTGTATTTTATACATACCTCATTTACAATACATTGCAGCTATTTGTAATATATTTTAGTAATATTGGCAGCACATGAGCGAAACACTATGCAAAATCTTACCTATATATACTTGTATAATTCACCCATTATTCTTATAATTGCAAATAATTAAGAACTCAAGAGCACCACATATAACATCAAAACAAATGAAAGACATTATAATATCCCGTGAGGTAACGACACTGAACGAGCAGACCGATGCGATGCTTGTTTTTGACCGTTATAAGGATGACTTCAACTACCCACTACATTATCATCCGGAATACGAATTGAACTATATATGTGACTGCAAAGACGCCACACGCATAGTGGGTGACAGCATCGAGCAGATAGGTGAGTTCGAGCTATGCCTTGTTGGTCCGAACCTGTATCACGACTGGCAGAAGGGCAAGTGTGAAGTAGTCAAGACATCGCGTGAAATCACGACACAGTTTGTTCCGACACTATTCCCGAAGGAGTTGTTATCAAAAGACATCATCAAGCCGATAGCCGACTTGCTGAAGAGAGCAGAGCATGGAGTGCTATTTACCGCTGAGACGGCACAGCGCATAGAGCCACTGCTGAGTGAGCTGGCACAGACCAAAGGTTTCGAAGCATACCTCATCTTCCAGCGAATAATGTATGAACTTGCGGTATCGCCCGACCAGCGTACGTTAGCATCGGAGTCGTTCCAGAAGGACAACACGGTATTCTTTGACGCACGCATGGAACGCATCCACAACTTCATCATGCAGAACCACAACCAGAAGGTAATGTTGACCGACGTAGCCCAGCACCTGAACATGGCGCCAGTGACAGTCACACGCCTGATCAAGCAACGCACGGGCAAATCATTCATCGACTTCCTGAACGACATACGCCTAGGCTTTGCGACGAGAATGATGGTAGACAGCGACATGAACATCAGCGAGATATGCTTCTCGTGTGGCTTTAACAACATATCGAACTTCAACCGCATCTTCAAGAAGCGCCAAGGACTGACACCGACGGAATTCCGCCAGACATTCCATGGCACCAAGCGAGTGTTCTAGAAGTGGCTATACACCTATTCCAATGATCGTTACAATGCCGTTGGAAACGGAAAACCGTATCTCGTTGCCGGCATATTCCATAACGTAGTCCTTGTCTCCATCCTTTTTGTAGTGGGGGCGAGGATCGTTGCTTAATATATCGACCAGAGCCTTCATCTGAATGTCGGACAGAGAGTTGTGCAGAAGGGCAGAGACCTCGTCGGACATTTCGACCTTGAGACGGAACATCTCGTCGCCAGACGAAGAGGTGAACCCACCTGTAGCGTCCTCGTGGCAGTCGGTATACCTCAGATAAGGCTTGACGTCGAAAATCGGAGTATTATTCATGAGATCGGCACCTTCGACAATCAGTACAGGGCCTTCAGGGTCGTTGTAGTCAATTGTCAGAAGGCGTACAGACGACAGCCCGATATTGTTAGGACGGAAAGGCGAGCGAGTGGCGAAGACGCCCATACGCTGGTTACCGCCAAGACGTGGTGGGCGGACAGTTGGCGACCACTTCTCCTTGTGTGCCTCGGAGAAATCCCAGAGCAACCATATATGAGAGAACTCGTCAAGACCACGGAACGCCTCACGGACACGATATTCCTTTTCGAAGACAATGCGTCCGCGAAGAGACGACACTACCCCACTCTGTCGAGGGACGCCGAACTTGGTGTCGAAATCATTGAATATATGTGCAATCACCTCCATAGACGACAGAAATTACAATCCAGCAAGATAAGAGCGAAGAGCCTGAGTGTAGGCGGCCATAGCGTCGCGTCCCTTTTCGGTGATGGAACAGAGAGTGCGTGGGCGATTGCCTTCATTAAGCTTATTGACGTTGATATATCCTGCTTCGCTAAGTTTGTCGAGCTGGATGCTGAGATTGCCTGCAGTAGACTCGGTCTGTGTACGAAGATAGACAAAGTCGGCAGACTCGACACTGAGCAGTATCGACATTATGGCCAGACGAAGCTGACTATGAAGCAAAGGATCAAGCTCTATCATTACGCAACTTTTTTAGCATCAGTTTGCTGTCTATTCCATACGCAAAGACGATGACCTGGAATAATCAAAGCAACTACAACAACAAACAAAAAGATAAAACTACCTTCGATTAGAACCTTCATCGAACTGACATTATCACCAAATAAAGTGGTTGCGATTCCTCCAAAAAGACCAAAAGTAACACCATAGGTGGCCTTGGTAACAAGAAGCATCTTGCCTGTTGACTGAGCAATGCCAGAAAATAGATTGGTCATATACAAGAATCCGGCAAGTACAAACTGCATATATCCGACAGCTACTATGCCATAAGCATATATGGCTTGCAAGAAAAAATAGCATACTAATCCCATAAATATCAACCCGATACTCCATGCACCATAAACTATTCTATCGGAATAACTACTGACATGAGATTTCTTTTTCCGGTTTTCCATAAATATGGTAATAGAGATAATAGCTACGCCCAAAGTGATGAGATAGAATATGACCAAATTCTCGGCCCACGCTTCATTGACATAGAAAGCCAACAGGTTGAAAACTATTATGCCAATAGCGAGAACATAGCCAAACCAAAGTAAAGGTTTGCCGTTGAACATACCCTGTCGAGTCTTATCGATCATCTTCTGAATGATATCGAGACTCTCCTGCTCAGTTATTTTAATATCTTCCATTTTCTTTAGTATTATATGACCTAAATATATAGGTCAAAAGTTAGTTTATAAAATAAACCATTTCTCGAAAAAGAAAGCAGTGTTGTACACCACTGCGTAATGTCTTTGGCCGAAGACAAAATCTTTAGGAGATAATGACAATGCAAATATAGGTTAGTTTATTTTATAAACCAAATTTCGAGGGAGAAAAATTCGAATAAAAATGTGGTATCAAAAAACAGGCATCAAGAAAAAGATGACCTATGGCGAAAGAGCCACAGGTCATCGATGCTATATTAGTCACGATTAGAACCGTGAAACTAAAGACTAGTCCTTAGTAGTAAGGCGGCAGAAAGCAGTAGCCTTGAGGCCCTTGCTAACTGACTCGAGGTACTGAGCGACAGAGAGCTTAGAGTCGATGAAGTACTCCTGCTCCATGAGGCAGCTATCCTTGAAGAACTTCTTGAGACGGCCCTGAGCGATGTTCTGAACCATCTGCTCCTTGATGTTAGCGGCAGCCTTTTCGCCTTCAGTAGCCTTAATGTCGCGAGCCTGCTGAGCCTGTTCAGGAGTCAACCAGCCCTTAGCAGTGTTGGACTCGATGTGCTCGTCAGAGTCAACGTGAGCAGGGTTGATACCAGCCTTGTTGAGAGCAGCGTCGACAGCCTTCTTAACGAGTTCTTCCTTAGTCTTCTCGACAGCGACAGCGAGTTCGCGGTCGATAGTTTCCTGTGGAACGCTAGCAGCGTCGACAGCAACTGGTGACATAGAAGCGGCCTGCATAGCGATGTTCTTACCAACCTGAGCTTCAGCGGCCTGGTTGAGAGCTACGAGAGTAGCGATCTTGTTGTTCATGTGGATGTAAGCAGTAACGCATTCACCCTCAATAACCTTATATTCGCTAACAGTGATCTTTTCACCGATAACACCAGAGAGGCGAGTAACCTCATCAGCTACGATAGCCTGGAGAGCAGCGAGGTCGGCAGGCTTCTGAGCGAGAGCGATGTCGAGGACCTGCTTAGCGAGGTCGACGAACTGAGCGTTAGTAGCTACGAAGTCAGTTTCGCAGTTAAGCTTAACAGCTGCGCCATACTTACCAGTAGCGTCAACCTTAGCGAGGCATGCGCCTTCAGTTACTTCACGATCGGCACGCTTGTTAGCGATAGCCTGTCCGCGCTTGCGAAGAGCGTCAACTGCTGCCTCGAAGTCGCCGTCACACTCAGTAAGAGCCTTCTTGCAGTCCATAACGCCTGCTCCAGTCATCTCACGGAGCTTCTTAACGTCCTGTGCTGTAATTGCCATAGGATATAATGTTTTATAGTTATTTACAAAAGTTACTAAATAAAATTCCGGCATCTGGGCTTACGGGAATGCCCCAACCCCAGAGCCGGAAAGTATCTGTGTTAGAATAACCCCCAGATTATTCTGCTGATTCAGCTGTAGCAGCCTCCTCAGATTCTGACTCTTCGCCCTTGCGTGCGCTAGTCTTCTTGCCCTTAGGTGCGGCAGGCTTCTTGTCCTTAGCCTCAACCTCGTCGAGCTTTTCAACCTTGCGCTCCTCGAGACCTTCCTTGATAGCCTGAGTCATTACGTCAGTGATGATCTCGATAGACTTAGATGCATCGTCGTTTGCTGGAATAACGTAGTCGATATTCGATGGATCAGAGTTGGTATCAACCACACCGAATACAGGGATGTTGAGGCGGTTAGCCTCTTTAACAGCGATATGCTCCTTAGTTACGTCGAAGACGAACATTGCTGATGGAAGACGTGTCAGGTCAGCAATAGAGCCGAGAGTCTTGTTGAGCTTCTCGCGCTGGCGAGTAATCTGGAGACGCTCACGCTTTGAAAGGCTATTATAAGCTGGATCGCTCATGAGCTTGTCCAAAGAACCCATCTTCTTGACAGCCTTACGGATAGTAGGGAAGTTGGTCAACATACCACCCGGCCAACGTTCAACGACATAAGGCATATTAACGCCACCGACCTTTTCAGCGATGATGTCACGAGCCTGCTTCTTAGTTGCAACGAAGAGGATCTTGCGACCCGACTTTGCGATTTGCTTAAGAGCGTCAGCTGCCTCGTCGATCTTGGCTACTGTCTTATAGAGGTCAATGATATGGATGCCGTTCTTCTCCATGAAGATATATGGCTTCATGGCAGGGTTCCACTTACGCTTCAAGTGACCGAAGTGAACTCCGGCTTCCAATAACTGGTCAAAATTAGTTCTTGACATTTTGTCTAAATTTTTTGTGTAGTTTACGTTCTTTTTGTTTTCCTCTTACGGTCGGGCTTGTGGGTGATCTCTATAAGTACCTCAAGCGCTCCATTTCGAGGCAACCACCAGGTAGGCAATGAAAGTATTACGTCCTGATGATTTAGATGCTAAACATCTGAGATGATGTTCTGCTAAGCTGCTAAAAGAAGATTAACGCTTAGAGAACTGGAATCTCTTGCGTGCCTTTGGACGACCTGGCTTCTTACGTTCAACGACACGAGAGTCGCGTGTCATGAAGCCCTGAGCCTTCAAGGCTGGCTTGTTTTCCTCATTGATCTTAACAAGGGCGCGAGCGATACCGAGACGAACTGCCTCAGCCTGACCCTTGATACCGCCACCATTGAGGTTAACAGTGATGTCATAGTTTTCTGCAACACCGAGGGTGTTGAGAGGCTGCTTCACGATGAACTGGAGAGTTGCATCAGGGAAGTAGTTAGCGAGTTCACGCTTGTTGATAGTGATCTCGCCCTTGCCAGCGCTTACGTAAACGCGGGCAACTGCAGCTTTTCTTCTGCCTATAGCGTTTGTAACTTCCATAATTACTTCATAGCGTTAATGTCCAACACTTTTGGCTGCTGTGCTTCCTGCTGGTGCTCTGCGCCTGCGTAAACGTAGAGGTTCTTGAGGATTTTAGCGCCAAGACGATTCTTAGGGAGCATACCCTTAACAGTGCGCTCGAGCAAACGCTCAGGCGACTCAGCGATCATCTGACGAGGAGTCTTGTCATGACGGCCACCTGGGTAACCACTATAGTTGAAGAGCAAACGAGCGTCCCACTTGTTACCAGTGAGCTGAACTTTGCTAGCGTTGATGATGACAACATTGTCGCCACAGTCAACGTTTGGAGTGAAATTGGGTTTGTGCTTGCCGCGGAGGAGCTTAGCGACCTTCGATGCGAGACGACCGAGGATCTGACCTTCAGCGTCGACAAGAACCCACTGCTTGTCAACAGTAGCCTTATTAGCGGCAACTGTCTTGTAACTTAATGTGTTCACAGTCTTCCTTTTTGTTTTTATTAGACCAACTTTTATTAATTAACCGGTACCTATTATACTAATACTGCTGCATCTGAGAACGCCAGCCTTTTGCCAACTCATCTGACATTCCATACAGTAAAGGCACAACAAGCCCATAGTTTTGGATAATAATCGGGCGCAAAATTACTTGTTATTTTGCAATAAAGCAACTTTTGCGAAAATATTTTGTCATAGAAGATGTTATAAAAGATTAAAGGTTGAAGCAATAAGAGATAGAAGGCATCCACCTGTAGAGATACATCATGTATCCATCAGCGACAGACATGCTATACTCGTTGCCTTTGACGAAGACGGAGTAGGCATTTTTGCGTCCGTAGCAGTTGTAGAGTGAGAAGAGGATGTGAGAGTGGTATCGTCCGTGGTCGGGGAAATTGTGACGCCACGAGAAGTCGAGTCGGTGGAACACAGGTAGGACGTAACCGTTGCGTTCGGTGTATTGAGCGAGTGCTACGCCGTCGTAGGAGAAAGTGGTGTAAGGGACGGTAGCACGTCCGCCGGTGTGGTACTTGAAGACGAACGAGACCTCGTTTTTCTTACCGCGGATAGTGGTTGTAGCGGAGAGGTTATGACGCTGGTCGTATGCTGCATAATACCAGTTGCCGCTGTTTATCTCGTCGGACCTACGTTCGGAGAGTGAGATGGTATAGCTAATCTGGGCCTTGAAAGCTCGTTTTTCGTATTTAGCCATAGTCTCGACGCCATAAGCTCTACCCTCGCCCTTTTTGACCTCGAGGTCGACATCCTCGTTCATGCTAAGGTTGGCGTTGTCGCGGTAGTCGATAGTGTTGTCCATGCGTTTGTAGTAACCTTCGCAGAAGAGTTCGACGGCACCATCAGCGAGAGCACTATGGATACCAGCAGAGAAAGTGTTGGCAGTTTCAGGTGCGACAATCTTACTAACAGGCATCCAGATGTCGGTAGGCATGCTGAGTACGGAGTTGGTGAGCATGTGGTCGAACTGGGCCGTATGAGCATAAGAAGCCTTGATGGCAGTATTATCACCGAGAGAAAGAGAGAGAGCGGCGCGAGGCTCGACCCTAGTATATCTCTTGGCATTGTAAGCCGAAGAGAGTCGGGCGCCGAGGCTGGCATTGAAGCGGTCGGAGAACTTAATCTCGCCATTGATGTAGAGAGCTCCGAGAGTCATATCCTTCTTGGTGAGGTGATGAGGGAGCATAGCAGAGTGTGCGTTGAGCGGATCGACCTGTCCGGGATTGTACCAATGCTTTTCAAGATCGGCGCCATAGGTAAGATGGAGATTACCGAGGTAGTGGTCGAAGTCGGCCTTAAGAGTGACTTCGGACTGTCCGGCAGTCCACTTAAAATCTCTTACATCCTTTTCCTGCTGCTGGAAATAGTCGTAGCGAGAAGCAGTAGCAGTAAAATTGGAGAAGAGTCGGTCGCTGAAGATATGATTCCATCGGAGAGTAGCAGTCTGGTTGCCCCATTCCTGATTATTATCCTGAAGAAGGATATCGCACCTGAACTTATCGTGGCTCATATAACCGGAAGCGAAGAGACGGTCGGAAGCGGAAAGGTTCCAGTTAGTCTTGGCGCAGAAGTCGTAGAACTTGACGATATCATGATCAGAGCCGCCTTCATAGAAGAGATGTTCAGCGATGGTATTAACGAGAGCTCCGTTGCCATAACGTCCGGCGAGCATAAGAGATCCGACATTCTTGACGACAGGAGTTTCGATGACGAGTTTGGACACGACATTTCCGATGCCTCCATCGAGATGGAACTGCTGGTTGCTACCCTCCTTCATGCGGATGTCGACGACAGCGGCGATTTTGCCGCCATACTTAGGTGAGTATCCGCTTTTGTAGAACTCGACATTGGATATAGCGTCGGGATTGAACCCGGAGAAAATGCCGAGAGCGTGAGAAGGGTTGTAGACAGTAGCCTCGTCGATGATGATCATATTCTGGTCGTGTGAGCTACCACGGACGGAGAGGTTGACGCTACCGTCGGCGCCGGAATTGACGCCAGGTAGATTCTGTAGGATCTTAATAGCATCTGGTTCGCCGAAAAGTACGGCGGTGCTCTTAATGTCGGCCGCGGATATGGAATGTCGGCTCATGCGAGGCATATTAAGTTCGGCCTGGAAGAGGCTCTTGGACTTGACAGTAACCTCGTCGATGTCGGAATGGAGTGGTTCGAGGAAGAAATCGAGTCGTCCGTTGACAGCTTCGGAAGCATTCTTTTTGGCAGTAGAAAAGCCATAGGCGTTGACATTGATGATGCTAGAAGAGGCATCAATAGAATAGTAGCCATAGGCGTTGGAGACGACATATCGAGAGCCATCGGTGATGACAGCATTGGGTATGGACTCGCCAGTAGCCTTTTCCTTAATGTATCCGAAAGTGCTTTGTGCCTGAGAAGCGATGCTCAGGAATGTAAATAATATAAGTAGTATGTATTTTTTCATCAGTGTATTTCATTAAGCACCTTGTCTATTTGTGTGGATATGTATTCCAAATCATCTGGGCGGCGCAATGGATGACCATTGAGAAGGACGGTTGGAGTGCGTTGTATTCCACATGAAGAGAGATAGGCGTTGTTATCGCTTAAAAGTCGGACATTCTCTGATGAAGAGAAATCAGAAACGAACTGGTCGAAGTCGATGTCCATCTGCATAGCAATGTTCATCACAGTAGAAGAATCGGCAGCGACAGGCAAAGCGAACAAAGTGTCGGCCATTTCCCAATATTTTTCCTGAAGGCCGGCAGCATAGGCGGCTCTTGCAGAAGGCGACACCTCAGCAGAGAAGATAGAATGAACGAACTTGACACGGTCGGCATATTTACGATAGAGCTCAGAATATCCTTTATGCATATAAGAGCAGAGTCCGCAATCGAAATCGGAGAATTCGGTGACAACAATCTTAGAATCTAGACATCCTCTGGTATGAGTCAACGCCTGACTGGTCCTAATGAGAGGAGCGACAGGCTCGTCGAGAGTAATATTAGCATCGTAGCGGACGAAGAGGCTGTCAATAAGCAAACGTCTCAAATCTTCATCTGACTGGTCATGTAGTCGATGACCATTGATATAAGAAGCCAATACGGAATCGACAGAGATGCCCTTTTCATCCGCAGAGCGCTTGAGAAGCATCATTCCGACATATTCGCGTGTAGCCTCGAGGCGTATTTCGTAAATGCGATATAGATTTTCGTAGATATCTCTTTCGACCAAGCGATTTACTATCGACGCATCAATCTCTTCATTGCCAATAGTTGCAACGACATGGTTATTCTTCTTGCCGGAGCAAGAGGAGAAGGTGAGGAGAAGGGTGCCCAAGAGAAGAAGAGTTATGCTATATGTTTTCATCTGTCAATGATATTATCTAATGTAAGCCTCCCATACAAATCGACACGTGAGGCAGCGATAAACTGACCTTGAACATTCTTGCCACTAAAGTTTGTCGGAGGTGAAGTCGGTGAAGGTTTGTAGACTCCACCATCTGTTTCGAGCTGATCTTCCATAACGCCATAGTAGTCGTAGTTGGACTTGCTTATGGTCAATAAAGTATAATAATATGGATCGCCCCAAGACGACAACCAAGAGCTCAGATACCATTCAGCGCCAATACCCAAATCCAAGACTATGCCATCCAGATTCTCACGAAAGCCAGCATCAGAGAGACGTTGCAAAGCGACATAACGACTTTGGGAACCACCTCTAATCCACGACAAACTTTCTGAAAACAAATAATAGTTGTCTGTATTGGGCTGATTATCGCTAAAGTATAGAATAGGGCGCCATTCAGTATCATCATCTTTGGACTGCTTAGAATAGAACTTAATGCCATCAATATCAGGCAGAGGGACCATCGTTTCAGTAGCCTTAAACTCACGGTCGGCGACACGAACTGTAATGGTGTAAGTGCGACCAGGCTCGAACTGGTGTCCACTAAGTGAGAAGACACGTCCTTTCTTCAAATTACGGTCTGAACTCGTATCCTCAAAATCAGCACTCCACCCTTTGTCATCTTCGATGTGGACAAAAACATCTTCGATTGGTGGATAGTCAAGTTCATCGTAAAGCTCCAACGTTTCGCGTTCACGATGGATATAGACAGTCTGAACGGTATCTAGGTCTGTCACCATGGCATCAATTACGATTAGCTCTTGCTGACCGTCAACCCTAATATCAAACTCTTCGACGCAACTAGAGAGGGTGAGGAGTGTAACTGTCAATATCGAATAAACAAGGTGTTTCATTGATGAATGTCGTTTCAAAAGGGCCAATGAACATAATCGAACCGCAGTGCCTGACCATATTCATCGTAAAGCAAGAAGAAATTATCGGCACCAATAACAATGTTGTAAGTTTTTACTGTGCCATCATCAAATGTGAGTGTCAAAGTATCCGCACTTCCGTCAGTGGATATTATTTCATATTTGCCATTTGACCTATCATTGGACGTCTCACTAACCAGTGCAAATTTCCCATTTCTAAAAAACTCATAATATCCATTGGTAAAAATACTATCGAATTTACCTTGTAGAGTTTTAGATGGGAATATTCGACAGGCAGGCACATGTAACAAATTTCTGAGCTGTGGGGCGAAAAAATAGAGCACAGAATCGTTCCGAATTTCACGACAGTCGTGACAACACTTCAGATTGAAACCATTATATACAGAATCCTTATAGAGGATGCCTTGTTCGACTTGTTTGCCCTCTGCTTTATAAGACTTGTTGGCAAACGTCCAATGTTCGATTTTTCCATTAAATGACAATTCAAAATGACAATTGTCGTTCGTCAGATAATCGAAGTCGGAAACCATTTCAATCTTATCCTTGTGAGTCTGAAAAACACGTCCCTTTGAATCGACATCGAACAAAACATAGTATCTGTCTCCGCTACAAGTATCTATTTCTAGATAGTCTTCACCTATCGCATTGTTAAATGTTGTTCCAACGATTTCGTAATAATTGACCTCCCAGAGTGATGGTATTTCATCGATAGAAGCATCAGAGTAGTGGGGTCTATTGTCATCGTCTTCGCATGATGTGAGGAGAGATGCAAAAACGAGACAAGTTAAAAATAAGTTTCTCATGATTCGTATTAAAACGTGGCTTGGCAACCAAGCCACATATTTTTATTATTTAACCTTTGATAGATAGAATCTGGTATTTTTATCTTGATGAATCACACCATAGACATTTTTATTATATACATAGGTATCATATCGACCAGAATCTTTGTCATAAACCCAAAGACCATTCGCGTTATTACTATCTTCATCATCTGAATATACATAACCATATTCATCTTTATCATAGTCATCTTTCGAATGTGAATATACATTTCCCAAAACGCCATATTCAAACCCCAGTCTTGGAAATTTCTTTTGTTTACCAGACTTAGGCTTGAAGATGAATAATCTAAATTGAAGATTTTTATTGCCGTAAACTTGCACCGATCCAACATTTCCATTTACCCAACTAGCGCCATATTCTTTAGACATAATACAAGTTTGAGGATTATGACTATCATCGGAATCCATACGCACATCAACACGAACTATATCTTCATAGTTAGAATCACCACAAAGATAAGGCGCTGAAGAAAAATCGACAACGCCATAAGCCACATCAACCTGTTCAAAAAGATTAGCCGGGACAATACAAAATCTCATTGTGAGATTATGCGAAACTGACCATGACCCATGGTAGCCTTTGGATTTATTATTATTACCAGAATCCTCACAATCATAATAAACTTCTACTTCTTTATACTTTCCACATCCATATATTTTATCGCTCTTTATTACTCCTATCATATTATCGTCAGCAGCCACAATCGACTTGTTGGCTCGAGAACATCTTGCCCTCAGGAAAGCAAGATACTCATCTGAAGCAGATGTTTCGACTTTTTGGTCAGTCGGATTTTCATAGAGGTAGCTGTCGCAGCCGTAGGCTATCTTTTCCAGCATTTCTTCGGTCATTTCTTCTGGTTCTGAGGAAACGACATTCAGTTCGTCAGCTTCACTTGAGCAAGAGAGCATGACACTCGCCAAGGCGAGACTACACGCAGCAAGTGCGTGTGTGTAAATTAATTTTTCCATAGGTTTATGTTAAGTTAATACTTTTGCTTGTAGATTGGGAAAAGTTCATGAATTAGACGATAGGTTGTTTGTATTCATTCGTTTTCCGATGACAAAGTTAATAACAAATCATTTATCTGCAAAAAAAAGGACAGAAAATTCGCCAATATTTCTAGAGTAGCAAATAGAGTTGCGACAACATGTGTATTTATCAGCCCAAACAGGAAGAATTGGTTAGTTTTCATCTATCAATGATATTATCCAATGTAACCTTTCCTTGCAAACCAATACGCGAGGCGGCGATAAACTGGCCTTGTACATTATCACCACTAAAATTGGTCAGAGGTGAAGTTGGTGAAGGCTTATAGACGCCGCCATCGTTGTTAATATTATCTTCCATCACACCATAATAATTGTAATTGGATTTACTGATGGTCATAAAATCGAAATAATAGCAAGACTCCAACTCTAAATCATAAGTAAAATACTCCTCAGCGCCGTAACCTACAGACAAAGCTATACCATCAAGATCGCCACGAAAGCCTACATCGCTGAGTCGCTGTAAAGGGATATAACGACTTTCTGATTCACATCTAATAACGTCAAACCGTCGAGAAAACAGATAATAGTTTTCGACATCAGGTTGATTATCCGTGAAATAGATCATCGGTTGATACCTAGACCCATCATCTTTTGTGTTCTTAGAATAAAACCTAAGACCTTTGATATCAGGCAGAGGGATCATAGTTTCAGTAGCCTTGAACACACGGTCGCCGACATGTACGGTGATTGTGTAAGTTCGGCCTGGCTCGAACTGATGACCCTCAAGCTGAAACACACGTCCTTCATCTATTTCTTCCCAATTTTCACTCACATCTTCAAAATCGCCACTCCATCCATTATCATCTTCGATATGCACGGTAACATCTTTAATTGGTGGGTATTTATTAAAGACATGAGACTGCAAAAGCACCTCACGATCACGACGGATATAGACAGTCTGAACAGAGTCTATATCGGTAACCACGGCATCGATTACGATTAGTTCTGGCTGACCGTCAACCTTAATGTCGAACTCTTCGACGCAACTGGAGAGGAAGATGAGGCATGCGGCGATAATTATATTGCTATATGTTTTCATCTGTCAATGATATTATCAAGAGTAACTTGCCCATGTATATTCAACCGTGAAGCGGCTATGAACTGACCCTGAACATTTTCGCCGATGAAGTTAGTCACAGGCGATGTCGGCGTAGGTTTATAGATGCCACCATCGTTGTTAATATTATCTTCCATCACACCATAATAATTGTAATTGGATTTACTGATGGTCATAAACGTAAAATAATAGTATGAATCCATCTGCAAATCAAAAGTAAATTGCGGTTCAGCTCCATAACCTACAGACAAAGCAATGCCATCAAGATTATCTCGGAAACCGACATCGCTGAGCCTTTGCAAAGGAGCATAACGAGTTGCTTCTTCACTCCTGATAACATCAAACCGTCGAGAAAACAGATAGTAATTGTCGACATTAGGTTGATTATCCTTAAAATATATTATCGGCTGATATCTACATCCATCATTATCTTTGGTTTCTTTAGAATAGAACTTAAGACCTCTGATATCAGGCAGAGGAATCATAGTTTCAGTGGCTTTGAACTCACGGTCACCAACAAGAACGGTAATAGTGTAAGTTCGGCCTGGCTCGAACTGATGTCCCTTAATAGCGAATATACGTCCACGATTTCGTCCTCTATCTTCACTTATATCCTTAAATTCGCCGTTCCATCCATTGTCATCCTCAATATGGATAGAAACACCTTCTATTGGTGGATATTTTATGTCATAATCGAGTTTTTCACGTTCGCGACATATATATACAGTCTGAACGGTATCTAGGTCTGTCACCATGGCATCAATGACAATCATTTCATACCGATTGTCAACCATAATATCAAACTCTTCAACGCAACTGGAGAGGATGAGGAGTGTAACTGTCAATATCGAATAAACAAGGTATTTCATTGAATTGGGAATTTGATGTAAACGACAATAGGTTGTATGGGTTGACATTTATTCCGATGACAAAGTTAATAACAAATCATTTATCTGCAAAAAAAGTACAGAAAATTCGCAAAATAATTCTAAAGGGGATAGACACCTTAATAATAAGGTAAGGTCGAAGGTTCGATAAAGTAACGGCGAATGTTCGACATTTTAATGGTGAAGGTTCGATAAAGTAATGGCGAATGTTCGACATTTTGAAGGTGAAGGTTCGATAAAGTAACGGCGAATGTTCGACATTTTGATGGTGAAGGTTCGATAAAGTATGCCCATCAGCGAGTGCGTTCATATACGATGACAGAGATGGCGAAAAAGAACTGGCCAAAGAAGGTGTAAAAAAAATGGACAATGTGGTGTAAAAATGTTGGACAAAGCGATGTTGGGACCTATAAAAGATGGTGTATAATCGGAAAGGAGGTGATAGATTTGCGATGTCGGAAGCGATGATGCGACCGGCGAGAAAAAAATGGAATGAGATGAAAAGAGTAATAGTAATATTGACAGCAGTAGCATCGGTGATAGCGGTGAGTGGTCAGACGAGGATGAGCGTAGAGGAGTGCATGCGTTATGCTGTGGAGCATAATCACGGAGTGCGCCAGCGCGAATTGATGCTGGATAACCACAAGGCAGACAAGTTGGCGGTGTTAGGATCGTTCATGCCAAGTGTGGGCATAAACGTGGGAGCGCAGTATAACTTTGGCCGTGCGATAGACCCGGAGACGAACACATATACGAATGTGAACACGTTTAACAATGGAGAGGAGCTATATGCGTCGCTGCCGATATTTGACGGTTTGAGGCGCGTGCACATGCTGCAGGCGGAGAAGGCGAGCATACTGATGGGGAAGAATGCGCTGGAGACAGAGAAGAAGAAGACTGAGCTGGCGGTGTTTCAGAGTTATGTGGACGTGCTATATTACAAAGGGACGGTGGAGATGACGAAGGCGAAGCGCGAGGAGAGTGAGATGATGATGAAGAGGACGAGGCTGATGGAGGAGATAGGTCAGAAGAGCATGGCCGACGTGGCGCAGATGGAGGCTCAGCTGGCAGGTGACGAGTGTGAGATGGTGAGACAGGAGAACATGCTAAGGGTAGCGATGATAAGGCTGAAGAGCGAGATGAACTATGAGGGTGAGCTAGAGATAGAGGACGAGATAGTGGAAGTCGGGACGAGAGAGAAAGACGAGGCGACGGGGAGCAACAGTGAGCTAGAAGAGGCATATCATGAGATGGAGGCGTCGCGCCGGAGCTATGCGGCGGCGAAAGCGGAATTCATGCCTCAGCTGTCGGTGAATGCTGGGATAAACACTTCATATTACAGGACGATGGGTGAGAGTGCTCCATCGCTGGGCAGGCAATTGAAAGACAACAAGGGAGAGTATGTGGGTGCGTCGCTGAACATACCGATATTCAGCAGGCTGTCGAATGTGGCGAATGTAAAGAAGGCGAAGAACAACTATAAGATAGCGAGGGAGAGATATGAGGCGAAGCAGGTGGAGCTGAACCAGCTGAGAATGCAGGCGGAGGCTGATGCTGAGGGATATGAGAGACAGGCGGTGCAGATGGAGAAGAAGGTGGCGGCAGACAGCATAGCGTATGAGATGGTGAGGAGGCAGTATGAGGAGGGTCTGGCGTCGCCAATAGAAGTGCAGCAGTCGGCGGCGGTACTGCTGCAGAGCAGAGCGACACATCTGCAGAGCAGGCTGATGCTGGCGGTGAAGAACAGGGTTTGGAGGATGTACAATTGAGAATTGATAATTGAGAATTGATAATTGATAATTGATAATTGATAATTGATATGGATATACAGATTGAGAAGAAGAAGGGTTTGCGGAGGAAGCATATACCTTATATTGTATGTGGTGGTGTTTTGGTGGCTTTCGTTGGTTGGATGTTGTTTGGCAATCATGCGGCTACGATGCAGGTGGAAGAGAATGCGCTAACCATAAGCACGGTGACTCGGAATGAGTTTAAAGACTACGTGAGAGTGAATGGTCAGGTAGTGCCGATACAGGTGGTACAGATATCGCCAGAGGAGGGAGGAATAGTGATGGAGAAGGTAGTAGAAGAGGGAGCGACGGTGAAGAAGGGAGACGTGATAGTGAGACTGAGCAACAGCAACCTTGACTTGCAGATATTGAATGCGGAAGCGGAGCTGGCCGAGAAGCAGAATCTGCTGCGCAACACGCAGGTGGCGATGCAGCAGGACAAGCTGAACAACGAGACGGAGAAAGTGAGCCTAGACATAGACACGCAGAGGAAGCAGAGGACATACAAGCAGAATGAGAGGCTGTATGAGGAGAAGCTGATCAGCAAGGAGGTATATCTGCAGAGCAAAGAGGACTATGAGCTGGCGATGAAGAAGCATGGTCTGATAGGGAGGAGACTGGAGCAGGACAGCATCTACAGGTCGGTGCAGATGGACCAGATGGAGGAGAACCTGGCGAACATGAGGAAGAACGTGTTGCTAGTGAGAGACAGAAAGAACAAGCTGGAGGTGAGGAGTACGATAGACGGTGAGCTGGGCTTGCTGGATGTGGTATTGGGTCAGAGCATCACTCCAGGTCAGAAGATAGGCCAGATAAACGACTTGAGCAGCTATAAAGTGGAGGCGAACATAGACGAGCATTACATAGACAGAGTGCGTCAGGGTCTGAGTGCATCGTTTGTGAGAGGCGAAGTAACATACGAGATGCAGGTGAGGAAAGTGTATCCGGAAGTGAGGAACGGCAAATTCAGGACGGACTTTGTATTTGTGTCAGAGAAGCCGGAGAACATACGCAGTGGTCAGACATACTACATCAACCTGGAGCTAGGTCAGCCGGAGGAGGCCGTGTTGATACCACGAGGTGCGTTCTTCCAGACGACAGGTGGGAACTGGATCTTTGTGATGGATGGAGATGGGAAGCGAGCGTATAGGAGAGAGATAAAGATAGGAAGACAGAATCCGCAATACTATGAAGTGACGGAAGGACTGACACCAGGCGAAAGAGTCATCACGAGCGGCTATGAGGCGTTCAAGGAGAATGAGGTGCTGGTGATGAAATAAGACATGTTTTTATGACAAAATTCTTGTAAAATTAAAATAAAGACCTTAATTTCGCACAAAAAGAGCACATCGATTGTCCTGGAAAAACTGTCGGATGTGCTCAATGTCAAATCTTAAATTAAGACTTCAAGAAACAGAACTTACAGAAAAAATCAAAATGCAAAGATATGACGACAAGAATTCTGTTATTTATAGCGATGCACTTATGTTGCATATTGTCCTTATCTCAAGAACGGGTTTTGGTCGGCATTATAGTTGACAAGGTCAGTCTGAACCCTCTGCCATACGCAAAAGTCTCAGTATCAAAGGATGTATATCTGGCAGATGAAGTGGGGCGAGTGAATGTAAGATGCGAAGTAGGACAAACAATTGAGTTTTCGCACATAGGCTATCAGAAAGCAGAATTGACAGTGAATGACACGTTGGATTATCAAACGTTGTTCGGTGTTTTCATGTCGCCCGATACGATTATGTTGTCAGAAGTAACGGTGAAGTCACGCCAGCTCAATTTATCAGTAATGTCGAGGACACTTCCAATATCAATAGACATTAACAATGAAATAGCGAGCTCAAACGTCAAATTGGCGACACAGACTGCACTTTCAAGAAGTGGCATAGGAATTTTGGATAGTGACGACGCTCAAAAACGCGAGATAAACAAAAACATCAACAGACAGGTTAATGAAGGCTTTGTCACGAACACAGAAGTGAACATAACAGAAGTAATTGCCCATATTGCGACAGCATTAAAAAAATCGTCAGAAAAACCGAAAAGCGCAATACCTCATATCAGTATCATAGAGATAGAAGAATTGTTGTCAAGAAATTAATTCTATTATTAACTGGGTATATCAATGGGTGCCTTCTGTGACATACAACATTAAATTCTAATGTCTTTTTGAGATAAGTTTCAATTCAAGGAGCATAAAAATGGAGATGTTACGAAAAGTAATATCTCCATTATTTATTACATGTGTCAAAAAAATGGACAATGTGGTGTAAAAATGTTGGACAAAGCGATGTTGGGACCTATAAAAGTATTGGAAAAAAAATGTTGAAGAGATAATTTTGGATTGTCAAACAAAAAAAGAGAAAAACAAAAAAATAAGACTATGATAAAGATTGAAAACATAAAGAAAGTGTTCCGCACAGAAGAGGTGGAGACAGTAGCTCTGAACAACGTGAGCATAGAGGTGAACGATGGTGAGTTTGTAGCCATCATGGGTCCGTCGGGCTGTGGCAAGTCGACCTTGCTGAACATACTAGGACTGCTGGACAATCCGACAGAAGGCAGCTACACGATAGACGGCATGGAAGTGGGCAACCTGAAAGAGAGCGAGCGAACATCGGTGCGTAAGGGCAACATAGGCTTTGTGTTCCAGAGCTTCAATCTGATAGACGAGCTGAACGTAGAGGAGAATGTGGAGTTGCCGCTGAAATATCTGAAAGTGCCAGCAAGCGAGCGTGAAGTGCGCGTAGAGGAGATGTTGAGAAAGATGAGCATTTCGCACAGGGCGAAGCACTTTCCGCAGCAGTTGTCGGGTGGTCAGCAGCAGAGGGTGGCAATAGCGCGAGCACTGGTGAGCAGACCAAAGCTGATATTGGCGGACGAGCCGACAGGTAACCTCGACTCGAAGAACGGGCAGGAAGTGATGGAGCTGCTGACGCAGCTAAACCAGGAGGGAACGACCATCATCATGGTGACCCACTCGCAGAGAGACGCTACATACGCCCACAGGACCATTAACCTGCTGGACGGTGAGGTAGTAGAGAATTTAGCGTTGTGCTAAATTCAATGGACAATGGATAATGGACAATGGAGAATGGATAATGGAGAATGGATAATGGAGAATTAATAATTGACGATTATGGTTACATTCTTGAGATTCCTAAGCAGCCACAAGTTGTTCACAGCGATAACCTTCACGGGCTTTTCGATGTCGATAGCGTATCTGCTGTTGCTGGGTGACCTTGTCTATCGCCAGACGTCGGTGGAGAGTTTCCAGAGCCGTGGAGAGAGGATCTACGTGGTAGGCAATGAGCACTTCCAGACGTCGAACTTCAGGGAGGGGGAGCAGCTGGCGGCAAAATTCCCGGAAGTGGAAGACTGGTGTGCGATAAACGGCTATGGCATGACGCTGAAAAAAGGCGGAATGGAGATAGAGACCCATGTACTACTGGTGCGCGAGAACTATTTCACGTTCTTCGACTACGGACTGCAGACAGGCGACAAATCGACAGTGCTGAGCGACATAGGTAACATCGTTGTGTCGCGCAACTTTGTCGACAAATACTATGCCGACGAGGAAGTCATCGGCCAGCAGCTGGAGCTGGATGTCTTTGGTGACAAACATGTGTTCACGATCAGTGGCATCATGGACGACCTAGACCTTGCGACGATACCGAGTGAATTTGAATGTGCGATACCGCTAGAGAACCTGAAGTACATCCACTCGTCGGCGTACAACGAGGGCATGAGCAATGCTGGATCGTCGATGACATATCTGCTGGAGCGAGAAGGAAGTGACCTGAAAGCTAGGGAGAAAGACATGGCGGACTACTTCAGGACATACTTCTGGCTATACAAAAACGGAGTAGCCCAAGACGTCATACTGACACCGCTGAACAGGCTATACTATGAAAATAACCTTGCGAGTCTGAGCGGCAGTGACATGAACCATGGCAGCCGTGAGATAACGGCGCTCTACATAGCCATAGGACTGCTGACGCTAGTATTTGCCATATTCAACTATGTAAACCTAAGTGTGGCATTGACGAGTGACCGTTCGAAAGAGATGGCGACACGCCGACTGCTAGGATCGCAAAGCATCGAGATATTCTGGCGCCTGATAAAAGAGAGCATAGTCTTTGCAAGTATGGCCTTTGCGGTAGGACTGATAGAGGCGATAGGAATAGAAGACAAAGCGTCGATACTGGTGAACTACAGGATAGACATCATGAAAGACATATCGTGGTGGAATATCGGCGGTGCGATAGTGGCAATTGTGGCGATAGGAGTATTGGCAGGCATAGTGCCTTCGACAGTGCTGAGCAAATATAATCCGATAGACATCGTGAGAGGCACCTTTAGAAGGACGGTGCGTCAGCGATGGAGCCATGTACTGATGGTGCTGCAGACGACATTCACACTGGTGATGCTGACGACGGTGCTGGTATTCTCGGACAGCCTGCATGAAAAGATGGACACGCCGCTAGGATATGAGTATGAGAACATAACAGAAGTGAGCGGGCAATTTGAGTCGCTGACACAGATGAAGACCGTGCGTGACCGCATCAAGTCGCTGCCCGAAGTGGAAAGCGTCGGCATGGGCTACAGCACACCGATGTCGTGGCTAGAAAACCAGACGATGAATGCAGAAGACGGGACAGTGGTATCGCTACGCATACTGATGGGTGACTCGGCCATGTTTAACATGCTTGAGATATATCCGTGTGAAGAATTTGAGAAAGACGACCCAGGTAATGGAGTGGTATGCGTCAACAGGTATCTGTACAAACTGATGCATCTGCCAGACGATGCACGCAGCTTCACATTGCATAGCGGTGACTATGAAAAGACATACAGGATTGGAGCGATATACCCAGACATAGTGTATCAGAGCGTGATATCGGGAGATGCGAAATCGCCACTAATATACTACAAAGTAGACGAATATGAGGAGGGGGACAGGATATTGAACATATATGGCTTGCCACGCTACCTCGAAGTGAAATATAACCCAGAAGCGACAACAGAGTCGAAGCTGAACGAAAAGATGAGCAGGATAATAGGCGAAGTGACAGGACATGACAACTTCAACTCGAGACTGCTGAGTGACATGCATCGAGGGTGGTATGGAGAATACAGCCGATTCCTGGACGTACTGAAAGTATTTACCTTGCTGTCCTTCAACATCAGCATACTTGGTCTGCTAGCAATGAACAGCTATTTTATCTCAAACCGCAAGCGTGAGATAGCAGTGCGCAAAGTGTTAGGATCGACCACGCCGGAAGTGATAGTGATGCTGATGCGCATAGTGATGATACAGTTTGCGGTAGCAGTGATATTGAGTGTACCGTTGTCGATGTGGCTAGCGCCTATGGTGGCGTCGATGTCGGGCATGGCAGTAGAGATGAACTGGGCAGCATTTGCGATGGCGACATTGTCGATAGCATTGGTAATAACGATCACAGTGCTAGTGCAATCGTTCAGAGCAGCCAGTGAGAACCCTATCAACAACATAAAAACAGAGTAAGAAAATGAGAGCATTCATGTTTATATTCCGTCGCTTCAGAGTGGCGAGCATACTGAACCTGCTAGGATTGACGACAGCATTTGTGGCATACTATGTCTTTGCGACCCAGGTATCGTTCAACTCGAACTATAACAAAAATCTGCATGACCACGAGCACCTGTACAGGCTGGAGACATTCGGAAGCATGTTTGGCGGCAACTGGGGAGCACACACGCCACGCATAATGGAGGGGTTGCTGGAGAACATGGCCCAGGTGGAAGACGTGATAGTAATAGGTGAGAACTCATCGGAGCTGAAAACGAAAAAGGGTGAAAGCGAGATAACGATAAAGGCGATCAGCATAAACGACAGAGGACTGAAAAACCTGAACGACAACGTAGTGTCGGGAACGCTGGAGATGACGACCACAGACCAGTGTGTGATACCGGCATCGATGGCCGAGACATATTTCGGGACCACAGACGCGGCAGGCAAGAGCATCGAGCTGAGCGACGGCGGGAAGATGGAAGTAGTGGGCGTATATGAAGACTTTGCGGAAAACTGCGTGATGGAGAACAGATGCTACAGAATGATAAGCCATGAGGGAAGCGACGACGTGATGAACTGGAACTATAACTACTACTGCCACCTGAGTGACAACGCGAACACGGAAGATATATGCGTAACGCTGAAGGAGACCCTTATCAGCAGCGTCATGGCCCAGTATTCGGAGAGTGAACAGGAAGTGACGAAAGGCGAGGCAGAGACGATAGACATGCTGAAATACAGGATGACACCAGTGAGCGAGACATACTTCTCGGGAGTAGACGTCATGAGTGACAGGGGCAACAAGGGCTTGCACACCATCATGCAGCTGGCGTGCATACTGGTGATAATCGTTGCGGCGATCAACTTTGTCAACTTCACCCTTGCCGAGACACCGATGAGAATCAAGAGCATCAACACACGCAAAGTGTTGGGTTCGTCGGCAGCCTCGCTCAGAATGTCGCTCATAGCAGAGAGCGTAATGATGGCGCTTATAGCATTTGGCATAGCGACAATGATAATATATCCGCTTGGTCAGTGGCCAACATTCATGCAGCTGGTAGTGGGTTCGATAGGCATTGGTGACAACATGGCGATATGGCTCATGACACTGGCAATAGCGATAGTAGTGGGCATAGTGTCGGGAATATATCCAGCATATTACGTAACGAGCTTTCCGCCAGCACTGGCACTGAAAGGAACATTCGGGCTATCGTCGGAAGGCAGAATGCTAAGAAAGATACTAATAGGTGTGCAAATGGTGGCGGCATTTACGATGGTGGTATATATCGCGATACTGTATATGCAGAGCAGCTACATATTCAACTCGGACTATGGATATGCAAAAGACGAGATAGTGTTTACACGCATCAACGAGATGAGCGACGAACAGAGGGAAGCATTGCGAAGTGAGCTATGCAGCATGTCGGGAATCGTAGACGTGTCGTATACAATGGATGCAGTCGGAGTGAATGACGAATACATGATATTTGGACGTGGAGACAGCGAGCACTCGGTGTATATCAATGCCATGCCAGTAGACTGGCACTTCATGAGGACATACGGCATAAAGATAATCGAGGGACGCGACTTCAACGAACATGACGGCGACGTGTATATCATAAACAAAGCGACCAGACAGGCGTGTGACTGGGTAGAGATGGATAAGCCGCTGGTAGAAAACGACCTTAAAGTGATTGGTGTGTGTGAGAACATAAGATTTGGATCGACACGCGTAGACAACGACACCAGGCTGTGTGCATTCATGATATACGGCGACAGATTCAAGGGGTGGGTGTCGCCATATAACGTAGCGAACATACGCGTAGGAGCCAACGTTGACAAGATAGAGATGATGAAACGCATCAAAAACAAGATAACAGAAGTGACAGGCCAGGAGCATACGTATGACGTGCAGTTTATCGACGAGAGACTACAGCAGACGTATGAAGACGAATTCAGATTTATCCGTCAGGTGGAAATATTCTCCTATATATGTCTGATCATCACGATAGTGGGTATCTTCTGCCTGACGATGTTTGAGACCGAATACAGACGCAAGGAGATAGGCATACGCAAAGTGATGGGCAGCAGCGTGAGCGAAGTGCTCGGCCTCATCAGCCGCCAATATGTGCCACTCGTGCTGACAAGCTTTGCCATAGCAGCGCCAATGGCCTACTACATGGGCGACAACTGGCTGCAGAACTTCTCGGAGCACACAGAGATACACTGGTGGCTGTTTCCGCTATCGCTTGCAGTGGTGACAATAATCGTGATGACAACAGTGGTGTGTCAAAGCTATAAAGCAGCGATGGAGAATCCGATAAACAGCATAAAGAGTGAATAAAGGAGAGATAATAGAGGTTTAATTGAATATAAGTTGTTTTGATAATTACGTTGAAACAACTTATATTTGTATCAAAGAAAAAAAACTATTATCAATGGCAAAATATAAAAGCATCCTTGCAGTAGACGACAACAAAGCGATATTGACCGCACTGCAATTCTGCCTCGAAGGAACATTCGAGAAGATAATCACGCTCGAGCAACCCGACAACATACTGACCCTACTGGCCCAAGAGGAAGTGGAGGCCATACTGCTAGACATGAACTTCTCGCTGGGTCTCAACACGGGTCAGGACGGCATATTCTGGCTACAGGTGCTGAAGCGCAAACACCCGAACATACCGATCATACTGCTGACAGCATACGCAGACGTGCAGCTGGCAGTGAGGGGACTGAAAAACGGAGCGGCAGACTTTGTGGTGAAGCCATGGGACAATGACGAACTGCTGAGAAAGATAAAAGACGCGATAGACAAGAGCAATGAAGTAGCTCCACTGGAAGAAGTGGAAGCCAACCACCTGCAAAAAGCTGTGGACAAGACTCACGGCAACCTGAGCCAGGCAGCAGAGATGCTGGGCATATCGAGACAGACACTATATAACAAACTGAAGAAATAGGAAATGTCTATGGAAACCGCCCTCGTCATAGCAATAGTCGTGATAGTTGCAGGATTCGTCGGATGGACCGTATTTCACCAGCAGCTACTGAGCACACGGGCATACCTGATGCGTGAAGCATTGCGCAACAAGGACTTCTCGTTTCACATGCCGACGAACGGACTGCTACAAGGAGAGCGAGACATGCAGAAACTGCTGAACGACCTAGGGCACGAGATACAGAAGCAAGTGGACCAGAACGAAGTGGAGTCGTGGCAGAAACTGACCCGAGTGCTGACCCACGAGATAATGAACGACGTGACGCCAATATCGAGCATCTGCCAGTCGCTGATGAAACGACCGGAACTGCAGAACACCTCGACAGGCGAAGGACTGAAAGCCATAGCAGCGACAAGCGACCACCTCATCAGCTTTGTCGACAGCTACAGGAAACTGGCACAACTGCAAAAACCGCAGAAGACGATCTTTGACATACTGAAAACAATCGAAGAAATAGCATCAGTATATAGCGACATAACATTTGACATCGATGCACCCCAAGGAGCCATGATCAACGCAGACACCAACCTGATGCGCCATGTGATAACAAACATAGTGAAAAACGCCCACGAAGCAGGAGCGACGAAAATAGGGCTCAGGTATCAGGAGAAAGACAACCACACTACCCTGCTCATAAGCAACAACGGGCAGCCGATAAGCTCGGTCAATGCGGGAGAGATATTCACGCCATTCTTCACAACAAAATCGACAGGTTCGGGCATAGGATTGTCGCTGAGCCGACAGATAATAGTGAGCCAGGGCGGACGACTCGTACTACGGAAAAAGGCAGAACCAAATTATGGAGTAACTTTTGAAATAATACTGCCCCAATAGACCGTCGGACCATAGTCTGACAGTTGCCAGGCAAGCGTCTTATTATCCTCTCAGCTTCTGAATCATCTTGTGCTTACGCAGCTTCTCCATCTTCTCGATGTAGTTCAATATTCTGCGTAGGATATCGAAATAGAGCGTCAGGTAGAGTACGCCGGTCACAAGCCAGATGAAGAGGATGTTGAACAATGGCGTAGGAATCTTGAGTTGTGCAAGACGCTTATATGGTGCATAGAAATGGGCACGTCCCCAATGGTTTTCAGGCACATTATAAACAGGTTGCTTCTTGCGGACCATAAGGTCGGGATAGATAGAAATCTGAGTGTAGTCGTGCTTGCTCAGCATAAGATTGTTGAGAGCCTCGTTGGTATATGCCTTTTTCATGGCGACAAGAGCCTCGGGGCTGCCGAGTTCGCCAGCCATGGCAGTGCTGATACTATCGCAACGCGTGTTGAAAGTATTGAACTGATCGGCATACCTGCTCTTCAAAACATCGAGCTGCTGATTGACAAACTCGTGACTTGTAGCGTCGTAGGTTGGTGACATCAGAGCCCTCAGGAGCTTAGGCAACTTCTTCAGCCTAGTAGAGGCGAGCTTGCTGAGTTCGGTGAACAACAGTTCGGACGACTGCTTGAGTTGCTCGTCGTTGTTGAGTCGCAAAGACTCGCACTTGTCGTTGAGCTTTCGCAGTTCGGGAATCCATGTTGAAGTGGCATACGAAGCCTCGCTACGCTTCTGTTCGGCATAGTAATAGTTCTTCTCGTAGTCGTTGTTCTTGAACTGATAGACAGACAACGCCTCGTAGGCCCAGCGTGAGACCATGACATCGCCGATGCGAGGGACAAACTCGCGGTGAGAAATCGTCGGATGGAGCTTGTCGAAACCTACCATCGTGCCGCTAAAGAGCAACTGAGGAACCAGCACCAACGGGATGGAAACATATATGGCAACGGCTGACTTCAGACCGCTACTGATGTTAAGTCCTAAGATTATCGCATGGACGAAAGTAGAGAACAGGATAGCCCAGTAGCCCCACCACATACCATGAATCTCGAGTATGTAGTTGCCAATCAGCACCAGACACAACGACTGGAAAGCGGCGATGGCCATGAGATTCATGATCTTGCTGTTGAGATATGCGGTACGGCTCAGGTTGAGGAACTGCTCACGCACGAGCAGCTTACGGTCCTTGATCATCTCCTCGGCACTCACATTAAGACCGACAAATATGGCGACCACGACACACATGAACAGGTATGTCGGGATGTTGGTGTTAGAGAAGAAAGAGTAGTTGCCAAGTTCGTTGAGGTAACGCGTAGCGAAAGCCAGAAGGAACGCCAGGATAGGGACCTCCAATATGTTGATCAACATATATTGGCTATCCTTCAACTTCTTGAGAGCATCGCGGTACATATAGGTCTGGAACTGCTGGCGTCGGCCAGGAATGCTATAGAGATTCTCAGGGAGTTTCTCCTTCTGGACCTTCTCCTTATACTTCCAGTCGAACGAAGCTTCAAACTCGTCGCAGTACTGCTTATACCACTCTTCGGCACTGACCTTACGCTTGCGGATAACCTTGCCATAAGGGTCGACCATGCGAGCTTCGAGAATACGCAAAGGCTGCTCGGTCTTGACATTGCCACAGGTGAAACACTCGCGCTCCTCGGGATTGACGTAATGAGCCTTACGCTTGAAGTAGACGATGGCGTTCATCGGGTTGCCGTTATAGACAATGCGGCCGCCCTGGTCGATAATCAAGAGCTTGTCGAGCAACTTGTATATGTCGGAATTAGGCTGATGGATGTTGATAATGACAAGTTTTCCCTTCAAAACCTGTCGCTTCAACAGCATCATGACCTTTTCGGAGTCGATGGATGACAAGCCCGACGTAGGTTCGTCGACGAAGAGCACCGAAGGCTCCCTCATCAGCTCGAGAGCGATGTTGAGTCGCTTACGCTGGCCGCCACTTAATATCTTGTTGAGCGGATTGCCTACCTTAAGATTGCGAGCCTCGACCAAGTCGAAGTCGTAGAGTGCCTTTTCGATAAGCTGCTCCTGCTCCTTGCGGGTCTTGTTGCTGAAAATAAGACGAGCATTGAACATCAGGTTTTCGTAGACAGTCAACTCCTCGTTCAAAATATCGTCTTGAGGCACATAACCGATAACACCCAGGAGAGCCTCCTTATCCTTGTGGAGGTCGTAGCCATTGATAGTTATCGAGCCATGACTCAGCTTGTTGTTGCCATTCATCAAATTGAGCAACGTAGACTTGCCGGCGCCAGAGCCACCCATGATGGCAACAAGCTGTCCACTCTTGCCGAGGAAGCTGAACTTGTGGATGCCGACAGTAGAATCGCTGAACTTATACTCTATGTCGATAGCCTTGTAGACAATACGTCCGGTATCCTGCTTGGTGATGAACTTCTCGGCGATATGACCATAGTAGACAGCCTTGACCGACGAAGTATTGATAACGGAACCTGGTTCCATCGGATAGACCTTGCCTATCTCGACCTTATGGCCATTGAGGTAGAGGTTGCGTTCGCCATCATACTTGAAGAGGAACGTGTTAGTGGCACGGACATGGAGAACCCATACGCTGACACGCTGCTTAGTATTATAGATATGCTTGATGTCGGGATTTGGCTTATCGGGGCTGCCACTGATGAGAAGCAGTCGAGACTTGTCGACAACACTGAGTGCACCATAAAGGGTGAATGACTTGATAGCCCAGTAGTCGGTTGCAGGAATGCGAAGATTGTCGGCCAAAGCATCAACGAACATCTCCTCATCGACACTGACCTCAGGCTTGAGGATGTAATTGAGAAGTGAGATGAGAATCAGCACCTTGGCATCAAGGTCGATTTCCTGATTGACCTGCTCGCAGATGGCATTCATCTTGCTGAGGTTGTCGCTAGTCTGCTTGGACGAGCCATTCTCACCATGGAAACGGTTGATATAATAATCATAGCGCATGAGGAACTGCATGGTATACTCGGCATTGAACTGACGGGACAAGTATTCCTTCACCTTCTGCCTTCCGACGTCGGGCGAAGAATGCTTGACGTCCGTAAGCAAGGCAAACAGCTGCATCAGTGCTTCAAGTAATACTTCAGACATTTCCTTTTTTGCTATCTTATTCCAACTGCAAAGATAAAATCTATTTTCAACAATTCAAACATCCAATCCTTGCTTTTCTCATATATTGTATGTATGTTTGCCAGCGACTATTATATCATCCTATGTTTCAGAGGCTTTTAGTCATATTGTCATTATGGGTAGCGATGCTGACAGCAGGATTGTATGCCAGCATGGTTGTCACGTGTCCGACAGACATATCAGAACGTAGCTGTGATAGCATCACACTTTCTGACAACTGCAACGGCACACTTATGGCCACGACAGCGACATCGATAGCTACACCGTCAGCCAAGCCGACATATCTACCTTTTTCACACAGGACATATCATCCGTCGACATGCAATAGCTTACGGCAGACATTGGCAGCATCGAGCATGAAAGAATGCCAGCCAACGACATCGAGGGTGATATCGGCATCACGTCCGGTAGACATCCACATCTATCGGCTGAGGCGAATAATCATTTAGCGGTCAGTTACATATCACAACATTTGCTATCCACGCTTATTTCGTGGACAGACCATCTATTATGTAATGGCAAACAAAAACCGCTAAATTTATGCAATATAATATCATCGACTTTGCCAACGACTATGGCGAAGTAATAATCGAACGCTGCAACTGGCGTTGTGTGACAAGATCACTGGTTATAATTCTCATCGGAGCAATGCTCATCGGCTTGCCATTCGTCACGGACATGGATAGTGACGTGCTAATGATGTCATGTCTTGTGTTTGGTCCTATACTGATAATGCTAGGCATAGGATTCGCCATTTTCAACTCGTCGGAATTGCGATACATGTCGACCAACAGCCCTGTACGCATACACTCGAGCTATATGAGTCCGACGAGCCTTGATGCAGTAGAGAAATCGCTTCGCACAGCCAACATAGCCCTTGGAACAAATGCTAAGCTTGAAGGCTGTGGGCAATTGCGGATAGACACACTCACATCAGACGACCAGAAATTCTGCCTATGCATGGTATTCCAATATGTGCCATACAGCTACAAGCCTCTATATGGGCCATTTGTGATTGATGCAGAACTTGGACGACGGCTGGCGAAATGTAGGATATAATTAAGGCATCCAGAAGATTGGCAAAAGGTAAACATGGACTATAAATGTTTACCTTTTGCTATGTCTGTGTATAAAGTGTCGTAAAACTCATTAAAACAAACAGTTCGTATCATGAAGATGTTTATTAAAATCATCAGTGGCCTTGTAGCTATTTTCATTGCATATCTAGTCATTCCACAGACAGTTCATAATCCGGTCGAGGGGTGTGGCGAAGAGTCATATAACCACAAAACCTTCTGGCACCCATGGGGTGATCACTATCACCGTGGCGTTGACATATTTGCCAAGAAAGGCACTCCAATACATCCTGCCACATGCGGAATCGTAATATCGGTAAAAGAGAACCAACGTCTGGGTGGGAAATGCGTGCTCATAATGGGAACACATGGACGTCTATACTACTATGCTCACATGGATGAGATAAAAACACACAAAGGAGCATTTGTGGACACGGACGACGTAATAGGCACGGTTGGCAATACAGGCAATGCAGCCAACACCCCATCGCATTGCCATTTCTCCATCTCGACCATCATTCCGCAGTTAGACCACTGGCCAAAGGAAGACGAGGACTTCTGGAAGATGGGAAACTGGCAAAAAATATTCTTCATCGATCCTGTTGATGTAATTAGCGATAGCAAGACAAATGAAAAATAACAGCCACTGATGTTTACCTTTTTGATATGTTGGGTATAAATAGACAAAAAACGATTGATATGAAAAAGCTAATATTAACAATCACATGTGCTATTGCACTATCAGCCAATGTCATGGCTCAAGAATGTACAACACTCGATTACGCCATATCACTCATGGATGAGGGAATGGACCAAAGTTGCTATGAATGCCTGAAAAAATTGCTAGACCAAGACGACCAAAATGGAGAAGCCTATTTTGTATTAGGCCAGCTATACCATAAGGTCGGGGATTATGCAACGGCGCTAGAAATGTATGAGAAAGCAGAATACTACAAGGTCTACGAAAACAACAAAAAGCTTTTGGCAGATGCATACCTATTTCATTCATTATGTTATAAAGAAATGGGATTGCACGACAAAGAAGGTGAATATCTGCATAAGGCAGCAAAAACTGACAACAATAACATCTTGAGCCACCTGTATCTTGCGACATTCTATCTTGACAGAGACCTAAATGAAGCAGAAAAGAGTGCCAACAAGAGTTTGAAATTAGCCACAAACGAAGAAGACAGAGCACAAGCATACGGGTTGAAAAGTAGTATCGCCTTAAAAAACAAACGCTATGCAGATGCTATCTCATTTGCAGAAAAAAGCATTGGCGAAAACCCAGAAAGCCAATACGGGTATGCAAGACTGGCTGAAGCATATAAGGAGTCTGGCCAATACGACAAAGCTGCCGACAACGCCATTGAATGTATCAAGCATTATCAACAGAGAGACGAAGACATAAATCTTGCTGAATCTATTCTTTTTGAATATGCCAATATTGACTATGATAAAGCCTATGCCAAAATACTAGAAAAAGCGCCCAGAGGGAATATAGGTTGGATACACATAAGAGTACAGATAGCAAAAGAAGCAAAACGATATGAAGAGGCTCTTAGCATCATAGACAATGAACTGGGAATAGACAACGATGTCAACGAATGCGAGGAGTACTATTACATAGAAGCATTGCTTGGCGACTTTGTCAATGCAGCTCGACACTGCGAACAAGCATACAATCTCGACTCACGCAATTTGAATCACTTGTTTAATCAATTTTTGTTTCTAGAATCGGCAGGTGACGAAGAAGCTTTCTATAAAGTTATAAACCAAGCTATTGAAGATTGGCCTAACAGAAGCTTCTTATACTACCGCAAAGGATTTCATCAATACAACAGAAGACAATATGCCGAAGCAATAGAAAACCTGAAAACAGCATACGAACTTGACAACGACTATATCTGGACCATATTGCCCTTAGCGCAATCGTATATGAAAATGGGCAACAAGACAGAAGCCGACAAGTGGTTCAAACGCATCATAGAATCTGATCCTAATAACTTTGGAAGTAAAGAATGCATAGCCTTCGCATACTACTATTTAGGGGACAATGACAAAGCCGTTGAAACAATAAACGACGATGAGTATTCAAAAGCTTGTCTATATTCATTGATGGGCAATAAAAAACTGGCATTGGAACACTTGAGAAAATCATTGGAAGATGGATATGTAGACTTTGAACACATAGCGCATGACGCTGCCTTTGACAACATAAAAGACGAAAAGGAATTTCATTCCTTAATTAACCAATACGAGACAAAACGCAATAACAGAATATCATCTAAAAACATACGACCATGAAAAGATTAGCAGCAATACTCATCGTAACAGTGATGGCCCTTATAGCAGCCAAGGCTGACAACAAGCATATAGAATACAAGCAGACATACAACTACAAGCAGGGCTTGGAGATGTATAATAACGAGAACTACGATGCTGCTCTCAGTTACCTGCACAAGGAAGTAAACAACCATCCAGACAATGGATATGCCTATTTCTGGATATCTAAAAGTTATGCAATACAGTCAAACTACAGCGAATCATTGACATACGCAGAAAAATCAATCAAGCACCTGTCAAAAGACAATCATTGGCTGTGTTATGCATATATACTACGTGGCCAATTATATCAAGATCTGGGTGAGACAAGCAAAGCTGAAAAGGACTTCTCTCGTGCCATCACACTAGATGCCATAGACTTAAGTCCATACGAAGCAAGAGCCGAATTCTATTCAAAGATTGACAAGATAGAATTATCAAACAACGACTATAAGGCAATTCTTGAGATCAATCCAGGAAAGACCGAGGCCTATATAGGTCTGGCCAATAACGCCATAAAGGAGAAGAACTACGATAGCGCTGTCGACTATTGCAACAAAGCAATGAAATATGACCCTGATAATATTGCGGTACGCAGTTTGCGCGCTGACGCATATACCGAACAAGGCAAATATGGGAAAGCAGTTGCAGACTTATTCTATGTGATCGAGAGAAACGTGTCACAAGTATCCCCAAAGACAAACGCTTGCCTCGTTGACTCTGCATTTAGCATTGTAGATCTATACATGAAGGCTAAAATGCGTACAGAGCCTAACAACATCTTTTGGTTTGGCTATGCAGCATTCGTGCACAAGACCAAAGGCAACTATGAAGAGGCAATCAAACTGCTTGGGGAAGCGAATGAAATCAACGAGTTCAATAGCTATCACTATGATGTCGCTAAATGCTATGAAAAAATGAGAGACCTCAAGGCAGCACTCAACGAAATAAACAAAGCGATAGAACGAGAGCCTGACAGTGTCGACCCATATCTCGAAAGGATAAACATCTACACAGAAATGGGACAGAAGGATCTGGCTCTTGCCAACTGCGACAGTATCATCAAGATGAATCCTGAAAAGCCAGAACTCTACTACACTAAGGGATGGACTTGCCTCGATTTCGGAATGATGGACGAAGCTTTCGAAAACTTTGAAACTACATACGCTACGTTATCAGATAATGTAAGTATCAAATATCTTTATGCCCGTATGCTCGACATTAAAGGAAGGACAAACGAGGCACACGAAATATTCGAAAACATCATCGAAACAGAAAGTAACAAGAAGCAACCTGATGAGAATCACTTGATGTACACCCATATCATGCTTGGCAATAATGCCCTGGCAATTGAAATACTCAACAACATGCTGGCAACCAACCTAAAGGACAACGCATACGAAGCTGCTTGTGCATATTCTTTGATGGGCGACAAAAACAAAAGTCTTGAATATCTCAAGATTTCCATGGACAAAGGGAACAACATGTTCCATCACATACGGAATGACATAGACCTGAAAAACATTCATGGCACACCTGAGTTTGAGGCTCTTGTCAAAGAATATGAAGGACGATGGAACAACAATAATATCAATAACCATGCAGAAGTCGAAGCCAACCATGAAGTACAGGTTTCAGAAATACCTTTTACTCGAGAAAATGGCGTCTGCAAGGTAAAATGTACACTCAACAATCTGCCTCTCTATTTCATATTCGACACTGGAGCATCCGATGTCTCAATCTCAAACATTGAAGCCTCATTCATGTTCAAGAACGAATATCTGTCACAACGCGACATAATTGGCAAGCAGCGCTATTCCGATGCCAATGGTGACATATCAGTAGGTACAGTTATCAACATAGCCGAAGTGAAATTTGGTGACCTTCAACTATCTAATGTCAAGGCATCAGTAGTAAACAATCAGAAAGCACCGCTTTTGTTAGGTCAGAGCATCTTGTCAAAATTGGGCAAAATAGAGATAGACAACGACAAGAAAGTGATACGCATCACAAAATAAAAATCTGCACTTCCCAAAGTAAAAAAATGAACAATCAGAAACACGTAGCAAACCATGTTTCTGATTGTTCTTTAATTTATCTTTCTATATTTCGTCACAAAGAAGATCAATTCACCCTCATTATCCGTGTTAAGACGCGACTTCTTGCCACCACCAGGCATGACCATATAGACTCCATCCTTTCGTAGTTCATACTCTTGGTCATCTGCTATCATGCCGTCAACAATCTTTATCGCACCCGATTCAACAGCCTTCTTTACCTCAGGATCGTCCAACGTCACACCTTCTGGCAAAGGATTCATAAAATACACCTTTTGATCATCTATGCGTATCAATATCTTCGACATTTCTATTGTCGAACGACGACTCTCTTCATTTTTCTCATCCGCCAAAATATCTTCTATAGACCTGAAAGCAATGCGATCACCTACATTCACCATGATTTCAACAGGCTTGTAGTCGCCAATATATTTATTTTCCATAATGAGATATTCAACTAAAAATCACTCCCCGCTGTTACCAACGAGGAGTGATATATTAATTTGCTTTATAGTATTAGATTACTTTGGCATCTGAGCACCGCAACCCTTAACAGCACCGAAGAACTTCAATGCCTTGTCATGGTTGTAACGGTTGAAGTACATAGTAGTCTTGCTGCTCATTGTACCCTGGAGGTTCATACCCATTGCTGAACGGAACTGGTTAGCAGGAGAGTTAGCATCAACTGATGTTGTCTCTGAATAGCTTATATGAAGGAACTCGTTGAGGTAAGTCTCGTCGATGATACCCTTCAAAGCCTTAGGATCGAGATTTGCGTTGCCATCGCTCTCAGCGAGCTCGTCAACATCCTCGAACTGATTGTTCCATACACGCTTATACATGCCACCACCAGGCAATGTCAAGTCTGCCTTCTTGTTGAGGAAGAACATATTGTAGTTAGCAGTAGTAACACGTGCACGCTCCTTAGTCTTGTCGCTGTCGAGATGTGTACGGTCGAGACCTGAATCTGTTGTACAACCGATGATGTTGTGCTCAACATACTGGTTTGTCATAGGCATGTAACGGAAGCCGTAGCCCATGTCACCGAGGTCCTTAAGACGTGCCCAGCAGAAGAGAACTGTATTGTAGTTGAAGAAGAATTCAGTAGGGATCTTGTTATCGCAACCACGTACCTCAACAGCAGCCATACGACAGTTGATGAAGATGTTGTTTGTGATAGTTACCTTACCCTTGCTCATACCCTGGATAGCGTAGTTAGGGCAGTTGATGAATGCACAGTTCTTAACGATGAGCTCGTATGCAACTGGAGTTGTAGTCAACTTCAAAACGTTGCTCTGATTTGTGAATACGTTCTGGTTCAAAGTCTCTGGCTGTGAGAAGTCACCATTAGAACCCTTATTGCCGATAGGCTGCATCATAGGAGTCTCGATACCCTCTGGCCAACCTGAATCCTCACGGTTATTTGGACGGTAGCGGTATGCAATTGAGTTACCACGGTCGAAAATCAATCCGTCGATTACCATTTTGCCATTTTCAGGCAACTTAGTGATAGTCTTGTCCATTGCACCGCCATTTCTCATGCCATAGTCAATAATCATTGTGCCCTGACCATTAGCTGTACCATTTGACTCAGGTGTAGGCATTACTGTTGTAGCATGTTTCAAGATATCACGTGTCTTGAAGTCAGGCGAATAACCACCCTCAATTGTCAAGAGCTTCTTGATCTCGATTGTGCCCTTGTCGAGTGTGCCGAAGTAGTTACCCTCTGCCACCTTGATGATGTCACCATCCTCAGCCTTGTCAACTGCCTTCTGGATGTTCTTGAGTGGTGCCTCAGGTGTGTTGCCTGCCTTCTTGTTACCACCTGTAGATGCTGATACATACCATGTTGTCTGTGCCATTGCAGTACCTGCAACAAACATCATGGCTGTCAAAGCAAAGAAATTTCTTGTTTTCATTTCCTTTAGAATGTTAGTTTTTAATTGTTGTTATTTATTTTTTAGGCTAAGCCTGTTTTTTTACATATATAGATAATGATATAGCAATTAAAGACTATAACAAAATCACAATTAATATGAACCAAGATTTTTTTGTTGCCAGATGAGGCGATAGGTCGGGAACCATCTCACAAATCCTTGGTTGGTGAATCTTTTTCACCATATTATTTTCGAGGGCAAAGTTATATTATTTTTCAAAAATAACAATACACTTAAGCATTTTTTATGTTCTAAATTAACAATTATCGTCCATCACATGTCATACGAATGGTATTAAAACCAAAAAGAGGAGTGTTCCCTTTTAGAAACACTCCTCTCTATATGTAGCTCATTTCCAAATAGAAATGACTTATAACCTTTACCAATTAGAAATCGGCATGACCCGGAGTTCTTGGGAATGGAATCACATCACGGATATTAGACATACCAGTCACAAAGAGCAACAGGCGCTCAAATCCGAGACCGAAACCAGCATGAGGACATGATCCGTACTTTCTTGTATCAAGGTACCACCACATATCCTTCATAGGAATATTCAACTCCTCAATACGATTAGTCAACTTCTCGTAGCTCTCCTCACGTACCGAACCACCGATAATCTCACCAATCTGTGGGAACAAAACGTCAGTACCCTGAACCGTCTTGTTATCCTCATTCATCTTCATATAGAATGCCTTGATCTCCTTTGGATAGTCAGTCAGGATAACTGGCTTCTTGAAGTGATGTTCTACGAGATAACGCTCGTGCTCAGAGGCAAGGTCACAACCCCAGTATACAGGGAATTCAAATTTGTGTCCCTTGGCAATAGCATCTTCAAGTATCTTGATACCTTCAGTATAAGGGAGACGCATAAAGTCAATTCCAACGACAGACTTGAGTCGCTCGATAAGACCCTTGTCGACCATCTTGTTGAGGAACTCGAGGTCATCCTGGCAATTGTCGAGAGCCCACTGAACGCAGAACTTGATAAACTCCTCCTCAAGATCCATAAGATCCTGCTTGTCATAGAAACAAACCTCAGGCTCAATCATCCAGAACTCAGCAAGGTGGCGAGGTGTATTAGAATTCTCGGCACGGAACGTAGGACCGAAAGTATAGATAGCACCCAAACCCGTTGCGCCAAGCTCACCCTCGAGCTGACCAGACACAGTAAGGCTCGTTGTCTTGCCAAAGAAATCGTCATCATATATGATGCTTCCGTTCTCGTCCTTCTTCAAGTCGTAAAGGTTCTTTGTCGTAACCTGGAACATCTGGCCTGCACCCTCACAGTCAGACGCTGTGATAAGAGGCGTATGGAAATAGAAGAATCCCTTCTGGTGGAAGAAAGTATGGATAGCAAACGCCATCTGGTGACGAATGCGGAACACAGCACCAAAAGTATTTGTACGTGGACGGAGATGTGCCACATCACGAAGGAACTCCCATGATGCACCCTTCTTCTGAAGAGGATATGTCTGAGCATCGCAGTCACCCAGAATCTCAATCTCCTTAGCCTGTATTTCAACACTCTGCTGGCCACCCTGGCTTTCAACGAGAAGTCCAGTAACGCTGAGACATGCGCCTGTTGTTATGCGCTTGAGCAGTTCGTCAGCGAATTTGTCGGCATCGACAACTATCTGTACATTTTTAATTGTAGAACCATCGTTGAGTGCAACGAAGCTCACCTGTTTGCTGTCGCGGCGGGTTCTAACCCAACCCTTCACGAGTACATCCTGCCCTGGCGCTGTGCCTTTTAGCAGATCAACTATCTTTATTCGGCGCATATTTGTCAGTTTTATGCTGTTTCTAATGTTGTTTTTCACACGTCCAACGGTCTATTTTATTCAACCGAAGATTTACGACTGCAAAAATATCAATTATTGACTAAAAAACACTTTTTTATTTCGAATAATTATACTTCAAACCTTATTTTTTCTTTTCTTTAGCAATTTTTCATTCTGTAAGTATAATCGATAATCTGCTTTCAAATCGTAAATCATCACACTTCAGCAACAATAAGCAAGGGATAAGCAACCCTTAACGGACCCTTAAGCTATATTCGCCACAGAGAAAGTGAAAGCAAATAACGCATTAATACTTACACTTCATTTTTTTCTAATCAACATCCGCAACATCGAAAACATACTAATGCGATTTTTTATTGTCCGACATAGCTTTTCTTATTTAGAACATGCCTAAAATAAAGAATTTGTAATTATCTTTGCACCCGTATTTACAGACAAACAATCATAATACACAATCAAATGGAAAACTTGAAACTTGACACAGTTCGCGTCCAGGCTTTTGCAACAGATGCCGATCTGAAGAATATCAAGGCTGAAGTTGAAGCCGGAATGAAGAAGCTTCACGAAGGCACAGGCCTTGGCAACGACTTTATCGGATGGCTACACCTTCCTAGCTCAATTACCGAAGCAGAATTTGCCGATATTGAAGCAGCAGCCAAGCAGATGCGCGACAACGCCGACTATGTTGTCGTAGTAGGCATCGGCGGTAGCTACCTTGGTGCACGCGCTGTTATCGACGGACTTTCAAATAGCTTTGACTACCTCATACGCGACCGCAAGAACCCTGTAATGATTTTTGCAGGACAGAACATTGGCGAAGACTATACAGCAGAACTCCTCGAGTTCCTCAAGGATAAATCTTTTGGCGTTGTCGTAATCTCTAAGTCGGGAACAACCACAGAGCCAGCCATCGCATTCCGTCTTCTCAAGGAACTCATTGAAAAGAAGGACGGCAAAGCAGCAGCACAGAAAAAGATCATCGCCGTAACCGACAAGGCAAAGGGTGCGCTTCGTACTCTCGCCAACCAGGAAGGCTACAAGACCTTCATCATTCCTGACAACGTAGGCGGTCGTTTCTCAGTCCTCACTCCTGTAGGTCTCGTGCCTATCGCTATCGCAGGACTCGATGTACGCAAGCTCGTTGCCGGTGCCAAGGACATGGAGGCAGCAACAGACATCAAAGTACCTTTCGAGCAGAACCCATCTGCCATATATGCTGCTACACGCAACATACTCAACCGCAAAGGCAAGGAAATCGAAATCCTCGTCAACTACCAGCCTAAGCTCCATTATTTCACAGAATGGTGGAAGCAGCTCTTCGGCGAAAGCGAAGGCAAAGACGGCAAAGGAATCTTCCCTGCTGGCGTCGATTTCACAACCGACCTTCACTCAATGGGCCAGTGGATACAGGAAGGCGTTCGCAACATCTTCGAAACAGTAGTATCTGTCAAGACTCCTAACAAGAAGTGTGTCATCCCTTCTGACGAAGCCAACCTCGACTCTCTCAACTTCCTTGCAGGCAAGCGCATCGACGAAGTCAACAAGATGGCCGAACTTGGTACTCTGATTGCACATACAGATGGTGGTGTTCCAAACTTCCGCGTAGAAGTACCAGAACTCAACGAATACTACCTCGGACAGCTCATCTACTTCTTCGAAAAGGCATGTGGCATCAGCGGATACGTACTCGACGTCAACCCATTCAACCAGCCAGGTGTTGAGGCTTACAAGAAGAACATGTTCGCCCTTCTCGAAAAGCCAGGTTACGAAGAGGCAACCAAGGCAATCAAGGCTCGCCTCTAACCAATTGACATAGCGCTACTTAGGCAGTCTAACATACATGAATGCATTGTTCGCTCACATTTGTCGGACAATGCATTCATTTTTTATAAGAGACCTAAAAACAAGTCTGCCCACATAATTACTTCTCAAAAAAAATAGTCCATCCTTCATCTTTTGACATTTTTTTACTACTTTTACATTAGCAAACCTTTTAGTCTAGAACATTATGACACACCGAACACATATAACTTTGAAACTCTGTATCATTATTGCGACATTCAGCTTTTTGACATCATGCAATCAGTCGCCCAAGACCGATGTCAACATTTGGAATGGTCATCATTTGTGTTCTAATTTCAATGATTCAATAACAATACCATGCGAATTATTCGACTCACTTCGTACCGGAGATGAAATTGTTGTCGAATTCAAATATATAAATGAAGAATGTCCCACATTTGGGATTCTCGACGGCAAAAGAAATGAATTTGTCGGCACATCACGTTTATATACAACCGACAGAAACCTGGACAATTTTTCCTTCTTCGTTTCTCCATCAATGGCCGACAGCATTAGACACTCAGGACTTACCATCTACGGCAAGTCATTTGAACTTACAACTCTAGGCATACGACACAACAACACACCTATTGACTATGATAATATAATATGGTATGGGAAAGTCAGCATGACTGACGACAACCAGACACAACATGAATTTACAGCAAAGACTTTCATCAAAGCACAAGATGGCGACGTCATGTGTCTTGCTGTTGACAACATAGGCGACTCAGCAGCCATCGTTATGACAACAGCAGGCAGACAATCTAACATTATATGCAAGCAGAACATAACCAACGACTCAATAATAAGTATTGTACTTGACCACAAAATCCTTGAAAGTCTGCGCCGCGAAGGACTCAAGATAAATGGTCGTCGATTCACCTCACGCCAGTTGGTGTTCAAACATCCTGAATGGCAAGGTCGAGCAATCCTCAACTGGGACAATGGAGATTACCAGATGACACCACCAGAGACATACAAGGACGCCAAGCTTGGAGACCAGATTAAAATATGCTTCACATATACAGGCGAAAGCGAATGGCCTCAAATGGCATTCATAGACAACCAGTGGAACGATCTTCCTGGCACAGGACGCACTCTCATAGAAAACGACATGAATTCGATAAGTTTCTATGTCACACAGCAAATGCTCGAACGAATCCAGAAAGAAGGTATGCTCATCACAGGCATTGGCTTCATGCTTAAGAGTGTATACATCCAGAAAGGCGAAGCAACACCTCTTATGGATGGTGCACGTTGGATAGGACACGTCGACATGGATCCAGAATGGAAAAACGTACAGCGAATATGTGCTGCAACATTCAATGACGTCGAAGTGGGAGACGTAATGAGACTTCACGTGTCCAACATCAAAAACGGAAGCATGATATCATTGCGACCTGGCAACTGGGAAAAATTCGACAACCTTGAACCATTTACTCTTGACATCAATGACACCTATTTCGATTATGTGCTTGATGACTACATGCTTAACATCATCAAGGAAGAAGGTTGCGTAGTATTTGGCACCGGATTCACATTCAACGCAATGCATATCATCAAAAAATGACATCAATAAAAAAACGACCAGAAGAAACGCTTCTGGCCGTTTTTGTGGATTCAAATAGACTGATTAAGACCTTCTAAAACTTAGACTCCATATACTCTAAAACTCAAACTATTATAGGAACTTATAACAATCACTTGTTATAAGCATAAACGTCATGTGTATATACTACAGTAAGGCTTACAATGTCACCTTTAGTATCCTTGCCATTGTCCCATCTGTAAGTTGTTTCGCTAAGGAGACATCCCTTACTATCAAATACCATATCACAAAGAAGACCATTGTCTGTGCTCAAGTCATCTCCAATCTCTCTTACAGCAACTGCGTTTGCAGGAAAGAAGTAGTTCAATACGACTGTTCCACATACAAGTGTCATTGCAAGCGCAAAAGATAAAATCAAGTTTCTCATGGTTATATTCTTCTTTGTTTTTTAGTATTTTCTTTATTTAATCTCCAGTTCAATATTTATTTCCCTTTCGACGATAACAAAGGTAGACACAAAAAATCACATGAAAAAAAAAATCTCGTAACTTTTGACGAAAGTGCCGTTTTCATTGACGAACGGCAAAAAAAAACGCCTAAGTGGTGACGAACGGCGATTTAGGTGGTGACGAACGGCAAAAAAAGCTCCGTCAGATTTGCCATCCAACGGAGCCATGAAATAGAAATTTTAATATTTTTTTACTAATATGCAGACTTAAACTGCTGGAGGAACCTAACATCGTTCTCGAAGAACAGACGAATATCCTTAACCTGATAACGAAGCATAGCAATACGCTCTACACCCATACCAAATGCAAATCCGCTATACTCTTTGCTATCGATGCCATTGGCTTCAAGAACTGCAGGATCTACCATACCACATCCAAGTATCTCAAGCCAACCAGTACCCTTACATACGCTACATCCCTTTCCGCCGCACAAAGAACAACTTACATCCATCTCGGCCGATGGCTCTGTAAATGGGAAGTATGATGGGCGAAGTCGAATCTGAGTGTCTGGACCAAACATCTCTTTAGCAAAATAGAGAAGAGTCTGCTTCAAGTCAGCGAAAGAGACGTTCTTGGCTACATAGAGACCTTCAACCTGATGGAATATGCAATGTGCACGAGCCGAAATTGCCTCATTACGGAACACACGACCTGGGAACACCGCACGAATTGGTGGCTTCTGCTTCTCCATTACTCGAACCTGAACACTAGATGTGTGTGTACGAAGAAGAATATCAGGGTTGGTATTAATAAAGAATGTATCCTGCATATCACGAGCAGGGTGCTCAAGTGGGAAGTTGAGTGCAGTAAACACATGGTAGTCGTCCTCAACCTCTGGACCTTCGGCTACAGTAAAACCGAGACGTCCAAAAATCTCTATAATGTCATTCTTGACAACAGAAAGCGGATGACGGCCTCCACATACGTATGATGTGCCAGGCAAACTCAAATCGGCACCAGTAGCGCCATTCTGCTGTTCGGCAAATGACTCTTTGAGAGAATTGATTTTTTCGGTGGCAACTGTCTTGAGTTCGTTGAGACGCATACCAACCTCTTTTTTCATCTCAGGTGCTACCTGCTTGAAGTCGTCAAAAAGTGCAGAGATTGCACCTTTCTTACTCAAATACTTGATACGAAGTGACTCAGCATCCTCAGCTGTCTTAGCCTGCAGAGCTTTTACTTCATCAATGAGTGATTGTATCTTGTCTAACATTGCTGTTTAGTTTTTTCCTATATATTAGCAGAATGGTTCTTCCGCTTTCGAATGGCAAAGATAACAAAAACTATTCACTTTTAGTTACTAGCCACAATTTTTATGCTATTACAACTTCTCGACGAGAATCTCCAGCTTGTTGCTTCGCGACCCCTTGATGAGGAGATAGCGACCGCTGAGAGTAGACATCTCGTCTAATAGTTCCGATGCTTGGCTTACAATTTTATAGTCAGGATAATCAGAAGAGAACTTCTTGAACTCATCGCCTACAAGATAGACATGCTTAAAACCAAGTCTCTGAATCTTATCCATTATAGCCTTATGCTGCTTGTCCTGTTCTTCTCCCAGTTCTCGCATAGCGCCAAGTACAAGAGTCTTCCCTTCACCTGGCAACGAAGCGAAGTTGTCAATTGACACGTTCATACTTGACGGATTGGCATTGTAGGCGTCAAGTACAAGTCGGTTTCTACCAGTCTGTACAATCTGGCTTCTGCTATTTGTTGGTGTATATTCAGTTATTGCTTCACAGATATCTGCTTCGGAAACACCGAAATAACATCCGACAGCGACAGCTGCAAGTGCGTTTTCGAGATTATAGGCGCCAGTGAGGTTAGTCTTCACAGTACGATACTGGCCATCGTTGTATCGCCATTCGAAATTGAGAGTCTCTGACATCTCGACTACATGACCGTCGACGAGGCATTGTTCCATGTCAGTACCATACGAGATGGTATGTTCATAGTCACCAAGCATTCCGACAAGATTGTCATTAGTAGCATTGATGAAGATAGTGCCATTGGTAGACTTCAGCTGAGAGTATAGTTCGCCCTTAGTTTTTTTCACTCCATCGAAGGAGCCGAATCCTTGAATATGAGCTATACCGACATTGGTAATCAGTCCGACAGTAGGCTTTACGATGGAAGCGAGATCCTTGATTTCACCAGGATGGCTAGCACCCATTTCGATAACAGCGATATCATGTTCAGATGTTATGGACAGAAGCGACAATGGTACACCTATATGGTTGTTAAGATTGCCTTTTGTCGAATATGTCTGATATTTCTTTCGCAGCACGGCAGAGACAAGTTCCTTGGTTGTCGTCTTTCCATTTGTACCAGTTATTCCAACGATAGGCAAAGCGAGCTGCTCACGGTGGTAGGCAGCCAACTGCTGCAAAGCGAAGAGTGTGTCATCGACAACAGTAGCTCGGCTGTCGCCAGAGTAAGACTTGTCTGTAGTAACGATGTGCATTGCACCTTTCTCCAATGCCTGTGCAACCATAGTGTTGGCATCGAAATTTTCACCCTTTAGAGCAACAAACAGACTACCCTGGGCAATGGTGCGTGTATCTGTAGAAACACCTGTCGACTGGCAGAATATTTCGTATAGTTTTTCTATCTGCATACCATATAAGTATAATCATCAAAAAGTGATGGGGGCAGATATGCTCCACCCCCATCATACAAATATAATGTAGTTCAGTTTTATCGTCCCTGTACTGGTGAACCTACGCGGATCATAGCGCAACGGAAACCGATATCATCACGGCTCTCACGCTCGTCGAGGAATCGACGTGTACCTGGGCTCAACCAATAAGCACGGTCTCTCCAACCACCACCCTTGTATACACGAGTAAGGTCGGAAACAAGGTTGCGAAGACCATTAGAGTTAGGAGTACCTGCGTACATGCTCTCAGTATTAGTATCAGAGCTTGTCCAAGCTCCACCGTCAACAGCATTCGAACGGTTATCACCATCGAGGTAGTTGATGTTGTCGGCAGTACGATAGTTCTTACGGTCGGCGATATCCTGGTCGGTCTCGAGAGTTCTCTTGATCATACCAAGAGAGTCTTTTTCAACAGGAGCGCCATTATCGTTGAGAACATACTTCTGCATCTTGTTACCACGATATGGGTTGAATTCCTCTTCATCTTCGAAAGTCAATGGACGATATACGTCGTCGACCCATTCGTTAACGTTACCTGCCATACAATACAAGCCGTAATCGTTAGGCCAGTAAGATCTAACAGGAACTGTGATATCACCTTTATCGTTGAGGTCGCCTGCAGTACCCATGTAGTCACCGTTACCTCTAACGAAGTTGGCCATCATACGACCTCTCTGGCTTTCGTTAGCATTACGAACGACATGACCATTCCAAGGGAAGATCTTACGGTCTGAAAGACGTTCGCTTTCAGTATTACCGATAAGACCGAGAGCAGCGTACTCCCATTCAGCCTCGGTCGGGAGGCGATACTTTGGCAGAAGGATACCATCGTCAATGCGGACACGGCGGTACTCGTTGTTAGGGTCAAGGTCTTCCATCTGATGCTTGCCCGGAGCGCCTTCATACTGTCCATAGAGGTAAGCCTCAGTATTGAAGTTATTCTCGTTCTGCTGGTCATTAACATTCATTTCAAGTATACCTTCGTTGACAAGGATCTGCTCGTTGACACGGTCAGTACGCCAACGGCAAAAGTTAGTAGCCTGTCTCCAGCTAACACCTACGACAGGATAGTCAGCATAAGCAGGGTGACGAAGATAATTCTCAACGTATGGCTCGTTGTAAGCCAAAGGACGACGCCAAACGAGTGTATCTGGCAACGCCAACTTATACTGGTCTGGATATGCGCTCCAAACCTTATTTATCCAATGCAACCATTCACGATAGTTAGCATTGCTGATTTCGCATTCATCGATGTAGAAAGAAGCGACAGTAACACGACGTGGAGCATTGTCCATACCCCAGTTTACATCCTGCTCTACTCTACCCTGGATAAAGGTACCGCCCTCGATAAAGACAAGACCCGGACCTGTCTCCTGCTCATATCCCGACTGATATTCAAATCCGCCCCAATCAGGATCGTTATAAGCCCAACCCGTTGTGTTAGACGAATTAGCGCCGCCTTTCTTCGAGCACGAAGAGAAAGCAATCGCCAAGCAGCCTACGCTAACGATAACAGCTAACTGTCTGAAACTGAATTTCATAATATCTAAACTAATTATATTTTTTTCGTATTTTGTCATACCTATTCGAAGGTATTATACCGCAAAAATACAAAAAAGTTGTGTTTTGCGTAATATTTTTAAAACAAAAATGCGATAAGGAGAGAAAAAAAAGCTTTTGGCATTTTCTAATCTCTACTACGACCCATGAATACCCATATATAATATAGGAGTGTAGCCAATGATGACAACGCTGCCACGACATAAGTATATGCGGCCCATTTGAGAGCATCGACTGCATTTTCTCTTGTCTGTCCAGACACTATACCGGCACCTTCGAGCCATTTGACGGCACGCTGGCTGGCATTGATTTCGACAGGCAGAGTAACGAAAGCGAAGAGTGTCATGATGGTATATGCAGCTATAATGATCAATAGTGCCAAATTGTATGGGATGATGTGAGGGAGGACAATAGACATGCCGAACATTATCCAGAAGACGATGTTGATAACCTTAGCACTTGCATTCTGAAGAGGCACCATTGCTGTGCGGAGCTCGAGCATGGAGTAGGCTGTGGCATGCTGAATGGCATGACCAGTCTCGTGAGCAGCTACAGCTACGGCAGAAACATTGTTGCCATAATAGACTTCGCGGCTGAGATTGATAGTCTTGTTGGTTGGGTTATAATGATCGGTCAGAGTGCCTTCGGTCGACTGAATCTTAACGTCGTAAATTCCGTTGTCGCGAAGCATTTTTGCGGCTGCTTCAGCACCAGACATCGATACGATGATTTGCTGGTATTTGTTGAACTTGCTTTTAAGTCGGTGGCTGACAAAGTAGCTCAAGATACCAAATACTATAACTATTATGAATAACATATCTTTTTACTTTTTGGGTTTATATATAAGGATACAAACTTCTTGCCAAAGTGCCGTATTACGACTTTTTGTCAGCAATTCCGGACATAACTTTTTCAACTATTGATTCAGGATTTATATTGAAGCAACGGTAGTCGCCAAATTGACATGGCTTGTTGCCATAGACGGAGCATGGACGACATGGGAGGTCGAGACCGATAGCGTCGTCTTCACGCTGTCCGAATCCGAGGAATCCGGCGAATGGATGAGTAGCGCCCCAGACAGAGACGACTCTGACTCCGAAAAGCGAGCAGATGTGCATGGCAGAAGAGTCCATGCTAATCATACAGTCGAGCTTTGACATGAGAGCCATTTCATCTTTGAGCTTGATTTTCCCGATCACGGAATGGCAGCCTTCAATTTCGGAAGCCCACTGCTCAGCCACAGCCTTTTCTTTTGCTCCACCGCCAAAGACCAACACCTGTGCTCCTCGCTCAGCCAACAAGGAAACGACTTGCTTCATCTTTTCGACAGGATAAACCTTGCCCTTGTGCTGTGCAAAAGGTGAGACACCTATGACCGGTTTGCCAGTTATGATTTGATCGGCCTGCTCGGAGGATATTTTATCTCTATATGTTTCGGTTATTTCGACAGGTATTCCGGCTTTGGAGAAAACATCGGCATAACGGTCGACAGTACGTCGCAACTGGCGTTTTTGTTTATTTTCGGCTCTGACCAAGGCATTTTTTTCACCACGTCCCTTGTCGACTACGAAAGTAGGTATTCTTGACAGGCGGTGAAGGAAAGTGCGCAAAACCTTAGTACGCAACACGTCGTGAAGGTCGAGGACGAGGTCGAAATCGTAGACAGCGAGACGTCTGTAGAGTTTCCAAAGTCCGCGTACGCCTTCGCCACTTTTGCGGATGTTAGTTCCGATAAAGTGAAGATTGGGCAGCGACTCGTCGAAGAAAGGTTCGAAGAAAGGTTCGGAAAGGACATGGAATTCGATGTCGGGATAGCGACGGCACGCAGCTGAGACGACAGGTGATGTCATAGCGACATCGCCCATTGCTGTCAGACGTATTATGAGAACTTTTTTCATTGCTTATCCCTACGGTATCCCTATGGTATCCCTATCTAAAAACCGTGTATTACTTTTTACCTTTATATAATATAGGATTAAGGCTCTCGTCGTTATACATTTTCATCTGCTTGTAGACCTTCATGTATTTGCGGCCTGCGGCGATGTCGGCGAGGAGTTCCTCGATAGCAGTCGAGAGGTCTTTATGCTGTTCGCGGAGCACGTCGAGTTTCTTCTGGCATTTTTCGATATGGTCGGGACCGACGTCGGTGCGCTTAGTCTCCTGCTCCATGTGATAGATCTTGAGGGCGAGGATTGAGTAGCGGTCGATGGCCCATGCTGGTGATTCAGTATTTATCTTAGCATCAGGGAGCACCTTGACGTCCTTGTACATGTTGAGGAAGTAGGAGTCGATATACTCGACCATATCGGTACGCAACTGGTTAGAAGCGTCGATGCGTCGCTTGAGGACGAGCGCAGCCTTAGGGTCGATTTCGGGATCGCGGATGATGTCTTCGAAATGCCACTGTACGGTATCGACCCAGTTTTTATGGTATAGAAGATGCTCAATCTGGCTCTTATCGTATGGATTCTCTATTTCCTTGTCCACGTTGTCGTATTTGTGGTAGTCAACTATAGACTCGTTGAACACCTTCCAGAAAAGCTCTGTCTGCTTCATATATTATGCTTCTAATTATGTTTCGACTTAAGTGATGTAGTGGTTGCTTGATGCGAGACCACATTATCTAATGCGCAAAAATACTTATTATTTTACAAACTTAAGAGGTGTTGACTACTGATTTGTAAAAAATATTGCGAAAAAGATAAGTAAATTACTGAAAGATTGGCTAACGGATGCACTTAACGACGCCAAATAATTGACGGCCACAAATTTTTGACTACCTTTGTTGCATCTCAAAAAAGGAATAAATTTAAAACAATAATATCAATGAAGAAGATTAGAGCTGCCATTGTAGGCTACGGCAACATTGGCAAATATACTCTTGAAGCCCTCCAGGAGGCAGAGGATTTTGAAATTGCAGGTATCGTTCGTCGTAACGGTGCTGAGAACAAGCCAGCAGAACTTGCAAACTATCCAGTAGTAAAGGACATAGCAGAGCTCAAGGACGTTGACGTTGCCATTCTTGCGACTCCAACACGTTCATGCGAGGAGTATGCGAAGAAGATTCTTGCAATGGGAATCAACACAGTTGACTCGTTTGACATTCACACAAGCATCCTTGACTACCGCAAGGCATTGATGCCAGTAGCAAAGGCAAACGGCACAGTAGCAGTCATCTCTGCAGGATGGGATCCAGGTTCAGACTCAATCGTTCGTACATTGATGCAGAGCCTTGCTCCAAAGGGTCTTTCATATACTAACTTTGGTCCTGGTCGTTCGATGGGTCACTCAGTATGTGTTCGTTCAAAGGCTGGTGTAAAGGATGCGTTGTCAATGACAATTCCAGTAGGTGAAGGTATTCATCGTCGTATGGTATACGTAGAGCTTGAGGAAGGTGCTGACTTGGCAGAGGTTACAAAGGCAATCAAGGCTGACCCATACTTCGCAAGCGACGAGACACACGTATTCAAGGTTGATTCAGTTGACGCTCTCAATGATGTTGGACATGGTGTTAACCTCGTTCGCAAGGGTGTAAGTGGCAAGACTCACAACCAGCTTTTCGAGTTCAACATGAAGATCAACAACCCAGCATTGACAGCTCAGGTGCTTGTAAACGTTGCACGTGCATCATTCAAGCAGCAGCCAGGATGCTACACAATGATTGAGATTCCAGTTATCGACATGCTTCCTGGTGATCGCGAGGACCTCATCGCTCACTTGGTATAATCGGATATAGACATTAGAGATAACGAGTGCCATGCTCCTGAAGGTTGGGGCGTGGCACTTTTTGTGTTTTATATTTAGAAGACTTGAATGGCCAAAGAATCAGGAGAGAACTTCTTGAAGTATTTTTATTGAGTTGTCTTTTTTTTTGTTACATTTGCAATGAATAATTGCTTTCAATGATGCCGAAAACAGATTTAGATAAATTGTTTTTTGTCGCATTTTGTATCGAACAATACAAAGTGAAAAAAAAGATGGATGGTGCAGATGTCGCATCGCTATTCTTTGCTTCTGGCGTCGCATCATATCTATCAGATAACTTTGACGTATTACACACTCAAAGCCATCAGTGGTTAATTGAAGAAATTGATGATTTTTTAGAAAGGAGGATGGCATGATTGTTTATCATGGAAGTCTCGAGATTGTCGACACCCCTGAAATTCGATTTTCGAACCGCACTTTAGACTATGGTACTGGATTTTATACGACAACCAGTTTTGACCAAGCCCAAAATTGGGTTAACAGACGAAAAAAAAGCGCAAAATACGGATTCGTTAATGTATACGAAATAGACATAGAAGAGATAAAGAAGAGCCACACATTATGGTTCGATTCACCTACAGAAGATTGGATCGATTTTGTAGATTCCAACCGCAATCATATTGGGTTTACACATGATTATGATTTCGTTTATGGTCCTGTCGCCAATGATCGTGTATATGCCGCATTTGCCTTGTATGAAAGTGGAGTCCTTAATAAGGAGGATCTGATTCGCGAATTAAAAGTTTATAATTTAGTGGACCAATTGCTTTTTCATACAGAGTCAGCATTGAAAAAGCTCAGATATGTTGAAACAATAAGAATTGATTTATGAATCTGACCGTAACACAACAGAATTTGCATCTATTTTTGCCAGCAAAAGTAGCACGTGTTGCAACTATTATTGCCGAAAAAGAACACTGTTCAGTTTTTGACGCAATGCAACATTTTTATGCGTCATCCACATATCAAGAATTACAGATTGAAGATACAAAATTATGGAATCTTGGAGCGGTCGCCCTATATGAAGCCTACTGTTCGGCAACGCAAAATATCCAAACTATTGTTTCTCAGAAAGGAACAAAGGGAGAAGAAAATGCATTATAATAGTTGTATTATAATAGTATTATAATTATCTTTGCATAAAAGATAAGAGAATGATACACAATCCATTTATAACCAATGGCTACGAGGGCGAAGAATACTTTTGCGACAGAGTGGAAGAGACTCTACTAATGACAAAGTATCTCGTCAATGGCAACAATGTGTTTCTGAGTTCGCCTAGAAGACTGGGGAAGACAGGACTCATTGAACATTGTTTTGCCCAACCAAAGATAAAGGACAAGTACATAACAATAGTCGTGGACATCTATTCGACCAAGAATCTTCAAGACCTTGTACACACCCTAGGCAACCGAGTGTTCACGGAACTAAAGAAAAAGGACCGCAGCATTTGGCAACAATTTCTGGATGTAGTATCATCGCTGAAGGCAAATGTATCATACGATATTTCTGGTAATCCTGAATTATCATTTGGAATGGGCAACGTGACCAATCCATCGTTGACACTTGAACAGATATTCGAGTATCTCGAAGTGGCGACGAAACCATGCATTGTAGCGATTGATGAGTTTCAGGCAATAGTCAATTACCCAGAGAAGAATGTGGAGGCAATCCTCAGGACATATATTCAGAGAACCCATAATGCACATTTCGTCTTTTCTGGTTCGCACAGACACCTCATGTCTGAAGTGTTCTGCAATCCATCACGTCCATTTTTTCAAAGCACAGCACCTCTAAGCATAGCTCCAATAGACAAAAACATATACTATGCGTTCGCCCAAAAACATTTCAATGACGCATCAAAGTCACTTGACAAAGAAGCATTTGAAATGATATATGACAAATTTGATGGCATCACGTGGTATGTGCAATTTCTGCTTAACAAGATGTACTCAATCACCCAACATAACGAGACATGCGACCTGGAACTTGCAGAAGCATCGATAGACAATGTAATAAATACATTTGACTCTATATTTGGCAACATGTTGTTTCAATTGCCATTCAAGCAGAAGGAAGTACTCGTGGCGATTGCCAATGACGGGATAGTAGAGAACATAACATCGAAAGCATTTTTGCAGAGGCATGCGCTAACGGCCAGTACGGTGCAAGCAGCAGTAAAAGGTCTGATGGAGAAGGATTTCATCACTTCGGACAGGGGGAAATATGAGGTATATGACAAGTTTTTTGGATTGTGGCTGAGGGGGAGATGATTTCTTGTTTTATTTTCGAAATTTTTGTTATACCTTTGCAATACATTATATAACACAAATATAACAAAGCTATGGGAACTGTAATAACAAGACGTCAAACTGCATTTAGGCTTAGTGAGACTTTATTGGATGAACTTAAGATAAGGGCAGCTCAATGTAATCGCAGTTTGAACAACTATGTGGAAAGCATTCTTGCTCAAGCATTATACGGAACTCCTAATGCAGACACAGCAGAGGCTATTGATGAATCAAGGGCTGGCAAATACGCAGGAACACTGGACATGACAGATTTCGATTCATTCCTAAATAGCATTGATAAGCAATAATGAAGGAGGTTCGTTATTCAACAAAGGCCAAGAAAGATCTGAAGCGATATCGCCAAGACCTTTCTAAAATGCAAGAACTATTTAATGTTCTACAGGCCTTGGCATCTGGAGAAAAACTCGACATAAGATATCGTCCACACATGCTTTCTGGGAAATACAAAGATTGCATGGAGTGTCATGTAGGCAATGACTTTTTATTGATTTGGATAGATTCCGATGCCATATACGTTGAGCGTATTGGTAGCCATTCTGAACTATTTGGGAGACAATAGTCACGCCTTTGGAAAGAGAAATAGAGAACATAACATCGAAAGCATTTTTGCAGAGGCATGCGCTAACGGCCAGTACGGTACAAGCTTACTCTTTCATTTCCGCAAATAGCTTTATAACGTCATTAACGAAAACTCTATCATAGTTTTTATATGTTTCACTTAATTCAGAAAAAGGGACTAAACAAAGATGCTGTTTATATTTCTCACTACAAGTAATTTTTTCTCCGTTTTTTAGTGGCATCATGTCATATACTCTTTGAGTCATAGGCATATAGCCCTGCACATAATGTGATGCATTCCATCTTAAATGTTCACATACTGACACCGTTTCTATTACTTCGTCAGTTGGATTGTCACCCAATAAGATTCGTTTAGTGTATGTATGTAAGCCTTGTTCTTTATTGGCATAGTCTTTACGTCTCTTAGACAAGAATGCATACTCTTCTTCAAACGGAGTTTCATCAGCAACGGGCAAAGAATTTGCATTATATTGGGGCTTCTCTTTTTTCTTTGCCTTGTTGTATGTATCTTTAAGAAAAGAAGAAAGGCTCTCTAACTCTTCATCATCAATTTTATTTTGTGTATAAATATTAGATGGCATGCCAAAATATCTTATAATCTCATCGCCCCAAAGTTCATTATAAGTTTTAATTGTCTTTATTAGTAATTCCTCATTTTCTTTTTGATATGACCTAATAACTATATGGAATGTATTAAGATCATTGACACGTTTGTGCTGAACAACATCAACAAGTTCACTCAAAAAAGACAAATTCTCATTGTCATTTCCTAAAGAAATCACTACATAATTTAATTCATCAATTATCTCATATAATTGTCTCCAGAACGACATTGAGTGAGGGGAACAATTAAATGTCTTAATTACATCGTTTCCATAAATTGTTTTTTCTTCAAAATACGGAACTTGTTGAACATAATGAGTCCAAATCCTATCAATATCATCGTCAAATATATATGACTTAAACGGAGATTTTTGTCTATCATTATCTGCAAATGAGCCAAATTCATACAAAAAATTAAATACATTTTGCCCCGTCGCGCCAAATCCCACAATCATTGATGTGAAACATGTATTCACAGCCCCATTTTCATGTCTTACAAAATTGATAGGATGATTAGCATACTCTCGATTAATTATTCTATTATCTATTTTTTCTTTATATAATGCAACAGGACACACTTCTTTAGAATATTTTTCAGCAACTTTTAAAGACAACGCAGCCAAATATGCAGAATCAATCAATGTGAAACTAACTTTTTTCATATTAATGAATTTTTCTTGTATGAGGTTGTCTTTTGTGCGATTAGCAGAACAATATACCTTGACATTCCACTCCTTTCTACTTTTGCATTGAAAAACATTTTTGTCATCAACAAATTGCTGTGCACATGAAATATTACACTTTTCATCTCCTCCCATAAAATAAACACACGTTTGGTCAGCCCTGCCAATGTAATTGCATAATCGTGACAATCGATAAGACTTCAAGAATCCCTCTCTAGAATCAACAACATCATCAAACGAAGCATACAACATAATTGCTTGTGTATGTACTATCTTGTCAAGTCTTTCAACATCATAATCCACAGAAGAAAAAATCCTACTAAAATTTAAACGCCCTACATTTTTCTTTTCAGATTGAGGCAGATTAACTACTATTAACAAATCATCAGGCTTCAATACAATACTATTAATCAATATAATAGCATTTTCATTTACACCCCAAAAAATATGTAATTTAGATATGGGGTTACGTTTAACCTCATTTATAAATGACAATAGTCCAGAAATAAATTGACGACAAATTAAGGAGAAAATCAAAGCCGCACTCACAAACAAAGCATTAAACTGAACCAATGCGAAACATGTCATATATATAGATGATTCCTTACATACATCCGAAACCTCCAACAAGTCAGAATGTGAAACGAACAATTCAAGCGATGACATTATTGAGCGCAATATAAGCGCCAACAAAGAATACTGCGTCCCTTCATGATAAAAACCAACGAAGTACAACATCATACCAGCGCAAAAAACTATTATAGCCCATATTCGAAGTACAAACGGACTTAATACAGAAGATCTTCTAAACTTGTAATAAAAAAAGAACCCATACAACAAGCCCAATGGTAGTATTATATAGAACAGTTGTTCTATATAAGACAAACAATACTGATATTCACAAAACACTGCTTCCATAACTATTAATTCTTTTTGTAATTCTTCTAATTGCCTCTTTAGCTCTTCCCGCTGATTCTGCATCGTAGGCTTGATCAGCTGCCTTTTTGTATAAGGTCAACGCCTCAGTTAAATTTTCTTCAGTGCCAAGACCTTCTTCATAAAGCATTGCTGCTCTTATCAATCCTTCTGGATAATTCTTATCACATGCTTTAACGTACCACCGTAGAGCTTCTGACGGATTTTTCATGATGTTTAAGCCATCCTCGCTGAATCCATCTTCATAATATTGGCCGAGCTTTACTACAGCTGGTGCATATCCTTGATAAGCAGAACACAAATAATACTCAAAGGCCAGTCTTGGGTTACATTGTACAAATCTTCCGACCTCATACATACACCCCAAACGGAATTGTGCTTTTGAATACCCCTGACGAGACGATCTTTCAAAACAATCAAATGCCAAAGTGTCGTTTTGTTCAATACCACCACGACCCCAATAATAGTATTCGCCTAAATTATATTGACCATCAGCGACACCTTGGAATGCAGATTTTTTATACCATTTTGCAGCTTCAATAAAATCTTGACGAACAACTTCTCCCCTATCATAGAAATTACCCACATAACATTGTGCAGTAGCATGTCCTTGTTTTGCAGCTTTTAAATCCCATTCAAAAGCCTTCTTCATATCAAGTTCAACACCGCGTCCTCTATAATATAACGTACCCATCCAACATTGAGCTGACGGATAGCCTAATTCTGCAGCCTGTTGGAAACACTTCAAAGCATTATCAAAATCTCGATTTTCATAATAACTCCTACCTGTTTCGAAAATTCGTTCCAATTCCGAGGCATTCGCTTTCTTGTCAAACACGAAAATCCACAAAGCTAACAGAACAACTAATCCTAATAAAACAACTGACATTATCGCAGCTATTGACCAAGGTCTTGTTGAAACCAATCGTGTTCCAGATTTTCCCTTCCTTATTAATTCACTTTCGTAAAATTCACCTATTTCATCTGTAGTATCAAAATCAACTCCATGGATTTTTGGAAGTTTATTCAATTCCTTAGGCAATTCCTCTTCAGAAGGCATCTTATAATCATCCAACAAAATCGGCAGAACACCTTTTTCTTTTTTAAGGGCTTCACATATTTCGAAACAAAATACGTCCTTGGAGAATTCCTCATCACTGTTGTTAAAACATGATTGTAAAGAATTTTTTTCCAAAAGAATCAATACATCTTTTGCCTTTCTAATATTGTCACGTATCTGTGTTTTATAATCGCCACTCGACATCTCTTTTCTATCAAGAAAGACAGAATAGCCCTTAGCCCGCAAATATTCATATAATCTAGGAGCCATTTGAAGACTTTGTCCTCTTCTTTTGTATGATATAAATATATCGTATTGATGCATAATAACAGTTACTGTCAAATCTAGTTAATATAACTCTAACATCTATCACATAATTATTTTGAAATTTAAATACTTTGCTATATTTACTATTTTAATGCTATCCAAAGATTGAGAATACGCCTCCAATCAGGCTACTGACTAGGGTCCAAAGGAGAACAATCAAGAGGATAAGGATAACTATCATTGCTATGACGCGATAGGCGTTATTCTCGACCTCATTGATGACATACTGGTCTTGATCGATGTAGCCTTCGATGAGTTTGAAATTGCGTTTGTAGTATTTATTGAACATATCTATGACATCACCAATGAAGAACGGTATGGAGCCAAGCAATATGTCGACAAGAATGTTGTAAACAATTGCTAATGTGAGCTTCCATGAGCCTATCTTCATCATGCTAATATAGAGATATGGCAAGGCGAGTGTCTGAGTCAACATGTCACCTATGCCCATAGGTAAAGCTAAGCCAACTACAGGATCGATATAATAGTCATCCATAAATTTAGCCATATTTCTTACCAATGGATACGATGTTGAATGCTCAAGTTGCTGTCGAAGCTCAGTTGCCATAGTTCAAGTCTTTAGAAAAAGTTATTCTTATCCTACCTTTATATCCCAAATTCTTAATGACACGTTCGATTTCTTTTCTACCAGATGTTTCTGCCAGCCTAATGCGTTCATCGGAATAGGCCTCTTCAAGCATTTTGGCTTCGGCATCTTTTCTCGCGACAATTCGGTCGTTGTCGTCGGCTCCCAAAAAAGGGAAATCCTTAAGAACGACTGTTTTTGTGTCGTCAATAAAATCGTTGTTTAAGATTTTTATTTGAGGAGCTCTCACTACAAGTTCGTCATCTTCAATCGTCACAAAATCATAGCAATCAGTCAAGTCTATACCTAATAGTATGACACCAGAGTATTGGCAAACATATTCTCCAGTATATCCTTCAGACTTACCATTGACTAGAGTTTCCAATCTATAGAACCCCCATTCTTTACGCAACTGACTCTCAATCTGGACGTCAGAAAATTCTATCTTTTCCTTTGTCTCTATGCTAACAATGCTGCAAGACTTAACTGCATAGATCATGCCACACAAAAGCACCGCCACAACAACCCAACAGCCAAAGCCACCTGAGAATTTAATATTAATCAAAGAGCGACCATTGGGCATATCTGAATTATTCATATTATCTATTTCTTTCATATTATTACCTTGCTAGTGTATTCTTAACTGATTCAATAATAGTTCTATCGAAATCTACATCGATGTTTTCCTCGTCATATCCCAAACTCACAATGAAGTCAACGAAAAAGTCCTTAGCTTCTTCCCTTGAACGATTCAGCACATCATTATCGAGAAAATATCTCTTGAGATTATCAGACAAGTCATTTTCTCCTGCAGAGATAAGCTTATTGAGTTCTTGCTCATTAAAGTCAAATCTTAATAGGTCAATATTCTTTACTATCTCCTCAACCTTAAATCCGGTCTTCTCAATTTCTATAGAAGGCAATCTTACTGTCACTTTATCACCATTAATAGAGACACACTTATTCGTAAATTTAGACATGTCTATGTATGCCTTCAAGTGGGCTATGTATCGGATGTTTATTGAACGTTCACCAATCGTGAAAGGACCCGCACCTATGATCTTTGTAATCGTTTTGTCATCAAAGTTTACAGACTGTTTCGCATGAAAAGTTTCGGTATAGATTTTAGATTGCGACCTTGAAAATGCGATAATGCTTTGCTTGTCAGTCGTAGGATTCTTTTGGACAATATTAATACTTCTATTTGTACTATTCCCTACAAAAAAATAAGTAACCAAGCCCAAAACAAGAACGAGGCATAATCCTATTTGCCAGTTTTTATTCATGTCTTTTTTTATATAAGTTATTATCTTAGTTATCAAACATTTCTTACTTTAAATCTGAAGAAGTTATCACGAGGTCCTTTACAAATCAGCTCACTCTTCCGTCACATTCAATCTTTGGGCGACTTCGGTTAGGAAGTCGTAGTCTAGTGCTTGACCGATTTCGTGGAGTCTTTTGATGTCGATTGTTTCGCGTTGGAAGATGCCATATATGTTGGTTCGGTCGCAGTTTAACTGGCGAGCGAGCCATGCTACTGTGCATCCTCGTTTGTCAAACTGCTCTTTAATGAGTGAACCTATATGTATGTTATATTTCATATTACATACTACGCATTACGTTAAGAGTCGTTAACATCAACATCGTGATTTGTTGTCACGTTTCCGTGATTTTTACACAACACTATTTAGCCCGTCTTTCTTGAGTTCTTCTTGGATAAGGGCGAAGAAGTCGTAGTCAAGTACTAGGCTTATATCGTATAATCGTTTGACGTCGATGGTCTCGTTTTTAAAGATGCCGTAGATGTTCGTGCGGTCGCAATGGATTTGCTGGGCGAACCATGTTTTAGAACATCCACGTTTTTTGAAACGTTCTTCGATGAGTGATCCTATGTGTATTTTGTATGCCATGTTTTTGTTGTTTAACTGCAACAAAATTATTATTCATGGACAACAGGATGAAATGTTGTAGGTATTGCACAGAGGTATTAATAAAAGATGTTTTATGCTTCAATAACATGTATATCAGTAAGATGCAAAATGTATGATCAGATGATTCTTTCAGCGATGTAGGTATCGTGGAGTTGTCAGTCGTTGATGTCAAAAAAGGAATCTATTGCCTTGGCATAGTCTTTATTATGCCCGATATGCTTGCTGTTTTGTCTGAGGTTCTTGATATCGAACAATGTCTCAAGCACTTTCCACTCTATCTGCTTTTCGGTACCATGCCTAAGAAGGGACAGCTTTTCGAAGAGTTGCTTGACGCGGGTTTTGGACTTCGTGCCTCTGAAATGAATCTCGTGACCGTCGTCACTTAGAGTCATGTTGAACTTCTCGTCGTTAATCAATTCGGATAGCAACTGCTGAGAAGACAAGCCATTGTCGTGGAGTGTGGCTCTACATTTTTCACGAAGGCAATAGGCGAAATAGGACGAGGCGAAACTGCTGCCGGCTGTAAGTCGCTGATCGTTGATGACGCCCTCTTCGGGCTCGAACCTCAGCAGTCCGCTCACCATGGCCTTGGAGAGCACGTCGCTGAAATCCAAATCATTATATGTAAATCCTTCAACATCAATCTGCAACGCACGAAGCAGCTGTTCTATACGGCGCTTGTAATGCGGACTATTGTATGGCTGGGCTTGTGAGTCGAGAAAAGCGCTTATAACCCTACGATTCTTGGAGATGCTAAAGCTACTGTTGGACGGGTCGTCTATATAAGTAACATGGAAGCAATGATCATTGTCTGGAAGAGAGGGATCGAGTTCATGAATGTCGACCATCCACGTCTGCTGTCCGAAGAAACGTTGGGCCTCTTTACCGTAGCCGACGAGCACCTGGTCGTAGATCCACTTGCCCCAAAAGATAACCTTATGCGGGCGCAGCTGGAGGAGGACCTCGATATATGCCTCCTTAGATGCTTCGATCTGCTCAGAAGTTGGTCTGGACTTGCTATCAGGCAGAACATCCTGAGTATAATTATAAAAAGCTATCTTGCCCCAAGCCTCTTTTGGGCTGTCTGTATCATTCTTCACGACCTCGATAAACCTGTCGAAGCTGGCAAAGTAGCGTTCATACTCATCGTCGTTGAGATAGTAATTGACACATTCGGTAGTAGCGTTCTCACCAACAGACAAGGGGTCAGCGCTATACATCTTCATGCCGACAAAGAGAATGCGCACCTGAGACTCGGAATAATGTGCTCCTATCCAAGGGAGAAGATTCACGTGGTCGAACATTCTAGGAGGCATTAATGGTTGACATTGGCCAGGGCAGCACGAAGCTGCTCGTTTTCCCTACGGAGTTTTACTAATTCATCATCTTCGTCGTCGTTGTCGGTGACCGCTTCATTTTCGACAGAAGACAACGTCTTTCGGTTTTTGAAGAACACCACAGCCCTACCGATGACATTCATCGTCACGGCAGTTTCCCAGAAGACGAAAGCGACCTTGAGAGGTATGCCGTCGGTGATGAGAGAGCCGACAAAATAGCCTGCAGTAGATGCGATGTTATAGTACATCTCCTTCATGGTATCGTAGGAATTACGCAGTTCGGGCACATGGAAGAGTTTAGCCTTAGTGAAATCGATAATACGGTTGAACCAACTAGAGAAGATGAACCAGAATATCATTGCGTTGATGATATAAAGAAGGTATGGATTGGGTGCGATGAACATCCAGATGACGCATCCGGTCGTAGACAACCAATAGCCAAGATTGAGCCACTCTCGGCTCTTCCAGATAAAATTGCGGATGGGGCTTCCCTTGTACCACAACTTACAGATGAGAATTACCGCAACTCCCCAGAAGACATTGCTGAACGAGATGAGCTGTGGAGTGACCTCGGGGCAGCTCCACGTCCACTTGTCGGTCACAGGACAACTGAGTGCGGCACAGAAGTCGGAAACGGCAGCGCTGTAGCACAACCAGCGGACATTGCTTTTGTCAGTCCTGCTGACATTCAAATCTTTAAGCTGGTCCTTGAAAATATCCTTAAAAGCCATTGTATGTAATGTTGTCAGAAATTAGATGCAAATATAGCATAAGCCTGTCCGATATCACTGCGTACATTTTCGAAAATGTCGGCAAAACCGCCAAGAGGAGCGGAAAAACCTTTGATAATATAGAAAAAAGCCGGAAGCGATAACACACAAAACATGATTAGAGACGACCGACATTTATGTACTCTTGCCCAAGCTTATAAATGGAATCAAATATTTCTTTTTCTCGCTCCTTTGATGGCATTTTAAAGCCATTTATGTAGTTTCTCAGGAGCGAAGCGTTCATCCCTATTTTCCTGGCAAATTCAGAGACGTTAATCTCTTTATGGGTTAAGAAGAAACGTTGAAGAGCCGAAGGTTCCGCATCGCAATACTCAAAACTCTCAAAACTAATATCTTCGTCCAGATTTCGCCAATGAATGCCAGTGAACCCAACGGTATACTGCATACGATCCTCGTCCGAAGCGTTCTTGAGACGTTCGTACCATAGTAACGACTGGCGCAGCACCTGGCCTTTTTCGTTTTTCATGTATATATAGTCCTTGTCGAACCACAGTTCCTTCATTCCCATAAGCTACATTGTTATTTGCCAAAATATGACTCCCAGCGATTAATGATAATATCCTTGTTTTCTTCAATTACAGCGACAATCCGTTTCATATCATTTGCTTTTATCCCATGGCTTCTCTCTCATCACAAACGATTCTCCATCATAATCAAAAACAGCAAAACCACCCGCACCTTCAACATGAACGTGTATTGGTTCGTGTTCCTTGCTATAGAAGAAAAAACTATAGCCGAAAAATCTAAATATCTCTGGCATTTGAATTTATGTTTTTACAAAAGTAGGTATTAAATTTGATACCGCCAACAGAAAAAAGTTATTTCTCTCAAAAAAAACGGTTTCAATTGTAACCTTTGAGCAATTTATTGCCGTCGATTTCTTGATTTTCCATAGTAGTAATTTGTGTGTTTAGTGGAACTATGAGAAGTCATGATGCTGTTAATTGTGGTGATGGACTCAACAAAAATGTGAAATCCTTATTATATTAATGTGGTATATAATATATTGATTATTAGTATGTTGAAATAAAATTATTTATCTATTTTCTTGGTTGTATTGAAAATATTATATAGTTTTGCACGTGATGAAAAGTATTGTTCATCTGCCCAAGGTTCATAGGATGAATCTTGTGGCATATACCCGAATGTTCGGGCGAATCAGCAACAGTAGGCGAAAGACCTACGTAATAAATGAACGAGGATGTGGCAACCTCAGCAATATCACGTATGCGGTGGAAAAAGCCACGACGAAACTGGAGATATATGTGTAGATGGAGTAATTAAGTGAACCATTCAGAGCCTGCCACAAGGCCGGCTCTGATTTTTTAATTAATATTGTTATGACAAACAAAATAGAAGCGATTGAGACTGTGTTGGATTCGCTACATGACAGGTCGAATTTCCATATACATTTGAGTGATAGATTTTATGATGCGCTTGAGGCGGGACAGGCAACAGCAGATATGGTGTCGGAAATCGTGACACTTCTGCGCGAATATGCTTCAAGAGTAGACGTGGAGATTGCGAATATAGAGAATGCATACGACGACGGCTATAAACTTGACAGCAAAGAGCAGGCGGAGGTCGATGCGTTGGATGCGGAGCGCGTGGCATGCCATAACGAGATAAGCAAGATGGTGGATGAAGAAAAAGATGACGAAGAGACAGAAGCGAGAATGAAGTCACTTCATGCAAGAATGATGTGGTGCAGCACGTCTATAAAAAAGAGATGGAAGAGTGGTGCAGCGACCTTAGCGTGGAACAAGTTAGCAGGGGTCTTGAATTGGGAAACGTTTGCCAAGACAGCATTAGGGAAAAACGAGATGTGGCTAACGAACAGAATGGGTGGTGCCAAATCGTTTAGCAAGGAGGATTATGGTGCGTTAGTCGATGGGTTGCGCCGATATTCAGAGGAATTGAAAGGATATGCGCAGAAGATAGAGGCTATGGGATAAGGCACTTTTTTTCCTTGAGATTGTCGGACAGGACTTTGAAGAAATCATAGTCAAGAGCAAGGCAGAGCTCACGAAGACGTTGCGTGTCAATGCTTTCACGAGTAAAGATATCATAGATGTTGCTTCGGTCGCAGTTAAGTTGACGTGCGAGCCGACAACAAAAAAATGGCTTTGCACAGAAAAAAGAGAAATTAAAGATAGACATATGTGGAGGAGGTATTCCATACCTGTGCTTTCATACTGTACCTTTTATTTATAAGTCCAAACTACATTGCTTGGACAAGTGCAAATATATATATTTATCGTTTAGATCCGAGTGCCAACTTGCGAAAACATTGGGGAGTTCTTAAAACCACACTTTTAAGGACGACTTTTTGGTGACGATATGCAAAGAACTCTCATAGAGAGATTAAGTGAATGGGAATAGGATACAAATTGGGCGATATCAGTAAACCTCCAATCCACGCTTTTCAACTAAAGCTATCATTGCATCACGATAGGCGATAGCCTTTTTCAGTACATCGATTGTTGCATCAGCGATTATGTCGCACTCTTCAGGTGTGAAGCTCAGGATAAGACATAGAGCCTTTTCGCATTTCTCAGAAAGCCACTCGCCTGTCTGTCCGAAATAGCGTTTTGCAATGGTTTCATAAGAAGCGAAATGCAACATATTCTGCATACAAACCCTGATAGAATCCACATAGTTTATGTTTAATAGTTCTTGAAAAGCATCGCTTTTTGAAAAAACAAGCATCATTTCCTCTTTCGACATAGGGTTGTTTTCATCCTCAATATAATATACATTCGTAAGTTTTCTTTTTTTGCGCATATTAGCGTATGCTCTCCAGATGTCATCCTGTGTTGCACTTTTAGGGTGCTTCTTCAGATGTTGAGGGGCCCAAAGCATATAAGTAAGTGTTTTCGCCACCTTCACCAACATACGACATAATTCGTCGTCTGAAAACGAATTGAGTTTTTGCCAGTTTTCAGGTGAATCGAAGATGTTGTCAATAGGCAGAACCTCATACTTCAGTTCCATTTTGTCCCATTCTAGTATTTTCATAATAATCAAAATAAAGGGGACCGTCTTGTTTGCAGAGACGGTCTCCCAGTTGCTTAATCAGTTTGTCTAATTACAAAGATAAGGATAATAAATCAAAAAAAAATGGCTATGCGGTTTTGACATAGAGGTCGTCACCTTTGCGGGAGATGAGTCCCTGCTGAGTCCAGTTGCGAAGCATCATGCGAACGCTGTTGGAAGAGGCGTTGCCGCCTTTGGCGATAGTAGCGTTGATGACATTGAACTCGTGTGGCAGAGAGTCGAAGATCGTGTCGTTGCTGCCACGTGACAGTCGTGAGGAAGACGAAGAGATCTGGGAAGAACGTTCGATTTTATCGCGGAAAAGGTCGAGGACATTAGCGAGCAAAGAGTCGGCGATGACGTCGAAGATGCGTAGCATGGAGGAAGACTGCAGGCTGGTCATCATCTGCTGAAGGAGCTGAGGGTTGTTGCGCAGAGCGGCTTCGGCTGTGGAGACATCATTGTTGGCGAGCAGTTTTTCGGCAGCGGCACAGAGCATGACCGCTGTGACCATACGCTGAGAGGTGACGCAGATACGCATACGCTGTGAAGCCATAGTGTGGTCATCGTTCTTGAGAGCAGCGAGACGGACCTTTTCGAGCCATCGTCGGCCATGTGCCTCGAGTCTGTCGAGATAGAGTTCACCACTCATGAGAGGGAGAAGATGTGCGACCCGAGCGATGTTGGTGATGGCATCCTCGGAGAGGAGACGTGGAGAGGCATCAAGAGGCTGGAAGGTATTGTCGGGCATACGAGCAATGGCGACACGAGTGAGAAGTCCGTCGGTGAAATTGCTGATGACACGATAGAGAGCGTCGTGAGTGCCGCACATGACGACATTCCAGAGGAGTTGACGGATGTGGACCGTCACGGCGTTGGTGGAATGTGCTTCACGTTCGTAGCGGCTGGCATCGTAAGCCTGACGAATCATGACGGAGAAATCGGATACGGAAGATTTCCAGCGCTTGGCGACGGTATCGGCCTCGGGCGTGAAAGAGAAAGCGTGCGAACCGGCGGTATTGGCGAGACGGTCGGCGAGGTTGGCGACAGTAGTGTTGAGTGTGAGGAAGCGGATGGGACATTTGGGTTCGGCTGGCAAGTCGGATGCCTTCTTGCCACTACGGACCAAACGTCGGTAGTCGTCCTCGAGAGCGTGGTAGACATCATCGTTGGCACGGACCTCGTTCATCCATGCTTCGATGACAGGATCGAGGCTGCCCTTGCCACTTGCGGCGTTGCCAACGATATAGGAGATGAGGTTGAGAGAGTTCATCTGTCCGTGGACAGAGACCTTGACATTGGTGGCGAGAGCTCCGATGGCTGGACAGATGGAAGCGATGAGTGGCATAACCATGTCGGGTTCGACAGAAGCGATAGAATCGCGAATGCCGAGAGGGAAACTGATCTTTCCGAAGTTGGAACCAGTAGGTTTGATGTTAGTTTTATTATATGTCATAAGATTGATAAAGATCCGCATCCTCAGACACAAAAGGTAGTGACTGTTCGTCGGATTTTGATGATGCAAAGTTACGACATAAAAATGGTGTGGACCGCCCTCGTAGGGGCTACGCGTGGAACTACGTGTTATACTAAATCATTGAGGACAAAGCGTTTAGTTCGTCGATAAGAGCGGTCGTTGAGCTCTGGTTCATCGCCTTATTGTAGTCGGTACGCATAGTATCTTTGTTCTTTTTCCAGAAACGTGAGAAAGTGGCCCAGACGGAACCGGAGAAATTGAGTTGCTCGGCCATCCAGTGGGCGATATAGGCGACCTGAGTGTTGGAGAGTTCCTTGTTGGGACGGCAGTCCTTATCGACAAAACCTTTTTCCTGAAGGAGTCGCCAAACCTTCTTGGCCTTGGCAGAAGAGAGGACGATGGGGAAATCGGGAGTGGAATTGTCGGGTGAAGAGACGTTGTCGTTCCAGGGTTCGGGAAGTGGTTCGGGATTGTGGAGATTGTTGATCCAGGACTTGATGCCGACAGGTGTGGAAGAATATTCGTGTGTGTCGAAGAGGTTGAGGAGGAGGAGTTTGATGACCTTGCGGTCATTCTCGTCGGTAATGGTGGAAGCATAGTCGAGGATATCGCGGAGACGGACCTCCTTGTTGAGGAAGGCATTGCGGATGAAGACGTCGCTGTATTCCTTAGGGAATCGGAGGACAATGTTGTGGAGTTCGTCGCAGAGAGAGTCGAAATAGTCGATAGAGAATCGGATGGATTCGGAAGATTTGATGCGCTCACGGATTTCGGCCCGGACATTGTCATTGACCAGGAAACGTTCGTCATGTGCGGAGAGCATGTAGCACATAGGGAGAGTGAAGTCGGACGGGATGTCGGCTACAGAGAAAGAGTCGTCGTAGGCGAGGAGGAAGAGGAAGTCGGTAGCCTTTTCGAACTCGCGGGCGAGATTGTGTTTGATGCGCCAGGCTTCGATGGCGTTGAAGAGATCGTTGTCGTCGTTGTCAATATAGTCGAAGACCTGACCATGATAGTCGTCGGTAAGATATTCTAAATCGATTTCGCGCTTGATGCTTTCGATGAGAATGGTAATTTCCTCCTTGGAAAAATCTTTGTCTAGAATCATTGGGATGATTGTATTAATTGAATTGTTAATTTTCTGTGTCTGCAAAGGTAGTGGATATTTTTGAAAGTTAAAAGTTGTAGAAAAAAAGGCGGAAATCGACTTTGACATTTTGACCATGACCATTGTTAACGTGAGTTAAAGAGATATCATTTGAGATGGTGTCAAAAAGGTATGGTAAGGGTACGGTAAGGTACCGTTATCCCTCCGAGAAAAGTGTCTGAAGTCGGGGGAGGGGCAAATGGTGAAATATACTTAAATGTTGTTAATGCGGGTGTGCTGAATTTAACATACAGATTGGGCATTTTAACTAAGTGAGGAGGAGGGGAATTGGAGTATGATGCAGAAAAATTGGAATGGTCACGGTCAAAGTGGTCAAAGTTGAATTTTGGGGGGAAAACCAGAATATACCGTACTTTTATTACAATGAACTAGATTTTATACCGTACTTTTATTACATTTGCAGACACAAAGAACTAAAAATCAGTAATCATGGACTGCTTTTATAGAAACGCATTAAAGAAACTTAGTGAATGGAAGCGCTCTGCAAGTCGCAAACCACTCATACTTAGAGGGGCAAGACAGGTGGGGAAGACGACTCTTGTGACTCAGTTTGCTAAGGAGTATGATGTGTTTCTGCATCTGAATCTTGAAAAGGGGGATGATCGTAAACTATTTGAGACATACAATGACGTAAACGAACTGTTGCGCGCTATCTTTATGCTAAAGAGAAAGACGATATCGACAAAAAACGTTCTTTTATTCATTGATGAGATACAGAACTCGAACAAGGCTGTCGCGATGCTACGATATTTCTATGAGGAAGCTAACCACATACATGTGATAGGCGCAGGCTCGTTGCTGGAGACACTCATGGACGTGCGCAAGATATCGTTTCCTGTAGGCAGGGTGCAGTATATGGCGCTGCGTCCGTGTTCATTTACGGAATTTATGGGCGCAATGGGTGACGATATGGATTTAGCCTTAGTCGAGAGTATCGATGTACCAGAGATATTACACCAACGGCTGATGAACCGCTTTCGGGAATATATACTATGTGGTGGTATGCCAGCTGCGATAGTGGAGTATTCGAAGAACAGGGATATTCTGAGTGTCAAGGATGTCTATGAATCGCTTCTGCTCTCGTATAGTGACGATGTGGAGAAATACACAGCCAGTGCTACGATGATAAAGGTGATAAGAAGCATTCTGACTAATGGATGGAATTGTGCGGCAGAGACTATCTCGTTCGAAGGCTTTGCGGGAACCAACTATCGTTCGCGCGAGATGAGTGAGGCTTTCCAGATCATATCCAAGGCAATGCTTCTCGAGCTCGTCTACCCTACTACCAACGTACAGGTGCCCATCATGGCCAACATGCGAAGAAGACCCAAGTTACTATGGCTTGACACAGGACTTGTGAACTATGTGGCAGGTCTACAGCACGACGTATTCTCTGTGGAAGACGTAAATGATGTGTGGCGAGGTCGCATTGCTGAGCATGTTGTAGGTCAGGAACTACTTGCAATAAGCGACGAGGTGTCGGCACATCGCAGCTACTGGCGTAGTGATAAGACCGGATCAGAGGCTGAAGTAGACTTTGTGTATTCATATAATGGTCTAGTGATACCGATAGAGGTGAAGTCGGGGCATAATGCGAAGCTGAAATCGCTGCATATATATATGGATTCTGCTCCTCACGATATTGCAGTACGAGTATGGTCGCAACCTTTTTCTGTTGATGATGTAAAAACAAATAACGGGAAAGTGTTTCGCCTGATAAATTTGCCTTATTACTATGTAGGGCAGTTGGATAAGGTGTTGGGGGAATATGTATAATGAAGTAATTTAACGTAAGCTCGACGAAATTAGAATAGCGTCAATTGCCTATCATCTAGACAGTAAACGTACGCCATTCTAAAAGAAGGGTTCTTGGGGGAGAAGCAAAAATTGGCGATTAAATGTTATCTTTGCGTTAAAGACGCATGAAAGATCTTGTTTATCTAGCAAAAAATATATCTTTATGATGAAAATTAAAGGAATATAATTATATTTGCACGTAAAGGAAAGAATAACTTTAAAAGACAAAAAATGGAAACAACTGATTACTCTTGGTGTTTTAGAAACAATAATGATTGTAATGAAATAAATGACACACCATCTGCATGTACTGGCTTTGACATTTGTGGATGCGATGGTTGTGCTGAAGAATTTTGCGGATTCGACTGCGGTAAGGATTGTGGATTTGATTGTTATGACAATTAGTTTGGCACAATTAATATTTATCATCACAATTTTTGATTTTTGTTGTTGACATTTTGGAGATTAAGCAATATCTATTTGGATACACAATATGATTTCTCCGTATGAAGTGTATAAAAGAAGAAGATTCCTGGCTGAAAACGAAACTTATTAGGCAGCCCAAAGAAAATCTGCATTATAGGTTGTCTAAGTTTGTTGTAAAGTTATCCGTTGATGGTGGTTTTTTATTGTACAATACTGCCACAGGTTGTATTCTATATTTTGAAAACGAAATTGATTTCCAAGATTCTACAGATCAATTAATACAAAATTGGTTCTTTCTTCCTTCTAAAGGATTTGACGAATTTGCATGGGTAGAGTTTTTGCGAGATAAAAAACGAGAATTATCACAAAGCAATCCAACAAAGTCTTATATAATAATGACAACAATGGATTGTAATGCACGTTGTTTCTATTGTTATGAAAAAGGGCGCAAAGCTATATACATGACAGAGAAATCTGCTAATGATATTAGCAACTATATCATCTCCAATGCTATGAATAACAAAGTGAAAATATCATGGTTTGGAGGAGAGCCACTAATTAATCAAAAAGTGATAGATGTAATATGCAACAACCTAAAGAAAAACAATATCAAATTCATATCTCATATAATAACTAACGGGTTGTTGTTTACAAAAGAAGCAACTGAAAGGGCAAAAAACGTTTGGAATTTAAAAAAGGCCCAGGTAACAATCGATGGAACTGAAGAGATCTACCTAAGAACAAAAGCATTTAAAAATGGACATGGCGATGAGTTTCAAAATGTAATGCATAACATCGACAGCCTTTTAGAGAATAATATTGCGGTCAGCATTCGTTTGAATCAGAGTTTTGACAACACAAATGATTTACTAGAATTATCTGATTATATCAAGAACAGATTTGTAGGCAATAACAATCTATCCGTGTATAATCGACTTCTTTTTGACGAAGAAATAACAGAAGACACTCAAAATGCATATTTTAAGTTGAAACATAAACTAAGAGCATTGGGTTTAAAAGCCTCATTACGGAGATGCTGTTTGTTATTCCCAATGTATGGCTGACAATGATTCCTCTTTTGTGATAACACCTAATGGCAAGATAGGTAAATGCGAACATTTCTCAGACATTAATTTGATAGGATCTGTTAACGACAAGACTCTTGACTATAAAATGATAGAACGATTCAAAGAGCAGCATGAGAAATTAGCTATATGTGACACATGTGCGTTCTATCCTAGTTGCATCCGCTTGAAGATGTGCCCATCTCAAATAGACATATGTACTGAATTCTTCCGTAAAGAAATCTTGGACAACATACATCACATGATGAAAGATTGCTATAGACGTTTTAAATTGGACACAAATTCAAGTAATGAATTATAACATTTTTACACGACTGAACAAAAAGACAGAATCGATATGATGACGGATAATGTCGTAGACATTGGAACGGTCGAAATTGAGCTGACATGCTAGCCAAGTGACTATGCCGCCACACCTGAGGAATTGTTCGCACACATAACAATGCTAGTAATTGCGCAATATCGATACCTTTATAGAGTCTTTTCCTGTGTAATTATCTCCCAATGCAGCTACATCATTGGATATAACTTCTTCTATACATACCGCTGCTTCTTCAGCATCATTAGTTTGAATCAATTGGTACTTTAATCCATTTTCATTACAGGCCTGCACAATCATATCCGTGTTTTCGCATCCAGCTGAGCAATCAAGGATAAAAACCATATCTATGGGTCCATCCGATTTGATAGACATTTGTATGTCATCGCTCCAGTCTTTAACAGATGCCATAGAAGGATCTTCTACCCAGATATAATTGTCTACTGGACAATTTGCAGCTCTTAGTGATCTTGTCATCACAAAACTTTTCTCACCAACAAGTAAAGCCAAATAATTTTTCTTCATTTTTATTTCTCCTTTTTGTTTTGTTAATATATATGATTATACCCCCAGGGAAGGTTACAGTTGATTCAAATGAATTTTCCCCTTTTCAAAAAAAGATACACACTGGCATAAAGGTCAGTAAATTCTAGTCTCGGTGAATTTCATTGAGATAGCTCTATTACACAGTTTGTCAGCAAATTCATTTCCTTGTTCACCTGAATGACCTCGTACATGAGCTATTCTCACTCTGAGACCATTACTTCGGATTTCTTGGATTGCTAGTTGAGTGTCCATGATCAAACTGGAATGCTTCTTCTCAGATAAAATCCCTTGGGCAATCCATTTGTCCACCCACTTGGTATATATGTCATGACAATACTTAGAGTCAGTAATTATTGTTAGTCTGTCAAACATTCGTGAAACAACAGACAAACGCTCGCTAATAAAATACTTTATAGCGTGATAGATAGCTTTTAACTCCATTTCGCTGTTGGTTGCTTTAGGAGTATAACCCATCCACTGATCTGGCACCTGAGGGTCAAACCACGCCCAAGCGCTTGGCCCAGGATTGCCCTTTGATGCTCCGTCTGTGTAAAGGATATAGTCTTTGTCGCTTATGTATAGTGGTTTCATATTATTATATTTTCGTTCACGAAATTACAGCACACTTGCGAACTGTATGTGTGATAAAATGTTCTACAAAAAATAAGGTTTAATAATGCATATCCTATGGTTTATATTGTAATACTGCTCCTTGGTGATGTCGTTAGTTATTGATTCAAATAGACTAATTGCTTCATGGAATAGAGCGTGGTAGTGCATAAAGGTATTAGACAATGAGTCCTCACGGCCTGACATGACGAATCGGTTAACTTTATGAAGTAATTCTTTTACCTCGCGGAGAGTACAACGAATAGCAGCCTTTGCCGTTTTTTCAAATTCTCTGTCATAGCGAGGGAGATGATGCTTGGCTTTGAACAGGTGGGTATTTTCTTCCTTTGAAGTCAAATGCCAGCATTTGCAAACGTCACAATAATAGCAACGTACTGGTGCATACCCATTCTCCTCTCTTATGATTTCAGCATTGTATTGCAGAAAAAGCATAGCTTCTTTTTCTGTGCTGAATTGAATCTTTGTCCTTCTGCACTGAGGGCAGAATACATTGTTTTTTACTGGTTTCATATCTGTTCGTTTTAAAGATTAATAAAAAGCATCATCAGCTATTTGCTTAGCTTGATGATGCAATATTAAACTCGCGTTACGAACAGTATGTTCATAACTTCTAAGGTTTGTTTTGATCGAAGAAAATTACGCTTACTTATTAGCGTCATTGCTATTGATCATTTTTAGCACCTCTTGATAATGCTTATACATCTCGCGTACGACGGTTAGATACTGGTCTAACTGCTCGTCAGAGTATTTTATTATGTCATCTTCCTTGTGTCCAATATGCGCATTAAGCTCCTTTGTGAGTATTTTTGTTGTCTCGTTTTTATAAAGATTCTTCATTCTTTGACGGATGCCAGAAGCAGTTATCTCACCGACTATTCCACGAATTTCGGTTATCTTGGACTTTCGGTTTGATATGTATTTATCGCGTCTTTCTAAATCTTCTTGAGACAGAATTTTTTTATCAATCCTGGATAATTCCATATCTGTATAATCTAGATCAGGATTAATTCTGTAAAAAGTCGTCAAGTTTTGTCTTGATGCCTTTTTCATGGACATTAGAGCCTCTCTCTCCCAATCATGAGTTATACGCGATAATACATCAATTCCGATTTCCGCCATTTCTGGATCTTCGCGTCTAGTTAGAATGTAATTGATGATATTTTGTTTGGTTTTGTCGTTGACAGAATTAGTAAGGCTTAATAAAGGTTGTTTGGCAAAATCAAACAACTGTTGAGATTGAAATAAATGCTCAACTACACGCTGACACTTATTAATGTTTTGACGCGTGTAATCATATCGTTTTTTCTTGTATAGGAACAATCCGAAAACATTAATAATTTGGGTTACTTCCAGATAGTCCTTAACTGAACAATGGTTGCCATTATTATCAATATAGTAGCATTTATCATTACACAAATTGTTAAGAACATTATCTGTTAGTACTACCCAATGATCTCCTTCGCCAGAATCCTTTATGACTCCGTTATATGTTTCTATACCCGACAATGAAGACTGGTATGCTTCCTCAAACTGAGAAGAAGTCAGAGTTAGCCAATCCTGCCTGTTGATATTAACACTCAAATTGTTATCTTCTAACCTGACAGGATATTGGTCTTCTCTCGAATCGTCATTTTCTTCAAACTCAACCTTGATGATGTCTCCATCAATTTTCAAGCGTTTTTTTAGTTCGTCATACGAGAAGTCCTTTAGATTTCCCTTTATGACTTTGCCTCTCAGTTCTGAAACATCGAAGTATGGATAGTAGACAAATCTGTTAGTTTTGTCGATTTTTGTTATAGGAAAGATAGAGTTATCAAGTACTTTTTTTCTAGTACTATCATCCATTTTCTGGATTTCTTCAATTCTTTTCTTTAAGTGCTTATTCAAACTGCCTTTCCCTGTGATGTCATCAATGTATCTTTCAATGTCACTTTCAGAAATGGCGTTAACAACAATTGATGCTGCCAAATACTCATCATAAGTTGCCTGCTCATACGTATTATATTTCACAGTAACTTTAGTGACTACTTTAGGCAAATGTAATGGAACTCTTGCTTCTATTCTCATTTTTTAGTCCTCCATCGTAAATGATTTTCTTACCGTTGTACTCAATGAATTGAATGATGTCATTGAAAAACGTTCTTTTAGGCAGTCCGCTAATACTCATTTCTATTTTAGACAACACAGTGCTATTGCCGAATATTATGAGTTTGTCCTTTGCTCTTGACATAGATACATTAATGCGTCTAAAATCTGTCAAGAAGCTTTCGTTTGCGCGGGAGATGTCGGCGACAACAGTATTGCATAGAACAATATCAGCTTCTTTGCCTTGGAAGGCATCCACAGTGTCAATGTCAAATGACTTAAATAGTTTTTTTGCATCATTAATGAGTCGAGAATTGCTCTTCTGAAACCTAGAAATCTGAGCTCCATAAGGGAATATTGCAGCTACACTTATATTGCCTGGGTTTATAGCCGTACTCATTAATTCTTTTAAGATTTCTTCTGTGGCCTTTATCTCCTCGACATTATAACGGGATTTATTCTCATCGCGAAGTTCTTTACCATGAAGGACTTCAACAAAGAAGATGTCTTTGTCTTCATTCAGCACCTGAGAGTTGAGACGGACAGTGGATGGCTGGGAGGACTCTCGTCGCCCAATCAATTTGTTGTCGTAGAAAACGTTGTATAATTGAAGCACGTTCTTGACGGAACGATAGTTCTCATTTAAGAGTACAATGCGGTCGCATTTCTCTGCTTTCCTTAGAGTCTTTGCGAATACAGAGTTTTCGTACATTGCACGTAATCTGTCGAACTTTTCTTCGTCGTATGACTCAAGATCCTGAACGTCCTTCTTGTTGAATTCCAGTAATGGAGCAAGCTGAAAATCGTCTCCAACCATAATTATTTTTTCTACATAGGGCAAATATCGAAGGACTTCTGTGATAGGACATTTGGATACTTCATCTATGATTAACCAATTGAACCCTTTAAGCACTTCGAGTCCCTTTGTGCCTGATATTGCACTTGTAGTAGTAGTTGCGCCTATTACGGAATAGTCGGGTCTCCCCGTCCCAATCCCTTTCGAGTATGAAATCTCTTTAGTACCCTTGAAGTTAGCTAAGGAAGCAAGAACCTTGCTGGCCAATTCTTTGTTAGAGGCTCTCTCGTTGTGCCTTTTGAAATTAGTACCCCATGTTTTATAAAGTGTTGCGTCTATCTCTGCATCGCTATACTTATTCCTTCGATTTGTAATACGATTTGGAATAACAGGATCAAAATCACTCATGAGCTTGTCAAGAACGTTGTCGATAGCAATGTGAGTTTGAGAAGATATGACAACCTTCTCTTTTAACTCTTTTGTGATATATTGCACAATCGCATTGATGACATGAGTTTTGCCTGTTCCTGGAGGCCCTTTGATCAGGCTGACAGGAGAGCCGTCTATAGCCATTAGGAAAGCCTTTCTTTGGCTATCATTAAGACCATGCATATATCTTTCTTTGACTTCATCGCTACTCTGTGGGTTGTTGGGCATGTCGTCATCACCAATCAGATAGCGAAGCAGTTCACTCGCAGCTCCTGATGCTCCTTGGTTAATAAGTTTCAGAGAGTTGTCTATGGATTCGACTTTGATCTTTTGTCCCATGTCGTACAAATTCAAATAGTTATACGAAGCGTTGGGATTCTTCAGTTCTCCTGAAATCACAAGTTTCCCATCCTCTTGTTTCGTTGAAACAACTTGAACTTGAACTAACGATGGTATTTCCCTCTCTGTGATGTTCTTGAAATCACTAAGGTATATGCACTCAAGACCTATTGAGCGAATACGTTTATAAACGTCTCCTCCTCCTGTTATTTCAATGTCTACAAGTTGCTTAACATTATCTTTGAATGCATTGGACAATTGATCGTATTGCTCTTGACGAAGTTTATATCCTACTAAAATACCGTTTTGGTTGATGATTTCTTCTTGATTTTGAAGCTCAGTGTCAGCATCGTCTATAGCAATAAAGTAGTAAGGCTTTGACATTTCGCTTATAGCAAAAGATCTGTTGTTGCTACGTTCGGCTGATAATGTCTTGTAAAACTCGAACAATTTCATAAAGTCATCAAATTGTTCAATATTATAAACCAAATCAGGATGCTTAGCCCAGCTGTTCAAAACATCCATCAAACTAGTGTTGCAAATAGCATTGATAGGATTTGAAAAATTGATTTCAGCGTCAACCCCTTTAATAGAGTCAAAATTCGCACTAGGGTCTTTAATAACATCTACCACATAGAATTTGCCACAAAAACCATCTCCAGATGTGTAAGTACACCCTAGGCTGCCTTTAAGAATCAAGCAACCTTCATCTAACTTGTAAATCAGTTTTAGATTCTTAATGGCATTTATGTACCTGCTATCCTTTCTGTCATATTCACAAACAAGTTGGTTTGTTGTTACTTTGACGTTGCGAGGACCTGCTTGCTTGACAGCTTCAATATCGTCAACCTTATATTGCTTTAGGTCTTTTTTATGTTCTATCTTCAGATTCATTACAATACTCTTTGTTGTTTGTTTTGCACAAATGTCCAAACTGAATACGAGTAGTATGTTCGCAAGGCTATTAATCGCTACTGTCTGAGATTATAGAGTATGCGTTTGCCAAACTCTTGATGCGCTCTATTACAGCATCTCTTATAGAAGATGGTTTGAGAACAATAACTTCTCCTGAATAAGAGCAAAGTTCGCGAATTAACTCGTAATTCTTCATACATTCTATTCTGAAAAACCATCCTCCTTTCAGTTCTGGATATGCCTTGCGTAACTCATCATCTTTTTTGATGCACACTTGACTATCGTGAAGAGGTTTTGTGTAAATATAGTGCATCTGACTGTCACTTGCCCAAAATAGAATCTTCTCAACAGATTCATCTTTGAATCGGGTGACACCAATGATTGAGTCAAACCATTCGTCGAATTGTCCACCATATTCAATATAATTGTTAGCTGGTAAACTTTCAACATCGTCAATTCTGTCAAGAGCGAAGTTTAACTCAAACTTGTCCTCATCTGCTATCCCGAATACGAACCATCTGCGGTTATATTCTTTTAGAAAATAAGGATGAAACACGATTGTCTTTATGTCTGTTAGATCTTTATACGTGTGATAGTGGAGTTTCACAACCTGTTTTTGTGAAATTGCTAGGTATAATTTTGCGAAAACAGTATCTACACGTTTACATACCACGTTAGAAGGGTTTTTGTCAAATGCTATTATTTTTCTATCTCCGAATTCTTTTTCGATAGATTTGGCAAGTTGACTGTTTGCAAGACTTGCAATTTCAGAAAAGTTTGGCAATCCGTCAAATTGACCCAAAGTAGAAATGATTTGCTTTAGAAGATACGATTCTTCTCTTGTCATTTTTTTCTTGAAAATGGAAAAGTCTGGGTCAGCATACTTTAGACACTTTTTGGATACTGACTGTCCTGATTGTGTTTCAGCAGGTACCCAGTTTTTCACAATATCTGTTTCAAAAGCATCTTCAATATAGTCAATATCCTTTTCAATGCATCTACGCGTGACTGGGCGAAGATCTTTCTCTGCAAGTCTGTCATTGACAGCTTCCACTAGTTCATCCCATGTCAACTGGTGATATTTATTCGACAACAAGTCGTCTAATATTTTAATTCTAGATAATGCGTCTTTATTTGTTGGCATAATCGTTCTTGTTAGGTTATTTATATTAATACGCAAAGAAACTGCAATTTGTTTTAATGTAGTTGGTTTTATATGATTTGTGTAGGGCATCTGAGGTCGCATTTCACAACCTCAGATACAATACACTAAATTATTTAACTATTCCATCCATCCTCCCAGGCATCAGCTTCATCGTTATCATCGTATGGATCGTCAACATCGTCTTGATCATAACTACAGATGCATTTGTCTGACTTGAATAGAATGCTAGAGTTGTATTTAGTTCTAGCATCTTTTGAAAAGATTTTGACTATCTTCATGGTGTTCTCGTGTTGATTCTATTTATAATTATAACCTATCGGTAATCGTGTAGAAAACTCGTGTTCTGCTCGGGAATAATCCTTTTGCTTCATCTTGTCGATGATATGATCTGTTGTCCTTTCGGCTATTCGGCCGATTACTTTTGCTGCAACATATACAGCAACACCTTTCACCACTATGTTCCACATAATCGTTGTTGAAATTTAGTTACTATTTCTTGAAAAACTTGTAAGCCCCGTAAATAGCACCAGCGACGGCAATACCTGCTCCTACAACAGGGATAGCAGCCAAGACTGCGGTACCTGCGGCCACACCCCCACCGCCAGCAGCTAAAGCGCCGCCACCGAGCCAGGCAGTTGCTGCACTAGTTGCAGCAGCTCCAGATAAAGAAGAAATTGCAGTGCCAGTAGAAGCAGTGCCTACAGCAGTTGCCAAACCCATTGCAGCAGAAGATCCACCTAGTGCGATTCCTGTGCCAGTGCCGATGGTTGCGGCCGTCTTGATTGTCTCTGATTTTTTCATTTGTATATCATTTACATTTGCAAATTTGCAGACCACTTGCGAACTGAATGTGTGGAAAGTGTTCTACTTTTTGAAAAACTGGTAAGCCCCGTAAATAGCACCAGCGACGGCAATACCTGCTCCTACAACAGGGATAGCAGCCAAGACTGCGGTACCTGCGGCCACACCCCCACCGCCAGCAGCTAAAGCGCCGCCACCGAGCCAGGCAGTTGCTGCACTAGTTGCAGCAGCTCCAGATAAAGAAGAAATTGCAGTGCCAGTAGAAGCAGTGCCTACAGCAGTTGCCAAACCCATTGCAGCAGAAGATCCACCTAGTGCGATTCCTGTGCCAGTGCCGATGGTTGCGGCCGTCTTGATTGTCTCTGATTTTTTCATTTGTATATCATTTACATTTGCAAATTTGCAGACCACTTGCGAACTGGTTATTCGTAAACAAAAAAAGCGCTGCCCAAATGGACAGCGCTTTGGATATAGATTATAACTATACTACTAATTAAGCAATATCGACACCTTATTCTCTGAACATTCAAGGTAACCAGCTTTGCAGTCGATTGTCTCTTCGACACCTTCTGCATTCTTTATCCTTATCTGTCCGGCCTCCAAGGTAGATATTATCGGTGCATGATTGTGAAGCACAGTAAAGCGACCTCGCTTTCCTGGCACCTCGACCAGCTCAACGTCTCCTTTGTAGAGAGTCTTATCTGGCGTCATTATCTCCAAATGCAAATCGCTCATAACTTCTCAATATTAAGCATTTTCCTTCAAGAGACGCTCACCCTTCTCGATAGCCTGCTCAATTGTTCCAACGAGGTGGAATGCTGCTTCAGGATACTTGTCGAGTTCGCCATCCATAATCATATTAAAGCCCTTGATTGTATCTTCGATTGATACGTATGCGCCCTTCAAACCTGTGAACTGCTCAGCCACATGGAATGGCTGCGAGAGGAATCGCTGTACACGACGTGCACGAGCAACGACGAGCTTGTCCTCCTCAGACAACTCCTCCATACCGAGGATTGAAATGATATCCTGAAGTTCGTTGTAGCGCTGAAGTATCTCCTTGACACGCTGAGCGCACTCGTAATGAGCCTTGCCAACAATCTCTGGTGTCAAGATTCGTGATGTAGAATCCAATGGGTCGACAGCTGGGTAGATACCGAGCTCAGCGATCTTACGGCTCAACACTGTTGTTGCATCAAGGTGGGCAAATGTAGTGGCTGGAGCAGGGTCGGTCAAGTCGTCGGCAGGCACGTAAACGGCCTGAACAGATGTGATAGATCCGTGCTTTGTAGATGTAATTCGCTCCTGCATTGCACCCATCTCGGATGCCAATGTTGGCTGATAACCAACGGCTGATGGCATACGGCCAAGAAGTGCCGAAACCTCAGAACCTGCCTGAGTGAAACGGAAGATGTTATCAATAAAGAGAAGGATATCACGTCCGGCACCTGTACCGTCGCCATCGCGGAAGCTCTCAGCGATAGTAAGACCAGAAAGGGCTACACGTGCACGTGCTCCTGGTGGCTCGTTCATCTGGCCGAAGACCATGGTTACCTGTGAGTCTTTCAATGCCTGCTGATCGACGTCGTTGAGGTTCCATTCGCCCTTCTCCATGCCTTCCTTGAACTTGTCGCCATATTTCACGATGCCTGATTCGATCATCTCACGCAAAAGGTCGTTACCTTCTCGAGTACGTTCACCTACGCCGGCAAATACAGAAAGACCGTTGTGACCCTTTGCAATATTGTTGATAAGCTCCTGTATAAGCACGGTCTTGCCCACACCGGCGCCACCGAACAAACCAATCTTACCACCTTTTGAATATGGTTCTATAAGGTCGATAACCTTGATACCTGTGAAAAGAATCTCGGCAGAAGTCTGCAATTCTTCAAACTTAGGGGCATCATGGTGTATTGGCAGACCACCCTCTTTTGTAGGGTCCTGCAAACCATCAATTGACTTTCCGACAACGTTGAGCAAACGGCCTTTGACATTGTCACCCTTTGGCATCATAATAGGCGAACCTGTTGCCTCAACTGCCATGCCTCTTGTAAGACCATCAGTAGAGTCCATTGCGATGCAACGCACTGTATTCTCTCCGATGTGCTGCTGACATTCTATCACAACGAGTGATCCGTTTGGACGTGTGATTTCAAGGGCATCGTAGATCTGAGGAAGCTCACTTCCAGCTACGTCAAACTCGACATCGACCACAGGGCCAACTATCTGGATTATCTTTCCTTTCTTACCCATAATATTAATATTTTTATCTTTCTTTATTATCTCTTTCGTTTGAGCAGTCTGTCACCAAAGTCAGCAAAGAATCGCTTACCTTCAGCAGAGATCTCCATCAGCTTGAGTGTGTTCATTGCCTTGGCGTAGAGCTCTTCCATCTTCTTCTCAGTGGCTTCCTTGGCACCAGTACTTTCGTAAAGGCTGCGCACAGCGGCCACCTTATCTGCTCGAGGAGCATCCTTGGCAGTCAACCACTGTTCCAATTCTGCCCTCTGCTCGGCCGATGCTTTCTGCAAAGCGCTGATGAGCAGATATGTCTTTTTGCCTTCCATGATGTCGCCACCTATGGCTTTGCCAAAAGTCTTTTCGTCGCCAAAAGTGTCGAGAAGGTCGTCCTGAAGCTGGAAGGCAAGGCCCAAATCTATACTATAATCATATAATGACTTGATGTCGGCATCGTTGGCACCTCCGATAAGGGCACCTATCTTGATAGCACCTGCAAGAAGAACTGCAGTCTTGAGCCTTATCATCTCCATGTACTCATCGAGTCGGACATCGTCTCTCTCTTCGAACTCCATGTCATACTGCTGTCCCTCGCACACTTCAGTTGCTGTGTCACTAAACGTTGACAGGACAAGTGAAAATGCCGGTGTATCGGTCATAGACAACAACTTATAGGCTTCGATGAGCATCTCATCGCCGGAAAGTATTGCAGTGTTGTCGTTCCACTTTGCCCTGACAGTAGGCTCATTTCTGCGCATGTCAGCATTGTCCATGACATCGTCGTGAAGCAACGTGAAGTTATGGAACATCTCAATCGCCAATGCCGCAGGCATTGCCTTGGCATAATCATCAGTAAACAGAGAACATGCGGCAAGGCACATCACTGGGCGAAGTCTTTTGCCACCAAGCGACATAGAGTATTCGATAGGCTCATAGAGACCCAGCGGAGCTCGCTTGAATCCCAAATTGCCTATTTCCTGCTCAATCTCTTTTCTCAGTATATCTATCGACAGCATTTGTTATCTATTCCTTTTTCTGATCCTTTCCGATGCCCATTATGCTGCACCGGATTCTCTCAAATGTCAAAGTTATAAAAAGATTTTAAAGAAACACACGGTAATGCTAAAAAATCCGAATGATTCTAAAAATATTCTTTACATGATATTCACGTATTATACTTACGTATACTACCTTGTTGTGGTTACATTATTTTCAGACTTCACAACACTCTGCCTTCAATATCAGTAATCTTCTGGCGCCATTCATCAGGCAAAGGTATACTATGACCACCCGATGTTTCCACAGCCACCATCACAGAATCAGATTTGGTGTATATTCGTCCATCGGCAACTCCCCTCAACACTTGAAGCATCCTGAGACTCTTATTACCTATTTTATATACCGAAGTGCATATTTCTATTTCGTCTTCGAGACGAATCTGGAATATGAAATCGGTCTTATATGAAGCGACAAGTAGCACCCTGTCAGCACAATAGAACTTTTCGCCATATATTCTTTTAAGGTAGTTGGCTCGGCCTATATCGAAATATGACTGCTGAACACCATTGTTGACATGTCTCAATCCGTCAAGGTCATTGAATCTTTTTTGCACCACACATCGTTCAGGGAAGACGTATGCAGCAAGGTCTATATCTTCAAGTTCCATATTACTTCTATTACAATCATTCACGTATTATCTTTACCAGACCGTTTCTTGACAACTTCACAATGCTCGAAGGCTTATGCTTTGAAGTGTCATCCTGGCGGTATCTGACTACATAGTCAACTCCATTGACTATGGCTTCACTTATCTCTGCGAAAATGGTGGCTGTAGGTTCTCCGCTGATATTGGCCGATGTGGACACAAGCGGCTTCTTAAGTCGTTGGCACAACCCTTGGCTGAATCTTTCGCTTGACACCCTCACACCAACAGACCCATCTTCAGCAATCAGATTGGTAGCCATATTCTTGGCTCCATCGAGAATCAAAGTCATTGGCTTGTCAGAAAGTTCCATCATGTCGTAGGCCACATCTGGGAGACGGTCAACATATCCTCCAACTCGCTGAACTGAGTCGAAAAGTACTATTAGACTCTTTGAGTCATCACGGCGCTTCAGGGCATACACTTTGGCAACGGCATCGGCATTTGTCGCGTCGCAGCCTATGCCCCATACTGTATCAGTAGGATATAGTATCAACCCACCCTTTTGCAAAACTTCTATACACTTGCGTATATCTTCTGCTATGAGTTCTGACTGTGGGTCAGATTCCCTGCTATTCTCTTTATACTTTGCCATCTATATTTTTCTTTTTCCTGTTTTGTATAATTTCACTTTAACCTGCAGTTTCATCTCCATTCTATGTGAACCTTCTGTCTCGTCGTTTCCTGTTCCGATAACATCACGGTCATAATACTTCACATAGCGTCCCCACAGCCATACTATCAATCGTCTGGTCGGTGCCAGTTTGCCATTGGCAACGGCTACTATGCCACGGCCAGAATATGACGGTGTCGACATTGAATACAAAACATCCGGTTGGGACGAATATATCCTGCTGTAGTAGTCGTCGGTGTCGAAGTGCGCCAACATCATACTCAGACGAGCATCACACCACTTTGCGTTGAGCGTCACATTTTCACCAATCCAGAAACCATGCGACTTATGGTTGTCCTGGCGATAATGGACTCTCTCTACTGTCGTACGCAATGCTACTGGCCCATCCTGATGACTTGTCCAGACAAGTCTTGCATCCATTCTGTTCGTCCTTTCAATACGTTTTCTGTCGTCTCTGTCAGAATCATCGTAATCATCATTTGTCAATCGTAATGCTATTGTATTCTCATTGTCAAGCTTATATGTTATCTTGGCTTTAGCTCTGAAACCACTTGTCGGAGCTGGCTTAAGATAACGCAACCATTGATGACGATATACGTCGACACTAGACAACAACGTAATTCTGTTCAAAGGTACAACATTTAATCCAATATACACTCCACTTTCGCCTCCAGGTTGACTAGAATGACTCACAGGATTCTGAAATATGCTGTAATATCGCTTATCCATGGTTCGCAATGCCACAGTCAACAAGTTTTCCGAACCCAGCCTGACATTCATCCCCTGAACCACACCCCAGCCCTTGGTACTCTGGCCTGCAATTTCTCCATAAAGTGAAAATCTGCCGATATGACTATAATAGTCAGCATGCATGGTTCCCATGTCACTATATCTCGGATAGAACATCTTATACAGCTCTCCTTTGTTGCCAAGAGGTGCCGACGCATGCCACTGGTTGAATCCTATTCCAAGGATAGTATTCACCCATGAATATCGCATATAACCACCATACAATATTTGCTGATAGTTGTTTCTCCCTTCTAGTTCTTTTTCTGTCCTATGGTATCCATCATCACGTATGGTCGTTGCAAACACTTCATTATCAAGAGTATCATTGGATGAGTTCATCGACGCATCATTATCTGTATGTGAGAAGAACATGTCGGCCTGAAATTTCCTGCCACTGAATGACAGAGCCATACCACGCAAATATCCACTCTCGCTTGCCGACATGTTGCCATGTATTCTGTTGCCATGTCTGCGAGTGGAGCTGTCGACCGACGACAAGTCGGCTGCGAATCCTGTCCACAGGCCTAGACCCTGACCAAATCTGGCAGAGTAATGGCCAACCAATACTTTATCTAAAGCACTATTTCTGCGACCATTATACTGCAAATATCCACTCACAAAATCGGTTGCCGATATCCCATGTGAGAACACTGGTTCACCAGGATCACTCTCAGCAATCAAACCTCCCTGAAGGTATTCTCCGGCATTGCCTTCAATCCTCAAGTATTTCTTATAGGCATTACCAAGATAGGGAGCCGGTGTCGAGTCATTTTTGGCTTTAAAGCCTTTCATGTCGGGCAATAGTCGTTGAGTTCTGGCTGTTACATATAGTTTATATTGCTGCCGCCGCGGAGCATCTTTGTCACTATAGCCTATATATGAAAACAACAGAATTTTGTATGCATCCAAGAATGAAAATCCACGCATCGTAGTGAATTCGGCTTCTGACCTATATGGACCGAATCGTTCTCTATGCGTGATTATTGACTTTCGTTGCTCAGGCGTCAGGAAGAAGAAGTGTTCAAGCTGTTCAGCCGTTGCTTCGTTCAAGTCTATTTTATCTTCACTCATGGCCAGGAGTTCGGCTGCCTCGTTTTCAATGTCTTCAGTCAATGTGCCATTTTCGGCCATTTCTTCCATCATTATCTGTATCATCTCCGCCGCACCTACAGTTTGCGACATGAGATTGACAAATGGCATAACCAACAATATACCTAAGGACAATATTCTAACAACTCCCATCCTCACAATTTCACTCCCTCAACATTATTCCGACCGAGGCACCAGACGTCACTCCCAGGCGGTCATGATACGACACTCCTGCATGCAGACTGAGTCCCTTGACCATATAACCTACTCCTGCCGACAATGACTGGCCCTTAGTTGAAAAGCCTGCCGATATGCTCAATTTATCTATTGGCATCAATACTACTGCCAATTTGCCTTCGACATCTCTCTCCCATCGTTTTTCCACCTCAAGCAATAACGAGAAAAATGACGTCCCATGCCATCTGATTCCTGCCCAGACTACAGGATCAATGTTCATTTTCGAATATTCATATTCAATCTCTCTTCGCTCAATGCTATGTAATGCTACGGATAGTAACCATCTGCCGTTGGGCTCAACATAGAGGCCAACCCTTGAATATGACGACGCATATTTCTTGTTATCGTCGAGTTTATGTATCAGCGCATTATATTCTAATCCCATGCCCCACTTTCCAAACGAACGTGAAAGTCCGCCTCCTATGCTCGTGAAGTGGCTTACGTCATCGCCAGAACGACTTGCCAATACTGATATGTTGACAAGCTTTGTTGCAACAACACCATGCAGTCCCATCTGGCCAAGTTCGCTCAGATGATATGGTATAGTATATGATGCTGATATGTCTGCCTTGGCAACCTTACTCATCAATGCAGGATTGACCACATCGACTATCGACGCCGCATTTTTATCTATCGGCAAGGACATGATTCCAGCAGCGCCAACAGATTCTGCTGGTGTTATTATCAAGTCTTGGGCCTTCAATGACATCTGCATTGAGGACATAAGTATAATAAGTGCTGTTAGGATTCCTTTTCTCATGCTAGCAATATGGGAATTCATAAAAATGGCTGTACCAATAATAGTACAGCCATATATGACTTAGCCGTTACTTAAAGTTCGCAGCAATCTTTGCAGCTATCTCCTGGAATTCTGAAGCCTCAAGTTTCAACTTTGGGTTTGACATGTTTATCTCAGCACCCGTGTTGAGAGGAACAAGATGTATGTGGGCATGAGGCACGTCTATGCCAATTACACTGACACCTACTCGATTGCATGGGAAAGCAGCCTTGATAGCCTTTGCCACTCTCTTGGCAAATGACATTATACCACCCAACTCTTCGTCTGTAAGATCAAAGAAATAGTCTTCTTCACGCTTTGGTATTACCAGTACGTGTCCTTTTGCTACAGGATTAATATCAAGGAATGCGTAGAACTTATCAGTCTCTGCTACCTTATATGAAGGTATTTCACCTGCAACAATTCTGCTGAATATTGATGCCATGTTTTACCTGTTTTTAGAGTGTTATCTCTATTATCTCAAATATCGCTTCGCCTGCAGGTATCTTGATTGTTGCCTGCTCGCCTACCTTCTTACCAAGAAGTCCTTTGGCTATAGGTGTTGTAACTGACAGTTTTCCTGCCTTCAGATCACCTTCGCTTTCTGGAACTATTGTATATGTCATCTGCATGTTGTTCTTGACATTCTTTATTGTCACTTTTGTAAGTATCTGTACAGATGATGTATCTATTCTCGATGAGTCAAGTACACGTGTATTTGCAAGCTGCATCTTCAATGATGCAATCTTTGCCTCAAGATGAGACTGCGCTTCCTTCGCTGCATCATACTCTGCATTTTCTGAAAGATCTCCTTTATCACGAGCATCAGCGATCTGCTGAATTACCTTTGGACGCTCTACTCCCTCAAGATGTGCAAGCTCTTCTTTCAGCTTCTTCAAGCCTTCCTCGGTCACATAATTGATTGCCATATCTATTTCCTCAGTTTATATGTTAATTCTCAATCATTTAGACTCCTCCTCATTTATCTATGCGAAGGATGTCTTTTGCTTATTATTACGTTTTCTTTTCTTTACGAAAAACATAAAAAAAGAAGAATCCTGAAACGTTCTATTTCAGGACCCTGTTTCTTATGTCTTCGATGCAAAGATACAAAAAATGTTTTCAAAAAAGCATTTTAATGAATTTTTTTTCAAAAGTCAGGTCTCTGCAAGATGGTTTGATAAATTAATGCTTCTCTCATTTTCTCAGCATCCATCTCGACCATTGGCTTTTCGTCTTCTACGACAAGCTTTCCTGAATAGTCTTCATGCATGTTATGGTTCGCCTGATTTATCGGACTGTCGAATTCATACTGTGACGAATGCTGTACTCTCTCCGATCCTTCGACATAGCTTCCTGAACTGACAAATTCTTCCGCCAATGACTGTCGGACATTCATTTCCTTTATGAGTTCCTTGACCGATTCAACGGTCATCGGTTCTTCAGTTGTTTCCTGGTCTTCAAGCTCTTCTTCTGGCTCGGGCACAGGCTCCTTCTTATTCTTGTTCTCCAGATAATAGCGGAGCACAAAGAATAGTCCGGCAACTATATATACCCAAACAGATTCCATAACTTAATACTTTGCGTCGTACAATTTTTATTACTTCACGCCAAGTTTTGCTCTGACAAGTGGAGCTGCATCTACACTCTGCTCAGAGTGATAGAGTATCACCTGTGAGCTTATATCAAAGATATATACAAAGCCATTCTCTTTGCCTACCTCGTTCAAGGCATTCTGAACTTTCTCGATGATTGGCATCAGAAGCTGCTGCTCCTTCTGGCTGAGGCTCTGCTGTGCCATCTGCTGATAGCTCATGATTCGCTGGTTTGCATCCTGAATCTCCTTCTCCTTTGTTGCACGGATGAGGTCTGGCATTGAATCACGCTTTGCCATATAGTCTTCATACTTCTGCTGAAGGTCTGAATTCATTACTGTAAGCTGGTCTTCAAGCTTCTTTGCCTCTTCCTGAAGTGTTGCCTGTGCTGCCTGCTGCTCTGGCAATGATGACATCAATGCCTGAGTGTCTACATGAGCAAATTTAAGGTCCTGTGCTGTTGCTGCAGTTGCAACCATCGCTACTGCTGCAAGGCTAATTGTCTTTAATATATTCATTGTTTCAGTTTTTTCTTATTGATTATCTTTTTTGATTTTAGATGCCAAGTTTCTTCTTGACAAATGGTGCGATGTCTACACTTTTAGCTTCCGACACGAATGGTGCGATGCCTGCCTTCTCTTCAAATATGTAGATGAAGCCCTGCTCTACACCAACTTCCTGCACTGCACGCATCACTTTCTGCATTATAGGTGCCATGAGTTCACGCTGCTTTGCCTGGATGTCCTGACGAGCCTGCTGAACATACTGCTGTATCTTTGAATATGATGCCTCAAGTTCTGCTTCTTTTTCCTGACGCTGCGCGTCTGTCATCGAACCAGCTTTCTGCTGATATTCCTGATACATCTTCTGGAAGTCTTCGTTGAGGGTAGTTACTATTCCTTCTACCTTCGATTGTTCTTCGTCAAGCGTTTTCTGCACTTCCTTGATTGCTGGCATCTTTTCCAAGAACTCGTTGCTGTCAAAATGTCCAAATTTCAACGTCTGGGCATTCATCGACAACGCTGCCACCACAACCAAGCCGATTGATAGTAATAATTTTTTCATTATCATATTATGCTTTATCGATTTACTTTATTTGCTGTAGCCAAGTCTGCTTAACACCTGGTCACTGATGTCCATATTCGACTCGCTGTACATCAGACCTATGTTTGACGACTTGTCGAATATCGCTGAGTAGTTCTTCTCTTTGGCTATGGCTGAAATGGCATTGTATACCTGGTCCTGAATTGGACGTATCAGCACTTCACGCTGCTTATACAATTCGCCATCCTGACCAAAATAGCTCTGCTGGAGCTTTTTCGCCATCTTTTCTTTTTCTACTATCTCATTCTCTTTCTTTACTTTCATCTCTGTCGTCAAGAACACACTCTCCGTGCGATATGTTTCATACAACTGCTCCACTTCCTGCATCTTCGCCTTTATTTCTGCCTCATATTTCTGGCTCAAGGTCGAAAGCTGCTCGTTGGCCGATTCGTATGCAGGGATGTTCTTCAATATGTATTCTGTGTCCACAAAGACAAATTTCTGAGCATTGGCCGACACTACTGCCACAAAGGCCATAGCTATAAGTGATAATATCTTCTTCATAATTACTGTTTTTTTGTTTCCTTACTTCTGGTTCATCCAATAATTGTGCCAACTTTTTTAGAATGACTGACCCATTACGAAATGGAACTGCGAACCACCAGCACTCTTGTATCCTGTAACATCGTCAAATCCATAACCCCAGTCAACACCAAGCATACCAAACATCTGCAGGAATATTCTGACACCAGCTCCAGCCGAACGCTTCAGGTCAAATGGGCTGTAGTCTTGGAATTCGCTCCAGCAGTTACCTGCTTCAGCAAAGCCCAAAACAAAGACTGTCGCCTGTGGTTTCAGTGATATAGGGTAACGCAACTCAACTGTATATTTGTTATAGATGTTACCATCGTATGAGTATGAGCCATTAGCAAGTGTTCGTGGTGTCAACGATGAGTTCTCATAGCCTCGCAGGCCGATTGTCTCCTCACCGTATGTGCTATAGCCCGACATACCATCACCACCCATCACAAATTTCTCGAATGGCGACTTCTTATACTTATTATAGTAGCCAAGGAAGCCCATCTCAAACTTACCCATCAAGATCAATTTGCGCTGTGTGTCAAGTGGCTTGAACACCTGGCCCTTTATCGACCACTTGTGATACTCTATCACTTTATAGCGTCTCTGGTCGTCATCCTCGCCCTTCCAGTTATGGTTAGAGAAAAGTGAGTATGGTGGAGTCAACGACAATCCCAACATGAAGTTCGAACCAGAACGTGTGTATATTGGATTATCTGTTGAGTTTCTGCTCAAAATCACTCGCAGGTTCAAGTTGTGCGACTCACCATTCTGCATCAGGAAGTACTGCCAGTTACGCAGACGATACAGCTGATAACCCAACTCTGTATACAATGTGAACCAGTCATCTGGCCATGTCAGTCGCTTACCAAAGCCTACCGACAAACCAGATACCTTACGGAACTGGTGCAATTCCTTTCTACCCGGCACAGCCCCAGCGCCATTATATCCATCGCTATATCCATTGTAGAAGTTGTTGTAGTAACTCTTACTTACACCTGTCTGCGATGAATAGAATCCTGATATCGTAAGCGAGTTCGGACGCTTTCCACCAAGCCATGGTTCCGTGAACGATGCACTGAACGATTTATAGTATTTACCATTTGCCTGAGCCTTTATCGCCAGCTTCTGACCGTCACCTGTTGGAAGTGGAGAATAAGCCTCTTTGTTAAACAGGTTGCGCAACGAGAAGTTGTTAAACGACAGTCCGACCGAACCGACAAACATTCCGGCTCCCCAACCACCTGACACTTCGATCTGGTCGTTCGATTTCTCTTCAAGGTTATATACTATGTCCACTACTCCATTATCCACATCCGGCTTAGGCACTGGATTGATAGCCTCTGGATTGAAGTGACCCAACTGTGCTATCTCACGCACTGTTCTGATCAATTCCGACTTGCTGAACAACTGGCCCGGTTTCGTTCTGATTTCTCTTCGGGCTACATGCTCATTAGTCTTGTCATTGCCTACTATGATGACATTGTTGATTGTTGCCTGCTTGCCTTCTATCACTCGCATCTCAAGGTCTATGGTATCACCATATACGTTTGCCTCTATCGGTACGATGTCAGAAAACAGGTATCCGTTATCCATATACAAGCTGTGTACGGCATCTTCATCTTCTTTCAGGCGCTTCGACATTTTCTTGCTGTCATACACATCGCCCTTCTTCATCTTGAATACGTAGTCCAAGTAGTCACTCGGATATATAGTGTTTCCTACCCATGTGACGTTGCCCAGATAATATCTATGTCCTTCGTCTATGTCTATGGTCACTTTGACTTTATTGTCTTCCAGTCTCTCGACTACATCTTTTACTATCTTCGCATCTCGATAACCTGCTTCGTTATATTTCTCTATGACGGCTCGCTTGTCATTCTCATAGTTCTCCATAACGAATTTCTTGGTTCTGAACAGGTTGTACCATCTCCTTTCGTTCGTCTTCTTCATCACACGGTTCAACTTCCTATAGCTGAATGCATGGTTGCCGTTGAAGATGAGCGACTTCACTTTCACCTTGTCTTTCTTGTCTATTACGATGTCAAGAATTACCTGGTGATCTTTGCTCTTGTCGTTTCGCTGATTAATTTTTACGTCGACGTTATAATATCCCTTGTCAACAAAGTACTGCTTCACATATTTCTCAGCACGCGCCAAGAGGAATGGTGTCACCTGTGTGCCTTCCATTATGGCCACTTTGGGCTCCACTTCTTTTATTTCACTCTTCTTGATGCCTATGAAGTTTATTCTCGACAATACCGGACGTTCCTTCAGAGCTATCTCAAGCCATACTTTGCCATCCTCCACTTTGGTCTGGAATATCTTTACATCAGAAAACAGGCCATGATTCCAATATCTTTTCAACGCCTGTGTTATGGCATCTCCTGGTATCTGAACTTCCTGACCCACTCTCAAGCCCGACAGGTTCAACAAGACTTTCTGGTCCATATTGTCTATGCCCGTCACGACAATGTCAGCTATGGTATATTTGCGTGCCACTCCCGAATACGACACTTTCGACACGTCCAAATCTGTCCATGCCGTGTCTTGCTTAGCTTCCTGCGCTTGTCCGGCTAGGCTAAGCACTCCTAGTACCACTGTTATTAATATCTTTCTAAGCATCTGTAATGTTATTGTCTTGTTCTTATTGCACCTGTTCACTGGTTTTGCCAAATCGCCTCTCACGGCTCTGATAGTCTACCAGCGCCTTATACAGGTCCTCTTTCCCAAAGTCAGGCCATAAAGTGTCCGTGAAATACAACTCCGAATAAGCTATCTGCCACAACAGGAAGTTGCTTATCCTATACTCTCCACTTGTCCTTATCAGTAGTTCTGGATCGGGCATGAAGTTTGTCGACATGTGTGCCGATATTATTTCCTGGTCTATTGCTTCCGCATCTAGTTCTCCACTTTTCACTTTCTGAGCTATCTGCTTCACGGCATTTGATATCTCCCAACGCGAACTGTAACTCAAGGCCAGCACTAGTGTCAAGCCTGTATTGTTGGCCGTCATCTTTTCACATTCGTCAAATTTCTCTTTTATCGATGCCGGAAGCGAGTCGTCACCTATAATCTTCAGACGGACATTGTTGGCATGCAATTTTTTTGCCTCATCAGCCAAGGTCGATACCAATAGCTTCATAAGGCCTTCCACTTCCATCTTCGGACGGTTCCAGTTCTCTGTCGAGAATGTATATAATGTCAGATACTTTATGCCCAGCTCGCCTGCAGCTTCGGTCACTTGCCTTACTGCTTTGATACCATTCTGGTGGCCAAACAGGCGCATTGCTCCCTGCTTCTTTGCCCACCTGCCATTGCCATCCATGATGATGGCTACGTGCTCCGGCAGTTTATCTTTTATTATCTGGTCTTTATATGATGACATATTAGTCGCGTTTTTTCTATTTATTAAAGTTCTTCGTTCCATCGTTACACTCCAGCTTTCGCGGCAGCATACTGAAGGTTACGGTTAAACCTATTAGCGAATACCAGTCGTTGTTATGGGTCATCACTTTCTCATTGAATCCATACGGATCCGATGGGTCCACTTTACCCACTTCCCCGTCAACAAGGTCAAGGTCGTCACAGAATGTCTTACGCATCGTCCACTCCATGCCTACTCGCATCCATTTGTTGATTTTATATTTCGCTCCTATTCCAAACGGCAAAGATAATACAAATCTTTGTTCCCCGTCACTTTTTTCTTTATAGCTCTTATAACAAGTTGCAGCCAGACCTAATGTTAGGTATGGCGTAAACTTCGACTTCTCCTTGAAGAACATGTGGTCGTAGCTCATAAAGTTGAACTCTCCCGTAAGGCCGACGTCCAACAATGTCCGCTTGAATTCATATTCTCCATCAGTCGTTGTCAACACTTCACCTTCCGGAGTCACCGTACTCGAGGTCACCCCTTCATGATGAAGGTATATGTTGCCACCCGACGGATATTCTCCAGCTATACGGGCGGCCGTTATGTTCAGCTTCGCTGCCAGACGGTCTGTTATGGCATATCTGCCCAACACTCCTACCGACGGACGCAGCTTCATGAAATGCTGACTCGGATTGAGGTCACCCATATAATATGCCCCTCCCAGAAACAAACCCAATTCCAATTTGTCCTGGGCAGAAGAGATGTTTGGCAATACGGATAGACACATCAGCATCACGACATGCAAAATAACCAATATATTTTGTATTCTCAGCATTTTTTCAACCAAGTTTTGGTTTTCTTCAACAAATGATGCCCTGTTTGACGTCAATTGTTTCTCATGTCTGCCCCCCACATCAGCTTGCCTCGCAAGGTAGCAAAGAACGAATGGCCACGCAACTGGACTACTTTGACGTCAAATGGTGCTTTCGCTATCCTCAGCTGACAATTGTTCTCCATCACGTGATTCCTTCCGTCTAGCGATGTCAGGATATTTGGACCTCGACCCTCTATCCTCAACTGAATGACACTGCTGCTCGGTATGATCAACGGACGTACATTCAGGTTGTGAGGTGCTATAGGAGTTATGATGAGGTCTGGTGTCGAAGGATATACTATCGGTCCACCTACACTCAGCGAATATGCTGTCGAACCTGTGGCTGTAGCCACTATCAGACCATCTGCCCAGTATGTCGACAAATATTCACCATCGACGTATGCATGAATTGTCAGCATTGACGAGTTGTCGCACTTGCTCACCGCAAATTCATTCAGCGCATAGTCCACCGGCTCCCTGTCGTTGTTCGCATACAGCGATATGACGTCATGACTGCCAAGCCTGTAGTTGCCCGACAACAGGTCGTCTATCGCATCTTTCACTTTCTCCTGTGCTACATCACTCAGGAATCCAAGTCTGCCACTGTTTACTCCCAGTATTGGCACACCCGATCCCATCATCATTCGCGCCGATTCAAGGAATGTTCCGTCACCACCAACACTCAGCATGGCTAACGCCTCTTCAGCTGCCGGCGTAGTGTCCAGACGTGTCATCACATCGGTATAGCGCATACCCGCAGCAAACAACTGGTCGTATAACGATGCCACTACTTTTACTTTGCACTCCTTCTGGCGCAAATACTGTAGCATGTTGTCATACAACTCAGCATTCTTGTCCGCTACGATACGGCCAAATAATATTACCGAATCTCCTCTCATCTGCTTCTTTTGCCACTGACTCGCCTATCTGATAAGCTTGTCAGCCAGTTCTTTTATGTTGACGCCGTCAAAGTTGCCAGATGTCATCACTAGCAATACCGTGTCGGCATAATTTCCCGCCTCAAGTTGAGCTACGAGTTCTTTCGAGTCTGTGAAAACTCTCAGGTTACTATGCTCAAAGGCTCTTGATACCTCATCCGCTGTTATCGGCTCCAGACGTTTGTGCTCTATCACCAACGGATTGAAATATACGTATGCCTCATCTGCAGCATCCATCGTATGGGCATACTGAGGCAGAAAGGCTTTCGTAAGGCTGCTGAATGTATGCAACTCCATGCATGCCACTATCCTCTTCTGCTTATATCTGTCCTTTACTGCTTCCGTAGTCGCTTTCAGCTTCGATGGCGAATGGGCAAAATCCAAAAATGCTACACTGTCGTCTGTCTTCTTCAATGTCTGCAGGCGCTTTGCCGCACCACCAAACGACTGTATGGCTTCCATGAATTCTTCACCTGTCACTCCTACATTCATGCACGCCAGCATCGCCGCATTCATGTCCTGCATGTTATGACGCCCGAAGACTCCCACTTTGTACTCCTTGCCACCATATATTACTATGGTGTCGTCGCCGACTACTCTGTAGTCCAGACCACTGTAAGGGAATACATCTACGTCCGGACGAACTTCTTCTGCTATTGCTTTCAGTTCTTCGTCTCCTTCGTAGTATATATATTTGCCATGTGGCATTATCGTCTCTGCAAAGGCCTTGAAGGTCCCGACATAACTCTCCCACGTAGGGAATACGTTGATGTGGTCCCAAGCTATGCCTGTGATTATCGCTACATCAGGCTTGTATCTCAAGAATTTCGATGTCGGATCCAGTGTCGACGACAAATACTCGTCTCCCTCAAATACCGCTATCGGAGCATCTTTCGACAATCCTACCATCGTGTCAAAACCCTCTATCTGGGCTCCCACCATGTAGTCGAATTTCTTGCCCAATGTCTTCAAGACATGCATTATCATCGAGGTCGTTGTCGTCTTACCATGACTTCCGCCTACCACGATGCGCTTCTTGTCTTTTGTCTGCTCATATAGATACTCCGGGAAGCTGTATACTTTGAGGCCAAGCTCACGTGCTCGCTTCAATTCCGGATTATCATTCATGGCGTGCATTCCGAGTATCACCGCATCAAGGTCACCCGTGATTCGCTCCGGATGCCATCCATTCTCCGACGGTAATAGCCCACATGCCGCTAAACGCGATTTCGATGGCTCGAAAAATTCATCATCCGAACCCGTCACTTCTATTCCCTTATGGTGCAGGGCTAAGGCTAGGTTGTGCATCACACTGCCACCTATCGCTATAAAGTGTACACGCATTTACTTCTGTTGTTTTTATTGTCTCTATTTCCTCGCAAAGGTAACAAAAAAAGCATTATCGGCAATCTTTTGGCTACACATTTACCATTTATCGTCAACCTCATGAATGCCACAGGCTCTTTTCTACCCTCTTCCTACTTCTTGTTGGCCGATACAAATTCAGCAAGCGTGTTTATCGACTTGAATATCGGACGTGCATCCGCTGCATTCGCTATATGTATGCCATAATGCTTCTCCAATATCAATATTATCTCCAATGCATCTATCGAGTCCAAGCCTAGACCATCACCAAACAATGGCGCTTCGTTGTCTATGTCTGCCGGAGTTATATCCTCAAGACTCAACGCCTCTATTATGTGCTGCTTCAGCTGCTCCTTCAATTGTTCCATTTCTTTTGTTTTTCTCTATGTTTATATCTTCTTTTTTCTTCTTTGTTTATCTCGACCATATCTCTGCTTCAAATCTATATTTTCCCTCTACTACGTCACACCATCCATTCATTACTTTCCCGTATTTCCCACTTCCAAGCAGTACTTTCGCATATTCTCGCCCCTGCTCACCACTTTTTCTGTCTACTATAAATATGGTCTCGCCTTTTATTCCGTGTTTTATCGCCATCTCTCCCATCACTATGTTGGGCAAGGTGTAGACAAAGACTGCCGGACTTGCTGGCTCTCCTTTTTCTACTATCCTCCAATGCTGAAGGTCCGCATCCATCGACGAACTTCTGTTCGACATCACTATTGCCATGTCATACTCGCCATGCTCCACTCCCTTCATCATGTAGTTCGCTGCCACGTAGCCCAACTTACACATGTCATTCATCTTGAAGAATTTCAAGTTGTTGTCTCCCTGGCTATGATATATCTCTCTGACGAATGTTCCAAAGTCTGGCTCTTCACCATCTTTGCGTCCGTCATATTCTATTTTGCCGTTCAATTCTACTATGCCACCCTCTATCCTGCATCTCGCTATTCTCTTCGGCTTCACCACTGGCACAATGCTACTGCTCCTATGAGCCTCGCTCTCTTTGGCTATTACGACTGCCGCATTACATCCACCAAATCCCGATGCTGTCTTTATAAATCGGCTGCCCGACACTTCCCTGTGCTTGCCCGATACGTTCACTTCCACCGGTGTGCCTGGTGTCTCATATCCCATTGTTCCCAACAGCTTCCCCTCTTTCAACTCTTCTACTCCTATCATGGCTTCAAGCAAGCCCGATGCTCCTAGCGTATGGCCATAATATGGCTTCAGACTGTTCACCGGCTTCACTCCTAGCCCAGCAAGCGCGATGGCTTTCGATTCCATCTCGTCATTATATACTGTCGCGGTACCATGTGCATTGACAAAGGCTATGTCATCAACTCCCACTTGGGCTTCTTCCATCGCCTGCTTTATGGCTTCCGCTAGTGGCTCACCTGTCCTCGAAGGACCACTGATGTGGTTGGCGTCGTTGCTCATGCCTCCACCTTCTATTATGGTACCTCTAGATTTCTTCTTGTCGTTGCTGACTACCACTGCCGCTACGGCTTCTCCTAGCGACAACCCATCCCTCTCTTTGTCATACGGACGACATGGCTTTTCACTCACCGACTTGAAGGCCAGAAATCCACTGGTCGTGAAGGTAGTCACTTCGTCTCCACCTATCACTATGATGTCGTCATATCTTCCAGCTCTGATCAGTCTCTGGGCTACTATCAACGCGGCCACACCAGATACACATGCGTTCGACACTACTATAGGTTCTGTATTTACTCGCAGTGCTTTCGCTACGTTCTTGGCCATGTTCCACAGATATACTCTGCTTCCATCTTCCGGTTCGCCTGTTCCAAGCTCTCCGATGTTGCCTTTGGTTGTCGATATTATTATTCCAGTCCTCTCCGACGATGCTTCTGTGCCCGACTTGCTTATCACGTCTGCCGCACACGTTTTCATCATCCATTCCAGTCTCGACAGTTTCCTGCTTCGTGGTTTTCTCTCTATTGTCTGCACTGGCAATGGCTTCTCCGACAGTCCTGGCAACTCTGTCACTTTCAGACCTGTCTTATAGGCTTTCATCGAGGCATAGTTCACACCCGTACCGAGCCCAAGCCCGGTCATCACGCAACTATCACCTATATATGCCATCGTCTTGCCCACTTTGCAACAACTATTTTTTCAGCCACTTAGCTTTCCACTTCTCATAGAAGTCCGGACATGTATACTGCATCTCTCCTTCGTATGTGGTGAATACCTGCGTTGTCTCGGCTGTCGCCATGATGGCCATGTCCGATTTCCTGTATATCACATACTCAAATATTATCTTTGCAGCTTCCGTCGCTATGTAACGCACTTCCACTATGGCCGTATCACCACATCTCAGCGACTGCTTGTAGTTGATGTTCATGTTCACTACCGGAGCAACATAGCCCGACTGGAAGTAGTCAGCATAGCCCAATCCTTTTGGATATGCTATGCCAAAGGCTTCGCGTCCGTCTTCCAGATATGCCACATACGACCCATGCCACGCCACTTTCATGGCGTCTACGTCACTGAATCTTACAAGCACTTCTGTCCTGCACGTCAACGCTGCCTCTCTTGTCTTCTGCCTCTTTGCCATCTCTTTTCTGCTCTTTCCTGCCATCGTCAGACTGCTGCCCGACAATTGCCCGGCAATAATCCAGTGTTTATTTTGTCGCCACTTTCATCTTGCCCGACGCTATGGTCTCGTCTCCTATCTTTACTGTTGCACCTATCAGGGTAATGTCACCTACCTGAGCCTCAAAGACTATTGTGGTATTCAGTGTCTCACCCACTTTTGGCAATCTGTTTATCGTCAACTTATTCACCGATCCTATGAAGCCCAGCGGCACCGGTCTGCCGTTGCTTATGCTGTCATAGCCTATCTGCATCGCACCACTCTGAGCTATGTGCTCAATGATGCCGCTGTCTATCATCTGCCCGTCCTCAACAAATAGGTTGTCCTCACCTATTGTCAAGCCCGACACCGATGTCGCATTGCCCTGCTCTTCACTTATCCCATAAAACGAGTCAATCATTACTATTGGCTTTCTCTGGGGTATGTATTTGCAGATGTCTGCTCCCGCTACTACTGGTGTTCCCATCTTTTCTCTATTTTATGGTTGCAAATGTTATTATTCTATACTAGGCTAGTTTACACTCGAAGATTGAATGTCCCATGCCTAGACCGTCATGCACTTTCACCACTTTCAATCCGGCTGCTTTTACACATCGCTCCATGTCTTCCGAATGATACATCTTGCTGTTGCCGTTTGCCAATGCGGTGAAATATATGCTTGTCAGTGTCAGGCAATATGCCGCTGTCTCATATTTCTGCCTGTCCCAATAGGTCTCCATTATGTAGAGTGTGCTGCCTTCATCCATCGACTGCGCCGCTCTCATCAGTATGCTAGTCACTTCCGCTTCCGAGAAGCAGTCCAGGAACTGGCTCATCCAAATGGCATCAAAACGTTTTGGGAATGGCACTTTTGCATCCAGCAGATTGGCTCCGTGACCGTGTATTCGTTCCGCACCTTCCTTCCCCGCTGTCTGCTTCTTCATCATCTCTATCTGCTGTGGCAGGTCCATGATTGTCACATTGACGTCTTTGTCATAACCCACACACTGCAATGCCCATCGTCCTGTGTTTCCACCTACGTCTAGCAGGGTCTTGGTCTTCCCTCCGCCAAACACTATCTCCAGAGCTTCCTTGAACGAGTTGTCCGAATAGAAATGGTCAAAGCCAAACCAGCTCTTCTGCACCTGCTCTGGCAACTGCGACAGTCCTTCATATATCGTTGGCCAGTTGCCAAATACTTTCAAGCCCTCAGGCTTGCCATTCTTCAGCGACTCCTCAAGTCTGAACAGTCCCAGATAGTTCACGTCATGGTTGAAGTCCATGTTGGCTTTCACCATCACGTCGTTCAACAGAAACCATCCCGCTTTCGACATTACATATTTCTCGTTCTGAAACAATACCGTTCCTATCGATAGCGATGCTTCAAGCAACACCTGCGCTGCATAGTCACTCAACTCACATTTCTCTGCTATCTCTTTCTGTGTCAAGCCTTCCTTGTTGTCCTGCAATGCCTGCAGTATGCCAAACTTCACCATCAGTCTCGACACCTGGAAAACCATCGGAGCAAAGGCGATCTCCTGCGCAAGGCGCTGGGCTGTCTTCGCCGATTGGCTCTCTTTAGTATATTTCTTCTCAAGATCCGGAAACAGTTTCATTTTCTTTTTCTTTGTTTTATTCACTCCAGAAGTCATAGAAGTTAAACCACTGCTGCGGATGTCTCTTCACTGTCTTCTCCAGTGTTTCTATATATTGGTCTACTATCTTGCCAAAGCGTTCTTTCGAATTCTTCGACTCCGTATTCGCTATCTCAAACGAAAAGCTATATCTCTTCCCGTTCTCCCTCATGGCATAGTAATACACCACTGGCACACCAAGCTTTGCCGCCACCTGGAACAGTCCTTTCGGAAATCTCGCTTTCTTCCCCATGAATTCCCTCTCTATGCTGTTCTCCTCGTCCATATATCGGTCGCCCTGAAAACATACATACTCTTTCCTGTCCAAGGCCGCCTTTATCTTCAATATCGAGTCCAGACCATCTGTGCCCAATGGTATTATCTTGAATGGCTGCTTCTCCGCACCGTCTTCTATCACTCTCTTTATCTGCTCATACTCCCCATCTAGCATCACTATGTTCATGTCTTTACCATATTTGTTGAAATATGGCGCACCAACTTCCCACGATCCTACATGTGCACCTATGATTATTACTCCTGTGCCCGAGTCAAGCACTTTCAGGAATTCCTCGTAGTTTATGTAGTCAAAGGTGTATGGCTTTTCTATTCCATGCTTTAGAGCTATCTTGTCTATTATTGTCTGCCCAAACACATAGAAGTGTACAAAGACTTTCCATAGCGATTTCCATCGTCCATAGCCCAGTATCTCTCTGTTGTATTTCATTATCGCTCGTCTGCCCTTAGGCGCGAACAATACAAAATATGGCGCCACAAATGCCAATAGCACATACGCCGCCCCAACACCAAGATATTTCAGCGTCACCACGAAAAACCATGTCCCAAACGCACCGCCTCGCGATTTGCCACTCCACTTCTTCTCTGCCACTGCCCTCTTTCCCCCTTCTCTATTTCTTCGACGCTATCGTCTCAAACAACTCACCAAAGGTACCGTCTTTTCTGATGTCACCTTTCGCCAGTTTCACTCCCGTAACTCCCTCTATCAACACTATGGCATCTACGATGTCAAGACTGTCCAGGCCAAGCACATCGACATATTTAGCCTCAGGTCGCATCTCGTCAATGCTCACCTCAAACTCCTCTGCCAAAGCTCTTTTTAGCTCTTCCATTCTGTTCGATTCCTGCTTAGCTTTTTAACGATGATGAGAGACGAAGCTCCATACTCCGTCTCTCATTTTTTATCTCTGTTTTAGTTCTGTTTCGCATTAACCACGCAAACCACCTGTGATGGCTATTGTCTCACCTGTGATATATGCTGCATCTTCCGATGCAAGGAATGCCGCAAGGGCTGCCACTTCCTCCGCCTCGCCAAAACGACCAAGCGATATGCCCTTCTTCAACTCCTCTTCGTCAAGCGAACTTGTCATGTCTGTCTTGATGAAGCCCGGAGCTATCGCATTCACTGTGATGTTCTTCACACCAAGCTCCTTCGACAATGCCTTGGTCGCAGATATTATAGCGCCCTTCGCTGCCGAATAGTTACACTGGCCTGGCAAGCCTATCAAGCCCGATACAGATGCCATGTTGATGATGCGGCCATGCTTCTTGCGTACCATCTTCTTCACTACGGTTCTCGTTACATTGAAGAATCCGTCAAGCGAGGTGCTCAACACTTTGTGCCACGACTCTGGCTCCATCAACGGAAGCAATGCGTCAGATGTCACACCTGCATTGTTCACCAGCACATCTATATATGCCTCTTTGTTGTCCTTGTTGTCTTCCTGCCACTTCTCAAGCGCAGCTGTGGTCTCCTCCAGGTTCGCTACATCAAATTTGATGATCTCACCCTCTGTGCCGGCTTCCTTGGTCAACGCCAATGTCTCCAGCGCCTTAGCCTCGTTCGATACATAGTTTATCAATACGTGATAACCCTGACTCGCAAGCTTGACACATATCGCACGACCGATTCCTCGGCTGCCACCTGTTACTAATGCATATCTCATATATATGTTCCTTTTTTACCTTATATGGCATATTATGCTGCAAAGTTACAAAATAAATCATGAAAACACAAAAATCGCCGCCCTCCAAAAAGGCAGCGATTTGTTTTATATCGCTCTTTCTTTACTCTATCCCCAGCTCGAGTTGTCCCAGCAGTGTGTACACAAGCACTCTTTTGGCAAGCCGATGGCGTCAACAAGGTCCTCCAGACGCTGGAATTTCAACGTCGTCAAACCAAGGTCTTTCCTTATCTGCTCTACCATGTTCTTGTATTCCTGTGAGTCCGGATCCGCATACTTCGAGAAGTCTACATCCTCCTTGCCCTCAAGCTTTATTATCGCCTTACGTGTCGCAAGCTCCAATGTTGTCCTCGAACGGCTGAAGTTCAAATACTCACATGGATAAATCAATGGTGGACACGCTACACGCATGTGCACTTCCTTGATGCCCGCATTTGTCAAGTCTATCACGTTGTCTCTCAACTGAGTTCCTCTCACTATCGAGTCGTCCAGGAAGATTCCCTTCTTGTCCTTTATCAACGCTCCGTTTGGTATCAGCTTCATCTTCGCTACAAGCTCTCTCATCGACTGGTTCTGTGGCATGAAGCTTCGTGGCCATGTCGGTGTGTACTTCGAATATGGACGCATGAGTGGCAATCCCGACTTGTGGCTGTAACCCATCGCATGTCCCGTACCCGAGTCAGGGATGCCAGCTACAAAGTCTGCTCCCTCAACGTCGTCTTTCTCTGCCAGCTTGCATCCGCAGCGATAACGCGACTCATCTACGTTGATGCCTTCATAGCATGATGGTGGATAACCATAATATACCCACAGGAACGAGCATACCTGCATCTTCTTGTTGGCCTCTCTTATGGTGTTATATTCATTGGCCTTTACTGATACTATCTCGCCCGGACCAATATATTTCTCTATCTGATAGCCCAGGTTCAAGAATGAACATGTCTCCGATGCTACACATGTCGCACCTTCTTTCTTGCCTATCACTATCGGAGTTCTACCAAGCTTATCACGGCCCGCTATTATCTCCTCACCATTCAATATCAATATCGAGCACGATCCCTTGATGCTCTCATACACGAATTCTATGCCCTCTTTGAACGACGACTTCTCGCATATCAGCATCGCAACAAGCTCTGTCGGATTTATTCCACCCTGACTCGTCTCTGCAAAGGTCTTGCCCTGCTTGAGCAGATGGTCTGCAAGTTCATCCAGATTGTTTATCTTGGATACGGTGCTTATCGCAAATCTTCCCAAATGAGAGAATACTACAAGTGGCTGAGCCTCTGTGTCACTTATACAACCTATGCCGGCTGTTCCCTCAAATGTCGCGATGTCCGCTTCAAACTTGTTCCTGAAGTATCCGTTTTCCAGACTGTGTATGGCTCTCTGAAAGCCCTTACCCTTCGAGAATATGGTCATGCCACCTCGCTTTGTGCCAAGGTGCGAATGATAGTCCGTGCCATAGAAGACTTCTGATACACAATCTTCTGACGATACTGTTCCGAAAAATCCGCTCATCTATATTATTGGTTTTTATGCTAAAAATATAAATACGTCCCGCAACCGCCACTATTCATGAACGACAGCTTTGACTACGCAAATATACGACAATTAATCAAACTACACCGAATAACCACCACTTTTTATCTCTATTCCGCATCACCAGACACTCCTTTTCAGTATTTCACTTAACGGATTCACAACCCCAGCTCCAGCGATTTTACACGCAGATATTTCTCCATGTTCGCTATGTCCGTATATTTCTCCGTGTCGTCTCTGAACGCTCCAAAGAAGCTTCTCACTTCGTCATACACTTCCTTGCTCTTCTCGCTCATGTCGTCATAACATCCAAGGCAGTCTATCGCCTGACACACGGTCATCATGTGTATTGCTACTACCTGGTATGCGTTGTCCACTACATGCTTGGCTATCAGAGCCGAGTTCGTTCCCATGCTGACGATGTCCTGGTTGTCGTTGTTGTTCGGTATCGAGTGCACATACATCGGGTTCGACAATGTCTGGCTCTCTGCCGTGGTCGAGGTCGCAGTAAACTGGCATGCCTGCATGCCATAGTTCAAGCCCAGCACTCCAAGGTTCACAAATGGAGGCAGACTCTTGCCTTTATACTCTATCTCGTTTATCTTGTCATGAAACAGATAGTTCATCTGTCTCTCTGCAAGCATGGTCATCTTCGTCGTCGCTATCTTCAGCTTGTCCATCTCAAACGAGATGTAGTCGCCGTGGAAGTTGCCACCATGATATATCATTTTCGCCTCCGGATCCACTATCGGATTGTCATCTGCCGAGTTCACTTCGTTTATCAGCACTCGCTCCGCATTTTTCAACACTTCCACTACCGGACCCATCACCTGAGGTATGCATCGCAACGAATAATATGGCTGCACTTTCTTCTTGAACAATGTCTCCTGAGTTCCGTTATACAGCTCCACCTGCCTCTTCGACATCATCTTGCTTCCCTTCGCTATCTCACGCATCATCGCCGCTACGTCCTGCTGACCGTCCTGACGTCTGACGCTGTTTAGCTCTGTGGTCATGAAGTCGTCATACGATCCTGCTATCTCATTTGTCATCACCGACAACATTATCACCCACTCGGCTATCCTCTTCGCATATATCAGGTTCACCAGGCCCAAACCGGTCATCATCGCTGTGCCATTCACTACCGACAGTCCATCTCTACCATGTATCTCCATCGGCTTCAACCCTGCTCGCTTCAATGCTTCTTTGGTCTCCATCCACTCTCCCTCATAATGCACTTCTCCCTCACCTATCAATGTATAGGCTATGTGAGCCAGCTGCACAAGGTCACCACTCGCACCCACACTTCCATGCTGAGGCACGTATGGTATTATGTCGTTGTTTATATACGACACTATCTGGTCCACTACCATCGGATGCACTCCACTTCTGCATTGCATGAAGGTCATGTATCTCGCTATCATCGCCGCTTTCACCGCTATCAGGGGCATTGCCTCACCTGCACCCGACGAATGCGATCTGATGATGTTATACTGCAGCTCTTTCAGGTGCTCGTCACTCACTCTGTACTGAGCCATCGGACCAAAGCCCGTGTTGATGCCATATATCACTTTGTCTTTCTTGAATTCCTCCAGAAAGTCATAGCACTCCTCCACTTTCTTGCGCTCTTCCTGACTTATCTCTATCTTCTTGTCCTCAAAGAGTATATCATATATTTCCTCAAGTTCCATATACTTAGTCTTACGTTTATTGATTCTTCATCTACTACGCTTCACCAGAATCACTTCGCGTTCACTTTCTTCTCTATCACTCCATAAAAGTCTTCAAAGCTTACCAGGTTCTTGAAGTCTTCCTGCACCAGCACCACTCCAAAGTTCTTCTCTATCAATACCGCTACGTCTATCATGTCCAGACTGTCCAGTCCCAATGTCTCCATCAGCGGGTCTTCTGGCTTTATGTCTGTCGCTTCTACTTCAAATTCTTCAGCCAACATCTCTATCAGCTTCTTCTGCATTTCATTCTTTTCCATTCTATTCTGTTTCTTATATTTTTTTTACTACAAGTGCCGCATTCGTTCCGCCAAAGCCAAACGAGTTCGACAGGTATGCATCTATCTTCTTCTCCACGACTTTCGTCGGTATGTCTAGTCCAACCGCCTTAGGGTCTTTCTCCTCAAGGTTGATGTTCGGCGCCACAAAGCCCTCATTCATCATCAAGGTCGAATATACTATCTCACTCGCACCAGCCATCCACAACTCATGTCCTGTCATCGATTTCGTCGATGTAACCAGCGGCTTCCACTCACCCATCAGTTTCACTATCGCTTCCGCTTCATTAGCGTCACCTATCTTGGTCGATGTCGCATGTGCATTGATATAGTCTATGTCACTCACTTCCATGCCTGCGTCTTCTATGGCTCGCTTCATGGCTGTATACGGTCCTTCCGAGGTCGGTATCGTCAGATGCTCACCACTCGTCGAGACTCCATATCCTACTATCTCACCCAATATGGTCGCTCCTCGCGACAATGCCGATTCCATGCTCTCCACTATGACGGCCGCACCACCACCACTCGGCACCAACCCGTCTCTTCCCATGTCAAACGGTCTCGAGGCTTTCGTCGGCTCATCCATCCTTGTCGAGAATGCCGCTATGCCGTCAAAGCTGCCTACGCTGAATTCATTCACTTCCTGAGCTCCACCACATATTATCCTTTCCTGGATGCCGCTCCTTATCAATGTCGTCGCCAGGCCTATCGCATGACTGCTGCTCGAACACGCCGCCGACACCGTGAAGCTCACTCCCTTGATGCCAAGAGATACCGCCAGATTCATCGACAAGGTCGAGTTCATCACCTGGAAGACGTTGCCCGAACCTACCAGCTGCGTCAGGTGCTTCTCTCTTATGATGTCCACACCCTCAATTACGGCTTTCGCCGAACTGTCGTTGCCCATGATGATGCCCACTTCGTTCGATTTTAGGTAGGCGTCGTCCATCCCAGCCATTTTCAAGGCTTCTTTTACTGCTATATATTCATAGACGCCATGCTCCGCAAAGCGCAGTCTGCTCTTCCTGTCCAGCACGTCTTTCACGTCTATCTCTGGCAACATACCCATCAGCCCCGACCTGTAGCCAAGCGCCAAACGCTCTTTGCTCAAGCCTATGCCACTCTTCCCCTCTCGCAACGATCTGGCCACTTCGTCTACTCCATTGCCTATGCTCGAGAATATTCCTAGTCCTGTTATTACTACTCTTCTCATCTCTTCCTAGTTTAAGTTTCCTATCTTCTTTGCCAGTTTCTCTTCACCCACTATATTCGCACACGTTATCGCTGCTGTCATGGTCACCCCAATGGCTCCAGGCACAAAGATGTTCTGACCCGTCAACAACAGGTTCCCAAGCTTCGTCTGAGTCGGTATTATCGTCGGCAACGGGTTCTTGTAGTTTTTCAGTATTCCGTATGCCGATCCGCCCGGAGTCAACGTGTAGTCTCTGAATGTCAGCGGCGATGCTGTATATATTTTGTCTATCCCGGCTTTCATCCCTGGATACATCTTCTCATATCTCTCTATCAGCGTCTCCGCCAACCCACTTTTCCATCTCTCATACTCTTCTCCACGTCTGCCCACTTCTGTCTCTGCCCACTTCTCATAGTCCTTCGCCGATACAGGCGCTATCAGCGATGCTGTCTCCGCCCACTTCCCGTCTTCCGATGGCTTGAAACTCACCATGAACGACATGTCGTCATATCTCCCTGCCTGATACTCTTCGTCAAACCATGTGTCACCGTCATGTATCAGGTAGAATGTGTTCCTAAATGGCACGCTCTTCTCCTTCAACACTACATATACCGAAAACAGTCCGTACGAGTTCTTCAGCTCTTTCATCCTCTTTACGAACGGCTGCTTCACTACCGGCGTCTTCTCCAATATCTCAAAGGTCTGGCTCGGATGTATCGCCGATATGTAATACTTTCCTGTCAATGTCTCACCCTTGTCTGTCTCTATCCCCGTCACCATCCCAGTTCCGCCAGTTGCTATTTTCGTCACTCTCCGCTCTGTCATCACTTTCCCTCCTGCCTCTTCTATCTTCTCCACCATGGCATTCGCCAGCGTCTGGCTTCCGCCCAATATCCTCTGCGACCCCTCCACGTTCGACCCTATAACCATCGCATAGTGATAGAAGCACGATGTCTCTCTCTCACCGCCAAACAGCATCGAACAGCCACCCATTATCTTCCTCAGCGTCTCGTCACCTATATGACTGTCTATCATTTCCGATGCCGATACCGCCATATATTTCTGCATATCCACGTCACTTATCTTCCCCTCTTTCAGCATCTCGACACTTATCGAGTTCTTCACTTCCATTATTTTCTCCATCAGCTTCTCCAGCCCTTCCCTCTCTGCAGGAAACTGCCTGCTCATCTCTTCTACAAATCTCTCCCTCCCCGTCGGCAGCCTATACTCTTTCCCCTTTATCACTACTGTCTCATACGCTTCCTCATCTACATCTATCGTCCTTACTTTCTCTTCTATTCCATAATATTTCAGGAAGTGCCTCATCAGCTGACCCTCTTTCATGCTCCCAACATAATGTATTCCCGTGTCAAAGGTCTTCCCGTTGCGCATGAACGACTGCAGGCAGCCTCCCGCTATGCGGTGCTGCTCTACGACACACACTCGCAGACCTTCCTTCGCCAATATCGTTCCGCACGAAAGTCCGCCAAGTCCGCTGCCTATTATCACTACGTCATACATACAATATACCGACAAGAAGTCGCAAAAGGTCTTTTCCCTCTTGCGACTTCATTTTTTATTCTCTTGTTTCTACTTCAATCTCCTCAACTGCTTCCTCAAGTACGATCCGATTATATGACCAACGCCATTGAAGTCGTCGTCACCTATCTTCTCCAGCACAAGTATCTCATTCCCATCCTTGTCTGTAAAGACTACCGTAACCTGTGGATCGTCAAGGTCTGCCTTGATGCTCTCTACATACAATGTCATCTTAAGGTCCGCTTTCGCTCCCTTTCCACATACCAGCGCTCCCTTCAGGTCGTCGTTGATCGAGCCTATGCACCACTCTTCCTGGCGCTGACGCTTACGACCCCAGTCGCTCCCATTCTCTGCTATCAAGGTTGCCGCATCTATGGCCGAATTCTTTACCTGAGTCCTCGAATAGTCAAAGACTATTTCCGAACGTGTATAACCCTTAAGTGCCGATATCGAACCCGACTTTACCGCCTGTCCATTCGAGACAACACAGCTGACAATGAATATTGCCAATAATAATATCTTTCTCATGCTCTATTTATTTGATTTTGTTCAATGTCTTTGCCATTGCCTCTGCCACATGCTCATAGCATTGCTCACGACGCAACTCCATGGCTGCTATTCCACCAGCAACCGCACCGTCCACCTTTACAAATTCAAATGTGGCTACTGTCTCCTTTGTCGCTGTCTTCACTATCTCTACCACTCCTGTTCCCCACGCTATGTCGCTGCGGAAGAATACTACCGGCTTGCCATAGCTGAATTCCTTCAACTTGAATACCATTGTGTACTCCGCTTCTGCCGAGCTTCCTACCACCTGAGCCTTCTTCGATTCATCATTGAATTCTTCAAGGAAAGCATCCTCCGCTTTTCTCAACTCACCCGGAAGGTCACGCACCCAGTCTTCACCCTTGAATTTCATATACTCATCGATGTCAAAGAATTTCTTCTCGCCCATGTCATATATCTGACATTCTGAATAGTCAAACTCTACACGGACTGACATACCCTTTACAGCAATGACCGATGCATCACCAGACACCAGTTTCACATCCTTTGCTCCTGCAAATGATGACAAGCTCAAAAGCATTAAAAATGCCGACAACAAAAATTTCTTCATACTACTTTTATTTATGTTTTATTTATGTATTATATATATACCAAAAACATTAGCCCCACACAATCCCCTTATCTCAGTCCGCGCTTCAGCACTCGAGCCACTCTCTTGCCCAGACCGTTGATGTCATCATCCATCACATTCACCAGCTTCAGCAGCTCCGCACCACTCTTGTCCTTGAATGTCACTTCTGCTCGCGGATTGTTCAAGTCCTTATCTATCGCAAGAATCTTGATCACCATCTCACAGTCCACATTCTCCGACTTCCCAAATACCATATATCTCTCCAACGCATCATTCAGCGTCTCGATGCAATCCGACTCATCTTCAGGCAAATCCTTCACCCAGTCCTCATCACCCATCGCCTTCAACTCCGCAACCGTGTTGAGCGACTTCTTGACCATCGTCTCCGAATAGTCAAATTCTACATTCACTCTCGTCTTGCCCTTCAACGATGCTACCGAACCCGAAGCTACTACCTGCGCTCCTGCCGATACACACATCGCTACACATGCAAACAATATCAATAATATCTTTTTCATCTGTCTCTTTTTTCTATTAGCATGACAAAACTAATAATTTTCCACCACAAAAATATCAAACACCTGCTTTTTTATATGAATACAAGAATAATCGTCTAATTTTTTGACATGCCCATCCGCCTCCGCCATCTCACAAGACCACAATACTCCTTCCACCCAACTCCACGTCGCCCACATACTATACCATCACTCACAACATCACCAATCCTCAAACTTTCCGCCACTTCCTTATTCCTTACTCCAAACAACTCCACTCACACTTCCCACCATCTCACTATTCTTCGCTTCCCTCTTCTCCATCTCTCTCCTCTCCATCTCCACAACTCTCTCCTTCAGCTTCCTCACATACCACGCCCTCGCACATCCTCTCGCCGTCTTATAACCCGTCTCCTCAGCCTTCTTCTTCCAATATTCCACTTTCTCCACTTCCTCAAAATCCCTCCTCGCCAACTCATTCGCCCTCACCAGCAATTCCCTGCACTTCAACTGCTCCACACTATCCGGCTGAACACATCTCACTCTCTTCATCGTATACAGTCTCCCACCACGCAAGGTCAACCTGAAGCCCGAGCCTCGCTCAGTCATCACTCTCCTCGCACGTCTCAAACTGCAACCATCAGCCAACTCCAATCTCGCCATACTATACCTATATATAACTGAAAAAAGAAGCTCAACCGCTCCACCACGCAAATATACAACTAAAAACATCAAAAACAAAAGCTAACACGTACTTTCGCCATAACTATACCATACCTTTACCCTACCCTTGCCCTACTCTCAACCAAAAATCATATTTCGTTTTTCGTAATTATATATTATCTTTGCAAGCATGAAATACATCACTCTACCTCAACCATGGGCATCTCTCGTATGCCATGGAATTGTCGACATCGCTGATGCCGTCGGCGACCTCCAGTTCCGAGGCCGAGTGATCGTCGTATCTTCATCAACACCCGTCGACAGCGAAATACTACTCGACAAACCCTATGAATGGGTATCCACAATCCTCAACGCCATATACCTCGGCAACCTTCCCGAATTCGACGAGATGAAAACCAACTCCGTCATAGGTACTGTCGACATCATCGACTGCGTCAAGGAAACATACTCCATGTGGGACAACGAAGAAACCAACCCCAAATGGCGACTCGCCAACCCAATGTTCTTCAACCAGCACATTCCTGCCAAGGCTCTCACTAAGCCTACTGGCAACACTTCCACCATCTCCCAGTCCATGCTCAGCCAGCAGCTCAAACCCACATGCAACAAGGTGTCCTACGACAACGGCAAACTCCGCATCCCTGTCGGAGAATCCGCTTTCAACAGATACTCATCAGGTGAATACCGCGCCATCGACCTCTTCATCGACGAAGATATCGAGATTTGCGGACTATTCCCCGACCCTTCACTCTACACTCTCGCACCTGTCGATACCATAGAAATTTCTTTCGGGCAGCAACGTGCTCTTTTCAGCATCAAGGATATTAACGCCGGAGTTCGCATCGACAACGATGGCAACGAAATATCCATGCCCTCCATATACGAACCAGAACGTCCCTGGGAATGCCTGCTCATCGACCTCGGACTACGCAAAATGTGGATCTCTAAATGATTGACCAGCAGACCATAGAAACCGTCAAGGAAACCGCCAATTCCAATATCGTAGATATTATTGGCGACTTCGTGTCTCTCTCCAAAAGAGGCGCGAACCACATCGGCTGCTGTCCTTTCCACAACGAAAAAACACCTTCCTTCTACGTCTCCAAAGCCAAAGGCATCTACAAATGCTTCGGCTGTGGCAAAGCCGGCAACGCCGTCACTTTCGTCATGGAGCACGAACACCTCACTTTCTTCGAAGCTATAAAATACCTCGGACCTCGATTCGGCATACAAGTCAAGGACGAACAGCTCACTCCCGAACAGGAACAAGCTGTCAGCCTCCGCGAAAGCGTCTCCGCAGCACTCGAATTCGCCCGACAGACTTTCATCGACAATCTCTGGAACTCTCCCGAAGGTATTTCTGTCGGATTACCATATTTCCGTGGCGAACGCGGTTTCCGCGACGATACTATCCGAAAGTTCGAACTCGGATTCTCACTCAGCAAACGCGACGCTTTCACACAACTCGCACTTCAGCACGGATATAAAGAGGAATTCCTCAAGGAAGCATCACTCTCCATCTTCGGAGATAACGGATACAAGGTCGACAAGTATTTCGGACGTGTCATGTTCCCTATACATAGCATCTCCGGACGTGTTATCGGCTTCGGCGGACGTGTCATGGTCAAAAGCGACAAGGCCGCTAAATACATCAACTCCAACGAAAGCGTCCTCTACCACAAGAGCGATGTCGTCTACGGCATGTTCCAGGCTAAGTCCGAAATAGTCCGCAAAGACCGATGCTACCTCGTCGAAGGATATACCGACGTCATCAGCATGCACCAGGCCGGACTCACCAATACTATCGCTTCCTGTGGCACTTCACTCACTACCGGACAAATCCACGTCATCAAGAAGTTCACCAACAATATTACCGTACTCTACGATGGCGACTCTGCCGGTATCCACGCCGCTGTCAGAGGTATCGACATGGTTCTCGCCGAAGGCATGAATGTCAAGGTCCTCCTCCTCCCCGACGGAGAAGACCCTGATTCCTTCGCACGCACTCACAACGCCGACGAATACGTCGCCTACATCGAAGCTCACCAGACCGACTTCATACAGTTCAAGGCAAAACTCCTCCTCGACGACGCCAAGGGCGACCCAACAAAGACTTCTGAAATAATCAACGATATGGTACTCACCATATCCAAGGTACAAGACACCATACTCCGCACTATCTACGTCCAGGAGTGTAGCAAAATAATGAACATCGACGAGGCAACTCTCTTCGATGTACTACAAAAGGTCCTCGTCGATTCCGCACACAAGAAATTCGACGACATAGAAAAAAGAAACATACAGCAACGTAACGAAGAACAGGCACAACGAGCCGCCGACTCCGTCAACCTCAACGAACAACAGATGGCCCAAACACCATCTGCCACGGCCGACCTCGTCCACTCCTACGACGAAATGCTCGCCAAACGTGCCAACCCTTTCCTCTTCGAAGAACGAGAACTCGCAAGATATTTCGTCAACTACATCGACCACCCACTCTTCGCCAATTCCGACAGCCCAACAACTGTCGGCGAATACATCATACAGCAACTCGAAAAAGATGGTCTCCCTTGCATCAACCCCGATATCGCTCAACTCATACAAGCATATATCGATGCACCCGACCATTCTATCATAAAACCCGAATTTTTCGTCAATCAGTCCGACCCCGCTATCTGCTCTCTCGCCGCCGACCTCATCGGCTCAAAATACAAACTGAGCAAATACCACCAACGTTTCTATACCATGGTCGAAGAAAAAGACCAGCTCGACGAACTGATTCCGCATCTCCTCAACGAAATGCGTATCAAGAAGGTTAAGCAGGAAATAACCCGACTGAAAAACGAACTCGCCCAAGCCGAACAAAACGGTGCCTCCGATGATGCCAAAAACGACATCCTCCGACAACTGATGGTCTACAACGAAGCCAAACGACTAATAGCAAAAGCAACCGGCAACAGAGTCTTCTAAACTCCATTACACGGTTGCCATCTTTATCGTCAATTACTACTAATCTCTACTCTCCCCAAGTCTCTCTGTCAAGACTTCTATATTGTATTGCCTCAGCAATATGCGACGCCTGAATCGATTCCATACCTTCAAGGTCTGCTATTGTCCTGGCTACTTTCAATATCCTGTCGTATGCTCTGGCCGAAAGTCCAAGTTTACTCATCGCCATCTTCAGTATCTGCTGACCTGCCTCGTCTGGTTGCGAAAATTTCGCTTGCATCTTCGGAGTCATCTGAGCATTACAATGTATTCCAGGATAATCCGCATACCTCCTGCTCTGTATCTCACGTGCCTTTACAACTCTCGCTTTTATAACTGCACTCGATTCCGATGCCGGAGCATCTGCCAACTTGTCAAACGGTACTGGCACCACTTCCACATGCAAATCTATTCTGTCAAGCAACGGACCAGATATTCTGCCCAAATACTTCTTCACCAATCCCGGCGGACACGTACACGCCCTTGCCGGATCATTGTAATAACCACAAGGACATGGATTCATACTCGCCACCAACATGAAACTTGCCGGATACTCCACAGTAAATCTCGAACGCGATATCGATATCGTGCGGTCCTCCAATGGCTGACGCATAACCTCCAATACCGTTCGCTTAAACTCAGGCAATTCATCCAAAAACAACACTCCATTGTGTGCCAACGATATCTCACCCGGCTGAGGATATGTACCACCACCAACAAGTGCCACGTCCGATATTGTGTGATGTGGACTTCTGAATGGTCTGCGAGTCAATAATGATGTGTCACCTTTTATCTTTCCCGCTACCGAATGTATCTTGGTTGTCTCAAGAGCCTCTTCCATTGTCAATGGAGGCAATATCGATGGCATTCTCTTGGCCATCATGCTCTTTCCCGAACCCGGCGAACCAATCATCAATATGTTATGACCACCAGCAGCTGCTATTTCAAGCGCCCTCTTTACATTCTCCTGACCTTTTACTTCCGCAAAATCAAAGTCCGACATTCCTGTCGCCTTGCGGAATTCCTCATCTATATCTATCTCTACAGGCTCCATGCCTGTACCTTTGTCCAGGAATTCTGCAACCTGTTTAAGGTTTTCTGCTCCATATATTTTTATACCATCAACTATAGCCGCTTCTTTCGCATTCTCTGATGGGAATATGCAACCCTCAAACCCTTCGTTCTTGGCCATCATTGCCATTGGCAAGGCTCCCTTTATTGGCACAAGGCTACCATCAAGAGACAGCTCACCCATTATGAGATATTTATGCAGAGACTCATTTGATATTTGTTCATTTCCAGCTATTATTCCTATTGCAAGTGGTAAGTCGTATGCCGAACCTTCTTTGCGTATGTCTGCCGGAGCCATGTTTATGACTATCTGCTTGCCTGGCCAATTCCATCCGCTGACTCTCATCGCAGCATCTATTCGATGCTCACTCTCTTTTACTGCATTGTCTGGCAATCCTACAATAAAGAATCTTACTCCAGCACAAACGTCAACTTCCATTGTAACTGTCAAGGCATCTATTCCGCTGACAGCTGCACCGTATGTTTTTACTAGCATTTACTATTGATTTTGTAGATTTTCCAATAATTGGGGGATCTATCGAGAATTTCATAAAAAACCATATATTGCCCATTGCCGTCTCTAACCGTCCCTAGGCAATATATGGCTGTTAGTCTATTCCACTAAAGAACAAGACGTGTTCCACCTCCGTTCTTCAATCCGTCAGTATTTGTAATGACTACACTCTTCACTCCCATTCGTATGGCATCAAAACCATTGTCAAGTTTAGGTATCATACCTTCATTGATAATGCCAGATGCCTGGTACTCCTTGAATTTTTCGTATGTAAGTGTAGGTATTACCGAAGTGTCATCGTTAGCATCCATCAATACGCCTGGCTTCTCAAAGCAGTAAACAAGCGTTACGTCACACGACTTCGCCAATGCACGCGACAGCTCAGAGGCAATAGTGTCAGCATTTGTGTTTAGCAACTGTCCCTTGCCATCATGAGTGATAGGCGATACTACTGGCACCGCACCCTGTTCTATCAATGAGAACAACACGTCTGTCTGTACGCTTTCTACATCACCTACAAAACCATAGTCTATAGTTTTGACTGGTCGCTTGTGCGATAGTATGATGTTGAGGTCGGCACCCGTAAATCCTAACGCATTAACACCACGCTTCTGAAGCTGAGCTATGATGTTCTTGTTAACAAGACCCGCATACACCATTGTCACAACATCTATTGTCTCCTGGTCTGTTATGCGTCGTCCGTCAACTTTCTTTATCTCTACGCCCAGACGATTCAGCATTTTGTCTGCCGCACGTCCGCCACCATGTACAAGCAACTTGTTGCCCTTCATGGCTGCAAAGTCGTCAAGAAGTGTATTGAGAGTTGTCTTGTCTTCTACAACAGCTCCTCCAACTTTTATAAGTGTTAGTTCCATACGCTTACTTCTGAATTGCTTCGAGCATTCGTTTAATAACAACCTGAGCCGACACAACACGGTTGGCTGCCTCAGGAATTACAATGCTATTAGGGCTGTCTATAACCTCATCAGTTACTATCATGTTACGACGAACTGGAAGGCAATGCATAAACTTGGCATTGTTTGTGACGTCCATGTGTGCCATGTCTACTGTCCACGAAGCCCACTTTGGGTCATGGCAGTCGCCAAGTATCTGACCATATTGTTCGTAGCTCGACCAGTTCTTTGCATAGATGAAGTCGGCATCCTTAAATGCTTTCATCTGGTCACGCTCTGGTGTCAGACCCTCCATAATGTCTGGAGCAAGGTCATATCCTTCTGGTGCTGTAAATACAAAGTCAACATCAGCTGCCTTCATCCATTCTGCAAACGAGTTCGGAACAGCCTGTGGAAGTGCCTTTGGATGTGGTGCCCATGTAAGAACAACCTTAGGACGCTTCTTGGTCTTGTACTCCTCTATTGTAATAAGGTCGGCAAAAGCCTGACACGGATGACGTGTCGCACTTTCAAGACTTATCACTGGCTTGCCAGAGTACTGGATAAACTGCTGAAGTATTGTTTCGTTGTAATCCCAATCACGATTTTCAAAACGAGCAAATGAACGCACTCCTATGATATCGCAATATGAACCCATTACAGGGATAGCCTCACGCAAGTGTTCTGTCTTGTCACCATCCATGACAACACCCATCTCTGTTTCAAGTTTCCAGCTGTCACCATTTACGTTCAATACGATTACATTCATACCTAAGTTCATGGCTGCCTTCTGAGTTGACAAACGTGTACGGAGCGATGAATTGAAGAATACTATGAGCATAGTCTTGTTCTTGCCAAGATGCTGCCATCCAAATGGATTCTTCTTTACCTCCTGAGCCTCCTTGAGCGCTGCATTGAGGTCTCCGATATCACCTACTGTAAGAAACTTGTTCATTTTATTATAGTGTTTTTGTTATATCTTTTTATCCGTATATTATAATGCAAATATAAGACTAAAATTATCCGTGTGCAACGATAAATGTAAAAAGTCTTCTAGCATTTTTCAATATCATCGTGTAGCATCATTGTTGAATGTTACGGACAACCATAAGTCGACATGTTGACGAAACAGACGATTCCTCTATTTTCATATTGTCAATACAGATCTTAGGAGCCTTGACACCATCACCGATCAACACCTGACTTGTATAAATGTGGGCTTCATCCCAAATCCCAGCATCTATGAATGTCTGTAGAGTCTGCCTTCCACCCTCTACGATTACCGACTGCATTCCGTCAGAATATATGCGTGACAAGATTTCTTCCGGTGTAGCCGCATCCGAAATAACAGTTGTCTCTCCTCCATCATTGAAAACCCTTGCTTCAGCAGCTAAATTTCCTGATGGTGAATATACATAACGTTTGGGGCTTGTCCCGGCATAGCTTCTTGTCGTAAGCGAAGGATTATCCATTCGTATTGTATTGCCTCCGACAAGTATTGCCTGTTCCGATGCACGTTGCTTATGCACAAGTCTATGACTATGTTCATCTGTTATCATAGAGGCTTTTTCCGCCGCACTTCTATTTCTATCTATAAAACCATCAGCAGATTGAGCCCACTTTAATATTACGTATGGACGATGCTTCTCATGGTACGTAAAGAACCTCTTGTTAAGTTCTCTGCATTCATCATTCAACACACCAACAACTACTTCCCGACCAGCATCACGCAACATCTTTATACCTCTACCGCTGACTTCAGAAAAAGAATCGATGCATCCAACGACTATTCTCGCTATCTGCATATCTATTATCAGTTTCGCACATGGCGGTGTCTTGCCATAATGTGAACAAGGTTCAAGGCTCACATATATTGTCGCATCACGTAACAATGACTTGTCGGCAACGCTATTAACAGCATTGACCTCTGCATGGCCAGTACCTGCCTTTATGTGATAGCCTTCACCTATTATCTCACCGTTTCGGACTATCACAGCACCGACCATAGGATTAGGATAAGTCAATCCTTCACCACACTTTGCTAATTGTATGGCACGACGCATATATTTCTCGTCCTCGGTTTCCTTTATAGATTCATGCATATTATATAGCTTCATACTATTATAGTTATACAAACAAACTTCGGGCACGGTTTTGTCTTCTAAAACCATGCCCGAAATTTGCGTGTGTGAGTTATTTCATTCGAAATAAAAACTTAATAACAATCGTAGAGCCCGTTGGCTACAAAGGTATGCCTCACGGCATTCCAAAATCAAACCTCTATTTATGAAAAACTTATATTCAATCAATCAGTAAACAATCAAGAAATTCCGTTAGGCTTTTCTCTCAAGCTCACGACACAAAGATATAATTGTTTTTCCACCGCAAAAAATAAATTCAGCAAACGGCTTGATTTCATCAACAAAAGTAACTTTTGCTCTACGAACACAGGCATGTTTTCAACGAAAGTCACAAAAGAGAGTTTATCTTTTCAACGAGTTTAGCCTTTGAGACCAAACCAATTGACTTGTCAACAAGCTCTCCATTCTTGAAGAATAGCAATGCAGGAATACTCATTACTCCATATCTAGATGGAATGTCAGCATCACTTTCCACATCATATTTACATACTTTTACCACACTATCCATTTCTGTGGCAACCGATTCTACGATAGGAGAAAGCGCCCTGCATGGACTGCACCAAACAGCCCAAAAGTCGACCATTACCAGCCCTTCAGCCTTCAGTACTTCTTCTTCGAAGTTACTACCATTAAGTTCTTTAAGCATGTGAATAGGATTATTATTTGTTTTATTCTTTTCTTTTATGTAGTTTTGTATTGGCAAAAATAATCAAATAAAAGTTGTTTTGCGGTAAGAATCATGAATTATTTGGCTCATTTGGCTTTGTCACACGACAATTCAGAGGTGATGCTCGGCAATTTCATAGGCGACTATGTTAAGGGCAGCAACTACTCAAGATATGCACCTCGTGTTCGTACAGGCATTCTCCTACATCGCAAAATTGACGATTTCACCGACAATCACCCTTTAGTCAAAGAGACCTCATTAATGCTCAAGGAATCTTTCGGACGTTATGCAGGAGTCATCTGCGACATGTACTATGATCATTTCCTTGCTCTTCAATGGGCAGAGATGCAGAAAGAACTACCCCGAATGCCTCAAGTCTCTCTTGGCAAATTCGTGAGTCGCGTACATCGCATTCTTCTTTTCAACTACTTCCGTCTTCCAGGCGATGTCAAGAAGATGCTTCCATTCCTAATCAAGAGCCGACGTCTGGAGAACTATGCTAATCTTGCCGGATTAGGTCGTTCGCTCAACATCATGGCACGCAACACATCTCTACCAGGGAACACACAAGATGCCATAAAAATACTCAAAGACAATTATAACACTATCGAAGCCCAGTTTCATCAATTCTATCCTCAGATACAGGCTATGGTAGATGAAGAACTGAAGGACATTCGCGAGGACTAATTGTTCTTATTCTCAATTTTCACCAACAACATTTATAACAATCGCACAGATTGCCGAAGCAATCCATGCGATTTTTGTTATTTCTGCTCTACAGAGAATTACTTTCTTGCCTTTTCGAACGATACGATATCGCTCTCCTTTGACAACAAGTAGTCGATGTCATCATAGCCGTTCAAGAGGCAATACTTCTTGTAGCCATTGATGTCGAACTTTTCAGAGTGTCCTGTTGCTTCGTTAGTAACAGTCTGATTAGGAACGTCAACAGTAACGATAGTGTTGGCATCCTTCTCGACAGAAGCAAGAAGTTCCTGACGGAATTCCTCACTCACGATAACAGGAAGTACGAAGCAGTTGAGGAGGTTGTTGCGGTGAATATCAGCGAATGAAGAGCTGATTACGACGCGAATGCCATAACCTGCAATAGCCCATGCTGCATGTTCACGGCTCGAACCAGAACCCCAGTTCTTGCCACCGATGATGATCTCGCGCTTGCCCTCTGATGGTGTCTCGTTGAATGGAGCTACGTTCATTACGAAATCGGCAACTGGCTTGTTGTTGGCATCGAAGCGGATATCGTGCATGAAGGCATCGCCATAGAACTTAGGATCACGAGTTGTGAACGCAAGGTAGCGAGCTGGAATGATATTATCTGTGTTGTTGTTATCGATGTTGATAGGCAAGCATGTTGACTTAACAACGTTGAATGCCTTATGAACAGACTTAGCACCGTCGGCAGCCTGTGCACTCTTTGTTGCACCGAATGCGCAGTTAGGGCAATCCTGTGGCTGAGCAGCTACAACCTTTGTAACCTCAGGAGCAGCAATAGCTGAAATCTCAAGTGTACGTGGGTCTGTCACCTTACCTGTGATGGCGCTGGCTGCTACTGTAAGTGGAGAAGCCAAGATAGTACGTGCACCTGGTCCCTGACGACCAACGAAGTTACGGTTTGAAGTAGAGATTGAGAGCTTGCCTGCTGGCACCTTATCTGGGTTCATAGCCAAGCATGATGAGCATGAAGGAAGACGAAGTTCGAAGCCAGACTCCTCAAGAATCTTGTCGATACCCTCTTCAATGATCTGCTGACGAACGAGCCATGAACCAGGAACGAGCCATGCAACAACATTAGCCGCCTTCTTCTTACCCTTAACTACAGAAGCGAATGCACGGAAGTCTTCGATACGACCGTTAGTACATGCGCCAAGGAATACATAATCAACTGGAGTACCCTCGAGCTTCTGGCCTGGCTTGAACTGCATATAGTCGAGCTGGCTGATGAACTGAGCCTTTTCGCTTTCGCTCATGCCGTCGGTTGTAGGAATGCACTCATCAATTGCAATACCTGCACCTGGGTTTGTACCGTATGTGATACGAGGCTTGATATCCTCAGCCTTGAAAGTAAGTTCCTTGTCGAATACTGCATTGTCATCGCTCTTGAGCTGACGCCACTTAGCAACAGCAGCATCCCACTCAGCACCCTTAGGAGCATACTCACGATCCTTGAGGTAAGCGAAAGTAGTCTCGTCAGGAGCAATAAGACCTGCACGTGAACCCATCTCGATAGAGAGGTTAGAGAGAGTCAGACGACCTTCCATGCTCATATTGCGGATTGCAGAACCAGCATATTCAACAGCATAGCCAGTAGCACCTGAAGTAGTAACCTGAGCCATGATATAGAGAGCTACATCCTTGGCAGTAACGCCAGGCTGAAGCTGACCTTCGATATTGATACGCATTGTCTTTGGCTTGCTCTGGAGAATACACTGTGAAGCGAGAACCTGAGCAACCTCAGAAGTACCGATACCCATAGCGATTGCACCTACAGCACCGTGAGTTGAAGTATGTGAGTCGCCACAAACGATAGTCATGCCAGGCAAAGAGAGAGCCTTCTCAGGACCAACAACATGGATAATACCATTGTCCTTAGTACCCATTGCAAAGTGCTTGATGCCGAACTCGGCGCAGTTTGATGAAAGAGTATCAACCTGCTTGCAGCCTATTGGATCGCTAATGTTCTTCTGCTGATCAGAAGGTGTATTATGGTCTGGCATAGCAACAACATGGTCAGGGCGGAAAGCCTTGATGCCCTTGTCGCGCAAAGTGTCAAAAGCCTGAGGTGAAGTAACCTCATGAGCATAGAGACGATCGATGTAAAGCTGGGTAGGTCCGTCCTCGACCTTCTGCACTACATGTGCATCCCAGATCTTATCAAATAAAGTATTCATTATATTCTTTGGTTTCTATTATTTACGTACGAACTTATTGATACAGTCGATATATGCCTCGACAGAAGCGCTGACGATGTCGGTATTAGCACTGAAGCCGTAGTAGATGCGACCTTCGTGCTCAACCTGCATGTGAACCTTACATGTATCGTCAGATCCCTTGTTGATGCTCTGGATGGTAAACTCCTTGATAGTCATGTGACGCTTGATGATCTGCTTGAGAGCATTGATTGATGCATCGACAGGACCATTACCTGTAGCAGCAGCCTCGAACTTCTCACCAGCGATATCGACGCCAACCGAAGCAACAGGACGAACACCCACACCACTTGTAACCTGGAGGAAGTCGAGTTTGAGGTGATGATTTTCCTTTATATCGACACCACCGAGGATGAGGAGGTCGTCGTCGTTGATTTCCTTCTTCTTATCAGCGAGTTCGAGGAACTTCTCGTAAGTCTTGTCAAGACGTTCGCCTTCGAGGTTAACACCAAGAACTGCGAGACGATGCTTAAGAGCAGCACGGCCTGAACGAGCAGTAAGTACGATAGAGTTATCGTCGATACCCACATCGTGTGGATCCATGATTTCGTATGTCGACTTATTCTTGAGCACACCATCCTGGTGGATGCCAGATGAATGAGCGAAAGCGTTACGTCCAACGATAGCCTTGTTTGGCTGAACAGGCATGTTCATGAGGCTTGAGACCATGCGGCTTGTTGGATAGATCTTCTGAGTATTGATATTGGTAACAAGTCCGAGGTCGTGGTGACACTTCATGATCATGGCACACTCTTCGAGAGAAGTGTTGCCGGCACGTTCACCGATACCATTGATAGTAACCTCAATCTGTCGAGCACCATTGAGCACACCAGCCATAGTATTGGCAGTTGCCATACCGAGGTCGTTGTGGCAGTGAGTAGAGATAATAGCATTGTCGATGCCATCGACATGGTCGAAAAGATACTTGATCTTAGCACCGAAATCGGCAGGGAGACAATAGCCGTTGGTATCAGGGATATTAACGACAGTAGCGCCAGCCTTGATAACAGCCTCAACAACACGTGCGAGGTAATCATTGTCGGTACGTCCGGCATCTTCACAATAGAACTCGACATCATCAACGTAGCGACGAGCGTACTTAACAGCCTTCACAGCACGTTCGATAATCTCTTCACGTGTTGAATTGAACTTATATTTGATGTGAGAATCGGAAGTACCGATACCAGTATGAATACGCTTATGCTTAGCGAACTTTAGAGCCTCGGCAGCAGCATCAATATCCTTTTCAACGGCACGTGTTAGTGCACATATAGTTGGCCACGTAACGGCCTTAGAAATTTCAACTACTGAATTGAAGTCACCAGGACTTGACACAGGGAAACCTGCTTCAATCACGTCAACGCCCAATGCCTCAAGCTGCTTAGCGACTTGAATCTTCTCAACAGTGTTGAGCTGGCATCCTGGCACCTGCTCACCATCACGCAGTGTCGTGTCGAAAATGTAGACTCTATTATCCATGTTTTGCTTATATATAATTAAAAAGGCCTTTCTCACCTCAGAGAGTGGGAAGGGCCTTGTATTGTTTTGTCATTCATAACACACCGCATCTCACTCCTATGGCTTAACCAATAGAAGACCACCCAATAGGCCCAGAGCTAGTATGTTGAGCGACTTTATCATTTCAATTTATTTTACACCCGCAAAATTAATCAACCTTTTTCACAAATACAAAACAAAGGCGTAAAAAGTGAGTGCCACCCAACATAAAAAAGCCCATCCCCTATTCGGGGATGAGCCATATTAGATTTGAAGGTAAAATTACTTCAATGTGCCGTTGTTAGCAGCGTCAATCATCTCCTGTGAAGCAGTGATGTAAACCTCTACACGACGGTTCTTAGCACGACCTTCAGCAGTTGCGTTGTCAGCTACATAGTTCTGAAGTGGAAGACCACCGTTAGCGATATGAGCATTAGAAACGCCGTTAGCAGTGAGAACGTCAGCTACAGACTTAGCACGAGCGTCAGAAACCTTCTGGTTAGCTGCTTCGCTACCTGTGTTATCAGTGTAACCGATAACCTGTACGTTGTAAATCTCACCTGAAGCTTCACCAGCTACGAGGCTCTTAGCGAAATCAGCGAGCTCAGTCTTAGCCTTTGCACCGAGAGCAGCCTTACCTGTAGCGAACTGAAGAGCACCCTCAGAGAAAGTAACCTGAAGAGCCTTGTTGCCGTTTACGTCTTCTGTCTCCTCAAATGCAGCATTTGCAGCTGCCTCTTCGAGAGCCTGCTTCTTCTTACCGATCTTGTTACCGATGATTGCACCTGCAGTTGCACCTACAGCAGTACCAGCAGCAGCACCAATGATAACTGCCTTCTTCTTGTTCTTACCACCGATAGCAGCAACTGCGAGACCAGTACCTGCACCTACTACAGCACCAGCGCCAGCACCGATAGCAGCACCCTTAGTTGTAGACTTTGCTGTTGTGCTCATGCTAGAGCAACCAGTGAACACGAGTCCTGCTGAGAGGGCTACTGACAAAATAAGATTCTTTACGTTCATAGTTTGATTTATTGTTTTGTAGTTTGTTTATAATTACAAGTCTTTTTATATGCATATACGCCATCAGAGAAATATGGTTTCACTAATGGCGTATATTTTTATATTTTTTAGCAACTGCTAATATTCATCCCAAGCCTTGATGCTAATTTCGCTAATATCCATCTTGCAGAATGCTCTGATAAATGCAGATGCGAGACGTGCATTAGTGATCAATGGAATATTGAAGTCGATAGCGTCGCGGCGGATCTTGTATCCGTTCTTGAGCTCGTTGTGAGTAAGATTCTTAGGTATGTTGACAACCAAGTCGATCTTCTTCTCGTGGATGTAGTCCATAACGTTAGGCTTAACATCCTCATCAGGCCAGTGGAGCAAAGTAGCGTCGACACCGTTTTCAGAAAGGAATCTGTGTGTGCCGCCAGTAGCGAAGAGGTTGTAACCCTTCTGAGCGAGCATACGTGCACCCTCGAGCAATTCGGTCTTAGAGCGAGCAGGTCCAGAAGAGATAAGGATATTGCCACCCTTAGCAGGGATGCGGTAGCCTACTGAAAGCATAGACTGAAGCACAGCGTCGTCGAAAGTTTCGCCGAGACATCCTACCTCACCAGTAGAAGACATGTCGACGCCAAGAACTGGGTCGGCCTTCTGGAGTCGAGCGAATGAGAACTGAGGAGCCTTGATGCCGACGTAGTCGATATCGAAGAGATCCTTAGAAGGCTTTTCGACATCCATGCCGAGCATTACTCGAGTAGCGAGTTCGATGAGGTTAACCTTCAATACCTTAGAGACGAATGGGAAGCTTCGTGAAGCACGGAGGTTACATTCGATAACCTTGATATCGTTGTTCTTGGCAAGAACCTGCATATTGAATGGACCGCTAATTTCGAGAGCCTTAGCGATTTGACGAGCTATCTTCTTAATTCTCTTGATAGTTTCGACATAGAGCTTCTGTGGAGGGAATACGATAGTGGCGTCGCCTGAGTGAACGCCGGCGAACTCGATATGTTCAGAGATAGCATAAGCGAGTACTTCGCCATTCTGTGCAACAGCGTCGATTTCAATTTCCTTAGCCTGCTCGATGAACTCGGAAACCACTACAGGGAATTCCTTAGAGACATTAGCGGCAAGGTTGAGGAAGTATTCGAGCTCTTCCTTATTAGATACGACATTCATTGCAGCTCCGGAAAGCACGTATGAAGGTCGAACGAGTACAGGGAAGCCGACCTTGTCGACAAACGAGTAGATATCGTCGATAGTAGTAAGTTCGCTCCAGCGAGGCTGATCGACACCAAGTTCGTCGCACATAGAAGAGAACTTCTGTCGGTTCTCGGCGCGGTCGATGTTGATAGGAGAAGTACCGAGTATAGGCACATTGCAACGGTGGAGCTTCATGGCGAGATTGTTAGGAATCTGTCCGCCCACAGAAACGATGACGCCCTTAGGATTCTCGAGGTCGATAATATCGAGAACACGCTCTTCAGTCAACTCATCGAAGTAGAGACGGTCGCAGACATCATAGTCGGTAGACACAGTCTCAGGGTTGTAGTTGATCATGATAGAGCGGAGGCCCTGCTTCTTAATAGTATTGATAGCATTTACCGAACACCAGTCGAACTCGACAGAAGAACCGATGCGGTAGGCACCAGAACCGAGAACGATAACAGAGCGGTGGTCGCCAAGATACTTGACGTCGTTAGCCGTTCCGCTATATGTAAGGTAAAGGTAATTGATCTGTGCTGGGAACTCGCCGGCCATAGTATCGATCTGCTTAACGACAGGGACGATACCACGCTTCTTTCTGTTTTCGCGAACTTCGAGATTCTGCTCTTCCATCTTGCGGCTCTTGTCCTTGAATACGAGACGAGCGATCTGGAAGTCGGAGAAGCCAGCCTTCTTAGCCTCGAGGAGGAGGTCGTCGCTAACAGCAGCGATGCTGTCGCACTTAGCAAGCTGGTTCTTAACATTGAAGATATGGTAGAGTTTCTCGAGGAACCAGTTGTCAATCTTAGTAAGATCGTGAATTTCCTTGACAGTCATGCCCTTTTCGAAACCTTCGGCGATAGCGTAGACGCGCTTGTCGGTAGGATTCTTGAGTTCCTCGACGATATCCATGCCCTTGAGAGGCTGGTTGCCGACGAAGCCGTGAGTACCTTGTCCGACCATACGGAGACCCTTCTGTATAACCTCTTCGAATGAACGTCCGATAGCCATAATTTCGCCGACGGACTTCATTGATGAGCCGATCTGCTTGCTAACGCCAGTGAACTTACCGAGGTCCCAACGAGGGATCTTGCAGACGATATAGTCGAGAGCAGGCTCGAAGTATGCAGGAGTAGTCTTAGTTACAGAGTTCTTAAGCTCCCAAAGTCCGTAGCCGAGTGACAACTTAGCAGCGACGAAAGCCAATGGATAACCAGTAGCCTTAGAAGCGAGTGCGGAAGAACGTGAGAGACGAGCGTTAACCTCGATGACACGATAGTCTTCAGAGAATGGGTCGAGAGCGTACTGAACGTTACACTCGCCGACGATACCCACGTGACGAATAATCTTTATAGCGAGCTCGCGGAGCTTGTGGTATTCAGAGTTAGAGAGAGTCTGTGATGGAGCAACGACGATAGACTCACCGGTATGAATGCCGAGTGGGTCGAAGTTTTCCATGTTACAAACGGTGATACAGTTGTCATAAGCATCACGAACGACCTCATACTCGACTTCCTTCCAGCCCTTGAGTGACTCTTCGACGAGGATCTGGTTGGAATAAGAGAGAGCGTTTTCTGCACGAGCGATAAGTTCTTCCTTATTATTACAGAATCCGGAGCCCATACCGCCGAGGGTATATGCTGCGCGGACGATGATAGGGAATCCGATTTCGTCGGAAGCCTTGAGTGCATCCTGTACGCTTTCTACAGCGATGCTCTTAGGAGTCTTGACGTCGATTTCCTTGAGCTTATTGGCAAATATTTCACGGTCTTCTGTGTCGATAATAGCCTGGATAGGAGTACCGAGCACTCTGACATTGTATTTTTCAAGAATCTTCTGCTCGAAGAGCTGGATACCGCAGTTGAGAGCGGTCTGTCCACCAAACGAGAGGAGGATGCCGTCTGGCTTTTCCTTCTTGATAACCTGTTCAACGAAGTAAGGAGTTACTGGCAGGAAATATATCTTGTCTGCAATATTCTCCGATGTCTGGATTGTTGCAATGTTAGGGTTGATGAGTACAGTATGCACTCCTTCTTCCTTCAGCGCCTTCAAGGCCTGAGAACCAGAATAGTCAAACTCGCCAGCCTCGCCAATCTTCAAGGCTCCAGAACCGAGTATGACAACTTTTCTGACTTCGTGTTTCATAATGAGTAATTATCTTAAAGGTTTAAACCTAAATAGTCATTCTTTTTCAAGTTGCAAAAGTACACTTTTTTTCTTACAAAAATACTGAATAATTGCTAAATTGTTATTCGGTGAGTCAAAAAGCAAAACAGGCGCCACCGTTTTCAAGTAGCGCCCGTCTGTTTTTATAGTCATAATCATCTAACAACCACCTTTTTCACATTGTCGCCGACCTTGGCGACATAGATGCCAGAGGACGGGAGGTTGATGGTCTTAGCCTGACTATCGATAGTGCCATTGGCAATGACATGTCCGAGTATGTCGAAAATGGTATAGTTCTGGTTTTCGGCATTGTTGACAAGAATAGCCTGACCATTGGCTGTTATCTTGACCTGAGCGGAAGCGTCGACATCAGCGATGTCGGTTGCATTTCCGTAGCTGAGGTGGATTGTGACGATGCCATTCTTGCAAGCAGACGAGAGGAGCTTCTTGGTTATTTTAGAAACGCTATTGAGTTCCTTGGCGCCATCGCCGACCCAGACCTTATCAGGTACAGAAGTCAGATTGATTTCTACATCGTCGTCTTCGTTGGCAAAGAAGAGAGGATTGATAAGTCCGGCTTCACTCTCGGTAGCTCCGTTGATATCGTAGACTATCTTGACAACAGGCTTAGAGAGTTCGGTAGCCATGATAGGATACATCTTGCCTTTGCTCCACTGGCGAGAGTAGATGCCGGAATAGCCTTTGCCGGTATAGTTGAGCCAGTAGGCTGGTTCGCCTGAAGCCATTTCGTCGTCGGTATACTCGCGATAGTCGTTGTTGACATCGGCAGCAGGAGAAGCGGAGAGGCTCTTATTCTTGTTCTTGCGGTTGTTGCAGACCTTCTGAGTTTGTCCGGCATTACGTCCGACGCCCATATTCTGCATTATGACGATATTGCGTTTGTTACCTTCGACTTGTTGTCCATAATTATAGAATTCAACAACATGGTCGAGCATTCCAGAGTTATCGACAACGAAACAGGCAATCGATTTGTCATCATTCTGGAGATCTTCGTCGCACATTACCGAACCGCTGACAACGCAGTTCTTGATTGTTCCCTTGTTCTCCCTTGCCAGGATAGGATAATATGTGTATTCGTCGTCAACAACTTTGCTTCTGTCTCCAGCCATGACATTGAGATTCTCGACCGTGAGGTTTTTGACCTCGGCATCTTCGTCAACAAGTCCAAATAGTGCGTTGTTGCTATTAGCCATGTTTCCACCAAATATGATACTATGTCCCTGACCGTCGAAAATCCAACCTTTATTTAATTCGATACTATAAAGTGAAGAGTTGACATCGATATCTTCATCAAGCTTAAACACATAGTGTTTATTAGGGTAAAAACCTTTATATATATCCTCGGCCAGACTAGGGAAACTATTAGCAGTAAGCTCGACGACTTCTTCATTATGAAAAGACGATGGAGTGATTATTTGGCAATTCTCATTTATTTCAGAAAATTCCCATCCCATTACTTTATCACTCATAGACTGATAGTCGGACTTGGAAATAATGACATAGTCGGCGCCAGTCAAATCGATGTCTCTAGCCCAAGAAGATCTGCGGACATCGACCTTAGTCAAATCAATAACAGAAATGTCGGAAGGCAAATCCAATTCATCAGCCATGAAATCGCGAGAGAAGATGGCCCTAACGATTTCGTGATCAACATCGAGATTGGTACAAGACATCTTCTTTAAAGGAATGCCAAAATAATGGTAGAAGTAGAACGAAGGGAGGTCCAAAACGTGACCAGCATTATTAAGGTTAATTTCGAGTTCAGCTCTATCAATTGTAACCTGTTTGAAAACAAAAACGTCATTATCGCCACCATAGGTGGAAGGGACTTCAGCGTCGGAGTATACATTTTCCTGATTCAGGAAATTTTCTTTTTTCTCATCGTCAGAAACGATAAAATTGACGCCTTCAACGTTAGGCAAAGATATTTTGTCAGTCACATATTCATTACCTTTATAATATGATTCTGCAATGAGCCTTATCGCCTTAAGATTTTTCATGCCAGAAAAAGCATCATCGGCAATGGTGGCTTCTTGCTTAACAGTTATAGATACACTCTCAATATCCTTGTTGGCACCTAAACTCTTAAGTTCAGTAATATTGTTTACACCATTGGCATCGCCCAATACGATGCGGCCACCATTACAAAAGAAACCATCACAAACTCCGACTACAGCCTTGGGTTTATAGTAATAGTCATCATTACCGGAGCTTTCAATGGTCATTACCTTATATTTATTATTATCATCGTACCTCACGGTATCACAATACTGAACAACATTATTTAATCCCGAAGTAAAATTAGCGAACTGCCATGTGTAATAATTTTGGAATCCTAATTTTTTGCAATAATTATTGAGAGAACCAGTGTTGAGACTTTTCAATGTATTAGCATCAAAATAGCCCATCAGGCAGATCGTTTCTAGAGAATTGAGTTTGTTAATATTTTCATCAATATCAATAGAAGATAAAGTGACATTTAAAGATTCACCACTATTATTATCATATATAGTGAAACCGCCTACCTTACGCACCTTGTTATGACCATCATAGGACTCTTTCTGGAAACCGACAAGAGTTGACTTGAGCACGCCATTGTCATTCTGAATATTGTAGTAGCACTTTTCATATAGATATGGTTCAACTCCGGTGTACCAACTTGGCAACTTGCTTACAACATTCCATCCTTCAGGAGTCGATGGAACTGACTCGTCATATTGACTCTTCACCACGTAGTCGACAGTAGAAGGCAGACTAATAGAAACAAATGGCGCCATAGATGATTCAGAGACATCGAGGACCTTAAGATTGGACAAACCACTAAATGCATCTGAAGCAATAGAGAAGTCTTCATCGGCAGAACCAAAAGACACCTGCTTAACCACATCAGAAGTACCCAAAGAAGTTATTCCCTTGATAGTATACACATTTTGGTCTTTATCTACATAGGCTTGGTCCCAGCAGTGGATTTTGACCTGTGAAGGCAAATTTTGAGCATTACTTATATAATAATTATCATTTTCGTCAACATCGATAGTATATATACCCAGAGTATTATCATCCCAATCGTCAGACCAGTAGATGACTGATATAGGTTCTGCCAAGACAGAGAGCGAGGCGAGAAACAGGAGTCCGGACAACAAAAACTTTTTCATATACAACATCCAAAATATAACAATTTACCTTATAAATCTATTCCTACGGTATCCATACGGTATCCCTACGGAATCCCTTGCATAACAAAAGAGGATGCGAAAGGGCATAGAAAGTAGAAATAGGACAATATTATCTAATGACAATCTTCTTGACCAAATCACCTACCTTGACGATATAGATACCAGCTGAAGGTACGATGATAGACTTCATAGAAGAATTGACAGAACCGCTAGCGACGGAATGTCCGAGGAGGTCGACTATGCTATAGTCAGAGCCGGCAGCATTAGCGATAACGATAGTCTGTCCGTTGGCTGTAATCGAAGTAGCGAGTGAAGACTCCGGAGAGTCGATAGCAGTAGGGTCGCCATACTTGAGGTGGATGGTGACGATACCATTCTTGCAAGCGGACGCGAGGAGCTTCTTGGTGATTTTGGAAGAGCTATTGAGTTCCTTAGCTCCGTCGCCGACCCAGACCTTATCAGGTACAGAAGTCAGATTGATTTCAATATCGTCATCTTCGTTGGCGAAGAAGAGAGGATTGACAAGTCCGGCTTCGCTCTCGGTAGCTCCGTCGATATCGTAGACGATTTTGACAGCAGGCTTAGAGAGTTCGGTAGCCATGATAGGATACATCTTGCCTTTGCTCCACTGGCGAGAGTAGATGCCGGAATAGCCTTTGCCGGTATAGTTGAGCCAGTAGGCTGGTTCGCCTGAAGCCATTTCGTCGTCGGTATACTCGCGATAGTCGTTGTTGACATCGGCAGCAGGAGAAGCGGAGAGGCTCTTATTCTTGTTCTTGCGGTTGTTGCAGACCTTCTGAGTTTGTCCGGCATTACGTCCGACGCCCATATTCTGCATGATGACGATGTTGCGTTTGTTGGCGCCGTCGGAGAGTGAGAGCTCATCAACATGCTCGATGTTGGTTATGAAGAAGAGCGAGTTGGTGAGGGAAGCAGTGGCTGGCATTTCCTGAGCTACTGGAGTCCATTGGAAGTTGTAGCCCTGAACAGCACATTCACTGGCAAAAGCCATATCGACGAAAAGGTTGCCCGAGAAAGAGCAGTTGTTGATTGAACCCTTGTTGTCCTGAGCAAGGATACCTATATAAATAGTCTTGCCATCGTCGCTCTTAGACAAAGATGAGAAAATATCATTATCAGGCTTCTCCATGATGAAAGCCGCGTTGACTATGTTGATATTCTTGATTTCAGCGCCATCACCAAGGTAGCCGAACATGCCATCAGCATAACTGTCGGCAACAACTGGATTGACAAAAGAGTGTCCCTGACCATCGAGAGTACCGAGGAAAGGCTGGTAAGAGTAGCCCAATAAAGTCCACTCGGCGAAATAATCCTGGACTGCAACAATATTTCCATCGCCTGCGAAGGCCTCTATCTCTTCGCTATCGAAGATGATATCGTTGTCAAGCTTGATAGTCGCATTCTTGAACTGGTCGTAGTTGTCAAGTATCATGCTGACAACAGATTCCCACTCAGAGGCATTACCTGCGGTGAGAACAATTGACTTGCTATTCTGGTCGTAGCTGACATTGTTCTGCATCATTGGTGTGACTGCAACTATATTATCACCAACAGATAATTCATTGTACAAATCGTTTGTCTCCAAATAATAACTTGTCAGATATGTCCATGCGGCAGGGTTTTCAACTTTATCAAAGAAACTATAATCAGATTCACTTGAGCGATTAAGTACATAGGAATCCTGCAAAAATGTCTCCTTATTATTAGGTGACTGCTTTGATGGCTTAATTTCTCCATCTTGATCTTCACCATAATTACTATAGAAGACATTTTTTCTGAGATCTGCATTATTGCTCAAGCTACCTGCAACAAAGCCCAAATACATAGAAAATGATGTATTACCAATAATAGCGACATCTTCTAACAAGGACCCATCCTGACTATAAGCTAAACAATCAATAACCGAACCATTTTCACTATCGCCGATGAGACCGCCGATGTTGAATACGGCATTATTTCGAGGGCTTTCATTTTTATAACTTATTGAACTATTATAAACACCACATTCTTTTACAGTACCATTATTTACACCTACAAGCAAACCAACAGAAAGACTTTGTGTGCTGGTAGTTTGTAAATTTTCAATAATATAAGACATCGACGCCACAGCACAACGTGTGACCATACCATTATTTGTCAAAATGAATGGAGACAAGACGCCTTTTTCGGAGTCAGCAGCACGGCCAGAACCTTTAATGAAAAGATTCTTGACTGTGGCACCAGCTTCTACGCTGTTAAACATCGGTGTAGTAGTATTATTCTGGTCATTACCGAGCACAATAACATGTCCCTGACCGTCGAAAGTCCAGCCTTCCTTGAGAGTGATAGGATTCTCACTTGTCCAATTGACATAAGAATATAACCATTCTGAATGAATCCATTTAGTATCAGATGACGTAAGATAAATGTTCTCTGTCAGTTTGAAAGTATATTCTTTGACGTTGAGGTCAACCTTGCTATTAAATTCCATCAGGTCTTCGGCAGAAAGCTCTACTATGCCTGCTGGCCATTTTTCAGTGGATGGAAGAGAGAAGACAACCTGTGGAGCTTTATATTGATTTAGTCCTTGTTCTTTGGCTTCACTTATAGCTTGGCTAACTAAACTGTTGACATCAGAATAAACATCCCCATTAACGACGATATTTTTCAGATTAGTAAGCGACAACAAATCAATATTAGATATCCAAGAACATTCAGTTTCAAGTTTCTTCAACACTAAATTTTCCAGATTATTAAAATCAGAAAAGCCGTCAAGATAAGTTTCATTGAGGTATGATTCAACGTTCAACGTCTTAACAGATGATGCGTTACCGCCACCGCGATTGACACCAACAACTCGAACATCGAAACCATGATATTTTATTGACTGAGGGATGGTGAGCTCAGTCAATTCCTGCTTATTTATATTTTCGACATAGGCAACAAATGAGTTGTAATTATCACCATCATAGGATACAGAATAAGTGATGTCGCCAAATTCTAACCTACCATAATAAAGGAATACATTAAAATAATCTTCAGCACTTCCTCGGTTGAGAATGACATCAAATGTTCTATCTTGTTTCTTGCAGAGATTTTCGATTGACTCAGTCAAAACATCGGCGTCATCGAGGTTGAAAAAGACTGCTTCGAGATTAGGAAGTGCATCAAAAGTGTTTATGTCGAACGACAACTCGACACCTTTACGTACATTAATTATGAGTTGCTTTGCTCTGTTGTCTACGGATATAAGGTTGATTCTGTCGTATATCTGATCACGTCCGTTAATAGAAAGAGACAAAGGGTTCCCTGGCTCTGCCGATTGACCTAAGCCTACGACTGCATATTCATTGTAAGTGACCTGACCGATAGCCTTCTGTCCGCAAATGGCGTATTCGAATCCCATATTATCACTTGTCACCAGATTGACGAGAACGTTGGTATTCTTAAGTTTTTCCTTGAGCTGGAGGTAGGTGTCGAGATACTTGACCTCTATCTGACGGAGATTGCCGGCGTCGAAATCCTCAATAGTAGCATTGGCATCGATTGTCATACTACGCAATGATTTTGGCATCGATGGTATAGAAATAGAACTAACAGGATTGTTGGCGCCTACTGCGCGTTCTGGTATTGTAATGCTAGTAGGATTCTGTTCACTATCTTCTATGCCAGACACCTTGGTGCTAGCATTGGTATAGATAATTTGCGCTCCGACTACATTAGGCATCACTACACCGACGATAGCGAGGAGCATCGTCATAAAACTGAAGTAAAGCTGTTTCATTTCGCTTAGATTTTAAATTGTTTATTGTGTTATAATTATTTTATATTTGACAAAGATACACATTTTCTTACACTTATCCAAACGGGTTGGACACTTTTTGTAAACAAAAAAGCGACACGCCACGAGGCGCATCGCTTATATATATAATAGTATAAGAAACTATTAGTTGTTCTCAGGGCGGAGCTTACGAACAGTAACAGCAGTCTGCCACATTTCGCTTTCGCGGAGAGCCTTCAACTCCTTCTCGAGTCCCTCACGGTAGTCAGGCTTAGAGTTGGCGTCGATAGAGATCTGAGCTTCGTTGCCGCACTTAACGTTAGCGTAGAGCTTCTGAACTACAGGCTTGCAAGCGTCGTGGAAAGGTCCCATCCAGTCGAGTGCACCGCGCTGTGCAGTAGTAGAGCAGTTAGCGTACATCCAGTCCATACCGTTCTTAGCGAAGAGAGGCATGAGTGACTGAGTGAGTTCCTCAACAGTTTCGTTGAAAGCCTCAGAAGGAGTGTGTCCGTTTTCGCGGAGCACCTCGTACTGAGCGAGGAGGAGACCCTGGATAGCACCCATGAGTGAGCCGCGCTCGCCAGTGAGGTCAGAAGTAGCCTCGCGCTGGAAAGTAGTCTCGAACATGTATCCAGAACCGATACCGATACCGAGAGCGAGAGTGCGCTGAAGAGCCTTACCAGTAGCGTCCTGGTAAACGGCGTATGAAGAGTTAAGGCCACGGCCTTCGAGGAACATAGTACGGAGTGAAGTACCAGAACCCTTAGGAGCGACCATGATAACGTCGATATCCTTCTGTGGGACTACACCAGTGCGGTCGCTCCAAGTGATAGCGAAACCGTGTGAGAAGTAGAGCGCCTTACCAGGAGTGAGGTACTGCTTGAGAGTTGGCCATACAGACATAACAGCGGCGTCAGAGAGGAGGCACATAACGATAGTAGCCTTCTGAGCAGCCTCTTCGATGCTGAAGAGAGTCTTGCCTGGCACCCAGCCATCAGCGACAGCCTTGTCAAAAGTCTTGCCCGGACGCTGACCAACGATAACATTGAAACCGTTGTCGCGGAGGTTGAGTGACTGGCCAGGGCCCTGTACACCATAACCGATTACTGCAATAGTCTCGTCCTTGAGCACTTCGCGTGCCTTGTCAAGAGGGAACTCTTCGCGTGTCATCACTTCTTCGATGACACCACCAAAATTCATTTTTGCCATTTTATTCGAATAAATGTATAATGTTATATATTATTTTCGGTTCACTTAACTCGGCAAAGATAGGCTACTTTTTTCATATTGCAAAGTCATTGTAATTAAAAAATAAAAATAAGGGCTGATAATAGCGCATAATTTATTACTTTTGCGCCGAAAAAAGGGAAGAAGTCAATAAAAACAAGAAAATAATAATAAACACGCAAAATATGGAACTTAAAATTGCAGTATTGGCAGGAGACGGCATTGGTCCAGAGATTATGGAGCAGGGAGTAGCCGTATTGTCAGCAGTAGCCGAGAAGTTCGGTCACAAGGTATCATTCAAGGAAGCACTTTGTGGTGCTCACGCGATTGACGAAGTAGGCGATCCATTTCCAGAGGAGACATTTAAGGTATGTGAGGAAGCGGACGCAGTACTTTTTGCGAGCGTAGGCGATCCAAAGTTTGACAACAACCCAACAGCGAAGGTACGTCCAGAGCAGGGACTTCTTGCAATGCGTAAGAAGCTTGGTTTGTATGCGAACATACGTCCGGTGACAACATTTGATTGTCTTATCCACAAGAGTCCATTGAAGGACGAGATAGTACGTGGTGCGGACTTCATCTGCATCCGTGAGTTGACAGGTGGTATGTACTTTGGCAAGAAGGTAGAGCCAACAATCAATGCAAACGGTGTAGAGGAAGCATTGGACACAAACTACTATACACGTCCTGAGGTAGAGCGAATCCTGGAGGTAGGATATCAGTATGCACGTCAGCGCAGAAAGCATTTGACAGTAGTGGACAAGGCGAACGTACTTGCTTCGAGCCGCCTCTGGAGAAAGATAGCACAGGAGATGGCTCCAAAGTATCCAGACGTGACAACAGACTTCATGTATGTAGACAATGCAGCGATGCGTATGATACAGGATCCTAAGTTCTTCGACGTCATGGTAACAGAGAACACCTTTGGTGACATCTTGACAGACGAGGGATCAGTAATCACAGGTTCGATGGGTCTGCTTCCATCGGCATCGACAGGATCGTCGACACCAGTATTTGAGCCAATCCATGGTTCATGGCCACAGGGCAAGGGATTGAACATAGCTAATCCATTGGCGCAGATACTTTCAGTAGCGATGTTGTTTGAGTACTTCAACCTCAAGGCAGAGGGCGAGCTTGTCCGCAAGGCAGTAGACGCATCACTTGACCAGAACGTACGTACACCAGAGATTCAGGTTGAAGGTGCAGGCAAGTATGGCACAAAGGAAGTTGGTGCATGGATTGTAGACTACATCAAGAAGGCATAATCAGATTAAGCTACAGATAGAAGAAGGCTGCTCCGAAAGGGGTGGCCTTTTTTATTTGGGATTAGAAAATGCGACCAAGATAGCGTCGGACAGGAATTACAAAAGCGGAGGTGAGCGACATCACCAATATATAACCCAAGGCTATAGAGCAAGAGTCATGAAGTCCGAGACGGGCGACCAGAATAGAGACCGCCATGACGAAAAAATTGTGGAAACAGAGGAAGATGAGAGAATATCGTCCGACATACTGGAGAGGTCGGCAAGAGTCAATAAGCTTGGCAAAAGAGCAGAAGCCTATAGAAACAATAGAAACAACCGGCACACTAAAATAGATAGGTCCCTGATTAGCATTATCCTGCTTGCAGAGAGAGAAGCTGACCAAGAAAGGGAGAGCCATGCCGACGAAAGCAAGAAGCGAGAGGATGAGCTTATTATCAACCATGTCGAGCCAACGGCGCAAATGGTAGCCGAGATAGACGAAGACGAGGGCGGTAAAGCCGACATCCCAGAAAAGAGGCATACGGAGAGGGCAAACAGCATTCCAATAGTAGCCTATAGTGCTCAGGATAACAACCGCCAGAGCCCTTTGCCACTCGCGAGTCAAGTGCAGGACAGCCTGAAAAAGCACGAGAGAAGCGAAGAGAGAAGAGAGGAACCAAATAGGGCCATTGGTAAAAGAATGGCTAAGGAATATATTCCATATCGAGACATCATTCTTGAGAACGCCAGGCATAAGGCGCTGGATAGCCAAAGCAACCAAAAATGAAAAAAGATATACCACGACGAGAGGAAGCAGCAAAGAGTGCCATTTCTTCCTAAAAAAAGTGAGCCAAGCATCAGCCTTTGCAAAGAATCCGGAGAGCATAAAAAACATAGCCATGTGGAAAGAGCCAATATAATCGACAGCATCGCCCCAGAAAGGTTCGGTATCAGCATGAAAAGCGCTGACACAATGATGGAACACCACTGCAGACATCACAATGCCCTTGGCGACGTCGACGTATGCAACTCTATCGTTCATAGGAATCATTTAACAACAGCAATTCTGGCGACAGCCTTTTCCTTGCCATCCTCGCTTACAGCCCAAACGACATAGACACCAGTAGAAGCCTTTTGTCCGTCGAGATTACGACAATTCCAGATGACACTACCGCCGACAGAGCGAGTAGAATAGAGCAGACGTCCGTTGATATCGGTAATCTTGACATAAGCGCCATCAGTAAAACCGTTCATAGTGACACTACCATTGTAAGCAGGTCTGACAGGATTAGGATAGACAGAGATTTGGCTCATGCTTTGCTCGGGTTCGGTAGCATCGCCATGGAAAGAGATAATTCCATAATATGTAGCGATATAGACCTCGCCAGAAGACGGGCTGACAGCAATAGACCTTATCTCATTGGAAAAGAGCGGACTATTGTCGGCATTAAAATGGTAGATAGTCTCGAGACCGTCGGCGCTCACGAGATAGACGCCATCGTTACGAGTACCGATCCACTTACGGTTAGCTCCATCAAGAGCGATGGCAGTAAGGTCGATACCATCGAGAAGATAGTCGGCGAAATTAGTACCATCGTTGCGAGGGACCTTAATCTGGTGGAAGACAGGAGTAGCGATATCGAAGAAATCCTTATCATCGCGGAAAGTGAGCAGTCCGTTTTCAGTAGTGAGCCAGATGATACCATCCTTATCCTCGACAATGTCACTAGCGTAGCGAGCGAACACCTCACCATCCTGATTGACGAGAGAGAAAGCACCACGGTCGCGATCGTCTTCGGGGAAATCATTGGCACTACGAAATATGTCGTCAGAATTGTCATCAGGAGTGCCATTGATATCGAAGACGCACGTACCGATATTATCCGCATGAGGCATGAGAACCCATCCATGTCCGTTGGAAGTAAAAATGAGTTTGCTGCACTCGGTATTGTTGAACGCCATATAGTCGAGAGGAGTCCATAGTCCACTTTCGGCAGCGAGTAGAGTCATGCCAGGCGAGACCAAAGCATTAGATGCGAAGAGATTGCCTTTAGAATCGTAGGTGAGAGCACCAATCCAAGTGAGTCCATCTCTTCCGGCATAATCCTTGATGCCAGAATTGCTGCCAGTATAGAGTCGTGACAACTTGCCATCAAAATACTTATAAATGCCGCTACCCCATGAAGAGACAAGTATAGAGTCGGTCTTGAGAGGATTGATAGCTATACGCAAAGCATCATTCTTGCCGGCATTGGCAGAAGCCCATTGTCCGTCCTTAAACCTGTGGACCTGCATATTTCGGTTGAGAGGGTTCCAAGCAGGAGTGACACCTCCGGCTGTGCAATAGACAGCATCGCGTGTAGCAAGGAGTTCGAAAGTATTGTTGCTATCCGGCCCATTGGGAGCGGCGGTGTAGGCGTCGTTGTTGGAGGCGTGGACAACCATCAGTCCGCGGTTGGCATCAGCGATAACTATTTCACCGTGAAAGATAGAGGCATAATAGCTAGTGAATGATATTCTTGACTCGTTGAGGTGGCAGGTACTACGGCTGTCAACAGCATCATAGTTGCCGTCGACGATGTTGCCTTGGCTGATGAGAGTGATATTGCCATAAGAGGTAACGAGGAGAGTGGACAAGTCGGTTGAGAGGTTGCGAAAATTCTGGACATTCGAGAAATGTTCACGCTTGCCGTTCCTATATACCAGTATTTCATTCGTTCCGCCCCTGGAGCCCTTGGCGGCGACAATCAGACCACCGATAGAAGTGACATCGCAGTAATTGGTCGTCAGGTCATCGCAGAGAGTCCATTGGCTAGAATTTTCGAGGATGCGGCTAGCGAGTGGAGCTCGATAGAGTCCGGCCGAAGTGGCCACATATAGCGAGTCGCCCATGACAACCGAGGCATTGACCTTGGGCACGGCATCCTTGTCGACAATGTAGCGGGAAACTATCTCCTGCTTCTGGACGTTGACCACGAGGAGTCCGCTGTTGGTAGAGCAATAGATGAAATTGCCGTGATGATATATTCTGTTGATAGTCTTGTCGTCGACGAGAGTATAGTTTTTGAATTCTGGGATATTGACCTTGGTGAACTCGCGCACATCGACGATATCAATATTACCGTTGGCATATCCGACATAAACCTTTGAGCCGTCGGCATCGAGAGCAGAGATGTTGATATCGGAGAGATGGTTGGCCTTGGTGAACTCGACGAGAGAGCCGTCGTTGCTTTTGAGGAAGAATCCAACGTTATTGCCGGCCACTGGTCCCTCGTCGGTCATGACAGACATGGAGCATGACTTGATGGACAAGTGGCTTGTCCACTGAGCAGATGATGAAATGACTGCCAGAAGGAAGAGTATGGAAATTAGAAATTTCAATTGATCTTTGTTATGTAGTCGATGAATTGTGCTATGGCACGAGCGCGATGGCTGATGAGATTCTTTGCATCGAGAGACATCTCGGCGAAAGTGAGTCCGTTAGGATTGTTTTCATCAGGGATGAAGACAGGGTCGTAGCCAAAACCTTCGCAACCTGACTTATGCAGAGCTATGCGACCATTGACGATGCCCTCGAAGAGGTGCTGGTTTCCGTCATTGTCGATATATGCAATAGCTGTACGGAAGCGAGCCTTGCGGTTGTCGACATTAGCGAGAAGGTCGAGAAGCTTGGCCATATTCTTATTCGGGTCGCACGACTCGTCGGCGAATCGAGCGGTATGGACACCAGGAGCGCCGTTGAGGGCCTCGACCTCGAGACCTGTATCGTCGGCGAAAGCCTCATTGCCGGTATGCTGGAAAGCGTATTGTGCCTTGATGATGGCGTTGCCTTCGAGAGTGTCGGCCGTTTCGGGGATATCCTCAGAGAGTCCCATCTCGTCGAGAGTGACGACAGAGAGTTCGGCATCGGAAGACTTAGCGAGGATAGCGTTGATCTCCTTAGCCTTATTATGGTTGTGTGAAGCGAATAGGAACTTACGCATGAGAGAATAGAATTATGCGGTTATGAGCGCTGTTCGACAATATTGAGCATCTTGACAGTAGCCTTGATAGCGGCTTCAGTCTGGTCGGCATCGAGTCCGCGTGTGCGGATTTCCTGTCCGTTATTATTCCATGAGATGACAGTTTCGACGAGAGCGTCGGTCTTGCCTCCAGGAGGGATAGAGACCTTATAGTCGACGAGGAGCGGATGGTTCTTGCCAAGCTTCTCGTAGATCTTCCAGAGTGCCTTCATGAAAGCGTCGTACTGTCCGTCGCCGGCAGAAGTCTGCTCATATTCCTTACCATGGATAGAGATGCGGACAGTAGCGACAGGCTTGAGTCCGCGAGTAAGGTTGAGAGAATAGTTGACTATATGTATATTGTCGGTAGTAGTGCTACCAGCATTATTACCACCACGGAGGACATCGGAGATGATGAAAGGGAGGTCTTCGGTAGTGACATTCTCCTTCTTGTCGCCGAGTTCGATGATGCGCTTAGTGACGAGCTTGATCTGTTCGGGGCTGAGGTGAATGCCGAGTTCCTCGAGATTCTTATTGATATTGGCCTTGCCAGAAGTCTTGCCGAGAGCGTATTTACGGACACGTCCGAAACGCTCGGGGAGGAGCTTGTTGACATAGAGGTTGTCCTTATTATCACCATCGGCGTGAACGCCAGAGCATTGTGTAAAGACGGAGTCGCCGACAATAGGCTTATTGTCTGGGATGCGGATGCCGCTAAGTGTCTCGACCATTCGGCAGATGTAAGTCAGTCGATGTTCGTCGAGACTATTTTCTTCGCCGAGATGGTCGTTGAGTATGCCGATGACGCTAGCGAGAGGAGCGTTGCCGGCGCGTTCACCGAGACCGTTGACAGTAGTATGTATGCCAGTGATGCCGGCCTTGAGAGCCGAGTAGACATTGGCAACAGCCATATCGTAGTCGTTGTGAGCGTGGAAATCGAACTGGAGAGCCGGGTACATCTTTACCATCTGCTGGCAGAACTGCAGAGTCTGGTCGGGACAGAGGATGCCGAGAGTGTCGGGCAGCATGAAACGGCGGATAGGCAGATGCTGAAGATGGTCGAGCATATACTTTACATACTCGGGAGAGTGGATCATGCCGTTGGACCAATCCTCGAGATAGAGGTTGACCTCGAGGCCGCGTTTAGCAGCCATTTCGATATTGGCCTTGATGTCGGCGAGGTGCTCTTCAGGAGTCTTCTTGAGCTGCATAGTGACATGTCGGAGTGAACCTTTAGTGAGTAGGTTCATGACCTTACCGCCGGCGTTGGCGATCCAGTCGATAGAGACTCCATTGTCGACAAAACCGAGAGCCTCGACGCGTCCGAGGTGTCCGTTTTGCTGAGCCCATTGACAGATGGTGCCAAAAGCCTCGAGTTCGCCACTAGAGACGCGAGCTGAAGCGACCTCGATGCGGTCGACATTTATATCATCAAGCAACAGCTTCGCGATAGTCAGTTTCTCGTTGGTATTGAACGAGACACCGGCTGTTTGTTCACCGTCGCGAAGAGTTGTGTCGAGTATTTCAATCATTGCAAAAAGAGTTTATCTGCCGAGGCAGAGAAAAATTTGGATGCAAAGGTAGCAAAAAAACGCGAAAATCCTCTATGTCAGTCGCTAAAAGACCCTAAAATAGAGACTAAAAGTGAGAATGGATAAGACGGTAGGCGATAGATCCTGGTCGGGGGCTAGCCTGGCAGGAATCGGGGTCGAACCATTGAGCGTCGGAAATCTCGTCCTTTTGGAGGTTGATATCGCCCGAATCATAGTCGGCAGTAAAGCCGAGCATGAGTTGAGCAGGGAAAGGCCAGCTTTGGCTACCGAAATAGCGGATATTCTTGACCTTGATGCCAACCTCCTCGAAAATTTCTCGTTGCACGGCATGTTCAGCAGACTCTCCGGCCTCCATAAATCCGGCGATGCAGGCATAGATATCCTGATTGCGCTGGACATGGCGAGCGAGGAGGATCTTGCCATTCTTGCGGACGGCGACAATGATGCAAGGTTCGATGCGGGGGAAGATAAGGTTGGAGCAAGCTGGGCAGAGGCGAGCGGAGAGTTCGGGATGTTCGTTGAGAGGAGAACCGCAACGTCCGCAGAAGCGAGTGTTGGCTCGCCAGGTAGCTATGGCACGAGCACGGGCGTAGAGGAGAACCTCATCGTCGGGGAGGTCGGCAAAGAGCTGTCGGATAGGTGTCAGAAGGTAGTCGGACGACAGTCCGTCGGCAGTCTTAAAAGAGAGGACATGTATGTTAGTCTCCTTCTCCTCGAAATGGTCGTCGACCGAAAGAGAAGCCAAAAGAGCATCGAAATCGGAAGGCGTAAGAGGAGAACCGTCGGAACGAAGGATAGCGTCGCGACCGCAGATAGCGATGGGGCGACATTGAGAATTTATAGGGTTGTTAGTGAACATCTTTATAAAAGGATGATTGATACTGCTTATTTTTCCCAAAAGTAAGAAATAAAAAAACAAAATACAAAAGTCGTGGAAAATTAGGCTAAAGATTCGGCAAGGGTAGGTTGAAGGTCCGATAAAAGTAGGTTGAATGTTCGACATTTTATAGACAAAGTTAAGTTGAAGGTAGGGTTAAATAAGGGTGAGATAAGCTCGAAAGTACGTGTTTGGAGTGTTAAAAGAGTGAATTATTGGGAGGCGGTAAAAGTGGTGTATTGGTATGTGAAAAATAGGGAAAGTTTTAATATCTTTGCGGAAGAAAAAAAGGAGTCAGATGAGTCAGTATGCAGACATAATATTGCCCGTGCCGTTGCAGAAGCTGTTTACCTACAGCGTGCCGGAGGAGATGAATGGCGACCTTGAAGTGGGGAGCAGAGTTGTGGTGCAATTTGGCAAGAAGAAATCGTATTCGGGGATAGTGAGGCGTCTGCATGACGAGAAGCCGGAATATGAGACGAAGCCGATACAGCAAGTGGTGGACCAGACCCCGATAGTAGTGGATCGTCAGCTGCGAATGTGGGATTGGATGGCAGACTACTACTGCTGTTCGCTGGGTGAGATATACAGAGCGGCACTTCCATCGGGATTGAAGCTAGAAAGCGAGAGCAGGTTGATATACAATGCTGATTTTGAGGCGGACGCACCATTGAGTGAGCGTCAGGAGATGATATTGAACTTTGTTGAGCTGAAGAAGGTATGCACCATCAGCGATGTGCAGCAATATGTCAGCACAGCAGAAGATGAGAAAATGAGATTCAACGTCCTGCCGCAGATAAAGAAACTGTTGTCGATGGACGCCTTGTTCATCAGCGAGGAATTGCGAGATGCGTATAAGCCCAAGACCGATGTATTCTATGGTATAGCGAGTGAATATAGAAGTGATGCAGCTCTGTCGGAGTGGATGGAGAAGCTATCGAAAGCGCCGAAGCAGCTGGAATCTCTGATGCAGTTTCTAAGCCAGGCCGGTGGACTGACGAAGGCGAAAAACGGAGGTCTGCTCAGACGTGAGACAGCGTCGAAAGCGGGGATGAGCACCACGGCACTCAACGAGCTGGTAAAGAAAGGTCTGCTGACGGCCGAGAAGCAGAACATCTCGAGGATAGAGAATGGGGAGACGGCAACCGAAGAGGCGCACGAGCTGTCGGAAGAGCAGCAGAGAGCGATGGACGAAATAGAGGGAAACTGGAAAGAGAAGACCACTACCCTGCTGATGGGCGTCACCTCGAGCGGCAAGACCGAGATATACATACACCTGATAAAGAAATGCATAGCAGAGGGCAGGCAAGCGCTCTACCTGCTGCCCGAGATAGCCTTGACGACGCAGATAACGCAACGACTGAGAAAGCACTTCGGGAAAGACCTTGGAGTGTATCACTCGAAATTTAACGATGCGGAGCGAGTGGAAGTATGGAACAAGCTGCTGGCTGGCAACGAGTATAAAGTGATCTTGGGAGTAAGATCGTCGATAATGCTGCCGTTCAGAGACCTGGGACTGATAATAGTAGACGAGGAGCACGAGACCTCATACAAGCAATTTGACCCGGCGCCAAGATACAACGCCAGAGACATGGCGAACGTGCTAGCCCTGATACATGGAGGGAAAGTGCTGATGGGCAGCGCCACACCTTCATACGAAAGCTACAACAACGCCATGACGGGGCGATATGGATATGTAGAGCTGAAGAAGCGCTATGCTGGCATTGAGATGCCGGAGATAGTGACAGTAGACATGAAAGAGGCGCGTCATAAGAAGCTGATGCATTATCATGAGGACAAGAGTGCGTCGATATTCTCGCTGAGACTGAAAGAGACGATAGACAAGGCATTGAGAGGTGGCGAGCAGGTGATACTATTCCAGAACAGGCGAGGATTTTCGCCATACGTGGAATGTACTCAATGTGCGTGGGTGCCGAAATGTGAGAACTGCGACGTAAGCCTGACATATCACAAGAACACGCATCAGCTGGTATGCCACTACTGTTCATACACGATACAGTTGCCACAGACATGTCCGTGTTGTGGGAACCCAAGGATAGAGCCTCAGGGGTATGGCACAGAGAAGATAGAGGAAGAAGTGAAGAGTGTTTTTCCTGAGGCGCGAGTGGTAAGGATGGACCTGGACACGGCGCGGAGCAGGCAGGCATACGAGAAGATAATAGGCGACTTTGAGAACTACAAATATGACATACTTGTAGGCACTCAGATGATATCGAAAGGACTTGACTTTGAGAGAGTATCGACGGTAGGCATCATGAATGCGGACAACATGCTGAACATGCCAGACTTCAGGGCGTATGAGCGTTGCTTCCAGATGATATCGCAGGTGAGTGGACGAGCAGGTCGACACGGGAAGCGAGGTCAGGTGATACTGCAGACGCGCCAGGCGGACCACAACGTAGTGCGTCACATAGTAGAAAACGACTATGAAGCCAACGCGAGGGAGCAGCTTGCCGAGCGAGAGATGTATCATTATCCACCATTTGACAGGATGGTGAACATCATCGTGAAGCACAAAGAGTGGACAACAGCTCAACATGCGGCCATGGAAGCAGGATATGCGTTGAAGAGCATATTCGGCAACAGGGTGCTAGGTCCGCAGGAGCCAGAGATAAGCCGCATAGCGACATACTATCTTGAGAGGATAATAGTGAAGATAGACAAAGGGAGTTCGCCAGCGAAAGTGAAAGCGATAATGACCGACTGCATGAACAGGATATTGAGTCAGGACCAGTATAAAGGAGTGTTGTGGAACGTAGATGTAGACCCATATTAGCAGAGAGATGGCAGGCGAGACGAAGACAGAAGGCATAGTGCTGAACGGGGTGAAGTATGGCGAAGGGTGCGTGATAGTGAACGTATTGACCGAGAGCCGAGGTCGCAGGAGCTACATGGTGAAATCGACAGGCAAGAAACGGAAAGAGATGATGCCGTTGCTGATGCCGCTATCGATAGTGGAGATAGACGGTGAGGAGAGCAGGCACGGGACGATAGACAGAGTGAAGGAAGTGCACATAAAACATCCGTTGGCATCGTTGCCGTTTGACCCGATGAAGCGTTCGATAGGAATCTTCATGATGGAACTGGTGATGAGGTCGGTTAAAGACGAGATGGCCGATGGGAATGTATATGAATATGTCAGGGACTCGGTCATGGCATTGGACGAAGGGATGGAAGGGATCTACAACTTCCACCTATACTTCATGTGGAGGCTGACGAGGCTGTTGGGATTTGAGCCGGACGTAAGTGGCTGGGATGTAGTGATGAGGGGAGGAGTCTTTGACCTGATGAATGGAGAATATGTAGAGACGCCACCAAGCCACAGACACATACTGCAAGGAGAAGAGGCGAAACTATGGGCGAGAGTAGGCGAGATGGAGCTGGGGAGACTGGAAGAAGTGAAGATGACGCTGGAGGAGCGACGGAGAGCGATAGGGATGATGGAAGAATTCTATGCGTTGCACATACCGGGATTTGGTGGGCTGAAGTCGGTGGAAGTGCTGGGAGAATTGGATATCAGGTAGCGTGGGAAGATAAGAGTCGGCTAACGGGGGTAGAAAAAGAGTGAGTGAAGCACATAAAGTGGAATAAATTGCGGAATATGAGAAAAATAATGTATATTTGCCAAATAATAAAAACTAAGCAAGGAAACAACAAAAACGAATATACAATGAATAGACTAATTTCAACTTTTATGATGATGCTCTGCGCGGTTGTGGCGTGGGGACAAATCTTTAGCATTAATTTTGATACATCTGCATCTGATTATGAATCTAAAGCACAATTAGCGAATAATGGTAGTGATTGGGGGGATGGGAAAACTATCGACTATTTCACAAACATTGGCAATAACAATTTTATGGTCGGCAGCGTATCGTATCTTGAATGTGAAAAGATTGAAGGGAAAACTCTAAAATATAAAATCACACCTAACGGGAGTGAAGGAGAAGTTGAAAGTCCAGATGGCAAATACAAGATGGATCTTAGCAAGATGGCTAATGGTGAGACCATCACTTTTTATGTTGATGTTCAGACGCCTGTCGAGGTAACTTCAATAGACGGAAAATGGAAATATACGAAAACCGCGACTGGTGATGCGACCATTACTGGATATATTGGTGACGAATATTCGATTACAATACCAAGTGAAATAGATGGGAATAGTGTGGTTGCAATAGAGTCGTTGGGAACAAATGAGAATGTTGTGGCTATCAGCTTCAACGAAAATCCTGAACTTTCCCTTGAAGCACAAACATTTAATGAACTAAAGGGTCTGACATTAGTTGACTTTAGAAATTTAAAACTCGAGGAAGATTTTTACATAGATTTCAATGACAATAGTAAGATATTAGTAATATTGGGAGAAAATCCTGCTTTTAACGACGAAGCAACAAACATAACTGACAAAGATGCATTTTACGAAAATGTTGATGACTTTTTCTATGTAGTATACAACAATGAAGCTCACATAATAAACTTGGTTAACAAGGATGCAGAAGAATTGACTATCCCTGAAACAATTGTTAGCTCAGGGAAAACGTATAGTGTAAATTATATAAACTATTTTGGCTCATGTGAAAGCATAGAAAGAATAAACTTTGAGGCTTCAGAATCTGAAATAAAAATATATTGGAAGGCATTCGACAATACAAAATGTAACACAATAGACATTAGCAAAAGATCATTTGAACCCATTGGCGATGAATCACAATTAGAATTTAATAAATGTGATTTGTTAATAGTCACAAATGACGATTTTGAAAGCGAATTAAGAGAAGAATGGTTTGCATCTGCGAATAACGCGATGGATGTAGGCACAGACTATGACGGACTTATTATTCTTGATTTTGGTGTAAACAACCTAAAAATAAAAGAATATGTTGGTGATAGCGATGTCGTTACCGTCCCAAATGGATTTGGTGACAAGAAGGTTGAAATAAGTGCCGATGGAATTCCTACAAAAGATGGAGTAGATATAAAAAGGCTAATTATTTATACTGAAGAAATAACAAACAATGCATTTAGTAGTTTTAACGAATTAGAAGCCGTATATATAGCTGGAGCGTTCTCTTCAAATGATCAAAGAAGAACTTCACTGAACGATAACGTAAAAGTGTTCACAGACAAAAAGGAATCATCTGAACAAGGTGAAAACATTAAACTTTCGACGGGAGAGTATAATGTAGAAGGTTTCACATACAAATATGACATCAAAGCAAATATTGCAGAACTCACGGGCTATAACGGCACAGACCCAATAGTGGACATCAGAGAAAGGTTTTGGGTTGATAATGTATGGCCATTGCCTATAAAAGTCACAGGCTTGAAAAATGAAGATAACGAGGCTACATTCAAGATGCTTAATCTGGCATGTAATGGTGAAGTAGAATATGCTGACAATATCTTCACGCCACAAGACAATGTGACTGTTGTTGTGCCAGACTGTGAGGATTTCAACATAGACAAAGCCAAAGTAATCCTTAGAAGTGCACGCCTCGTATCGGCTCCAGAGGATCGTATGGAGATGTTAGTTGGAGAATTGAAGCTCACGAATGTCATTTCTACAAACACACTAACACCAGAAGGAGAAGGTGGAAATGATATAGCATACGATGAGGCGACAAACACCCTTCAAGTAGTGGTCAAGGAAGACACCAAAGTAGAGGAGATAGCATCGCTGGTGAACAGCGGAGCGTCGATAGCTGAGAACATCATCATCACGCTGGAGGAGCCACTCGACCTGACAGCGAGCGAAGAGGAATCGGCTCCTGCCATCGCTAAGATAGGTACTGCCGAGCATCCTTTCACCGGCACCTTCGAGGGTCAGGGCAACGTCATCAGACTGGCGGACGACAAGGCTGAGGGCGAGACTGAAGTGAAGGTATCGGCAGAGACGGCACTCTTCGGAAACATAGCTGAGAGTGGACAGGTGAAGAACATAGTAGTGGAGAACGCCAACGTCAACGCCACAGAGGAGAGCAAAGTAACGCTGGGCGAGGATGTGTTCTACCCTATCCTGGCCGAGGAGAACAACGGAACGATAAAGAACTGCGTAGTAACGGGAGCAGTAGTATATGACGAGAACGTTGACGCATCGAAGGCAAAGGGATGCATCGTAGCCGTGAACAAAGGAAAGATGGAACACGTAGTGGGATACTTCACCAACCAGAAGGAGGAGACCGTAGCTGGCAACAAGCGCAACATCGTCATCATGCAGAACATGGGCGTCGGACGTAACGCTGGTCAGGTAAAGAAGGTCTGCAACAACAACAAGAACAAGAACAAGAGCCTCATGGCCGCTGACGGCAGCGACGTGAACAACGACATAAGAGAGTATACTGACGAGGAGATGGCAAATGGCGAACCAGCCTACTGGCTCAACTACTCGGGCAAGGGATATACTGGAGTATACACAAGGACATGGAGCAAGGGCAAGATGCACCCTATCATGGCTACAGAGCTGTCAAAGCCAGCGGTGAAGGTGGTGTATGAGATAGAAGGAGCGAGCGAGAGCTATGCCGGACTTAAAGACCCTGTATTCTTCGCCAACGAAGACGACGAGATAGAGATAGAGACAGCAGTAGCGCCAGAGAAAGTATGGTTAGGCAACAACATAGCCGAGGAGCTCAACAGCAAAGCTAAGCTGACGAAGAAGCTGCTCTCGAGTGCTGCCAAGGACGGCATCATCACCGTGCACCTGATGTATAGCAAAGCTACAGGCATAGAGAATGCCAAGGCTGAGAAGAGCATCAGGGTGAATGGTCATGCGATAAGCATCGAGGGAGCCGAAGGCGAGAGCTATAGCATCGTTGACGTGATGGGTAGGACTGTTGCGGAAGGCGAAGCGAATGGAGAAAAGACAATAGTAGTGCCAGCAGCCGGAATATATGTAGTGAAAGCTGGTGACATGGTGCAGAAGATTGTGGTGAAATAAAAGAGGAAGGACGGCATGAAATATAAAGATATCATCATCAATATGAAAAAACAGGTTACACTTATAGCGATGTTTTTATACTCCGTGCTTGCATGGGGTCAGACAATAGTAGGAAGTGGCGACGGATGGTCGCTCGACAGCGAGGGTGTGCTGACGATAACGAAGAATTTTGAATCAGTTTCATATACAGGACAACCTTGGAGTTCATATAAATCATCAATAAAAAGTGTTGTAATAACCGAAGACGTAACATCAATAGGACAATACGAATTTTACGGACATAGTAATCTTAAAAACGTCACTTTCTCCAATACAGTTACAAGTATTGGAAAGGGATCTTTTTATGGTTGTAGTAGTATCGAAAACATTACGTTACCAAGTAGTCTGACAAGCATTGGTTACCAAAGTTTTTATAATTGCAGCGGACTGACAAGTATCGACATTCCAAACAGCGTAACAAGTATTGGTACTCATGCGTTTCAAGGCTGTAGTGGACTCACGAGTATCAGATTGCCTAATAGCATCAAAACAATTGGCAGTAACCTTTTGAGTGGTTGCAAAAAACTGACGAATATTGTGATTCCCGAAGGTGTGACGACAATTGGCTTAGGTGCGTTTTATAGCTGTAGTAACTTGACGAGCGTAACGATTCCTAGCAGTGTAAAAACTTTCGATAAATCTATTTTCTCTGGATGCAGCAAACTCGAGAATGTCATTATCCCCGACGGTGTAACGAGCATTAGTGAATCAATGTTTAATGGTTGTAGTGGACTTAAAAGCATCACATTGCCAAGCACAATCACCAGCATTGGCGAAAAAGCGTTTTTAGGCTGCAGCAGCCTTGTAGGAACTATCGAAATTCCCAATGGAGTCAAAAGTCTAGGCAACGACACATTTTCTGGATGCTCCAGCCTTAGTGAAATAATACTTCCCAATAGCATTACAACTATTGGCAATAATGTTTTCAGAGACTGCGCTAGCATAACAAGTTTTGTAATTCCAAATAGTTTGACAGAGATGGGAACATACGTATTCGATGGTTGTAGCGGAATTGAGCTTATTACAATTCCAAGTAATGTCGAAAAAATTAGCGTTTATGATTTTGCCACATGTAGTAACCTAAAATATGTATTTCTTTTTCAAGAGAGTGTGATTGAAAAATTGACAAGTATTTTCCCGACAAATGTCAAAAGATTCTTCGTGCATGAATATTTGCTTGATGGAAGTGAAGGTTATAGAGAAAAATATACTGGCACAGTTTTCGCAGACAAATTCACAGGCTTCAGTTTTATTACAAAACAAAACGTAGCAGGTGATGAAGAAGAAGTCATTGCATTGAGTCTTGAAAAGGGTAGCTACGGCTTCATTGTGTGGGCTGTCAATAGTGGCGAGAAAATTCGCGAAGGCGAGGAGATTTCCATTGCTCTCACGGAGGATTTCGACCTTGATGCTGACAACGTGACATGGCAGACTCTCGGCACGGCAGAGCACCCTTTCAAGGGCATCTTTGACGGACAGGGACATAGCATCATATTCGGCGGAGACGCGGCCAATAGCGACAACACACTTTTTGGACATATCGACGAGGGTGCCGAGATAAAAAACCTCAACGTCGAGAACATGAACGTAATGGCTGGAGACGACAACAAGGTGGTTGACGGCGAATATACATACTACCCTATCCTGGCAAAAGAGAATAGGGGAACGATAAAGAAATGTGTGGTCAGCGGTTCGGTAATGTGTGACGAAGAGATCGAGAACGATGAGAAGTCGATAGGCTGTTTCATTGTCGACAACTATGGAACACTTGACCACGTAGTTGAATTCTACAAATATGGAATAGAAGCGGAAGGCAACAAGCGCAACATCGTCATCATGCAGAACATGGGCGTCGGACGTAACGCTGGCCAGACAAGGAAGGTCTGCAACAACCGCAAGAAGAACAAGAGCCTTAGCGCCACACCTTCGAGCGACGTGAACAATGACTGCAGAGAGTATACCGACGAGGAGATGGCGAGTGGCGAACCAGCATACTGGCTCAACTACGCAGGCAAGGGATATACTGGAGATTACACAAGCGAGTGGAGCAAGGGCAAGATGCACCCTATCATGGCTACAGAACTATCGAAGCCTGCTGTCAAAATCGTCTACGACATCAACGGAGCTACCGAGAGCGAAGCCGGACTTATCAATCCTCTCTTCTTCGCCAATGAAGATGATGAGATAGAGATAGAGACTGCGGTGGCACCAGAGAAAGTGTGGGTAGGCAACAACGTGGCCGAGGAGCTCAACAGCAAGACAAAGTTGACAAAGAAGCTGCTCTCGAGTGCTGCCAAGGACGGCATCATCACCGTGCACCTGATGTATAGCAAAGCTACAGGCATAGAGAATGCCAAGGCTGAGAAGAGCATCAGGGTGAATGGTCATGCAATAAGCATCGATGGAGCTGAAGGCGAGAGCTATAGCGTAGTTGACGTGATGGGCAGGACTGTTGCGGAAGGCGAATGTAGCAAAGAGTTAAAAACTATCGTCGTTCCTGCCTCAGGAATTTACATTGTGAAAGCAGGAGAGACTTTTAAGAAGATAATTGTAAGGTAATAATATAGAAATATAGAAAAAATGCCTAACTTTGTGTCGTTAAAGTTAGACTATGTAAGTAAAAACGGCAAAAAAGCAACACATAGTATAACAAGTTAAAGACAACAAAAGAAAAAGTAGGTATGGAAATAACAGAGCTTAAAGAGATTGTGGAAGCAGCGTGGGACAACCGCGAACTGCTCAGCGACAACAGAACCAAAGATAGCATCAACATCGTAGTTGACCTGCTTGACAAGGGACTTTTCAGAGTGGCTGAACCACTGGAAAATGGCGAGTGGAAAGTGAATGAATGGATAAAGAAAGCCGTCATTCTCTATTTCCCACTTCAGCAGATGAAGCCAATAGAGGTGGGTCCATACGACTATAATGATAAAGTGCCATTGAAGAAAAACTACGAAGCGCTTGGTGTACGAGTAGTGCCACCAGCGGTAGCAAGATATGGTTCATACATAGAGCGAGGCGCTGTGCTGATGCCATCATACGTCAACATCGGAGCACGAGTAGGAAGTGGCACGATGGTAGACACCTGGGCAACAGTAGGCAGCTGTGCACAGATAGGACGCGGTGTTCACTTGAGCGGTGGTGTTGGCATTGGTGGTGTGCTTGAGCCAGTGCAGGCTGCACCAGTTATCATCGAAGACCATGCATTCATTGGTTCACGCTGCATCGTAGTGGAAGGCTGCCACGTAGGAACAGAGGCCGTGCTTGGTGCGGGAACTGTGCTTACAGGATCGACAAAGATAGTAGACGTGACAGGTGCAGAGCCAATAATCACGAAGGGCTATGTACCACCACGTTCGGTAGTAATACCAGGAACAATAATGAAGAAATTCCCTGCGGGCGAATTTGGCACCTCATGTGCGCTGATAATTGGCAAACGCAAGGAGTCGACTGACAGGAAGACATCACTCAACGACTGTCTGCGTGACTTCAACGTAGCAGTCTAAAAATAGAACAACTGAATGGAGATAATACCAGCGATTGACATGATAGGCGGCAAGTGTGTGCGCCTTTCGAAAGGTGACTACGGCACCAAGAAAGTGTATAACGAGAACCCTGTTGAAGTGGCGAAGATGTTTGAAGACAACGGCATACGTCGTCTGCATCTAGTGGACCTTGACGGAGCTAAGGCTGGTCACATAGTCAATCATGAAGTGCTGAGAGCCATCACATCGGCTACGAAACTGACTGTCGACTTTGGTGGAGGACTCAAGAGCACAGACGACCTGAACATAGCATTCGACTGCGGAGCGTCGATGGTGACTGGCGGTAGCATAGCCGTCAAGAAACCAGAGGAGTTTACAGGCTGGATAGAGAAATATGGCAGCGAGAAGATAATACTTGGTGCCGACGTGAAGGACAGGAAAGTGGCTGTCACAGGATGGCTTGAAGACACTGATGCGGAGCTGATGCCTTTCGTAAAATCGTATTATGAAAAAGGTATACGCAAGGTGATCTGCACAGACATCAGCCGCGACGGCATGCTGCAGGGTCCGGCAACTGAACTCTATCGCGAAATGCTCGACGAGATAAGCGACCTCTGGCTAGTAGCAAGTGGCGGAGTGAGCTGTATCGATGATGTCAGGAAGCTGAATGAGAAAGGCATACCAGCTGTGATTATCGGCAAAGCCATTTATGAGAACCGCATAAGCATGGCAGACCTTCAGGCGTACCTATAAAGAATCAAAAAAGAAATAATAAGAATAGTACTTAGATGAATTTTGTTGAAGAATTGAAGTGGCGTGGCATGATAGCCGAAATGATGCCAGGCACAGAAGAACAGCTACAGAAAGAACTAACATCGGCATACGTAGGCATCGACCCTACAGCTGACTCGCTTCATGTTGGTCACCTTGTATCAGTAATGATGCTGAAGCACTTCCAGAATGCAGGACACCGTCCGATTGCTCTTGTCGGTGGTGCGACTGGCATGATTGGCGACCCATCGATGAAGTCGGCAGAGCGTAACCTGCTCGACGAAGAGACTTTGCGCCACAACCAGGACTGCATCAAGAAGCAGCTCGCAAAGTTCCTTGACTTTGACTCGGATGCTCCAAATGCAGCAAAGCTTGTGAACAACTACGACTGGATGAAGGACTACTCGTTCCTGAATTTCATACGTGACATAGGCAAGCACATCACAGTGAACTACATGATGGCAAAAGATTCGGTGAAGAAACGTCTCTCGCGTGACTCGTCAGTGGGTATGTCGTTCACAGAATTCTCATATCAGCTGCTTCAGGGCTACGATTTCTACTATCTCTATCAGCATGAAGGATGCAGACTGCAGATGGGTGGTTCAGACCAGTGGGGCAACATCACAACAGGAACAGAACTCATCCGTCGTATGGCAGGTGGAGAGGCATTTGCCTTGACTTGTCCACTTATGACTAAGGCCGACGGTGGTAAATTTGGCAAGACTGAGAGCGGTAACATCTGGCTCGACCCAGAGAAGACTAGCCCATACAAGTTCTACCAGTTCTGGCTGAACGCTTCGGATGCTGACGCAGAGAAGTACATGAAGATTTTCACTATGCTGTCGCGCGAGGAAATTGAAGCCCTTGCAAAGGAGCAGGCTGAAGATCCAGGTCGCCGTCCAATGCAGAAGAGACTTGCAGAGGAGGTGACAATCATGGTACACGGCAAGGAAGCACTCGACGCAGCTATTGAGGCATCACAGATATTGTTTGGCAAGGGTTCGGTCGAGACACTTCACAAGATGGACGAGGAGACTTTCCTCTCGGTATTTGACGGAGTGCCAACATACGAAGTGGAGAAGTCGAAGATTGAGGCAGGCATTAGCCTTACTGACCTTCTCACTGCAGAGGCACCAGTATTCCCATCGAAGAGTGAATTGCGCCGCAACCTTGTAGGACTCCAGATTAACAAGGAGAAGACCGACAATGCTGACCTGACAATAGGTAAGGACGCTTTGCTCAACGGCAAGTATATTCTCATCCAGAAAGGTAAGAAGAACTTCTACATTATCGTGGTAAAATAACGGTAACAAACAATAAAAACAGGCCGGCTCTCACGACAGAAGAATATGCTGTCATGAGAGCCGACTTCATCTTTTAATAGTAAAACGCCCTACATTAGCCAAAAAATTACTAACTTTGTCCCAAAGTTGTCATAAAAATCGATAATGATGATAAAGGACTTCAATAAGACGGCGATGACCGCTGGAAATCACGACATTAGCTATAGCGAAATGCTCGTGCGCATCAGCATGTTTGCCGAATACACACCAAAAAGAAGTGGCGAGGGAGCTATGGCCCACCGACCAAAGACTATCATCCTCAGCGAGAATCGTGAGGGATGGGCATACGCTCTCTTCTCTATATGGCTCAACAGGGGCATAGCTGTGCCTGTTGACGCAACATCGACTGTGCATGATATTGCATACATCATAAAGGACTGCCAGCCAGAGTGCATCTGGACCTCAAACGAGAAATGCGAGACAGCAAAAGCTGCAATGGCTGAGGCAGGACTTAACGTCAAGATATGTATCATTGACGACTATGAACGCATAGAACTGAAGGGCGAAAAGGCCGACATCAAATATGAAGATGACGAGACTGCGCTCATCATATATACTTCGGGAACAACGGGTTCACCAAAGGGAGTAATGCTCTCGTTTGAGAACATGAACTCTAACATCAGAGCGGTTTCTGTTGAAGTGCCTATCTTCAACGAGGAGAGGAAGACCATGATATTGCTTCCACTCCACCACGTATTGCCTCTTGTAGGTTCACTTGTCGCTCCAATATTGGCTGGTGGCGGTGTAGCATTTGCTCCATCAATGGCGGCTGGTGACATAATGGCTACACTTCAGGACAACCATATCGCTATCATAATAGGTGTACCACGACTCTGGTCGACTCTCTACAAGGGTATCAAGAACAAGATAGACGCCAACTTTGTGACACGCATGCTCTTCAAGATGTGTGCAGCAATAGGTAGCAGAACTCTTTCACGCATAATCTTCAAGTCGGTAAGGACTAAGATGGGCGGAAAGATAATGTATTGCGTGAGTGGCGGTGCAGCACTTGACAAGGAGATTGGCATCGGACTGAAGACTTTGGGTCTGGACGTTCTTGAAGGATATGGAATGACGGAGGCTGCTCCGATGATTTCGTTCACACGACCTGACGATATTTGCCCAGGAGCATCTGGACAGCCAATGCCATCAGTACAAGTAGAGATACGTGACGGCGAAGTGTGTGCCAAGGGCAAGAACATTATGCAGGGCTACTACAACCGTCCCGAGGAGACTGCAGACATACTGAAAGACGGCTGGCTCTACACCGGCGACCTTGGATATCTCGACGAGAAGGGACGAGTAGTGATCACAGGAAGAAGGAAAGAGATTATTGTTCTCTCCAACGGCAAGAATGTGAACCCTAACGAGATTGAGTTCAAGATTGAGAACTATCAGGAATATGTCAAGGAGGCAGGCGTCATACAGGACGGTGACCTTCTAAGAGCTATCATTGTGCCTCAGCCTGCTTGGGCTCAGACTCTCTCTGACGAGGAAGTGGAAAACACATTGAAGCGTGAAGTGCTCGAGCCATACAACCTCACGGTTGCTCCATACAAGAAGCTGATGAGCTTGTTTGTCTATAGAGGCGACCTCCCACGCACAAAGCTCGACAAACTGCAGAGATTCAAACTCAATGCACTTCTGACTTCAAAGAATGAGCCTCAGGAGGATGTCGTTGTAAAAGACCCTGACCTTGAGGAGTATCGCATCATCAAGAAGTATATCCAGGATGAGAAGCGATGCAAGATGAAGCCTACTGACCATATTGAACTTGATCTGGCATTTGACTCACTTGACAAAGTGGGACTCCAGGTGTTCCTTCAGTCTACTTTTGGCATGGAGATCACTACCGACCAGATTACGGCTTTCAAGACTGTAAGCGATATGGCTGAGTATGTGGCCGACTACAAGACACGCATCGAGGTAGAAAAGATTGACTGGAAAAAGATACTGAAAGAGCACACCAACTTGCGCTTGCCAGAGACTTGGTTTACTGGAGGCATCTTGGTCAAGGTGTCGAAGCTCTTCTTCAAGATGTTCTTCAAGCTGACTGGCAAGGGTGTGGAGAATATCCCTCAGGAGCCTTGTATCATAGCACCAAACCATCAGTCGTTCCTCGATGGAATGTTCGTGATGTCGTTCCTTAAATTCAGAATGATACGCAATACATACCTCTATGCGAAGAAGGAACATATCAAGCGTCCGTTGCTGAAGTTCATCGCAAACCGACACAACATAATCATTGTCGACATGTCGAATGTGAAGGACTCAATACAGAAGCTCGCCGAAGCCCTGAAGCAGAAGAAGAACATTGTGATATTCCCAGAAGGCACTCGTACTACAAGTGGAAAACTTGGTGAATTCAAGAAGACTTTTGCCATCCTGAGCCAGGAGCTGAACGTTCCTGTTGTTCCTGTGTCAATCAAGGGCGCATTTGACGCTATGCCTAAGGGAACAATTTTGCCACGACCTCACAAAGTAGAGGTAGAGTTCCTTGATCCTGTATACCCAAGCAAACAGAAAGACTCGACATACGAGAAGCTGACTGACACAGTATACAAGCGCATCGAGAACAACCAGATGGTAGGATAATAAACAATAGAATGACAATGAACGCTGAAGAATCGTGGAATAGAATTGAGGGGCAGGTTGAAGAGACACTTGCCACGATGGAGAAGAAACGACGCAAGGCCTACAGCCGTGGTTTTCTTGTAGGACTGCTGTTGGCGGTGGCGGTTTGTGCGACTCTATTCTACTACTTCAGTCTTGGAGCTATATCGCTGACTATCATTGCTGTTGTTGTCATCATCCTTGTGATGTGCATTGCACTAAGCACGACATTTATCAATCTGGACAGACAGTACAAGAAGGATATAATGCCGATACTGGTCGGTGAGATTTGTCCCAATGCGGCATACGAGGCAAAATCGGGTGTGGACGAGAGCACGTTCTTCTCGTCGATGATTTTCAAGAAGCATAGCAATCAGTTGTTTGCCCATGAGGATGGCATCAGCGGAAAGATTGAGAATACTCGCTTCGTTTTTTGCGAAGCACATCTCTATTATTCTGAGACACTGACGGTCAACGGCAAGTCGAAAAAGCAGACAATCCACCAGTTCGACGGAATGGCATTCGATGCAGAATATGACCGAATGATGAATGGCAACATCATCATGACTACGCTCAAAACCATCGAAGGCACTGACGCCACTTTCAACAAGGTCAAGATGGATGATGCCGGATACGAAAAACTCTTTGACACGTACACCAACAACGAAGAGGAGTGCAGAACCATCATGACTGCAGATATGCAGCAACGCTTCACAAAGCTATATAACACCATCAAGCAGAGCATGGGCGAGAGCGACATGACTGTATCGTTCTACAAGAACAGAATGCTGATACTCGTACCTAGTCTGCGTAACCGATTTGAGGCCCGCATATTAATAAGACTGAAGTCGGAACGTGTCAAGGAGGACTTCATGGTCATAAAAGAGATGGTAAACATTGTCGAGGCAATGGCTTAACCTTGTCTAACCACATACACCTATTATCGTATGAAAAAGCTGCTTACTATTCTGATGCTTATTCTGTTCATCGTGCCATCACAGGCCGTATTGAACGAAAGCGATCTTGTACATACTCTTCAAGTGCTGCGCGACGAACTTGTTCAGCTCAAGAAGCGACAGGAGGAGAACTTGAAAAAGTACAAGATGTTTGACGAGATGCAGCACGAAAAGATGCTCGACCTGATTCAGCGTAGTAACCAGACTGCACTTATTCTGTTTTCACAGAAGCAAGACTACATCTTTAACCTCACATACGCATGTAACGAGGCAACAGACCAGTATAACGAATTCAAGCGTCAGCAACAGCCATATTATGGTATATTGAGCAAGGTTGAGAGTGACATAGAAAGATATGACCGCCTTATAGAGTCACTTATGGCTTTGCCACCAAGAATTATCGCAGACACACTGGCCAACGAAGACGGGACAGCTATTCACCAGATTCATCACGAAGGACATTCACATGAACTAAGCGACAGCGTTGCATTGAAACATGACCATGACAGCATAAGCACCATGATAGTGGATAGTCTTCTGACGACAGTCAACGGAAGCGGCAGAAAAAATTTCATGCTTACACCACAGCAGCAGGCTGTAAGAGATTCGTGTATAAACATAGCGAAGTCAATACGAGACGCACTCATCGACGTACATAACAACATTGTTCAGGACTCAGAGGATTACATAGCAACAGGAGAAAGACTAAAGAAACTAAATGACTATGCGGAAGAGAAATATGAATTCATAAAGCAGAACATATTCAAGAATGGCGAGACTAATTTTGTCACCATGATTATTGGCTTTCCGTACTACCTTGACGCAGCTATTCACGACATCAAAGAAAAGTATATCGAGACGGGTGAAGAGCATGTCAAATCGCAATGGAAGGGTCCGAAGGTAATATTCTTTACCTTTATTGTTGTGTTCTACCTTATGTTGGCGATTCTGCTATGTAACATAGTCATAAGGTTTGTTGTCCCAGCAAGGCTGAAGGGAGAGAATTTTGAACATAGAAAGAACTACTACATCACCGCTTGTTCGATGGTTCTGTTCTCGGTGGTTCTGTTCATGATAAGCTACTTTGTGAATGACAATTTCTTCAAGATGGCGAGCAGTCTGCTGGTGGAGTTCACTTTGCTCATGTCGGCCATAGTAGCTTCGTTGCTATTCAGACTGAAACCTCAAAAAATTAAATACGGCGTACGTCTCTACTTGCCAATCATGGCAATGGGATTCTTTGTGATACTTTTCCGCATAATATTCGTGCCTAACAGCGTTGTGAGCCTCGTGTTCCCTCCTGTATTGCTCATAGCAACGATTTTCCAGTATACTGGCGTGAAGAAATACAGCCACTCAGTGGAGTCGGTCGACAAGTTCTACACATGGATTTCATTTGCGACTATCCTGATTTCTTGCATTGCCAGCTGGTGTGGATTCACTCTGCTTGCAGTACAGATTTTCATGTGGTGGATGATGCAGCTCACTTGCATACACGGCATCACTTGCTGCTATGATGCTATGAAGATTTATGAGGACAAGTTCCTTCTGGAGAGCATCAAGGATGTGTATGAATCAGAGGAGTCACAGAAAGAGGTGATGACTGCTTACCATGCGAAGAATGGCAAATACTTTAAGCTCACATGGTTTGGCGATCTGCTCAACATGACGATTATACCGTTGCTGACTGTATTCTCGATACCATTGTGTATCTATTGGGCGGCAGACATTTTTGATATGTCGGAGACTTGCAAAGACGTTTTCCTGTATGACTTCATCAAGTTTGAGGATGCTTTTGAGCTGTCGCTGATAAAGATTGTGGCTGTAAGCGGAATGTACTTTATATTCAAGTTCATCAACTACATTCTTAGATCGGCATACAACTATCATGTTGAACACAGCAGCAATGCCAATGCACAGGCTAATATAGCTCTGGGCAACAATATCATATCGATAGTTATCTGGGGCATTTTCTTCATAATTGCTCTTGTATTGATGAATGTACCAAGCTCAGGCATATCAATAGTTACTGCCGGCTTGGCAACAGGTGTCGGTTTCGCGATGAAGGATATCCTCAACAACTTCTTCTATGGCATTTCGCTCATGGCCGGACGTGTGAGAGTTGGTGAGATAATAGAGTGCGACGGTATACGAGGAACTGTTCACAGCATTACATATCAGAGTACGCAGATTCAGACTCTCGACGGAAGTATCATTGCTTTCCTTAACAGCAATCTATTTGCTAGTAGCTTCAAGAATCTCACTCGAAACCACGACTATGAATTTGTAAAAGTTCCAATAGGAGTTGCTTACGGAACAGACTTCAAGAAGGTCAAGGAATTGCTCTTGAATAACGTCAACAAGTATATTGCTGAACAAAGCAAGAATAAGCCAAATATCGACCCAGAAAAGGGCGCAAACGTGATTTTCAGCGGATTCGGAGACAGCAGCGTAGATTTGTATGTTGTATTTTGGGTAAGAGTGCTCACAAAGTTGAAAACTTGTAGCGAGATTAACGAGATAATCTATACAACTCTCAATGAAAACAACATTGAGATACCATTCCCTCAGCGTGATATTCACATGAGATAAGTTTGTAATAGGGTCAAAAATCAATTTTGACCAATGACCGTGACCATTCCACGTTTTCTGCGTTATACTCCAAATAGTTCGTGTTTCTATTAGTTAAAACGCCAACTCACTTTGTTAATATAAGCACCTTCTTCTTAACGTCATTTAATAATCTTTCACAAAAAAGGCGGCCTCGACTTTAGACTCTTTTCTCGGAGGGATAACGGTACCTTACCGTACCCTTACCATACCTTTCTGACTCCATCTCAAATGGCATTTCTTTAACCTTCTTTAACGATGGTCATGGTCAAAGTTGTCAAACTCGTTTTCCGGCTATTTTTAATCATTTTTTAACACGGGCCCTACCAAAAAAAATTTGGATGCACTCGAAATCACTTCGTTGCATCCATAGAATCTTAACTAATAATCAATCTAAATGTAAAACTAAGTATATCTTTAATTTTCAGCCTGAACTGAAAATATTGCTCTAATTTCATTGTTGCTCAAATTTATTAATATTTGACTATTCTATTATTAGTTAATGTAACACAAATTTACATGATTGTAGCATTTGAAGACTATGTAACATAATTAATGAAGAGATGTAACACTAGTAACATTATGGAGCTGTGTTATTCACAGATGCAAGTGACTGATATAGATATATTCTCGCTTGAAAAGGGTGTTATTAGAGAGTTTTTTTCTAAATTTGAAATCAAAAAAACAATAGCATGAGTAAACCATCACTACAGCCTTGGATTTATCCATTAATAATGGCATGTACTTTATTTATAGCCGTCCTTTTATTCTTTGGCATTTGCTATCCACATCACCTACATTTTCAAGAACAAAACCAGCTGTTCCTATTTGATGCTGACTACGTCAATTCCATCTTATCGGTTCCAGGAGGATTGGCTGACTTGGCTGGACGATTCCTTACTCAGTTTTTCTTGATAGCATGGGCAGGAGCTGCTATTATAGCAACATTAATATTATGCGTTTTCCTACTGACATACAGAACAACACCAAAAGGATTATTTGAGGCGGCCAGTCTGATTCCTGCAGCAACACTATGGATATACTATTGCGATGAAAACGCACTGCTCGGACCAATCGTCGCTGTGCTCTTGTCGCTGTTGGCATATTGGGGATTGTCGGCAATTAGTCAGAAAGTAGTGCGAAGAATTGTATTCCTTATCTCTGCACCAATTTTATACTGGGCATTAGGTCCAATTGCGATAATCACATTGGGGCTATATCTGGCATCATCAATACGTTTGCGAGATAAAGAGGATATAAAATTTGGAGCTGCCGCAATTTTCATTTTAATCGTAATGCCTATATTTGCACAATATTGTGTCAACATACCACTCGAACGACTCTTTCTTTCGCCACATTACTATCGAATAATCACAACTTATCCAACTATCTTGATGATAGTTGTCGTAGCTGCTATTGTCACACCACTCTTGCCAACCACCAGCAACAACAGATGGACTACAGGAGCGTTATGGATAGTTGCTATCGTTTTATGTGGATACACGGTCAAGAGCAAATATAATGAGCGTTCAGAAGATGTCATGTCATACGATTTCATGTGTAGGTATCAACAATGGAACCGACTGATAAATACAGCTAACGAGAGAAAGCCTAAAAACAGCTTGTCATGCACAGCTGTGAACTTGGCATTGGGCATGAGAGGTCTGCTGGCCAATCACATGTTTGAATACAACCAGAACGGCTTTGCTGGCATACTACCCGACTTTGAACGCGACTTTGTAAGTCCGCTGACAACAGGTGAGGTATATTATCAATTAGGCATGATAAATACAGCACAACGCTACGTCTTTGAGGCACAGGAGGCAATTCCTGACTACCAAAAGAGCGGACGATGCTTCAAGCGACTGGCAGAGACTAATCTTATAAGCGGCAACTATGAGGTGGCACGCAAATATCTCGAAGCTTTGTCAAAGACTATTTTCTACAGCGACTGGGCAGAGGAGGTAATGCCATTGCTAAATAATGAAAAGGCTATATCTGAACATCAGGAATATGGCCGGATACGTTCATTCATGCCTAATGAAGACTACATGTTCCAATCGAGCGAGATACCAGAACTATTGAGCCGTCAGTATAACGCAAACACTAAGAACCAACTGGCTTACGAATACCTTGGATGTGCTTACCTCTTGAATAAAGACCTCGACTCATTTGTCAAGTATCTTGAGATGGAGACTGATTTTGATTACCAGCATTTGCCATATATGTTCCAGCAAGCATACGGACTCTGGTGGAGCCAGAATCACAAGGCAGGAGATAAAATTCCAGAAGGAATAGACTCGAATACTATCATGGGGCTGAATCAGTTTATTGGAGCCATGAACAAAATGCCAATGAACAAGGAGACTCTGTATGCTCAATTCGGCAAGACATATTGGTACTATTTCATCACACACTAATCGGGAGAAAAGAAAAATGAACAGATATACAATTATAAGCGTTCTAGCATCGGTGATTTTCATATCATGCCAGGAGAGCGTGAAAGATGCTAAACAGATTGCATCAAAACCACAAATATATCCTGACTACGTAGACGTGACTATACCAGCCAACATCGCACCTCTGGATTTCTGCATGGACGACGAAAAGGCAGAACTCATAGATGTTGTGATAACAGGCAAAGACGGACTTGAATTGCATGCACAGGGAAAAGAAACGGCTGGAATAGGAGCTAAGGAGTGGCATGATATAGTATCGAACAGCATAGGTGACTCACTTGGCGTAATAGTTTCAGCAAAGTATGAAAAAGGCTGGGAGACATATCAGAAATTCAACATCTATGTCAGCCGCGACAGCATAGACTATGGCATTGTATATAGACTGATTGAGCCTGGATATATAGTATACAGCAAAATAGGCATATATGAATGCAATCTGTATGACAGCCAGGAAAATGCTTTGATAGAAAACACCGAGTTTCAGGGATGTGTCAACTGCCACAGTTTCAACAGGGGCAATCCTAATGACATGAGCCTCCACATACGAGGAGAAAAAGGTGCCACACTATTAAGACTCAAAGGGAAAATAGAAGCATACAACACCGCTACGCCACAGACATTAGGTTCGTGTGTTTATCCATATTGGCACCCATCGGGTCGATACATTGCATATAGTACGAACAATACTCAACAGGTATTTCACGTACAGGATCGAAAGCGAATCGAAGTGTATGACCACGAATCGGACCTGCAGGTATATGATACAGAAACAAACCAGTTGCTTGTTACTCCACTATTGAAAAAGAAGGAGGTTATGGAGACTTTTCCTGCATTCTCAGCAGATGGCAAAGTACTATACTTCTGCGCAGCCGACGGAAAGCCGATTGAAACGAACGATTTTGACAGCATCCGGTACAATCTCTGTTCTATAACTTTCGACCCTGAAAACGGCAAATTTGGGGACAAAATAGATACTTTGGTAAATGCCGCAGCAGTAGGCAAAAGCGTGTCATTCCCACGTCCGTCGTATGATGGTCGTTACCTGGTCTACACGTTGTCAAACTATGGTCAGTTCAGCATCTGGCATCCAGAAGCAGATCTTTATATTATGGACTTGAAAGATGGTTCTACACGTGCCATGGACGTAATAAACACCAACGATACGGAATCATATCATAGCTGGTCGAGCAACAGCAAATGGATGGTATTCTCGTCTCGAAGAGATGACGGACTATTTACTCGCCCATATTTCACGCATATTGACGAAAATGGTGAACAGACAAAGCCATTCATGCTTCCACAGTCAAACCCACGTGATTTCTACCGTAAACGATTCTTCTCATACAACGTACCAGAATTCATCACGGGTCCTGTTGAATATAACAATCACGAAGCCGTTAAAGCTATAGAATCACCACAACGAGTGCAGATGGATGTAAGAAAGTAAGTCTTATTTGTCAAAGACTCTGCTGAACTCTTCAACTGTATGCTTGACAGGTTCGACCATGAACTCCGGACGATTGTAGCATTTCAGACGATATGCATTATGGTCTGGGTCTTCCTGAGGCAACATAAACGCCTTCTCGACTTTGCCGTTGTTGAAATAAGAGATGTATATACGACTGAAGTTGCTATCACCACGACGGCTTGAGCACATAATCCAATGACCATTGCTCGACCATGTCGGATAGCTGTCAGCAAAACCTTCGCTATTAAGATTAGTCATATCACGTTCAGAACGATCATCGCCCTCAAGCGGCATACAGGCTACATCACCATCACTATGTCTGATATGGAAACATCCATATTGTCCACGAGCGAACAGGAGATAACGTCCATCTGGACTAACACGAGGCAATGTGGCACTCTTGTCTTCAGAAGCAGCATCGTAGACCAACTCCTCGTCGCCGAACTGATGAGATGTCAAATCGAATGAACGGCGATAGAGATTATACTGCAACTTACTATAGAACGACCTGATATCAAGATGACGCAACTCTTCAGGAAGAGGAACTGTCTTGCAATAGTAGAGATATTTGCCATCGGGCGACCATGAAGGATAGACTTCAAGCAGATCAGGGTCATTGGACACAACGCTAACAGAATCCTTCTCTACATCGTAAAGAATAACATCACTAGCCTCATCGTAGACCTCAATCTTGTTAGGATGAGCTGTGTGGAATGCCTGACGAGTAATATCAGTAGAGAATGCTACTAACTTTTCGGTAGGATGCCATGAAGGATAGACACCAGAAGAGATGGTATAGTCACGTTTTAGATTGACTTTGGAAATCTTGCCATCATTGACAATTATAGTACCACTATTGGAGAGACGAACATGGAAGAGCATGTTGTCGGTCTTGTAGTTCTGATAGCTATGACAGTTGACACACTGCCCTTTCTGTCTGTCGTTACTTGTGATTTCGTTGTTGAATATCTGAGTCTCTTCAAACGATGTAACATTACGCTGAGCTATCTCCATGAATGTCCATGCCACGTATGATGGTTCGATAAGACGATAGGAGACGTATTCATCAATAGGTTGCTCAGCTATACGAAACTCAAAAGGGGTGAATGAAAGCCATTGGTCCTTTTTCTTTCCCCAAAGTTCGACCTTGATACTGCTACCTTTGGATACATCAAGCATATCGTGCCAGTCAGATTCAGGGAACTGAACTTTAACACCAGATCCGTATGTCTGCTGTTTGCCATCAGGAGTTGTTATCCGGGCCACACACTCACTATATTCATTCGCAGGAAGCATGAAATTGAGTGGTGCAATATTAGAAGGAACTGTAACATCACAATAGTCTGGGAAGATTGCAGGCAGACTCTTTACCTCAGTAGATGAAGATGGTACATCGGGATGATGAACACATGACGAAAGTATGAGCAAAGAGAAAGCCCAAAAATGTAAGCGAGAGATGATATATCTTTTCATTGTAATCATAGAATTCAATTAAAATATAAAAGCGGACAACAGGCTAATAACGTCTTTTCCCAAAAATATTATAATACCAATAAGTGTCGCCAAAAGAAGGACGCATTTCTTCCTCAATCTGATCGGGTTTCAAACCATTGCGGGCACACGACTCGAGAGATGTCCAGAACGATTTATAACGGTCAAGAACTGACTGTTCAACAGGAAGCATCATACGCTTAGCTTCAGGAGCCTTGTCTGTATACATGATATAAGCCTCCTGGGCATGAACTGGGAATTGTTCGCCCTGGTGAAGGTTGACGAAATTGCGCAAAGATGCCCAAAAACGACGTGAATCACGACGTATCATAGAATAGAACAAAGCCTGTTCTGAAGCTACCTTGCTTTCCGACTTGTTCCACATACTTATGCTATTGACAATATAACTGTCGCTATTCTCAACACCAGTAAGTTCATCGGGGAAAGCATTTCGCAATTCAGATACAGCATGAGTAGGCATCAGTGGGTTCCAATGCCTATAAAATGGGTGATGATGAAGCAAATTAGTGTACCGCTGCAGGAGTTTAGCATCGCCAGTAGCCAAAGCACATCGAGAAAGCATCTTGAGATAGATAGGCGAAAAACCAGCCTGTATAGCGTTTTCGAAATTGAGTCGTATAGCCTCATTTAGCATACCATAGTGGTAATAGGCAACTGGAGCTGCTATTTCGAGAAAACTAACATGCAGAGAATCGGGATTGCATATATTGAAGTCAATATTGTTCATCTTAAAAGAGCGGTCGAGTAATCCGCCTTCATTCATCAAAGCAATATTCTTAAGCATAATCATTGAAACCGTAGGATTAGGATTTTCGCTGACGATATCAATAACTTCTTTCCAATTGTCTTTTTCTGCTGAACGGACCATACGCATCTCGTCAATATAATTGCGATCGGAATACATGAACAAGACTGTGAAGAGTATGCCCAAAATAGCAGATACAATAGGAACAAAACGCTTAGCCAAATGACGGCCAAACAAAGAGATTAGTATAGAGACAACACCCAAAATCCAGAATGGAGCAGAGAGATAATCACTCTTGTCAGAAGGGTTTTCGAACTTAGGAAGACCTGCCATAACGACATCGTCAATCTTCAAGTTGGAATAGAGCAATGTACGACAGATATGAGCCGTAAAGAAGACGAAGACAATAGCTAAAAGTTCACGCCAAGAAATTTTGTCTGACAGAGCAAGACAAAGCACAAATAGCAGAGAGAACCATCCAAGGACAGGATAAAGGCATATTCCTATAAGATACCATACAAAATGCCAATCGCGTGAAGTTGTAGAACGAGCGACCCACAAAAGCAGAAGCATTAAGAGGTATGCCACAGACTGAGAGAACCAGTATCCACGGACAGTGAATATATATATCCAATAGCCAAGATCGACAATCGAAGTGAGTAGACAGGCTACTGGAAGTATCATAAGCGCAACTGCACTTCCCTGCAATCTGAAAGCCTTCATGCCTACAAAGAATATCAAAGCCCAAATAGCGGCAAGAATAGAACCACCGACAGCAGGCACATAGAAAAACTGTGTAAGCCAACCACCGACATACTGCATCAAGCCAAAAGGTTTTGAAAGAAGAGTATGGAAGAAAGGTGATCCATATAGATATTCAGAACGTTCGTGAGCAGTATAGAGAACCTCACGGTTGAAAAATAAAATGGCAGCGACAAAAGATATGAAAGTCAATAAACACGCATAGAGCAGCACATCATTGGCTTTATTTTTTATACTCATTTTAATGTCAAATTAGTGTAAACAATTATTTATAGCCCAGTAGCATCACATGCAAAAATAGAGCTCTTAGAGTAAGCAAGTTATGCAATAAAATTGAGATATCAAAACGTAACAGGTGAATAAGCTGACAAGAGGAACAACAATAAAGGATTTTAATAAAAAAAGGCTGGCTCAAAAAGAGCCAGCCCAAGTAATTATACTTACAAGGAAATATTATTCCTCATAGTAAACAGAGTTGATAGTACAGCTACCAGATGTAACCATAAGGTCGAGGTCCTTACCATCACCACCGTTACCTCTTGCGCAGTCCTTTGCGATAGCCTCAGTGAGCTGGAGCTCCCAGAGACCGTTAGTGAACTGAACGTCCTTCTCATCATCGTAGCGAGCAGACCACCAGCCATTCATGATACGACCCTTACAGTCGTCAGTAGCATCAGTGATGTCGAAGATAAGAGTCTTAAAACCCCAATATACATCATCTGAAAGGTATGGGAAGTGCTTACCCTCGTTGTCGCTGAAACGCATTTCTGCAGCGTCCCATGCAGCAGGAGAGAATGCAGGCTGAGCCTCAGGATCCTCACCATAGATCCAGAACTTCTCGAGTGGATCAGTGATTTCTGTAACGGTAATAGGGAACTCATGTGTAAGTTCTGTACCGTCAGCACAAAGAGCTGTGATAGTAGCAGTGTGGCTACCAAGCTTCAACTTCTTTGTAGCATAGTTGCTAAAATATTCCTTGCCAGCAATACTCCATTTAGCATTAACTGGAGCAAGAGTTTCACACTTAACTACGTTGCCAGTCTGGCTAACAGTAGTCTTAGCTACCAGCTGGTCCACTGTGATGTGACCGCCATTGCTGAAGTCTTCCTGCTCGGGTTCGCAAGCAGTAAAAGCAAAAGCTGCAGCAAGTAACAAAAATATCTTTTTCATATTGTTTTGCTAATTATAAGATTAATTGTAAAGGTCAACATACTGTGTTTTAGGGTCAGTAGCATCCCAACCAGGGTTCTGCTCAAGCTTGCCATTCATAAGAGTAATCTGAGCTTGTGGCTTAGACAAGAAGCCGTCAGTTGCAGCATAACGCTCAGCCCATGAACATGTCATATGCTTCATTGTACCCTTGTTAGCTACGTCACCCTTGTTAACGATCTGCTTACCAGCCTGAGCCTGAAGAGCCTTAGCCGCGTAGCATGACTCGCCACCGTTCTTGCCTGACCAACGACGCATATCGTTGAAACGAAGACCTTCGAATGCAAACTCCCAACGACGCTCGTCCTGAACAGCCTTCAAAGAGTAAGCTGTCTCTGGAACGCCTGCACGCTTCTGAACCTGGTTCATGTATGAAGCATTACCAGTGAGCTCAGTAGCCATGAGGAGTACATCAGCATAACGCATCAGATAGAAGTCCTCGAAGTGGTCACCCTGCATACCGTTGTCAAGTGAACTTGCAGAGAAGCCTTCAGCACAACGCCACCATGGATTATCACCTGTCAAAGCGTCAAGTGTAACACCATTGTACTTCTTTACACCGAAACCAGATGCCTCGCAGCAGTCCTTTACGAAGTTGTAGTCAATCTCCTTGTTTTCAGTAGCACCATCAATCAAAGAACCTAGCTTACGGATATCCTTGTAGCCACCTTCATTCTCAGCGATTGTCCAGTCATCCCAGATGTTACATGAAGGAGTACCCTGGCCCCAGCCCTGAGTAAATGGATAAGTGTGATCACGGTCACCGTTAGTACCGTTAACACGGAGAGCCCAGAAGCATGAGAGGTAGTTACAGTACATACGTGCAGTAGAGTAAGTACCACCGATAGCCCACTTAGAAGCGTTCATGAACTGAATCTGGAAGATTTCCTCAGTGTTACCGTTGCCCATACCAGGCTGGTCAAAACAGTCAGCACGATCCATGTCAGCAATGAAATCATAAGCATGATTTTCACCATCATGAGCCTCATCCCATACAAAACTGTTTGAATACTGCCACAAAGAACGATAGTCCTTACAGAGAGTGTAACCACCGTTAGCGATAACGTCCTGAATGTAAGATACAACATCGTCCTTAGAAAGAGAAGTCTTGTCGCAACCTTCCTGAGCAACGAGGCTCATAGCAGGTACGCTACCAGAAGACAATTCTGATACATTCTTGTAGAAGCCTGCCCAGAACATGTAAGCACGTCCGATGAATGATTCAGCAACGAACTTGTTAGCATGGCCACTGCTCTTTTCTGCGCTCATGAGGTTAACACCTGAAATGAAGTCAGAAAGAATCTGAGGATAGATAACATCTTCAGCACTAACCTGCTTCTCCATGTCAGCAGTGATTGTTGTTGATGTAATCAGAGGTACATCACCATACAACTGAGTAAGCCAGAGTGTGTAGAGACCACGCATGAAGTAACCCTCACCGAGGAGCTGGTTACGCTGTTTCTTCTGGTCGGCTGTCCAAGCAACGTTGTCGATTGTCTCGATCTGGTTGTTTGCACGTGAGATACCACCATAGAGAAGGATGAATGTCTGCTCATACTGGTCAACGTTCATCTGTACAAGGTGATGCATTGCCTTTACCTTGTTGTCCTGAAGACCACCAGAACCATAGCAGTTATCAGACATGATTTCCCACCAGTAGAATGGGTTCTGGGTGTCTGCGTCGCCACCACCCATTGTATTCATGATACTGTAGGTAGCCGCATTCAATGCCTCAACGTCTGCAGGCTTACCAGGGAAAGTAGCCTGAGTCATCTCAGTAACACGTGGATCTGTGTCCAGCATGTCATTACAAGCAGTGAACGAAACTGCTGAAAGCAAAGTCGCTGCTGTTAATATTTTGTTTTTCATATCCTAATAATCAATTTTGAGTTAGAACTTAATGGTTGCACCAACAGTCCAAGTACGTGAAGGTGGGTACAAACCAAGGTCAATACCAGATGCCCAGCTATCAGCACCACCGGATGAACCAACCTCAGGGTCAAGACCTGTGTAACCAGTGAATGTCTTGAGGTTTGAAGCCTGAACATAGAAACGGAGCTGCTGGAGTGGCATCTTAGTCAAAAGCTGCTTCAAATCATAGCCGAGAGTAACTGCCTTAATCTTGAAGTAGTCTGCATCCTCCATGTAACGAGTAGATACATAGATTGTGTTAGGGTGACCTGTACCAGAGATTCTTGGCACGTCGTTTGAAGTGCCCTCACCATGCCAACGGTTCAAGATACTTGTATCATACTGATGCCAGAATGAGTCACCATATGAACGGTAAGAACGCATGATCTGCATACCGAATGCACCAGCACCGTTTACAGCGAAGTCAAGACCCTTCCAAGAGAAACCGAGGTTAACACCAAGAGTTACGTCTGGGTTTGGATTACCAATCTCATGCTTATCGCTAGTTGCACCGTCTGCGTATACAATCTGGCCGTCGTTGTTCCAGTCATCCCACTTGCAGTCACCTGGCTGAGCACCGTCGAGAACTGCCTTACCAGCTGCCTTAGCTGCATCAATTTCAGCCTGGTTCTGCCAGATACCGCTGTATGACATGCCATAGAAGTAACCGATAGGCTTGCCCTTCTCAGCACGGTAGATGTAGTCAGTACCCTGTGAGAGGATTGAGCTAGAACCGTTGATGTAGCCGTTCTGGTTTGCGATACGTGTTACCTCGTTCTTGTTAGTTGCGAAGTTTACGCTTGCATTGTACTTGAAGTCCTTGCCAATCTGGTCGTTCCAACCAATAGCAATTTCAATACCCTTGTTCTCAACGTCACCACCGTTGATGTATGCAGGGCTTGTACCCTGGATAGCGATGTGTGGACCTGTGATCAACCAGTCCTTAGTAGTCTTCTTATACCAGTCGAAGTTCACAGACAAACGGCTGTCGATGAAACGAGCGTCGAAACCGAGGTCGAGCTGCTCAGAAGTCTCCCAAGTTACATCTGGGTTAGGAACAATATTTGCATAAGCACCTGTGTTTGGAGTACCGCTTGTAGATGTTACTACGTCATCAGCGAACTTATAGCCGTTATCACCTGCGTCAGTTGACTGAGCGATTGTAGCGAGGTACTGATACTTAGAAATAGAGCAGTTACCATTCTGGCCCCAAGATGCACGGATCTTGAAGAAGTCAACGATACCCTGAGCACCCTCGAGGAAGCTCTCGTTTGTCAACACCCAACCTGCAGATACAGATGGGAATGTACCCCAACGTTTGCCATCAGCAAAGATACTAGAACCATCACGACGTACAGTAACTGTAGCCATGTAAGTCTCGTTCAAGTCCCAGTTTACACGACCGAACCAAGATGCGAGGTACTCCTCGTCGTTTGGCTTACCTGTAAGAGACATATCAGTAGCGTTGGCTACCTTGAAGTTTGACAACCATGCTGAATCCCAGTTCTTGAGAGTTGCAAGCTGTTCGCCTTCAGCAACCTTGTTAGAACCACCGAGGTTGAAGCTCCATGAAGTGCTGTTGAAGCTCTGACCAACGAGAACGTTAATCTTGTTACCAGCGATAACAGGAAGATCATAAGTAAGAGTGTTCTCGAGAGAGTAGTTAGTGTTCATCCAAGCGCTCTGGCTTACGTTATAAATGCTTACAGTACCAGAACCTGAAGATGGAGAACGTGGCTCACCGTATGCGCGATATGCGCCCGAACCCCAAGCGTAGTTGAACTGTGAACGGAACTTCAAGCCCTTGATAGGCTGAATTGTCAAGAAAGCAGTTGCGTTAGCATTGACGTTGCGGCTCTCTGCCATAGAGTTCCAGCCACCCTTTGTGAGGCCTTCCCATGGGTTGTTGAACCAGTAGTCGTTCCAGCCCGCGCCGTCCTTAGTATAGGTATAGTTCTCACCATTCTCATCAAACTGTGGCACAAGTGGGTTAGTCTGAAGCAAGCTGTGGATGTAGCTCCAGTACATACCGTCCTCAGCCAAGTCATGGCTAGTGTTATACATGATAGACATGTTCTCACCGATTGTGATAGCATCGAAATCTTTCGCCTTCAACAATACGTGGTCGCTGTTGATACGGATAGTATGACGCTTGTAGAAAGAAGCCTTGTCGGCACCCATGATACCTTCATTATCAGTATATGTGTATGACATAGCGAACTTAGACTTGTCTGAACCACCAGTAACAGTTACAGAATGGTTCTGCTGAAGAGCGTTCTTGTTCTCGAATGCACCCCACCAGTCAGTACCCTTCCAACCATCATTATTAACCTTGTCGATAATCTCCTGTGGAATGTAAGCAGAGAAATCAAGCTTAGTACCACCTGTGTTGAAGCTGTACTCATCCATGATTGTCATGAACTGCTGAGCATCAAGGAGCTGTGGACGCTTGTAAGCGTTTGACCAGCCCAAAGAACCGTTGTAAGTAAGTTCAATCTTACCAGCCTTACCCTGCTTAGTAGTAACGAGGATAACGCCGTTGGCAGCACGTGCACCATAGATAGCTGATGATGCAGCATCCTTCAAAACGTCGATAGACTCGATATCGTTAGGGTTGATGCTTGCGAGGTCTCCACCCGAAACACCGTCGATTACATAAAGAGGTGCTGAGTTACCGATAGTACCGATACCACGGATGTTAACCTTAAAGCCCTTACCAGGCTGTGAAGAAGACTGAGTGATCTGAACACCAGGAGTTGAAGATGCCATTGCTCCAAGAGCATTTGTTGTGTTCAACTTGGCGATTTCGTCACCCTTTACCTGTACGGTAGCACCAGTGACGAGTTTCTTCTTCTGAACACCATAACCAACAACTACAACGTCGTCGAGCTCCTTAGAGTCAGACTCGAGTGTGATGTTGATTGTGTTCTGGCCTGCTACTGCTACTTCCTGAGTAGTGAAGCCGATAAATGAAGCCACGATAGTTCCGTTCTCATTAACATTGATGCTGTAGTTGCCATCAATATCAGTAACGGTACCATTAGTGGTTCCTTTCTCAAGGATTGCAACGCCAGGAAGAGGAAGATTGTCCTCGCCTGAGATTACAGTTCCCTTGACAGTCTTCGTCTGTCCAAACGCTGTCATGCAAGCGAAGAGGACAAACGACAAACAAAACAAAAGCTTTGTTTTCATAGTTAAAGGTTTAAGTTAAAATTATTGTTGTTTTTTAGTAGATTCTAAACCTACGAGTTCAGATTGCTTTTTTAAATTTTTGCACCCCTATATATATAAGGTAAAGTGCTTAAAAACGATAGAAGTTTGAGTCTCTTTTCTTTTAAATAGGCATTAAATTTATGTTATACATTGATTGTTTCCTTGTGGAATGGCGATTCAATAAACCATTTCACGGTCCAAACTTATTAATATTTGTTAACCTTACCGAAAGAGAATGTAACATATACTTACATTGTTGTGTCATTAAGCGATTATGTAACGCAATTGCAGGTCTAATGTAACACCATGAACATGATTAGATAAATTATGTTGACAAAAACTAAAAGAAAAGAACATATAACAAGAAGCAAAAAGGTGGCAGATGACATATACAAAATGAGCAAATAATGAAAGAAATCATCAGTTATGATGTATAAATACAATAACGGAGAACAAGGTTGGATTGAGCAAAAAAGACAAGAGAGAAAATAGGGAATAATGGCATCAGTAAATAATGGCCAAGAGGTAGGATATAAAACAAAAAAGTATTAACTTTGACGAATTGAAAAACCATTCTCTTATATGAATGGTCGAAAAAAGAACAGAACACTTATTAACAAAATAGAAAGCCAGAGATGGACCTAAACAAGAGAATACCTAACTACTTATTGACGAAAGCCAACACAGTAAAGCTTATAGTCTTCACGGCTATATTCTCCCTTGTGTTCATCAATGTCTTTAAGCCATATAGATCGGAACTATGGGTACCGGATATGACGGATCTACGATACTTCATATTATCGAGCATACTGGTATTATTAGGTATGGCAGTCGTGGCAATTAGCCGAGTGATAATGTATAAAAACTATGGAGCGAAGGGTCGCAGACTGATGCTCTGGCAATATCTTATATGGATTGCAGTAGAAATATTGGCAATGGCAATTTCGTTCACAATATTTGAGAGGGCTGGATTCAACGACTCAAGAGACCTTCTCGACATGATAAGCATATCGCTAAAAAACACAGCTTGGATATTGCTGCTTCCATATAGTGCTCTCTGGCTTTATTTCTCATGGGATGACAAGAACAAGAAACTGCAAAGAATAGAGAGCGGCGGAATGGAAGTGTCGAAAGACACGACGAAAGGATCGCTGATGATGGCTAACTTCTACGACAACAAGGGGGAGATAAAATTCAGTGTCAAGCTTTCGGACCTTATGTATATAAAAGGAGCAGACAATTATATAGTAGTATATTACGCCGAGGGACAAAAGCTCTCGTCAATTCTGATACGTAACACGATGAAACACGCAGAGGCAAACCTGAAGCCTCAAGGAATAATACGTTGTCACAAATCATACATGGTAAACTCACAACACATTAAGCTTCTGGAGAAAAAGAATGACGGTCTACTTGTGAAACTGGATGCGCCAATGCCGCTCAGCATACCAGTGACAAAGAGCTATGTGAAAGATGTATATGAAATGCTCTAAGCAAACTGAGAAGATGAGAGGGAGAAATAGAAACATAATAAACAAAGCCAAGGAAATCGCATTAGCAATAATGGCCGTCGGAATAATATCGTCGTGCCAAACTGCAATGAGGGACAATGTTAAGCCAACAATAACAGTAAGCTTGCCAGTAGAGGCATATTTCATTGAGAAAATAGCAGGAAACAAAGTTGACATCAATATCATGATACCACAATCGGCCGGACACTCGGACTATACTCCAAGGCCAAGCCAAATGATGGACCTGAGCAAGTCCAAAGCATACTTTGCCATAGGCGGACTTGACTTTGAAAGAACATGGCAGGAGAGAATCATGAGCGTCAACAAGGATTTGAAATGGGTAGACCTCAGCGATGGAATCGAACTCATCAAGAACGAAGACCACGACCACGAAGCTAACGAGGAAGGACACGTTCACGCAATAGACCCACACTATTGGCTTTCGCCGAAAGAGGCCAAAGTAATGGCAGAAAACATTTACAAAGAGATTAAGAATCTAATAAATGAGAGAGAAGAGTCAATAGATTCGGCACTCAATGTACTTGAAACAGAAATAGAGAACTTGGACAGAAAACTGACAGAAGAGAAGAAGAAAGGAGACAAGGCATTCATGATATACCATCCGGCGTTGACATATATAGCAAGAGACTATAATATGACTCAGATGGAAATAGAGAAAGACGGCAATGCACCGACACCACAGACATATATGGAACAAATAGAAAAAGCGAAAGCAAAGAAAGCTGGCGTAGTGTTTGTGCAGGATGGATATGACATAGAGAAAGCAGAAAAGGCATCTAAGATGCTTAACGCAAAAGTAGTAATGTTCACACCAGAAGGATATGACTGGAAAGGGACAATGGAGACAATAATAAACGCACTAAGAACGGAATAAGAGAATAAAGAGAGAACAAAATGACAGCTGGAGGAGAGAGAGAAAAGCTAATAAGCCTTGAAAACATAGATGCTGGCTATGATGGAAACATCGTAGTGAGTGGTGTAAGCATAGATATATATCGCGATGACATAATCGCATTCATAGGTCCCAACGGAGGTGGTAAAACGACAATAATAAAAGTAATACTAGAGTCAATAAAACCAACAAGAGGACAAATAGAGAGAAAGGAGAACCTGAAAATAGGATATTTGCCACAGATTAACGATATAGACCTAAACTTCCCAATAAGCGTAAAAGACGTTATAATATCTGGTCAGATAGATGGGAACAGACTCTTCCCATCTAAAGAAGCGAAGCAAAGAGTGATGGAACTGCTAGAATTTGCCCAGCTGACAGATATGAAAGACCGTCAGATAGGAGAGCTTTCAGGAGGACAACGACAGAGAGTTTTTCTATGTAGGGCAATAATGGGCAAACCAGATCTGCTGATACTCGACGAGCCTGTGACATACATGGACAAAGTGGCAGAGACGAATCTGTATAAGCTACTACCAAAACTTGCCCAGGAGATGGGCATTCTGCTAGTATCACATGACATAGGAACCATCTCGACATACGTAAAAACAATAGCATGCGTCAACAAAAGCTTGCATTACCACGCAACGAACAAGATAACAGACGACATGCTGAAGATATATAAGAATCCGATAGAAATAATATCACACGGCACTATTCCACACCGAGTGCTGATAAACCATTATCGACAGTGAACAATATTTTTGAATATGAATTTGTGACAGATGCATTACTGTCAATGGTTTTCCTTTCGATAATATCGGGAATAATCGGTACGTACATAGTTGTAAGACGAATGGTATTTGTATCGGGAGGAATAACACACGCAAGCTTTGGAGGAATAGGCATCGCATATTATCTTGGCATGTCACCAATAGGTGGAGCTATGGTATTTGCAATATTGACAGCACTAGGAATAGAAATACTGGGTAAAAAGGGGAAAGTGAGAGAAGATAGCGCAATAGCGATGTTGTGGTCGCTTGGAATGGCAATAGGAATTTTGTTCATGTTCATGACGCCAGGATATGCTCCGAACCTTATGGGATTCATGTTTGGTGACATACTTTCTGTAAGTACTACAGACGTGATATCGATGGGAATAATGGCAGGGATAACAACAATATTGTCGATAATATTCTACAGACCGATAATGTACGTAGCGTTTGCGCCGTCGTTTGCTGAACTAACAAGATGGAAAGTAAGATTTATAAGCTGGACATCATCTGTTTTTATAGCGATATCATTAGTACTAGCAATAAAAGCGGTCGGTATAATCCTTGTATTATCACTCTTCACAATACCACAGACAATAGCAAACATGTTTGTCAAAAACATGGGCAAAATGATGATATTATCGGCAATAATAGCGTTGGCAGGAGGAATTGGAGGACTAGCATTAGCATTCTTATGTGATTTGCCAGCAGGAGCAGCAATAACTGTAGAGCTAACGATAGCGCTGCTTGCAGTAAAGACAATAAAAAAATGACGGCAACCGTAGAGAACAGTGCCGTCAAGTATATAAAAGTTAAATAGAAAATCTTATTTCACAAGACTGTCAACAGCCTTTTCCACAGAATCAAAACCAAAACGAGACATCACGCGGTCCATCTTTTCACGAATCTTGTCGGTACAAAGATTGCCAATAGAACCTTCGTGAGTATGATGCAGTTCGCCATTAAATTCGAATTCGCCTCTCTCGATAGCCATGCCAACCTGCTTATAGGCATCACGGAAAGGAACACCTTCATTAGCCAGACGATTTACTTCCTCAACACTGAAAGCAAGCTTATACTTAGGGTCGTCCATTATATGGTCGACAACTTCCATATTTTCGATAGCGTATGCAGTAATATCAAGGCAATCCTTAATTTCAGCAAAAGTAGGAATGTAAACTTCCTTGATAATCTGCATATCACGGAAGTATCCTGAAGGTAGGTTAGTCGAGATAAGACGGATAGTATTGGCAACACCCTGAATCTTATTACAATGAGCACGAATCAGCTCGAAGACATCAGGGTTCTTCTTATGAGGCATAATGCTAGAGCCAGTAGTCATCTGCTTAGGAAGATGGATAAAGCCAAAATTCTGAGAAGTATAGAGACATCCATCAACAGCAAGACGGCCGATAGTTTCGGCAAGAGAAGCAAGGGCAAATGCAACAATACGTTCGGTCTTGCCACGTCCCATCTGAGCATAAACTACATTATAATTAAGGTCGTCGAAACCAAGAAGACGAGTAGTCATAGTGCGGTTGAGTGGGAAAGACGAACCGTAGCCGGCAGCTGCACCGAGTGGATTCTGGTTGGCAACCTCGTATGCAGCCTCCATCATAATCATATCGTCACAAAGGCTCTCGGCATAGGCACCAAACCAAAGTCCGAAAGAAGATGGCATAGCAACCTGAAGGTGAGTGTAACCAGGAATAAGAACATCCTTATATTGTTCGCTCTTCTTCTGGAGAACATCAAAAAGGTTACGCATTCTAGAAACGACATCCTCGATTTGAGCACGAGTATAGAGCTTGAGGTCGAGGAGAACCTGGTCGTTGCGAGAACGTCCACTATGAACCTTCTTACCAATGTCGCCGAGTCGGCGAGTAAGCATAAGCTCAACCTGTGAGTGAACATCTTCGATATCATCTTCGATGATAAAATTTCCTTTGACAGCCTCGGCATAGAGGGCCTTGAGTTCCTTAAGAAGAACATCAAGTTCGTCCTTCTTGAGAAGTCCGACACTTTCGAGCATAGTGATATGGGCCATAGTGCCCATAATGTCGAAAGGAGCGAGGTGAAGGTCTAGTTCGCGGTCGAGTCCAACAGTAAACTTGTCGATACGGTCGTCGACGTTATATCCTTTGTCCCAGAGTTTCATGTGAGTAAACTTCGTGCTAGAGATTATTAATATTGGGTGCAAAGATAGCACAAAATTAGATTAATGTGGACAGAGAATGGTTAGAAATTATTGAGTTCGTGGCTGTCAATCTTGACAACACCATTGGATTTGATGTCGGTTTTATCAGCAACACCCTTGATGATGAGCTTGCCAGCACCATTGTTTCGAGCTTTCAAACTCTGGCAGTCGACGGTTAGATTGAGCTTAGAGGCACCCGAGAACTGGACATCAGCAGAACCTCCAACAAACGATGCTTCCATCTTAACAGCACCATTGCCTTCGAGGAAAAACTCGTTGGCACGTATGATGACGTTGCTTTTGACAGCACCATTACATTGTACGGAAGCATTGTTGGAAGCAGATACAGATGCGTCGAATTTGCATGCTCCAGACACATTGGCGTTGATATCCTTACATGATATGGAGTCAGCATAAAATTTGCATGATCCAGACATTTCAATATAGAAGTCGTCTGAGGTGTTGATGTAACCAGAGTTGAACTTGACAGCACCACTGGCTTTGACGTAATGGAAGTCGGGTGTAGTAACATAGAGCAACAATTTAGACTTGAAGAACTTATCGCAACTTACGTTGAGAAGGTTATTGGAGACATCGAAGATAATGTGTTCAAAGTTATCAGGAAGGGTTTTGGCTACTACAGAAAAGGTGTTGCCTTGACTGTATATGATGGATATGTTGCCGCTGCAATAGATGCCATGGAAATCTTTATATTCGAGAGTGCGAGAGACGAACTTCGTGGTATCAGAGTCGTCAGTACGGCACGAGCCATGGGAAGAAGCAAAAGATGGAATGCTCAGAAACAAAGCGAGAGCTGCTGATGCAAGGAATGAAAGTTTCATATTCGATAACATTTAGGTTTGGTTTATTTCTTTAAATATTTGACAATTATAGTGACACGAAGGCCAATGTGTGCATATTCGTTTTCGTAGCTAAGTGAGTAGATGCGTATCTGATTGTCGCTTTCGAAAGTGAGTGTGTGATTGACTCTACCATTGTTGATGCTCTTGCTGCTGGTTGAAGCGCTAGTAGACTCTTCATTAAAGGTAGAAATGAATTTGGAAGCAGGCATACTATCAGATTCGAAGACCTTAACTACCTTGACGACCTGATGGGTGTCGGGATTGCGTTCAACAGCAGAGGTAAACCTGCTACTGCCGACACTTTGACAAGAATCGATGAGCTTATCGATGTTGTTTTGCGCATTGGCGGAGATGATCCCTGCGAATGCTACTATGAGTAGTGTTATTAATCTTTTCATTGTCTTACTTTATTAATATATGTCGGCCAACAATTGTTTAATTCTTTCTCGTTCTACCTCATCGGTTATGCTGTTGAGGGCATCGTCTTGGGCATCAATGATGTCGGATTGCGAATAGATGTTGTCTTCGGTCTGCTGTGCGAAAGCAAGAGTGGCAACAATGTCGTCGTGAATCAGACTCAGGTCGTCGATGCGTTGTCCATCGACAATCACGTAACTGCCTTCGTAGATGGATAGCATGCGTGAGGTACTATAGTGATTGAAGGCTGAGAAGCCTGCAAAAAGTATCAATACGGCGGCAACTGATGCAGATAGCCACTTGGCAAGACTGAGTCGGGCACGGCTGAGGGTCTTGCGAATGGAGACTTCAGTGGAGCCAGTAACCTTGGCTATATCGGCCATCTCCATGCCCTTGAGATGTCGCATGCGGAGAATGAGACTCTGCTGGCTTGGGAGATGTTCGATGGCGTTGAGCATCTGATTTATCTGTGCTTCCCTGTTAGTAGCATCATCGGTATCGTCAACCTGTTCGAGTTCGGCATTGAGTGTTTCGATGTCGATGTATGAACCTTGGTGACGTTGTCGTCGACGCAAGAAGTCGATAGCCTTATTCTTTGTGGCAGCAAAGGCTATGGCTTCAAACGAAGGAATGGTATTATGTATGGTCCAGAGTTTGACCAATACATCTTGCACAATGTCTTCGGCATCGTCGGGTTCGACAACATAAATGCGGGCGAGTTCGACAAGTCGTGGTCGACATCGTTCGACGTATTGGATGTATTCTTGTTCTGTCATAATTATTTCATTCAATTCATAAAGATAACGCACGGCTATGGATTTTGTGACACATGAAGGAGAAAAAAATTTGTCGTGAGTTTTTTTGTAGAAATAGGTAGCAAAAAAGTAAGATTAGTATTTTGCTAGTGACGATAAAAACATTAACTTTGCGAGGAAAAAGGTTATCGTTAGATATAACTTGGTTAAGCATTAACTAAAAAAAGAGAATAATATATGGCATCTACAGCAGATTTCCGCAATGGCATGGCCATCGTTCACAATGGTCAGATCTACTTCATTGTAGAATTCCTCCATGTAAAACCAGGCAAGGGTCCTGCATTCGTTCGTACAAAGTTGAAGAACGTAAAGACAGGTAAGGTAATTGAGAACACATTCAACGCAGGTGTTAAGGTAGAAGAGGCTCGAGTAGAGCGTCGTCCATACCAGTACCTCTATAAAGATGACATGGGTCTTAACTTCATGAACAACGAGACATACGAGCAGATTCCTATCGAAGAGTCACTCATTCCTAACTCAGACCTCTTGAAGGAAGGCGAGTCGGTAGAAGTAGTTGTACATGCTGAGAGCGATACAATTCTTGCAGTGGATCTTCCTGCATTCATGATATATGAGATTACATACACAGAGCCAGGTGTACGTGGCGATACATCATCGACTAACTCATTGAAGCCTGCAACAATCGAAACAGGTGCAACAATCATGGTACCATTGTTTGTTAACCAGGGTGACAAGATCAAGGTTGACACACGTGACAGATCATACGTAGAGCGTTTGAAGTAATTCAGGCTTCACGAAAGATAATAGGGAGTGGCTTTGCATACGCAAAGTCACTTTTTTTGTTGCCCTTACAATGTTAATTTATTTAAAATGCATCTAAATCAAGATAAAGAAATACAATAAACGGCTCGATTTTTGCGTGATAGAGAAAATAATAACTATCTTCACACTGATAAAAAAGAGAAAAAGCAATGGAACGCTCCTCAAATACAAATATAGTGCGCCTTTACAAGGAGAAGATGAATATGCTTCTCGAGGTGGTGCAATTGATCAACGAGGATAATACCGTTGAGGAGTTGATGAGTCAGTTTGAGACTCTGCTGAAGGATGCCATAGGTGTAGGCAAGATGCTGGTATACACACGTACAGGCAACCATTGGAGTACGTTGCTGGCATCGGGAGTAACAACGAACCAGATAGCCAAAATAGATGTGTCGAGAGACTTGTCGAGCATCGACAGGATAGAGAATATCACGATGACGGACAATGAAGCGCTGGTGGGCTTTGATGCAGTAATACCATTGTTTCATAAATATAAGTCGATAGGTTACGTACTTGTAGGCGACGATGAAGAGGGCGAGGGATTGAGTCCAACGCTGAAGAACTTGAAGTTCATACAGATACTATGCAATCTGATAGTAGTATTCATAGAGGGCAAGAAGGTGCAGGAGAAACTGCTGAAGCAGCAGGCGCTAAAGAATGAGCTGAAGCTTGCGTCACAGATTCAGGCAGGACTTATTCCGCACGAGAGCCAGCTTTATGGATCGAAGTATATGAAATGCGTATCAATGTATCATCCACACCAGGATGTTGGTGGTGACTACTATGACGTATTGAAGTTATCGCCATATTCAGTAGGTTTCTGCATGGCTGATGTGTCGGGCAAGGGAATAAGTGCAGCTCTGCTGATGTCGAACTTCCAGGCGATGCTAAGGTCGTTATTCACGTCGCACATACCTCTGGAGAAGCTGGCGAGGGAGTTGAACATGCGAATATGCCATAATGTGACCTCATCGGACAAGTTTATTACGGCATTCATAGGTCGATATAATATATTGTCGGGTCAGATGGAATATATAAATGCCGGTCATCTGGCGCCGATAGTTCATTTCCACGACGACAAAATAGTAGAACTACAGGAAGGCTGCATAGCATTGGGTATGCTGGATTTCATACCTGCGATAGAAGTGGGAAGCATAACGATGCACAAGGGTGCGAGATTGGTAACTTATACGGATGGACTGATAGAGCTGGATGAGGGAGAATATGTCAGCAGGTCGATAGACAGCATAAAGCAAATACTGACGGAAACGAACGACATAACGAAGGCAATGAAGAAGATAGAGCAGATGTCGGATGACAACATGAAGAACAACAGAGTGTTTGATGACGTTTCAGTATTAGGTATAGAGTTCTTGAAGAAGGGAATATTCCGTCTGCATTAACAAGGATATGAGACAAAAAAATAAAGGAAGCGAGAAAATCTCACTTCCTTTTTTTCTTTCTGAGCGTAAAGGATTACTCTGCTGCTGGTGCTTCTGCCTCAGCTGCTGGAGCCTCTGCTTCAGCTGCATTAGCTGCTGCTTCTGCCTCCTGCTTAGCAACTTCAGCCTCAGCCTTCTTCTTAGCGATTGCCTCAGCACGATCAGCGTTAACCTTAGCTTCAGCTGCCTGGCGAGACTTCTTGTCTTCAGCCTTCTTAACTGAATCCTTCTGAGCTGCCTGCTGCTTAGCCTCTTCCTTCTGCTGCTTCCAAGCGTTGAACTTCTCCTCAGCCTTAGCTTCGTCGAATGCGCCCTTCTTAACACCCTCGAGGAGGTGTTTCTTCAACAATGCGCCTTCCTTAGAGAGGATAGAGCGAACTGTGTCGGTAGGTTGAGCACCATTGTTAAGCCATGCTACAGCCTTGTCGATATCGAGAACGACTGTTGCAGGGTTGGTGTTAGGATTGTACGAGCCAATCTTCTCAATGAATTTGCCATCTCGTGGCGACTTAGCATTAGCTACTACGATGTGGTAGAAAGCATGTGCCTTGTGTCCGTGTCTTGCGAGTCTAATCTTAACTGACATAGAACTTTTTATTGATTAATTTATTAAACCTACATGCAACCAACTCGTGATTGCGAGGCAAAGTTAATTCTTTTTTTTATTATATCTGCAAAAACATTACTTAATTATACAAAAATCACTATATTTGCGACATCAATTGATAAAGAGTTAACCCATAATGGATCAGTACATAAAACAGCTGATTAGTCAGCAACCTAGAGTCATAGTTCCAGAACTTGGCGCTTTTATCGCAACACCAGAAGGTGGTGTGATGTTCAACCAGTATTTGAATTTCGATGATGGTGTGCTTGCAAATGCAATAGCGCAGCAGGAGAACATATCTGTTGACGAGGCGAACCAGCGCATCAAGGACTATGTATCATCGGCAAAGCAGCAGTTGTCATCGGGCAACCAAGTGTCAATTGAAGGAGTAGGCGTAGTGTCGAACGTTGATGGACGCTATGAATTTGCAGCAAACGGAGAAGCCGTTGCAGGCACATCGGCAGCAAATGCGCCAATAGACCTGGCGGATAATGAAATAAAAGCAGAAGAAACCGTGAAGGAAGAAACAAAAATTGAAGAAAAGCCACAGGCAGTCACAAATACATACGTATATGAAGAAGAGGACAACTCTCGTAAGAGACTAATTATCATAGCAATCATAGTGTTGCTATTCCTCATCAGCGTAATATTATGCCTGTTTGTAATAAACAAGGATAATTGTGTATATAACTTCTTCTTTGGCGGCGAGAAGACAGAACAGGTTGTAAAGCCTGTAGTCAAAGAGCCAGTAGCAGAACCTGAGCCAGAAGTTGTAGAAGAGGTGAAGCCTGCCAAGGTAGACATCGCTACAGACAAACGATATAACATCATCGTAGGAACATACAAGAACGAAGGTGCAGCACAGGCGAAAGTAGAACAGTTGAAAGCGAAAGGCTTTGACAAAGCAGAGGTCGGTACATTCCGTGGTGACTACGTAGCGATAATCGATAGTTATGACCGTCTGCCAGATGCTGAGGCTCGTCAGGAATATATAGTTGACACATACCGTATCGAGAGCTACATCACAAACTCGGGCGAATAAGATGACTATAACGAACATAGAGGAGGCTTTAGAGGCCTCCTTTTTTTTGCCATATAGTTTAGGGGCATTGGCATTGCTATGCACCTGTGTATACGTTACAAGCGTCGCGAGATGGGTGTTGACATGGCGCAAGAATGAGCAATGCGGAAATGACAAAAAAAAGAGGACACCGGTAAGCGTAGTTATCGCATTACACAACGAAGAAAAGAATGTCGGTAAGATGCTCAAATCGCTTATGGAGCAAACAGAAACTATTGACGAAGTAGTGCTTGTAGCGGACCATTGCACAGACGGAACGGAGTCGATAATTAAAGGGATAATCGAAGAGAATCGGCACTTCAATGCGAAAATAGTGAGAAACGAAGGAGATGCGGGCAAGAAAAATGCGCAAAGGCTAGGTGTATCGGAAACGCGCAACGAATATGTAGCTGTCATAGACGGAGACTGTGAAGCAGAAAGACATTGGTATGAAACTATGTCGACAACACTGGCGGAGAAAGAGCCTGACATGCTAATAATGCCAGTAAGAATGAAAGCCAACAACGGAAGCATAGCTCAAGAACTTATGGAGCTGGAATTTGTCTCACTTCAGCTCAGTACAGCGGCTACAGCCATGGATGGACATCCGACAATGTGTAATGGAGCAAACATGGCATTCAAGAAAGAAGTATACATGAGGCATGACAGCAGACTGAAATATGCCTCGGGAGATGACATGTTCCTCTTGTCGGCCATAAAACAAAATGGAGGCAGAATAGAATACTTAAAATCTGATAACGCAGCCGTTGAAACGACATGTCCGAACGGCATAAAAGCGTATTACTATCAGCGTACACGATGGCTAAGAAAAGCAACTGGATATACGGACAAAGACGTAAAAAAATTGGCCATGACAGTAGCCTTTGGAAATGCAGCATGGCCAACGATGATCATACTCACGGCAATTGGGACGGGATGGATAGGTCTAGGATGCTTCATTCTAAAAACAGTGTCGGAAATGATACTGCTATGGCAAGGAAGAGACGTATGGCAACACAAATGGAACGTAGTATATATAATCATGCTAGCCTTAGCATATCCATTTGTGCTACTTTCAATAGCAATACTGACTATATTTAGGGACAAGAAAAAATGGTAGAGGGATAATAAAAAAGAGAACCACCCTATTGAGTGATTCTCCTTTGCTCGTGGGCCCAGCTGGGCTTGAACCAGCGACCCCCTGATTATGAGTCAGGTGCTACTAACCAACTGAGCTATAGGCCCTACTTATCTAATATAAGTATATTCTGTGCAATGCAGAAGGGCGGCATTGGCACACCTCATTCTGTCTAAAGCGTTGCAAAGGTGGCAATTTTTTTTGAATTACGCAAGTGTATTAAGAATTATTTGCATCGACAAAGGCAATGGATTAGAGCCTTCCGGTGCATACACGCCATTTGCCACAATAGTCCTTAAAGCGTTTCACATCGCTAAATCCCTCATACATCATCATTTGCATAGTCTGCTCGGAAAAAGACTCGTTAATCTCAAAAAAAAGTGCTCCGCCAGCATTAAGCAATCCATTTTTGCATAGTCTGGCGATACGCCTATAATATAGCAACGGATCATCGTCGGGAACAAACAGAGCCAAATGAGGTTCATGGAGAAGAACATTGGGTTTCATGGAGTGTTTTTCACTATGGCAGACATAAGGAGGATTGCTCACAACAACATCGAAAGAACCCAATGAAGATGTGTCAGCAAAAACATCAGATATAAGCATATTGACATCAAGGCCAAGAGATGACGCATTTTTGCGAGCTATAGTTATAGCATCGGGAGAAACATCAATAGCGGTCACTTCGGATTTAGGTGCATTGGCCTTAATGCTGAGAGCGATGCAACCGCTACCAGTGCCGATGTCGAGAATGCGAGATGAACCGTTTTCGGCTATAAAAGAAGAAGCCATATCAACCAGCAACTCGGTTTCAGGGCGAGGAATAAGAACTCCGGGTTCGACCCAAAAAGTATGTCCACAGAAAAAAGCCTTATGAGTGACATACTGGAGAGGTTCGCCATTTGACAGACGGGCAGAGCATTCAAGAATATAGTCGGCCGTTTTAGAGTCGACCTCATCCCGATCAGCCATCATCATCTGAGTAAGTGTTAAATCCATCACATCACATATCAGATAGCGAGACAAAGTCGTAGCATCGTCGACGTGGGCATCAGTCAGACGCTGAAGCACCGTTTTTCTCAACTCGAAAAGTGTCATCTATGCCCTACTCTTTAGATAATTCTCAATGCGATCGAGTCCTTCCTTGATGCGTTCGATGGAATTTGCATAAGAAAACCGGACAAAGCCTTGTCCATTGGTGCCAAAGTCGACACCAGGCGTTATGCCTACATGTGCATTTTCAAGGACATCGAAAGCAAACTTAAGAGAATCGGAAGTGTATTGTCGTGCGTCGGCAAAAATATAGAAAGCTCCCTGAGGATCTGTAGGAATGCCGAATCCCATAGAGCGGAGACGAGTGAGCATATACTTGCGACGTTCGTTATAAGTGTTGAGCATATTGGCTGTATAGTCGCTATTGTCGCGCAGAGCGGCCATTCCGGCTTGCTGTGCAGTACTTGAGGCACAGATAAGGAAATTCTGCTGCATCTTCTGGAGAGCAGGCATATAACGTTTAGGTGCAATAAGGTAGCCAAGACGAAGACCAGTCATAGCAAAGCGCTTGCTGAAGCCATTGAGCACAAAAGCATTGTCGGTATATTCCAAGATGGAATGAGCCTTACCTTCATAAACGAGTCCATGATAAATTTCATCGGAGATGACAGGGACACCTAGCTGAGCAACTTCCTTCATGAAAGAATCGCTCAAGATAGTGCCTGTTGGATTCATAGGAGAATTGATGAATATGGCAGCCGTCTTGGGAGTTATCCGGCAACGGATGTCCACAATATTATATTGGAATCCATTGGCAGAATCGAGTGGAACAAAGACTGGCGTACCCTGGGCACCAATGACAAAATTCTTATAGCAGGCATATCCAGGATTGCTCAGAATAACCTCGGAGCCGACTTTGCACAGAAGCATCATGACAAAAAGAATAGCTGGAGACGAGCCTGTGGTGACCACAATTTGGTCCTTATCGACATCGACATTATATTCTCGTTTGTACAAAGAAGCTATTTCGCTTCTAAGTTCTGGGTCGCCAAGCGAGTGAGTGTAATGCGTCAGGTGGTTGTCGAGAGCAGACTTCACAGCTTTATTGACGACGTCTGGCACATCAAAATCTGGTTCACCAACCTCGAGGTGAATAACGTCGATTCCCTGTCGTTGCATTTCGTTGGCTCTTTCCAACACGTCCATTACCATGAACGAAGTCATCTCTTCTACTCTTGGGTTCATTGTCTATCGAGTTTTGTGCAAAAGTAGAAATAGTTTTTGAATTATTTCCTAACTTTGAAGCCGTAATAAGTATAAGAATCACAAAACGCCATGGTAAAACGTGTATTTCTTGTCGGCTTTATGGGTTCGGGTAAGTCGACGATAGGAAAATATATAGCTAACGACATGAAATGGGAGTTCATCGACATGGACAACTATTTCGAGAAGAAGCATAACTGCACAATAAAAGAGTATTTTGCCAAATATGGTGAAGACCAGTTCCGTGTGGCCGAAAACGAAGTAGTAAAAGAACTCTCGACAGCAGAAAATGCAGTAATTGCTACTGGTGGAGGAGCTCCATGCTATTATGACAACATGGACATCATGAATAGCGCTGGTGCGACAATATATATAAATGTAGAGCCAGAAGACCTAGCGAATAGATTGAGCAAAGCGAAAAGCAAACGTCCGTTGCTTGCAGACAAGAGTGACGAGGAGCTACTGGACTATATCAAGTCGAAACTTGGTGAACGAGAGGAACACTATCGCAAGGCAAAGATGGTAGTTGACGGAGAGCACATGCCATTCTCGGCATACAAAACATTGATAGAAATGCTACCTGAGGAATAAAACAGGCTGTTGAAAACTTTTGATTTTGACTTACAGCAAGTTGTCGGAGTACCTCAAAAGTTTAACACAAAAAGGGCTATTCTAAAAATTGTTTTATTATATCTTTGTGATGAAATAAACATTTGATGATAGCATTCCAATTATGATACTTTGTATAGAAACATCTACAGATGTATGTTCGGTTGCCCTTGTGAAGAATGGCAATACCATTGCACACAAGGAAGTAGTAGGTACGAATGCCCATGCAGCGACACTCACACCTCTCATTCAGGCGCTTCTTGAGGAAAACAATTCGAATATGACTCAGGTTGAAGCAGTTGCAGTAAGCAGTGGTCCGGGGTCATACACTGGATTGAGAATAGGAGTCAGCACAGCGAAAGGTATTTGCTATGCCTTGGGCAAGCCATTGATTGCTGTTAACAGTCTTCATGTCATAGCTGAAGCTATCTTTGCAGAATATCCGGATGCACACTTGGCAGCACCGATGATAGATGCCCGCCGAATGGAAGTGTATACTGAAATTATTAACCGCGAAGGTGAGATAGTAATGCCAGTTGAGGCAAAAGTAATAGACTCGACCTCATTTAGAGTAGAGCTGTTGCGTGATGAGATATATTTTGGCGGTAATGGTTCTGACAAATGCCGTCAGGAGATAACATCAGCGAATGCAAAATTTGTTGAGGGAATAGTTCCTTTGGCAAAGAACATGGCCAGACTGGCACAATATAAATATGATACGAAGCAGTTTGAGAGCGTAGCATATTTCGAGCCATTCTATCTGAAGGAATTTGTTGCTACGACACCAAAGAACAAGGTTCTGGACATATAAAAAAGACGAACAAAAATAAAAGTGGCATCGGGGTCGACCTCGATGCCACTTAATATTTTATGATTATTCCTTATTACCTTCCTGAAGTTCCCTCCAAAGGATGTCTTTGAGAGCCTGCAGTCCGAAACCAGAATGAGAAGAGAAAACAACACAAGGCAGATCGGCCGGCAGTTTCTTTTCTATTTTGGCTACACCCTTTTCGTCGATAATGTCGGCCTTAGAGATAGCAAGGACACGACGTTTGTCGAGAAGTTCAGGGTTGTATTTCTTGAGTTCGTTGAGCAGTACCTTATATTCGGCTAGAACATCCTCGCTTTCGGCTGAGACGACGAAAAGGAGGATTGAATTGCGCTCGATGTGACGCAGGAATCGGAGTCCAAGTCCTTTGCCTTCGGCGGCTCCCTCGATGATGCCTGGAATATCGGCGATGCAGAACGACTTATTGTCGCGATAGGAGACGATGCCGAGGTTTGGCACGAGTGTAGTGAAAGGGTATGCACCGATTTCGGGTTTTGCTGCAGAGACAACACTAAGAAGAGTAGACTTACCTGCATTAGGGAATCCGACAAGACCGATATCGGCGAGAACCTTAAGTTCCATGATGGCAGTAAGTTCGACAAAATCCTCGCCAGGTTGTGCGAACTTAGGAGTCTGGAAAGTGGCAGTCTTGAAGTGCCAGTTGCCTTGTCCACCACGACCGCCCTTACAAAGAATCTTTTCTTCGCCGTCTTGAGTAATCTCGAAAATGACCTCGCCAGTATCGGCGTCCTTGACTACTGTGCCGAGAGGAACATCGATGTACTGGTCTTTACCATCTTTGCCGAATGAGCGTTCCTTGCCTCCTGGTTCGCCATTTTCGGCGAATACGTGACGAGCGAATTTGAGGTGGATAAGAGTCCAGTATTGCGCATTGCCTCTGACAATGACGTGACCTCCGCGTCCGCCATCGCCTCCATCAGGGCCTCCCTTGTTTGCCGACTTGGCATGTCTAAGATGTGCCGAGCCAGGTCCACCATGGCCTGAACGGCAGAAAATCTTTACGTAATCTACAAAATTTGATGTAGCCATTGTAAAAATACAATTTTGTTGTTGACAACTGACAAATTAGGAGAAGGTCATTGGCAATTGACAATCGGTGAAAAATAATGGATTAACAAACAAAGGCCACGAGGCACATAAAATGTACCCCGTGGCTCTATTGTGTCAAGTTAGTTACTTTACAGCGTCAACTGCCTTGCAGATTTCTGCAAAGATAGCGTCGATTGCACCAACACCCTTGATGTTAGCAAGCTTGCCATCCTTCTTGTAGAAGTCGATTACAGGCTTAGTCTGTGCATTGTAAACGCTGATACGCTTCTTGATAGTCTCTTCGTTGTCGTCTGAACGGCCAGAAGTCTTACCACGCTCGATGAGACGAGTGAGGAGTTCTGCGTCAGGCACTTCGAGGTTGAGCATAACTGAAACGTCAGTCTTGTATGAAGAAAGGAGTGACTTGAGAGCTTCAGCCTGTGCAACAGTGCGTGGGAAGCCGTCGAAGATAACGCCCTTAACTTTACCGATGTTCTTATCGAGGAAGCTGTCGATCATGCCGATGATTACTTCGTCTGGCACGAGTTCGCCCTTGTCCATGTGCTTCTTAGCAAGCGCACCGAGCTGTGTGTTAGTCTCGATCTCGTGACGGAGAAGGTCGCCTGTAGAGATGTGTTCGAGTTCGTATTTCTTGATAAGGTTCTCGCTCTGAGTACCCTTGCCTGAGCCCGGAGGGCCGAAAATAACTATATTAAGCATTTTCTGTAATGTGTTATAATGTTTTTATTCCTGTTATTTCACTAAAGTGTAAATATCTTTCAAGTTACGTCCGTAGCCGTCGTAGTCGAGTCCATATCCGACGATGAATGCATTAGGAATGTTCATGCCGATGTAGGATGGCTTGATGTCAGGGCGACAAGACTCTGGCTTGAAGAGCATTGTGGCGATTTTGACATCGGCGGCGCCCATTGACTCTACCTGCTTGGCGAGACCGTCGATGGTAATGCCTGTATCGACTATGTCTTCGATAAGGACAACGGTACGACCCTTCACGTCTTCATTAAAGCCGATGAGCTGCTTGACGGAGCCGGTAGTCTGTGTGCCGCTGTATGAGGCTACTTTGACGAAAGAGATCTGACATGGGATGCTTATCCTCTTCATGAGGTCGGCAGCAAACATGAATGCACCATTGAGAACGCAAACGAACAAAGGGTTTTTGTCTGCGAGCTCAGCGTTGATCTTGTCTGCTACTCCATCGATGGACTTGAGAATAGTTTCTTCGGTTATGGAAGTTTCGAATTCCTTGTCCAATATCTTTACTCTTGCCATGTTTTTCTACTTTTACACAACTCTTCTACGTAGATGCCGCAAAAAAGATTGTGCAAAATTAAAAAAAATGAGTGAAAGGTGCAATTTATTCATTAGATTTGCGTTGTCCAAAAAAGCTTAATTATTTATCAAGTGTGTTTTGGGGTAAAGATAGAGAGAAATAACATTATATATATGGAACCAATTGTAAGCATAATCATGGGCAGCACATCGGACTTGAAAGTCATGGAAGGTGCGGCCAAATATCTTGAGGAGCAGGGCATTCCTTTTGAGATGAATGCTCTTTCGGCACATCGAACTCCTAAGCAGGTGTTGTCGTTTGCTGAGAATGCCCGTCAGCGTGGCATCAAAGTGATAATAGCTGGTGCCGGTGGCGCAGCTCATCTTCCAGGTGTCATTGCAGCGATGACTCCACTTCCAGTAATTGGTGTACCTATCAAGGCGTCGATTTCGATGGATGGATGGGATTCGATGCTTTCGATGATTCAGATGCCTCCGGGCATTCCTGTGGCAACAGTTGGAATGGACAATGCGACAAATGCGGCGATATTGGCTTCACAGATTATCGGTGTTGGTGATGAAGCGATTATGCAGAAAGTGATTGCCTACAAGGCCAACCTTGAGAAGAAGATTGAGAAGGCAAACAAAGAGCTTGCTGAAGTCAAAAACTGGAAGTTCAAGACAAACTAGCCGAGAGGACAAACCTACGGTATCGTTACGGTATCCCTATGGCAACCTATGCTAAGAGGATGCTGAGGAAAATACATAAATTGGGTGCAAGATTCGTCTTGCACCCTATTGTGTTGTTTATGTCTACTCTTTTGAGACAAAAATCCGCATTGATGGCGGAAAAAAGTGTGATGTTTGCGTTGTTAAACTAAAAAGCGACTTATGAGACTTTTATCGATTCTTTCTTTGGCAGCAGTTCCTGTGATGGGCTTAGCGCAGTCGGTGCTATATCCACAGCATTTCGACCTTGACGAGGTGACACTTCTTGAATCGCCTTTCAAGACAGCAATGGAGACAAATGACAAACTTCTGCTGGAGTATGATGCAGACAGACTGATGACTCCATTTGTACGCCAAGCTGGCTTGTCGGAGACATCGGATGAGGGTAGCAGATATTATAAGTGGTTGGAGAAGCATCCTTCGTTTGAGAACTGGGGATTGAGCGACTGGTCGCTTGAGGGACATGTAGGTGGACATTATCTGACAGCGTTGGCGCTGGCTTATGCCTCGACACGTGATGCAGAGATGAAAAATAGGATAAAGGAGAGACTTGACTATTGCCTTGACATAGTGAAAGATTGTCAGGATGCATATGCAGAAAACAAGGAGGGACTGAGAGGTTTTGTCGGAGGACAACCGCTGAATAACATTTGGACAGAGTTGTATGCAGGCAGGACAGAGGCATTTGACGGAAGAGGCTGGTGGGTGCCACTCTACTGCCAGCATAAGGTTTTGGCTGGTTTGAGAGATGCTTATGTATATGCTGGAAGCGAGAAAGCCAAGGAGATGTATAGAGGAATGTGTGACTGGAGCGTGGACTTGTTTGGCAAACTGACAAAGGAGCAGAGGCAACATATATTAAGGTGGGAACATGGCGGCATGAATGAGACTTTGGCGGATGCATACAAGATATTTGGCGAGAGAAAGTATCTGGATGCTGCAAAAGCTTACAGCCATGAGTATGAGATAGACGGAATGCAAGGTGACGAAGGGAAGTATAACAGAGCTTTCCTGAGCGGACAGCATGCCAACACACAGGTGCCAAAATTCATTGGCTTTGAGAGAATAAACCAGCTGGAGGCTGACAAGACATATTATGTTGCGGCAAGAAACTTCTGGGATGACGTTGCAACGAACAGGACTGTATGTATTGGTGGTAATAGCATAGATGAGCATTTTCTGGCGGAGGATCGTTCGTCGGCTTATATTTCAAATTCGAATGGCCCGGAAAGTTGTAATTCGAACAACATGCTGAAATTGTCGGAGATGATGTTTGACCAGACGCATGATGCGAAATATGTAGATTTCTATGAGGCGACGATGATTAACCATATTTTGTCGACACAGGATCCGAAGACGGGTGGTTATGTGTATTTCACTTCTTTGCGTCCGCAGAGCTACAGGATTTACTCGACGGTTAACGAGTCTATGTGGTGCTGTGTGGGAACTGGAATGGAGAACCATAGTAAATATGGTCATTTCATTTATACTCATAGTAATGACAAGAAGAGCGATACGCTTTTTGTCAATCTGTTTGTTCCGTCGGAACTGAATAGCGGTAAATTTGTGGTGAAGCAGGAAACGAATTTTCCTTATGGTAATAAGGTGCGTATTACTATCGGCAAGGATGGCAAGTATAAAATTGCGGTAAGGCATCCTGCGTGGACTACGAAGGATTATGCTGCTTACCGTTGTGGTATGCAAGATGTAAAGAATAAGGAGCAGGTTGTTGGCAAGGCGTCATATATTGTTGTAGGAAGCAAGTGGAAGAAGGGTGATGTCATCGAGATTAATTTGCCTATGGAACTGAGATATGAGGAGTGTCCAGGATTGAGTGATTATGTTGCATTCAAGTATGGTCCTGTACTTTTGGGTGCAAGGACTAGTGAAGTTGGCGAAGCTCTTCAGAATGAGTATGGACATGAAGGACGAATGGATCATGCTCCTGGATCGATGGCGAATGCTCTTGATGTGACAACATCGCCTCTGCTTATTGGTGAGAGAAGCGAATTGCTGAGAAGGATAAAAGCAACGGACTTGTCGAAGTTGCAGTTTGTGATAGATGCATCGTCGACTCAGAGCAAGGGTAAATGGACAACGTTAACTCTGGAACCATTTTATGGTATTCATCATTCGAGATATATGTGCTACTGGTATCAGCAGACGAAGGCTGGATATGAGGCAAGCGATATGGCGAAGGCGGAGGCTGTGGCTGCTGAGCTTAACCTTCGCACGATAGACTATGTCGGTACAGGTGAACAGCAGAGTGAGGCTGGACACAATGTGGCTTCGTCGAAAGGATCGACAACTGGTTCGTATAATGGAGAGTTTTATCGTGACGCCCAAGCTAATGGTTTCATACAATATACATTGTCTAACAACAATGGTATCAAGGGATTGTCAATCATGTGCAGATTTACAGCTGCAGATTCGGGACGAATGGGTTCGATAACGATAGAAGGCAAGAAAGTGGCAGACATAAAAATCGAAAGACCTGGAACTGGACTTGATGCGAATGGATTCTATAATGTGGAATATTCCATTCCGGACGATTTGATAACAAATGAAGACGGAAGCATAAAAAAGGAGATAGTATTCCGCATGGATGCATCAGGAACTACAGTATGTCCTGGTCTGTATTTCATACGTCTTCTTTCTGGCAAGTAATATCTAAAAGGCAACTTATCAGACCTTTTCATTGTCTAATAGAAAAAAATGGCATATCTTTGCACACATATATAATTGAGATAAGACCATACAATAGACATAGATGTTAGCAAAACGCATTATACCTTGCCTTGACATTAAAAACGGAATGACCGTCAAGGGCATCAACTTCGTGAATATCAAGGAAGTGGGTGATCCGGTAGAGCTTGGTGCATGGTATGCACAGCAGGGAGCTGACGAGCTGGTATTCCTAGATATCACAGCAAGTCATGAGGGTCGAAAAACCTTTGCTGACTTGGTTGAGCGAATAGCGAGAAACATAAACATACCTTTCACAGTAGGTGGTGGCATCAGCGAACTTCGTGATGCCGATGTTCTTCTCAATGCTGGTGCGGATAAAATAAGCATAAATTCATCTGCTGTACGCAATCCACAGCTTATCGATGACATGGCCCACAATTTTGGAAGCCAGTTTGTTGTTGCAGCAATAGATGCTCGCCTTGATGATAGTGGCGAATGGGTTGTAACAGTCAATGGAGGCCGCATTCCTACAGAGAAACGCCTGTTCACATGGGCTAAGGAAGCACAGGAACGTGGGGCGGGTGAAATTTTATTCACCTCGATGAATCACGATGGTGTAAAACAGGGTTTTGCCAATGAGGCTTTGGCAAGACTGAGTGAAGAATTATCAATACCAGTTATTGCATCAGGCGGTGCCGGGAAGATGGAGCATTTCAAAGATGTCTTCACATTAGGCAAAGCCGATGCAGGACTGGCTGCTTCCATATTCCATTATAAGGAGATAGGTATTCCTGAACTCAAGGCATATCTGCGTGACAATGGAATTACAGTAAGATAACAAAAAAGAATATTATTGAGAAAATAAGCAATTTACGATATACAAATGGAAATAGATTTCGCTAAAGGCAACGGTCTTGTACCAGCCATCATACAGGATGCAGACACCAACAAGGTGTTGATGCTTGGCTATATGAATGAAGAGTCGTACAAAAAGACTGAGGAAACAGGTTTGGTCACATTCTTTAGCCGCTCACGTCAGCAGCTTTGGACAAAGGGCGAGACAAGTGGCAACATGCTTCATGTTGTAAGCATCGCAAATGACTGTGACAAGGACACCCTGCTCATTAAAGTTCATCCTGATGGTCCGGTATGTCATACAGGTGCTGACACATGCTGGAATGAAGTCAATGAGGCAGAAGATGTAATGTTCCTTAAGGAACTTCAGGATTTCATTGACAAGCGTCATAAGGAGATGCCAGAAGGTTCATATACAACAAGCCTTTTCCAGAAAGGTGTGCGCAAAATAGCTAAGAAGTTTGGCGAAGAATCAGTAGAGTGCGTAATCGGTGCCATGGCTAACGATGATGAGAATTTCATATATGAAGGTGCAGACGTTATCTATCACCTCATCGTTCTTCTCACAGAGAAAGGCTACCGCATTGAGGACATTGCACGCGAACTCAAGTCAAGGCATCATTGATTTCCATGCAGGAGATAATAAAGAAATTTTACGAGCCTGGCACAGAGCTGTGGAATATTCTGACCATACACAGCGAATCTGTAGCAAAACTGGCTCTAGATATAGTTCATCAGCATCCGGAACTGGGTGCTGATGAGCGTTTCGTATATGAGGGTGCCATGCTTCATGACATTGGCATCATTCGTACCGACGCACCATCAATCCACTGCCATGGTCCATACGATTATATATGCCATGGAACTCAAGGAGCAATTATGCTGCGTGAAATAGGACTTGACAGACATGCACTTGTGTGTGAAAGACATACTGGCGCAGGAATAACTGCCGATGAAGTCGTCGCTCTAGGTCTTCCTATCGAAGTGAAAGACTACACACCGCAGTCTGTTGAAGAACAGATAATCTGTTATGCTGACAAATTTTTCAGCAAGAGCAAGAAACTTGACGAGCAAAAGTCATTGGAACGAGCCATAAAAAGTGTGTCTAAATATGGCAACGCACCATACGAACGTTTTATGGCAATGCACGAGAAGTTTTCAATCGATTCGACAAGAAAGTAATATTCCATTCCAAATATCACATTGACATGAATAAAGCAACTGATACTTTTCGTAAACAACCATGGTGTCACAACTGTGCACAAGCTGTAGCATATAAGTGGAAGAACATATACAAATCACCCGAGACCATCATGGACGACCTAGCGTTTTCCGGCAGTGGCCGCGCAGAAGGTGGACTTTGTGGTGCATTGGTTGCTGCAATAAAGGCTTTGCCAGACCATGAAGAGGAATTAACACAGGAGTTTGCAAAACGTGTGGGCGCAACAAAATGCATGGAAATAAAAATGCAGGCCAAGACTCCTTGTCCAAAGTGTGTTGACATGGCAGACGACCTTATTGACGAATATTCCAAGAAATAAATGGCGCTAACCAAAAATAATATTATCAATGCTCTCAAGCTATTGCTAAAACTGGTAGTCTCAGGTGCAGCTATTGCCTTTGTCTCTACAATGATAGACCTGAATACCACATGGAGCCTTATTTGTTCAGCTAAATGGCCTTTACTTCTTGTTGCTTTGATAATATATGCCATGTCACAAGTTTTAAGCGCATTCCGCACAAATTCTTTGTTCGCGACAATGCCCCTCGACCTGCCTGCGCTGACTAATATACGTCTCTATTGGTTAGGTATGTTTTATAATTTCTTCCTTCCTGGAGGCGTCGGTGGTGACGGATATAAAGTATATTATCTTCATAGACATTACAACCAGCCAGTAAAGTCGCTAGTTACAATTCTGCTGAGCGACAGGCTTAGTGGACTGGTTGTTATCTGCTGTTATCTGTGTATTTTTGCCACTTTCTTTGTAACACGGCTTCCTATACCAGGACGTGAGTGGCTTGTGCTCTTAATAATTCCTGGGTTGGCCGCTTATTACCTGTTCCTATACATCTTTAAGCGCAGCTCGACTAAGGCTTTTTGGAAAGTTATAAGCTATTCATTTCTAGTCCAGGGACTACAAATGGCAACAGCTTGCCTCATACTTAAAGCATTGGGAGGAGAGGATAATTTCGACTCCTATATGTTTCTATTTTTTGTTAGCAGCATAGCATCAGCTATACCTGTTAGCATTGCTGGCATAGGCTTGCGAGAGACTGCATTTGTAATAGGATCACAATACCTTTCAACCAACGGAGATATGGCTGTGTCACTCAGTATTATTTTCTATGCCACTTCACTCGTAAGCGCCATTCCAGGTGCCTACTACGCCTTCAAACCATCTGCCATATCAAAATAGCATAGACATAAAAAAGGCAGATAGTTATACTTCTTACAACCATCTGCCATTAGATATTATGCTTCTTCCTGATGACGTTTTTCACGTTCAGCAAGATATTCATCAAGATGCTCTACACACGATTTAGTGATAGCAATACGTCCAGAACGGACAAACTGCAATACACATCCCAATGCATTTAGCGCATTGAACAATCCCAAAATGTCACTTGTCATACCAGTCTTCTCTATCGTAGCGTATGTCGGATTTACCTCAACAATACGTGCCGAATAAAGACGTACAATGCTACATATCTGTGTATTGGATAGCATTACTGGTGTACTGATCTTCAGCAGACATGTTTCATTGATGAATATCTCATCATCAGTGAAGAAATTTGCCTTCAGTACATCAATCTTTTTCTCGATCTGCTTCACTATCATCTTCGCCATTTCCTCGTCGCAGAAGCTCGTGATAGTATACTTGTGCACTCCAGGAGTACTGCTTGCGCATACGTTAAGCGATTCGATGTTAACCTGGCGTCGTGTGAATACTGCAGATATCTGCGATAGCAGACCAGCAATATTCTCAGAATATATGAGAAATGTATATAACTTCGTGCCGTTATACTGTTCCATAATCGGTGTTTCTATTTTTTCTTCAACTACTGGAGGCTCATTGCGTCGCAATACCCGTTCGCATTTGCCACATGATGTACATTCGCCACATTGGCCTCCAAAGGTCTTATTTGTCATCCTAACAACATTTCATCTACATTGGCACCCGGAGGAGTCATAGGGAACACGTTGTCTTCTTCCTTTATTGCACACTGCAAAAGGAATGGTCCAGGTGTAGAAAACATCTCCTGAATGCCTGCATCAAGATCTTTTCTGTGAATGACTGTTTTCGATGGTATGCGATAACCCTTTGCTATGAGTTCATAGTCTGGATTATCCATAGGAGTGAATGAATATCTATGCGAGAAGAACATCTCCTGCCACTGACGTACATTACCAAGGAAGTTGTTGTTAAGCAATATAATCTTAACTGGAGCTCCCTGCTCCATTATTGTTCCAAGCTCCTGTATCGTCATCTGCAAGCCACCATCACCACAGAAAACACATACTGTCCTGTCTGGTGCACCAAATGTGGCTCCTATGGCAGCAGGAAGACCAAATCCCATCGTACCTATACCACCCGATGTCACTACCGAACGTGGCTTGCTGAATTTGAAGTAACGGCATGCAAACAACTGGTTCTGACCAACGTCTGTAACAAGTATGGCTTCGTTATTTGTCGCTTCTGTTACCTTATTCACGACCTCACCCATCAACAGTGGACCCGATTTAGGATGTATGGCCTTGTCTATCACTTTGCTATATTCCTTCTCTGCATACGGCTTGAAGCCTGCTATCCAAGAGTCACGCTTTACCTCATCTACTAAATAGGTCACTTCAGGTATCGATTCCTTGCAGTCGCCATGTACAGCCACATCAACCTTAACGTTCTTGTTGAATTCGGCTGCATCTATGTCAAAGTGTATTATCTTTGCCTGCTTAGCATAAGTAGCCAGATTTCCGGTCACACGGTCGTCAAATCGCATACCTATAGCTATCAGCAGGTCACACTGATTGGTCATCACATTTGGACCAAGGTTACCATGCATACCCAATATACCCATGTTCAATGGATGGTCTGAAGGTATGGCACTCAATCCAAGGAATGTCGAACCGAACGGTATCTGAGCCTTCTCCAGGAATTCACGCACTTCCTCACACGCATTGCCGAGCTCTACTCCCTGACCTATCAAGGCAAATGGCTTGACACTGTCATTTATGAGTTTCGCTGCCGCTTTGATGTCGTCACTCTTCAACTTTGGATACGGATCATAACTGCGTATATAATTCACATTGGCCGGCTCATACTCTACCATTCCTGTCTGGGCATTCTTTGCGAAGTCCAATACCACAGGCCCCGGACGTCCGCTCTTCGCAATGTAGAACGCACGGCTTACTGCCCACGCAACATCCTCCGGACGACGTATCTGATAGCTCCACTTCGAAATAGGCTGCGTCACACCAACTACGTCCACCTCCTGAAAGGCATCCGTACCAAGCATCGCCACACCAACCTGGCCACATATCACAACCATTGGTGTCGAATCCATCATGGCATCGGCAACTCCTGTTATTGTGTTCGTCGCACCAGGACCACTGGTTACTATAGCACAGCCTACTTTGCCGCTTACACGCGCATAACCCTGAGCTGCATGCACAGCACCCTGCTCATGGCGTACAAGCACATGGTTGAGAGTCTTCTTATGATCGTAAAGCGCATCGTATGTAGGCATGATTGCACCACCCGGATAGCCAAAGAGTGTCTCTACTCCTTCATGCTCCAATGCTCGCATCAACGCCTCTGCACCTGTTATCTTCTCTGCCATATTATTTGCTAAGTCAGTAAGACTAAGAGGCTAGGGAATAACCTCAAACCTCTTAATTCTTAACTCTTAATTCTTAATTAGTCTATGATTCTTACTGCACCCTTGTCTGCCGAGCTTACCATAGCTGCATACGAACGGAGTGCCTTCGATACTTCACGTACTCGAACAGGAGGTGTAAAGGCTTTCTTGCCTCTCTTCAACTCCTCTTCACGACGCTTTGCCAACTCATCATCGCTCACCTGCATGCTGATGGTTCTCTCTGGAATGTTGATGTCGATGATATCACCATCCTTTATCAAACCAATGTTACCACCTGCTGCTGCCTCTGGCGACACGTGACCTATTGACAAGCCCGATGTACCACCCGAGAATCGACCGTCCGTAATCAACGCACACTCCTTGCCAAGGTGCATACTCTTGATGTATGATGTAGGATAAAGCATCTCCTGCATACCAGGACCACCCTTAGGACCCTCATGTGTAATGACAACTACATCACCACTCTTAATCTTGCCGCCAAGGATGCCGTCACATGCTGCTTCCTGCGAATCGAATACCTTTGCTGGACCAGTGAAGTGCCAAATGCTTTCGTCTACACCTGCTGTCTTCACTACGCAACCGTCAATTGCAAGGTTGCCAAACAATACCGCCAAGCCACCATCCTTAGTGTATGCATGCTCAAGGTCACGGATGCAACCCTCTGCACGGTCTTTGTCGAGCTCTTCGTAATATGTGTTCTGAGCACCAAGCTTGATGCAATACTTCTCTGCTGGTGCACTCTTATATTTCTTGATTGCCTCAGGCGATACCTTTGGACTCTCTATGCTATAGCGGTCAATAGCCTCCTTCAATGTGAAGCCGTCTACTCGCTTCAGCTTTGTGTCAACAAGCTGACCCTTGGCCAACTGGTGCATGATTGCCATGATACCACCCGCACGGTTCACGTCCTGAATGTGATACTTCTGAGTATTTGGAGCCACTTTGCACAAGCATGGCACTTTGCGCGACAACATGTCGATGTCGGCCATCTTGAAGTCCACACCTGCCTCATTTGCTACTGCCAAGAGGTGAAGCACTGTGTTTGTCGAACCACCCATCGCTATGTCGAGTGTCATGGCATTGAGGAATGCCTGACGTGTTGCTATCGACTTTGGCAATACGCTGTCGTCACCATCACGGTAATACTTGTATGTGTTGTCTACAATCAGTTTTGCTGCGTCGCAGAAGAGTCTGTGACGATTCTCGTGTGTCGCTACGATTGTTCCGTTGCCTGGCAACGAAAGACCCATTGCTTCTGTCAGGCAGTTCATCGAGTTGGCTGTAAACATACCAGAGCAGCTGCCACATGTCGGACATGCATGCTTCTCCACTTCTGCTACCTCCTCATCCGACAATGTCTTGTCTGCCGATTTGATCATCGCATCAATAAGGTCAAGTCTTGCCTGACCCAATACACCTGCCTCCATCGGACCACCCGATACAAACACCGTAGGGATGTTCAGACGCATAGCAGCGATAAGCATACCAGGAGTGATCTTGTCACAGTTCGAGATGCACACCATGGCATCCGCCTTGTGAGCATTCACCATATACTCAACGCTGTCTGCTATGATGTCACGCGATGGCAACGAATATAGCATTCCATCATGACCCATCGCTATACCATCGTCGATTGCTATTGTGTTGAATTCTGCTGCGAAGCATCCTCTCTTCTCAATCTCCGACTTCACCACCTGACCTATCTCGTGCAGGTGTGTGTGGCCTGGCACAAACTGAGTAAATGAGTTAACTATGGCGATGACAGGCTTGCCCATCATTTCGTCTTTCATGCCGTTTGCCTTCCACAGAGCTCTTGCTCCAGCCATACGGCGACCTTCCACGGTCACTGCGCTACGCAACTTGTTCTTCATTGTTCTATTTCGTTTTTTGTTTTTTTACCCAATCAAAAAGCCCTCATCACTGTCTGAGTGAGAAGGGCTCGTGTTTTATTTGTTTGTTCACATACCAATTCTCACTCCTTATGGCATCACCACGAGAAGCACCACCACGACGTGAAGGACTTGTATGTTAAACAATCTTGTCATCATATCCGTTATATCACCGCAAAGATAGTTCTTTTTTCTAACGTATACAATAAATTTACAACAAAATACACCGATACTCAAAGTTTACTCTTGCTGTTTTTGTCCGTTTAAAACCAACCCATAAATTTGGCTAACAACACCGCCCCTATTATAGCACCAGGCCAAATGCCTATCTTAATTCCTTTCCAGAAGATAAGCCAATAATTTGTCTTTTCCATACTTAAAAACAGATAATAACAAATACATTAAAAATATTTGTCGATGTTATAACTAACACCGACAAATATTTATGCTATTACATAATGGTAGCACTTACCATACCACCACTATTTCTGTAAACTTTTTAGTTCTTCAGCGCCTCAGCACCACTCACAATCTCTATGAGCTCGTTCGTGATAGCACTCTGACGGGCTTTGTTATACTGCAACTGCAGTTCGCCTATCAACTCTGTAGCGTTATCCGTCGCTTTGCTCATCGACATCATTCGTGCCGCATGTTCCGAAGCTACCGAATCAAGTATTGCCGAAAACAGTTTCGAACGTATCGCCTGTGGCATGAGGTCCGACAACACTTCCTCTTTGCTTGGCTCCACTATGAAGTCAAGCATCGTGTTGTCTTCTGCCTCTGCTTTGCCAAGCTCCAAAGGCAGATATTTGGTGTCCACTATGCGCTGAACCGACTTGTTGACAAATTCGTTGTAGACAAGGTGTATCTCGCGATATTCTCCCTTGACAAATTTCTCTGTCAACTCATCCGCTATCTCATAGACAGCTTCTGCCGAGAAGTTGTCAAACAGCTCGTTATAGTCCTTCACTGTCTGCATCTTTCTCGCCTTCATCGCCTTGCCTGCCTGCTTGCCTATACTCATCAACTCGATATCCGACCCGATGCTGCTATATTCTTCACCCAGCAGACGCTCCACTTCCTTCGCCACGTTCGAGTTGAATGCTCCGGCCAGACCTTTGTTCGAGGCTATAGCCACAAACAACACTTTGCCTTTCTGGCTAACACGGAATCCAGCATAGCGCTCCTGTACGCTTTCCACCGAATTGCCAAGGAAATTGACTATCCTGAGGAGCTTGCCTACAAAAGGTCTCGCATGCTCGATGTCACTCTGCGCCTTGTTCAGCTTCGCTGCCGACACCATCTTCATGGCACTCGTCACCTGACGCGTTGTTCGCACCGAGTTGATGCGCATTCTTATGTCCTTTAAATTAGCCATACACCTTCTCTATTATTTCGTGAATCGTAGGCTTACCTGCCTTGCTACTTCTTCAAGAACTCCAGTGACATTGTCGTCTATCTTGCCTGCGGCCAAGGTCTCTAGCACATCCTTGTGCGTCAGCTCCATCTCTTCGATAAATGCTTTCTCGAAGTCTGCTACTGCCGATATAGGTATGTTCCTCATCAAGCCCTTAGTACCACAATAGATCACTGCTACCTGGTTCTCTACTCTTACTGGCGAATACTGTGGCTGCTTCAGCAATTCCACGTTCTTTCTACCCTTGTCAAGCACAGCCATTGTCGACGCATCAAGGTCTGAACTGAACTTTGAGAATGCCTCCAACTCACGGAACTGAGCCTGGTCAAGCTTCAACGTTCCGGCCACTTTCTTCATCGACTTTATCTGAGCCGAACCACCAACTCGAGATACCGAGATACCTACGTTGATCGCTGGTCTTACACCCGCATTGAACAACGAACCCTCAAGGAATATCTGACCGTCGGTGATCGATATCACGTTCGTAGGAATATATGCCGATACGTCACCTGCCTGTGTCTCGATGATTGGAAGCGCTGTCAACGATCCACCACCCTTCACAATAGGCTTCAACGACTCCGGAAGGTCGTTCATCTGCTTGGCAATCTCATCGTTGTTGATGATCTTCGCTGCTCTCTCAAGAAGTCTTGAGTGCAGATAGAACACATCACCCGGATACGCCTCACGTCCTGGTGGACGACGAAGCAGCAACGACACCTCACGATATGCTACGGCCTGCTTCGACAAGTCGTCATATACTATCAGCGCCGCACGACCCGAATCACGGAAATACTCGCCTATCGCCGCACCAGCAAATGGTGAGTAGAACTGCATCGCTGCCGAGTCTGATGCTGTAGCCGACACTACTGTCGTATATGCCATCGCACCATGCTTCTCTAGCGTGTTCACTATCTGTGCTACTGTCGAACCTTTCTGGCCCGTCGCTACATAGATACAATATACTGGCTGACCCGCATCATAGAAACTCTTCTGGTTCAAGATGGTGTCTATCGCTATCGCGGTCTTTCCTGTCTGACGGTCACCAATGATAAGCTCACGCTGACCTCGACCAATCGGAATCATCGAGTCTATGGCTTTCAAGCCTGTCTGCAATGGCTCCTTAACTGGCTGACGGTAGAGCACCTGTGGAGCCTTACGCTCCAATGGCATCTCATACAACGTGCCTGCTATCGGACCCTTGCCGTCGATAGGCTCACCCAGCGGATTTACTACGCGGCCTACTATGCCGTCGCCTACTCTGATTGAGGCTATTCGGCCGGTGCGCTTCACTGTGTCGCCTTCCTTCACGTCGTCTACATGACCCATGAGCACGATGCCGACGTGGTCCTGCTCTAGGTTCATCACAACTCCTGTCGCTTCACCTATCTCGACCAGCTCGTTCGCCTGCACATTGTCTAGACCATAGGCCTGGGCTATACCATCACCTACACTCAACACTGTGCCGACCTCCTCCATATTCATCGAAGATTCGAACTTCTCCAGCTGCTGCTTGAGCAAGCTCGATACTTCTGACGCTTTTATGTTCTCCATAATTTTCGTTTGAGGATGATTGTTAATGAATCACTATACCGTCAACTCCTTCTCTATGTCCGACAACTGTCGGGCTACACTGAGATCAAGCTGCTTACCGTCTACACGGATGATCACGCCACCTATCAGCGACGCATCACTCTTATAGCTCACTTCCACTTGCGTGCCTAGCTTCGCCGACAACTGCGCTGTCAACGCCGACTGCTTCTCCGCTGTCAACTCCTTCGCTGTCGTCACCTCTGCTGTCTTTATTCCGTTATGCTCCTTGTAGACCACCTGATATACTCGCAATATCTCGTCTAGCATCTCTTCACGCTCCTTGTCTACAACAAACGACATGAAGTCCGATGTCTCCTGCGACACGCGTCCACCAAATACTGCCGACAACAACGCCTTCTTCTCGGCACCCTTCGTCAGCGGCGAACCCAAAAGCTCCTTCGCTCGCGGATTCTCACTAAGCGCACCACGTACTATGTTGACATCGTCATATATTTCGGCCGTCTTGCCCTTTTCAGCACCATACTCATACAGCACCGTCGCATAACGTCTAGCTATAAGTCCACCATCCATTGCTTATCTCGGTTAGTTGAAATTGCTCTCGTTGAGGTACTTCTCGATTAACTTCTCCTGCTTGCCATCGGCCTGCAGGTCTTCTGACAAGATGCGCCCAGCTATCTCTACTGACAACTTGGCTACTTGCTGCCTCAATTCCGTCACCGCATCCGCCTTCTCCTTCGCTATCTGAGCTCTCGCGTCTGCACTGACTTTCTCCGCAGCTTCCTTCGCCTGTTGGCGCGCCTCCTCTATCATCGAATCTTTTATCGCGCGTGCCTCCTTCAGGATGTTCTCACGCTCGAGTCGAGATTCTGCCTCCATCTTGGCTCTGCTCTCCTCTATCTTCTTATACTCCAACGCTGCCTCTTCTGCAGCCTTCAGAGCCTGCGATATCTTGTCCTCACGCTCCTTGATGGCACCCAACATCGGATTCCATGCAAATTTGCCGAGAACTAAGACAAGCACCAGAAAGGTAAGACCAGACCAGATGACTAATCCCGGTTCCGGAGACAAAAGATCCATAATCTTTTTCTTTTATGTTTGCTTAATAATTTATTTCACACACTATGAGATCATTGCTACAACGATCGCAAACAGGCCAGCACCTTCCACCATACCTGCAGCGATAAGCATTGCTGCCTGAATCTTTCCTGCCATCTCTGGCTGACGTGCCATCGCGTCAAGAGCTGACTTACCGATGTTACCGATACCAAGACCAAGACCGATAACGATCAAACCCAAACCAACACTAATTAAGTTCATAGCTTTAAATTTTTAGTTGTTAATATTTTATGTTATTTATTATCCATTGTCAATTATCCATTACTCATGGTGCTCCTCCTGGTTCACAGCCAAACCTATATACAACGCCGACAACAACGTAAATATATATGCCTGCAATGCACCGAATATCAACTCAAGAGTGAATATCAGGAACGCCAGCAACACCGACGGTATACCCATCCAGTACGTATGCATCAAGAAGATTATCGAGAACAGGCTTATCACCAATATGTGACCACCAGTGATGTTCGCAAACAGACGGACAAGAAGCGTAAATGGCTTCGTGAACATACTGATTATCTCCACCGGTATCAATATCACTTTCATCAACGCTGGCACACCCGGAACTGTCAAGTTGTGCTTCCAATATGCCTTCGTACCATTCCAGTTCGTTATTATAAAGGTAAATATCGCCAAAATCGCCGTAAACGATATGTTACCAGACAAGTTCGATCCACCAGGGAAGAATGGCAACAAACCAATAAGGTTGTTAAACCAGATGAAGAAGAACAATGTCAACAGGTAGTTCGTATACTTGCCCGACTTCTCCTTGCCTATCTGGTCGTCGGCGATGTCTTTCACAAACAATACCGCCATCTCTACTAGCGAATGACCTCCTCGTGGCACCTCACTCTTCCTGTACGATCTCGCTGTACCTACAAATACTAATAATAATAGTATACAGCTCATGAACATCGATGCCACATTCCTCGTTATCGAAAAGTCAAAAGGCACATCCTCTGTCCCCTCTACTCTCAACTTGTCATGCTCCATGTAATACACATTCACACCATGCTCCACCTTCTTGCCGTCATAAAAGCTCGACGACATTGTGAAAAGGAAGTCTCCATTGTAATACGCCATCACAGGCAGAGGTATCCTTATCTGAACCTCCTCACCCGCACTGTTCTCGTATGCAAAAACATCCCATGTATGTGAATTAGATATATGATGACCTATCACCTTCATCATGTCAAAGCCTTCGCCCTCTGACTCCTCATGAGTGGCAGCAATGCTGTCTGATGGCAACTCTTCCTGCGCCACCGACTGCATAGGCATTATCAGCGCCCATGCCAACATCAACAATGACAATGCTGTGTTCTTCATATCTTCTATTGTTTGTTTTTCTCCAAGTTCACTATCGTATTTACGATAATAACCACAAAAAAGTTCACACAAAATAATATTGCATAGAGCGATTTCTCTTTCGACAACATCGAGGTAAGCAACATAAGTGCTACTATTATAAGTATATAACGCACCATCTCCACCATCAGCGGAAACAACATATTTTTTGCCAACCTCGCCGGCCAGCCCCGCTCTATCATCATCTGCTTCACCCATTCCAGCACACACGGCAACATCGCCGTCAGCACCATCCTCACAGGCTCCACTTCATAACCCAAGGCCAAACCCGTCTGCCACTCCGCCACGCAGAGCAACATCCCTAGCAACACATATTTCAATGCACTTATTTCTTTGGCGCTTCTGCCGGCGCCGCTACCTTGTTCTTGTCCGCCATCTTGCATGTGCCGTTGAATGCCGCACCCGGCTCTATGCTGAGCTTCGCTATCGACATCTCACCACTGAATACTGCCGTACTCCTCAACGACAACAACTCATTCACTTCTATCTTCCCGTCAAATGTGCCCGATAACTCCGCATTCGCACACTTCACGGTCCCCTTGATATTGCCTCCCTGGCCAAGCACTAGCTTGCCCTTCGACACTATGTTTCCCTCGATGACACCATCTACACGCAAGTCACCGTTCGTCTCCAGATCACCTACGATCTTCGTGCCCGAACCTATGATGTTTGGCAACTTGTTCTCTACTTCATATCCTTTTGACATCGTTATCCTTATTTGTGTTTTAGGCACATCCCCACTCCTGCAGAAATATGCCCCTCATTAATTACCGATTACAAATATATAAAATATTTAACAACCTTCGCTAAAACAAACGAATTATTTGTTCCAATATCTCTTTTTGCTTCACTACAGGCACTTCAGCCAATTCCCTCGCCGATACCGTGTAATATGTCAGCTCATTCAGCATCTTGTCCTGCTGCTTCAGCCAGTCTTTCTTCGAAAAATGTCGACCCGATGTCGAAGAACACTCATACAGCACTTTTATCTGCTTCGCAAAGTCCATCCTTCCATACATCATATTATAGGTATCATACACCACTTCCTCTATATGCGTCTCCGGCTTCTTCCCCTGCACTCCTCTCAGCAGCAACTTCTGCATGTCCTCTATCTCCTCATCCTCAAAGTTCATCTTCCGCAACCTCTTCACCAGATCATTCATCTCCAGCTTCATCTCCTTTGGACACTCATTGTTCGCATATCCATACAGCAACAACAACTTCGCTATCATCGAATCCCTGACTGTCATTCCCTCTGCATAACACAGCATCTCACACTGCATCATCAGCATCTCTAGTCTGCTCACAAAATATGGCAATTCCTCACTCTTCAGTCTCTCGCTATATTCCGCCAGCACATCATCCACCTTCATCGCCTGTATTCGCTGTATCAGCACTTTGTTCGGCCTGCACGTGCTTCCCTGCTCCGCATACTCCGGCTTCAGCCTCTTCACGAAATACATGTCTATCTCACCTTTGTACTTCACAGGCATCCTGCCTCGATGCTCACACTCGAAATACTCCGATATCTTCATATATGTGTCGCCACTCACGTTCACCTCACCAGGTACTCCCGACGACTCCATTCGCGATGCCGTGTTCACCGAATCACCCCAGATGTCAAACGATTTCTTCTTGTTTCCTAGCGCCGCAGATACCAGCGGACCCGTGTGGATGCCCACTCGCATGTTCCAGAATGCTCCGGCTTTCGTCTGTCTCTCCTTCACGTAGTCTATCATCCCAAGACCTACCAACGCCACCTCTATCGGATTCGCACTATCCAGGTCCGGAACTCCACCAGCACACATGTACGCATCACCTATCGTCTTTATCTTCTCTACATTATACCTGTCTACTAGCTCGTCAAAATATATGAAATACTTGTCCAACTCGTCCACCAGCTGCTCCGGATTCATGTGCTCCGCTATCTTCGTGAATCCTTGGATGTCCGAAAACAATACCGTCGCACTCTCATACTTCCGCGTATGTCTCGGAGCAGGAGTCTCCGCCTCTCGCTCCATCTTCTCACGCTTCCGTTTCGCATATAATATAAATAGGTATGTACCTAGCACTATTATACCTATTAATAATATAAGGTATAACACCCACCAGTAATTCGTCTCATGAGTCACTCTTACACTTATCGTCGACTTCAGGTCACAACTCATTATCTCCACTTCCACATCACTCACTCGCCTCATGTCAACCTCATACGCCGCTATCTCTACCTCCGTCGAGTCCTTTAGCTCTCCATTCTCCCTCACCATCACCGTCCACGGACCTGCAAACCTCCGCTCAGTCGTCCAACTCAAAATTATACCATCCGAACTCGTCTCTATTTCTTCCGACTCTGCTCGCCTAAATTGTGAGACTCCCTCACTATAGTATATTTCTTGCCCCATGGCATCAGATATGAAAAATATCATCAATGCCATTAACATGCTGTGTTTTAATATATTAACTCTAAACGTCATAATTCACCCCTTCAAATATTCCGCAATTTACTTTTTTTTTTGCAAATAAACTACTATTTTTAACGATTGATTATATACCTTACTTCTATGAGTAATTTTAGTGACTCTATTATCGTTCCGTACGACTTTACGGAAAAGGCCGATTTCGCTATCAAGCATGCGGCTATTATGGCTAAGAATATGAACGCCGAGGTCATCCTTCTGCATATCGTCAAGAAGGCGTCCGAAGCTGCTGAAGCCGAGGGCAAACTCACTGAGATTGCCAACAAGTTTACTGCCCAGCTCGGTGCTACTGTTAAGCACATCACCAGAGAAGGCACTATTTTTAAGACCATCAACGAGGTTGTCGACGAACTCAAGAGCGTCTGCGTCGTTATGGGTACACACGGCATGAAGGGCATGCAGAAAATTACTGGCTCCTGGGCCCTCAAGGTCATCGTCGGATGCCACGTACCTTACCTCATCGTTCAGAAGGAACCTTGCTACAACGAGGTCAGCGACATACTCTTCCCTGTCGACTACAAACTCGAAACTAAGGAAAAGCTCAAGTGGGTTAGCATGCTCTCCTACCTTAGCAAAATCAAGGTTAGCCTCCTCGGACAGCAGGGCAACGGACCTATGTACGACAACCCTACTAAGGCCAACATGTCGTTCTGCAAGAAGTATCTCGCTGAGCGCGAAATCGACTTCGATACAGTTTGGCTCGACCAGCGCGGCTCTTTCTATGAACTCTCGCTCAAGTACGCTCGCGAACACAACTCTGATGTAATCATGATCACCACTACTCGCGATATCGCATTCCACGATTACATCCTCGGCGCTTACGAGCAGACTATCATCGCCAACGAAGCTGAAATTCCTGTTTTCGTGGTTAACCCACGTAGCGAAGTTAAACTCGCTTACCAGAATTTCTAATACGAGACCTTTCCCGTTAACCATTATAAAGCTGTCAGACAACTGTCCGACAGCTTTTTTTGTGATGTCATTTATGAAATTCCCAAACTTTTAGCGATATAATAACAATAATATTTGGCATCTTATTATAATTGTTGTACCTTTGTATTCAACAATTCAAATAATACAATGTGCACTAATGAAAACATACTACTTTATTCTCGCAGCATTATGCCTCGCATTTATATCATGCGATAAAAACAATGACGACGACGGCATAAGCCTAAAATATACCAAAGTCATAATTCGAAATCTTTCATCATCTGATATGAAAATATCTGTTGAACATGAAAACGCAGAAACTTCCTACTTTATAGCAAGCAACTCTTACGGAGCTGAACAAATTCTCGAATATATCAATGGAGGTCATGATAGTGTTGACATCGATGGGAAAGATATACCTATATATTCTTTTTATGGAATTAATATTGAAATAGGCGATTCAATACTGTGCATTCCACCAGCTTATAAAATAGGAAGTATTAGATTATTTTCGACTGTTAAATCCATTGACAGAAACTGCTATAGTGAAGTTCTTGTCAAAGACACCATTAAAGAAGTTTATACCTTTACCGACGAAACCATACAAAAACTGATTTACTATTATCTAGACGGGTACGACATCGATATCGTAAAGCATGAATAACATAAAAACAACCCTTTTGTGCTGTTTGATAATGACTTGCTTGTTGTCAAACGCACAAAAGGTAACTTTGTCCGGAATCGTCATAAGTGATTCCGACGGCGAAATCGTTCCATTCGCCTCCTGTGTCGACATTTCTAGCGGCAAAGGTACCACATCCAACAATTACGGACATTTTGCTTTGCTGACCGACGTCGGCGAGGTCAAACTCACCATATCATCTGTTGGATTTGACCCCTACTGCAATACCATAAGACTTTGTGCCGACACTAGCATTGTCGTCTCACTTCACCATAAAGAAACTCAAATCAAAGAAGTTACCGTCTCCACTGTCAGGTCACAGAGAGAACATGTCCTCATGGGCCGACAGACTGTTACTTCCGAACAAATCAGAGCCATTCCTTCGCTTACCGGCGAACCCGATCTCATCAAGGCTGTCAGCTTCCTCCCCGGTGTCAATACCGGCAAGGAAGGATACTCCAATATCTACGTCAGAGGTGGAGACAGAGGACAAAATCTCTTCCTGCTCGACGGCATTAAAATTTACAGCACCAACCATGTCGGCGGATTCCTCTCCATGTTCAATACCAATATAGTAAAAAAGGCTGACCTCTATAAAGGCGGGTTTCCAGCACAATTTGGCGGACGCACTTCTTCCATCATCGACATCGTTACCAAAGATGGTAGCAACGACAATTTCGGATTCAAGGCCGATGTCGGACTGCTCTCGTCTGGTCTCATGATTGAAACTCCTATCGGCAACAAACTCACCTTCATTATGGCCGGCAGAACTTCATACTACGACCTTTTCCAACTCAAAGATAAGCACGAAATGCAAAATACTGGAGTTGGCAGCTATGACAACTACAGATTCTACGATGTCAATGCTAAGCTCACATGGAAACCCAACAACACACACAGACTTTCTCTCTCTTTCTTCCATGGCAACGACATGCAGAAATTCTGCAACAGATACGTCGCATATACAGGAGAAAAGGAATACGAGCTTAGCAAACTCACCGTCTACAACACCGGACTCTCTCTCACTCTCCTGTCCGATTTCGGAGGTACTTTCTGGCGCAATTCTTTCTCCGCTTCCACATATCACAATAATATGGATGACTACGAGGAAAGCATCGGCAAACAGAAAAGGGTCAACGAAGTAGAAATTGAAACCAACATCAAGGATCTCACTTTCCAAAGCAAAATCGAAATAGAACGACATCACAACCGACTGAAAACCGGACTCGAACTCTCCGCCTACAGATTCTGCCCAGGAATGAGCCATGTACTGAAGGAAAATGATATCGTCAACGACATCGACAGCATCATCGGTAGCGATAAACCTGCCAAGTCTGTCGAAGCAGCCGTTTACCTCTCCGACGAACTGACTCTGTCCGACAAGGCCAGCATCGAAGCCGGATTGCGTACTGTCGCATATTTCTGCCGCGATACCAACTACTATAGAGTCGAACCTCGACTCGCTGCTAAATATATCCTCTCACCCAAAATGTCTCTCAAAGCCAACTTTACTGTCATGAACCAGTTCAACCACGTCGTCGTCAACAACAACGACGCCATGGAAAAGGAAATATGGCTGGCTTCCACCCGACATCTCAAACCGCAACACGCCCGACAGGTCGCTGTCGGTCTCTTCTACGGCAACGAAGACAAAAAAATCAATTTCTCGATCGAAGCTTTCATCAAAAAAATGAACAACCTCATCGAATATCACACTCCTATCGACGAGTCCGAAAGTGTCCTCAGCATCGAACAAAGTGTCAATACCGGCGGCATCGGACGAGCCAGAGGCATCGAGCTTATGGCTGCTGCCGACATCCGAAAACTCAACATCAATCTCTCTTATACTCTCTCCAAAAGCCAACGCAGATTCAAGGATATCAACTTCAACAGATGGTACACTTTCATCTACGACAGAACTCACGATATCAACCTCCTCGGCTTGTGGCGTTTCAACAACAATTGGTCCGCATCCGCCAATTTCGCACTCTCCACAGGCACTCCTGTTACTCTGCCCGTCGGATATATAACCTATGATAGAAAAAATGGAGGTTACGGTGTCTATCTGTCTGTCAACAACTACAGACTGCCTTTGTTCCATAGGCTCGACTTTTCAACCACATACGAAAGAGTCACACCACACGGACATAAGTCCAAATGGACCGCCAACATCTACAACCTCTACGCCCGAAACAACGCCACTGCTATGTTCTTCGACAAAGGTACCGGAAGAATGAGACAAATAGCCATGTTCTCCATACTCCCAACTCTAACATATACTTTCACATTATGAAAATTTTTATCGCAACTCTCCTGACCGCCATTCTCGCTTTTACATCTTGTGAAATAGAAAGCGACGTACACGGATACTCTTATAAATACCCTGGCGACAAACTCGCTCTCATTGGTTACATCTCACCACAAAATGGTGTCGAGGCATCTGTCACTCGCTCCACTTCACCTGCCGACGGATATGGCGACCCAGTCCTCGCAGATGTCACTCTCTTCCTCTGTGAAGATGGTGAAGAAGTGGCCGAATGCCACACTATCGACGATATCCACTATACTCTCGACGCTAAAGATTATCACATCGATACTAACAGAAAATATAGCCTCAAAGCTGTCAGCAAGTCACTAGGTACAGCATATTCCAAACCATCGTCTTTCCCTTCACCACTCCAGCTCGACTCCGTGGTCTACGAAAAAAATGACGACTGGTATCACATACTCACTTTCTACTTCTTCAACGAATCTCCACAAGACTATTGTCGGTTCCACATGACCAAATACGGACACGGACTCGCCTACGACAACAATGTCATCGGCGGCTTCTCTGAACTTCCCAAAGCATACTCCCACTACGAAATTAACACACATGACGACATCCACCATCGCGACAGCGCTTTCGTCGAAATGAGAAAATATGCCGACGAAATGTACATCTACGAAAAAAGTCTCAGAGACAACTTCAAAAGCGAAACCGACCCCTATTTCGACAACGTCTTCCCCGTCTACGACAACATCACAGGAGGATACGGTTTCGTCTGCACATACATCTCACAAAGCGTCATGATTATGATCAACGAAGAAAAAACATATATACCCAAATAACTCCATTTATCGGAACTTCACCCTATTCCTACCCCAACAATACCACACCTCCAACCTCACAATACCACACCCACAACCCACGCAATACCACACATTTCAAATAACAAATTTTGAAATCACGTATTTTTTTCGTATCTTTGCACTCATTATTCGAATAAATTTAACAATGGCCCAGATCACATTGACCTCTTCCTCTCTTCTTGCTGTTGCTCGTCGCAAACTCCGACGTAGTGCCATCGCACTCACAGTAAGAAACAACAAGGTCTTCACCTACACAATCTCACGGCCACACAACCCTCGCACAATCCGACAGCAGAGCAACCGCTCCACTTTCTCACGAGCCAACGCTATCGTCGCACGACAGCTCAAACAGCCACGACTGCTCCGACATTGGCGCATCGCTGCTCGACGACTCGGATACCGCACCGCACGTGGCGCAGCTATCGCATTCTGGTGCAACTTGCTCAGACACTCTCTCCGCAAGCCACTCAACAACAACATTACACACCACAACAATCACAACAATCACAACCTCACACCAACTCACACACATAACACACTAACACACACTTTTTTCCTCCCGCAACACATACCTATTGCGACATTACATTTAAATCATGTGAAATTTGTTCCTATTTAAGCAAGTTTAACGCCATATTAAAACTAATAAATATACACAACACTAAATTTGCATTCGTAGTGAAAGAAAAAACACCTTTTTGCTTTCAAATCGAAAAAGACTCTTAACTAGAAAATTAATTAAACCTCTATAAATTTATGCGAAAGCTATTACTACTAATGTCGTTTCTGGTTTTTGCCTGCGCCACTCTCGTAGCTCAGAATAAAACCATCTCCGGTACAGTTATCGGCGACGACGGACTGCCTATCCCAGGTGTGGCAGTCATGGTGAAAGGCACCGCCAACGGTACCGTCACCGACCTCGATGGTAAATACACTATCAGCGTCCCTGCCGACGCCGAAGCTATCGTCTACCGATTCATCGGCCTTCAGGAACAGGAACAGCCTAACGACGGCCGCTCTGTAATCAACGTTACACTCTCACCTGACTCCGAGGAAATCGACGAAGTCATGGTCGTCGCTTTCGGTACAACTAAAAAGGAAGCCTTCACCGGTTCCGCCGCAGTAGTTCGTTCCGAAGAACTCTCTAAGAAAATTACTACCAACGTAAGCGAAGCACTCGTTGGTTCCGTTGCAGGTCTCCAGATGCGTGGATCTAACGGCGCACCAGGTTCTAACGATGGTAAACTCAACATCCGCGGTATCGCATCTATGTATGCCGAAACCGATCCACTCGTTATCGTCGACGGTGCTCCTTACCCTGACAACCTCTCCAACATCCCTGCCGACGACATCGAGTCTGTCAGCGTACTCAAGGATGCCGCTTCCGCTTCACTCTACGGTGCTCGTGGCGCCGCTGGTGTCATCATCGTTACCACTAAGCGCGGTAAGGCTGGCGACGCACAGATCAATGTCGAAGCTAAATGGGGTGCCAACACTCGTGCTATTCACGACTACGAGACTATCGACAACCCTGGCACTTACTACGAAACTGCATACGCTAAATACTATAACCTCTACTACTACGGACAGGGTCAGACTGCCGAAAAGGCCAACATCAACGCCAACAAGCAGATGCTCGGCCACCTCGGCTACCAGATCTTCACCGTGCCTGAAGGCGAACAGCTCATCGGCATAGATGGTAAGCTCAACCCTAAGGCTACTCTCGGCTACCAGAAGAAAGGTAGCAACGGCGACTCTTACTACTATACAGCCGACGACTGGCAGGACGAAGCATACAACCGCGCTCTCCGACAGGAATATACCATAAGCATCAATGGCGGTACTGAAAAAGGCGCTTACTACATGTCTTTCGGCTACCTCAAGGACGACGGTATCATCGCTCATTCCGGATACGAACGTATCGCCGCTCGTATCAAGGCCGACTACCAGGCTAAGAGCTGGCTCAAGGTAGGTGCTAACGTCGGTTACGTTCACGCCAACCAGAAGTCTAGCCCTAACCTCGACAAGTCTTCACTCGGCTCTATCAACCTCATGTACTATACTTCTATGATAGCTCCTATCTATCCTATTTATGTACGTGTCGTTGACGAAAAGGGCAACGTCGTTATCCGTACCGACGATAATGGTAACCCACAGTACGACTTCGGTCGCGCAGGTCTCGACTACCCTGACAACCGAGCTTTCTTGCAGACTGGTAACCCACTCGGCGCCAACAACTACAACAACGATACTAAGGAAATCAACAGCCTCAACGGCACTTTCACTGCCGATGTCGATTTCTGCCCTTGGCTCCGTTTCAACGCTACTAGCAACGTTACTCTCGATTTCACTCAGCACTCCGACTACCAGAGCAGCATCTATGGTCCTAAGGCTGGCGTAAACGGACAAATCGAAAAGACTAACGAAGCTTACCTCCGTACCAACAATTCGCAGACTCTTACTTATTATAATACATTCGCCGACGTACACAACTTCAACTGGCTCATCGGTCACGAGTACTACGACCAGAAACTTAAGCACCTCCGCGCTACTGCACAGGGCCTCTTCTCTCCTGCTATTCAGGAAATCAACGCCGCTGCTAACAATAAGTACGACTCTAAGTCTTACCTCCGCGAATACAACGTCGAAGGTTACTTCACTAGCCTCCAGTACAACTACGACGAGAAATACTACCTCTCTGGTTCATTCCGTCGCGACGCTTCTAGCCGTTTCGACAAGAACCACCGTTGGGGTAACTTCTGGTCTGTAGGCGGCGCTTGGATCCTCTCTAAGGAAAGCTTCCTCGACAACATCTCTTGGCTCAACATGCTTAAGTTTAAGGCTTCGGTCGGCCAGCAGGGTAACGACAACCTCAGCGAAAGCTACTTCTGGTACTATACCGACTCCTATGATCTCTCTGCTGTCGACGAAAAAGAGATGGCTCCAACTCTTAGAACTAAGGGTAATAAAGACATCACTTGGGAAACTACTACCAATATGAACCTTGGTCTCGAGTTCTCTGCTTTCAAGGCTCGACTCTCTGGTAACATCGACTTCTACAACAAGAAGACTACAGACCTCCTCTTCTATATGTCTGTTCCTGAGTCCAACGGCTTCCGTGGTTACTACGGCAACCTTGGCGATATCAGCAACCGCGGTTTCGAAATCGTACTCAACGGTTCCGTTTTCCGCACTAAGGATATCGACATCTCACTCTCAGCCAACCTCTCACACAACAAGACTAACATCGATAAGCTCCCTGCTTTCAAGACTGAGGCTTATGGCGGTTTCGCTGAGACTAACAACAACATCATGATGTGGTACAAAGAAGGTGGCGAGCTCTACTCTCCATTCCTCTTCAGCTACGCCGGCGTCAACGATAAGGGTGAATCTCTCTTCTACTACGACGAAGACCTCTCACCACTCGGCGGCAAGGTCGCTACTAACAACACTTCACAGGCCGGAAAGAAGCGTTCAGGTACTACTACCGACCTCGGTAAGGCTTCTCGCTACGCTTTCAAGTCTACTCTCCCTAAGGTGTTCGGCGGTTTCGCACTCAATATCAACGCCTACGGATTCGACCTCTCTACTACTTTCGACTATCAGATCGGTGGCAAGGTTTACGACTCTCAGTATAGAAACCTCATGGAAGGCGACTACGTTGCTGGTTACGCTATCCACAAGGATATTCTTAACTCGTGGACTCCTAACAATACCACTACCGACCTCCCTCGTCAGCAGTATGGCGACCAGTATACTACTGCTTCTACAGACCGTTGGTTGACTAAGGCTAGCTACCTCAACTTCCAGTCTTTCGTCGTAGGATACAGCCTGCCTAAGAGCATCATCTCTAACGCTAAACTCTCTAAGGTTCGTGTCTTCTGCTCTGGCGAAAACATCAACTTCTGGGCCGCACGACAGGGTCTCGACCCTCGCTACGACTTCGAGGGTAGCGAAAGCATCGCTCAGTATTCTCCTGCTCGTACTATTATGGGCGGTATTCAGGTCACTTTCTAATGAATTGAAAACATAACAAGGAGATTATTATTATGAAAAACATCATAAAGTCACTCGCTCTTGCAACTGCTGTTATTCCTTTTGCAACGAGCTGTATCGAAGAGATAGACCCACAGACAGCCTACGTCACTTCCGACCAGGCTTCTGCTGACGCAAGCTCATACAACAGCTTCGTCAAGGCTATCACCAACTCACTCTGTGGACAGTTCACATACGATGGCACAGATGATACTACTCCATACGACTTCGGATATCCTTCTTTCTTCCTCCAGCGCGACGTGATGGGACAGGATATCGTTTGCGAAGACTCTGGCTCTGAGTGGTACACTACTTGGTACACTTGCGGTACCGCACTCGGACCTAACTACGCTGTCTGCCAGATGCCTTGGACTTACTACTATGGATGGATCTATAGCTGTAACGCCGTTCTCAAAATGGCAGGTCCTGACCCTTCCGACGACAAGAAGGTTGGAGCAGGTATCGCACACTCTATGCGCGCTATGTTCTACATGGACCTCGCACGCATGTTCGCACAGAAGACTTATGCTGCAGATGTTAACTCTGAGACTGTTCCTATCATAACAGAAAACACCACTACAGCTCAGTCTACCAACAACCCTCGCGTTTCCAACAAGGATATGTGGGACTTTATCATCGACGACCTCAACAAGGCTGAAGAATTGCTCGACGGCTACACTCGTTCTGATAAGTTCACTCCTGACCTCTCTGTAGTATACGGACTCAAGGCTCGCGCTTACCTTACTATGGAAGATTGGGCTAACGCCGAGAAGTACGCTAAGCTCGCTCAGCAGGGCTACACCGCTATGAACGCTGATGAATATACTTCTCAGACCAACGGCTTCAACACTCCTAACGATGCTTGGATGTTCGGTTGTACTTACAAGTCTACCGACGATAATATCAAACTCAACGATGCCGACTCTTGCTGGGGCTCACAGATGATCGTCGAGGTATCTCCTTCCGAGTGTGGTTACTCTGCTAACTACGTCGGTCCTAAGCGTATCGACTATCACCTCTACAGCACTATCGGCCAGAACGACTTCCGTCGCAAGTGCTTCGTCGATTTCGCTATCGACGAGTCTGAATCTATGGAAGAGGCTATCGAAGCTCTCGCTGAATATTCCGACGACCCTGAAGGTCTTGCCAACACTGGTTTCAACGTATCTGCTACTGGCGTCGTTGGTGGTATTCCTGTAAAGTTCCGCCCTAAGGATGGCATCCATAGCAACCAGTACCAGGCGTTCACTGTTGCTGTCCCTCTCATGCGTGTCGAGGAAATGCAGCTCATCGAAATCGAAGCTGCTGGTATGCAGAACGAGGCTAAAGGTATCGCTATGCTGACCGACTGGGCTACTCAGCGCGACCCTGACTTCAAGTACGGCGAACGTACTGACGCCTACTACAACGGCTCTACTGGCTCATTCCGCAACGAGGTTTGGTGGCAGCGCCGTGTTGAACTCTGGGGCGAAGGTTTCGCTACTTTCGATATCAAGCGTCTCCAGAAGGGTATCATCCGTAGCTACGAAGGCTCTAACCACCCTACTAACTATCAGTGGAATATGGAGTCTACTCCTGATTGGATGAACCTCTGCATCATTCAGAGTGAGGTTAACTACAACTCAGGTTGCTCTAACAACCCTACTCCTTCTCATGCTACAGGCGCCGACGCTCCTTACGTATGGTAATATATAAGGTCAAACTTTATTAATGACTTTGAATATGAAAAAATATATATTTGCATCCTTCGCTGCTCTCCTGGGACTCTCCCTCGTAGCTTGCGAAGAGGAAGCCGGAAAGGCTCCTGGCAGCGACTCCAACCCTGTCGTAACCGTCTATAAATATGAGGCTGAACAGCCATACAATAGCGACAACGACGCTCGCATCCGCTTCGTTGCCAACAACAAGGTCTCTGAAGCCTACTACGTCGTTGAAAAAACTGCCGACGTAAAGGATAAAATCGCCAACAACGATGAGGCTTTCATCAGCCACGTCATCTCTGATGG